>NZ_JBWKXD010000008.1:0-167140 GCF_059422625.1 Acinetobacter sp. GW821-FHT01C12
CGCCAAGTTCAATCAGCCCATCGATCAGCTCTGCGGGTTGTCCTGCTGTTCCAAAGCCACCAATCATAATGGTTGCACCATCTTTGATGTGGGACAGAACCTCGGTCAATGAGGTGGCGCTTTTATCAATCATCTGACTACTTCCTGTACTATGAATCACTCATTTGTTTCATCCTAGAAACCGATGAAACATAAGTTGAGTGTTTTGTTCGGATTTCTTATCTTTATTCTTGATAAATTTTGTATTTACTTCTAGGCTTAAAGTCAGATTTTGTTCGATCATCATTTTTTATGTTCGATGATCGAACATTATCCCACTAAAACAGTCTGATTTCGATTGAGTATAATTTTAATGCAATTGGCTTTAAAATAAGGAGCTGCGTTATGGATGATGAACACAATAAAACCACCCGATTAATCCATCATACTGAAAATAAAAAGATTATTCGTCATGAAGATTTTATTGCAGGGATTGCAAAAGGTTTGGCAATTTTAGAATGTTTTGGACCTGAACGACACCGCTTGAATATCAGCACTGCGGCTGAAAAAACAGGAATGACCCGTGCAGCAGCGCGCCGTCAATTACTCACATTAGAATACTTAGGCTATTTAGACTTTGATGGACATTACTATCATTTAACCCCGAAAATTCTCAAGTTCTCTGGTGCTTATTTAGATGGTTCTCCTTTACCTAAAATTTGCCAACCCTTATTAAATTTATTGACCAATCAAACCTCGCTGATTTATTCCGTCATGGTGCTAGATGGTTATGAAGCGATTACTATTGCACGAAGTGCTGCACACCAACAAACAGACAGAGTAAATCCCTATGGCTTACATTTAGGTAATCGCTTACCTGCGCATGCAACTTCTGCTGGGAAAATTTTATTGGCGCATTTAAATGTCGAAGAACAGAAGCAGTGGCTAACCCAGTATCCATTAAAGCGTCTCACTAAATATACCTATACAGAAAGTGATGCCTTTATAGAATTACTACATGAGATTAAAGAACAAGACTGGTGTTATTCCTGTGAAGAACATGAATTGGGAGTGCATGCTGTGGCAGTTCCGATTTATGACTCAAATGCGGTTGTTGTTGCCGCACTCAATATTGTCTCCCCCACCATCCGTACCACCAAAGATTATTTAATTACGCATATCTTGCCGTTACTGCAAGAAACAGCGCGAGATTTACGCCAAGTGATTTAGCATCTGTTGAGATAACAACATCTTTTACATGGCAAAATATATTTTGTGAAGAAGACACTTTGCCAAGTTTGCTAAATATGTTTTTTACATATGCCATTGATAAATTGTTTGTTCACACTGTTTGCTCAATAACACATGCTGTTCTCGTTCATGATCCTGTTGTTGACTGCTGGGTTCTAAATGCGTGTGGCCCAGATGTGCAGATGTGAAATGATGTACTAAAGCATGTTGAGAGTGATTGTGCTGAGATGAATGGTGATGAGAGGCGTCATGTTCACAGTCATGGTGGTGAAATGAATCTTTTTGTACTGAATTATCTTGTTCCACATCATCTTTTCGAATACAACAACCCGCAACATATTGGCTCGTGCCATCCAGATAAAATTCTTCTTTCCATACGGGAACCTCATGTTTTACCCGTTCTACGGCTTCTTCACAGGCTGAAAATGCTTCACAGCGATGCGCTGCATAAGCAATCGCAATAATGGCTTTTTCACCGATGTTTAAAGCACCAATACGATGAATAACCCGTACATAAGCCACCGCAAATTTTTGTTGAATCTCTTGTTCAATTTGACGAATCATTTTTTCTGAAACAGGTGCATAGGCAGTATATTTCAACGCTTTGACTGCTTTGCCTTCATGGTGATTACGTACTGTTCCAATAAAGATGCCAATACCTCCGCATTCAGGAAAGTCTTGAATCGGATCAAAACTGTCTTGGCTTAAAGGAGTATCCTGAATTCTGTTGAATTGTTTAAGCGTCTGTTCAAATGTATGCATATCAACCTCCCGCAACAGGTGACAGTAAAACCACGGTGCTGTCCGATGTTAATAAGGTCTGACGTGGAATAATGTCTTCGCCCATTGCACATGCACAACGCTCAAGCATGTTTCCTGCATGTGGATAAGCACGTACCACATAATCCAAAACATCCGAAATCCTCATTTCAGACTCACATTGCAGGGTTAAATCATTCGGCAGTAAACGTTCAATTGCACCAAAGCATTCAATTTTTACAGTCATCTGCTGCTGAATATTTTTGAATTGATTGGCAATATTTGCCAAGTCTGGTGTATTTAGAATGGTAAATTGATCTGACATATTAACCTCCAATCATGTACATACTGATTTTTCGAGATGATGAATGTTTTGATTTTGGTTGTTGATAAATCTCATCAAAGCCTTGTTTTTTCAGCCAAATATAATCATACAAAGTATCTTGTAGTTGTTGATGCTGGGGCGATTCTAATGTTATTGGCGAATATACAACTGCATTTGGTGAACTGATTTGTGCTAATCGGAGAGGCTCTAAAATAGCTAAATCCTGATCCAATGCCTTAATTTGCGCTTTGAGGTTGATCCCCTTTGGCGCAAATAGACAATTATAAAAATCACCTTGTGCGGTTAAGCGTACACGGTCACACGTGCCACAAAATGAATTGGTAATAGTCGAAATGATGCCTATCGGATAACCATCAATAAAATACTGCCGTGCAGGTTCGGAAGACTGTCCTTGCTGTAAAGTGACAACAAAGTCCTGCTTTAATTGAGTTAAGATTTCTTGTTCACTGACAATCTCGGCTTGTGACCAAAGACCAGCGCCATCCAAAGGCATAAATTCAATAAATCGTACGGTAAAATGGTGTTGAATCGACCAGTGTGCTAAGGGCAAAACCTGATCGTCATTGATGCCTTTAATCAATACAGCATTGATCTTGATCTTAAAGCCTGCTTGTTGTGCTGCGACAATACCCGCTAAGACGGGATGTAGTTCTTTTTGAGTCAGTGCCTTAAATTGTGCTGGATCTAGACTGTCCAGACTGATATTCAAGTCATCTAAACCCGCTTGTTTTAATTGGCTTGCGTATTGTTTAAGATAGTGTGCATTGCTGGTCATTGAGATGCGTTTGAGTCCCAGCTTTCTTAATTTTTGTAGTTGCTCAATAAAGTGCACCACACCTTGACGCATTAACGGCTCACCACCTGTGATCCGAATCTGTTCGATGCCATGCCGCACCATAAACTCACAAAACACATAAAGTTCTTCAAAACTGAGTAAATCCTGTTTTTTCATCCATTCAGGATGTTCGGGCATACAATAGACACACTTAAAATTACAGCGATCTGTCACTGAAATTCTGAGTTTACGCTTGCTACGACCATATTGATCGACAAAAGCCGTACCCACTTCGTATTGTGTCATTGCATTCATTTACACATCCCTAGCACGATTTAGATTCAAGATTGTTTAAAACTTAAAATCTGCGCTATTTTATTGATATTGAAATTGCAAAAAATGTTCCAACTTTAATCATTCCCCATGCGCTTCAGCTAAAACCTGCTCGAATTCTCTCAAAAACAGAAATTTGCAAAAAACTAATCTAAACCAAGCCAATCAATGTAAAAACTTGAGCTGTTGATATTGCTGTAATTCATCCAAAGAATTAATGCTGTGAAAAAACAGTGCATGATTTTCAAATAACGCTTCCTGAGCGTGCAAATCAGAAAAACATGCCTTTAAACTGCGTTGTCCTTGTTCAAGATGAGTGCAGATTTGATTTAAAGCACTGCGCTTTAACAAACAAAATGGATATAAGGCTTTGCCATTGATATTGACATAAGCCACTTGTGCCAAAGGATGACCCGCTAAAGCCATATGTAAGCTTTCAATAACCTCGGGTGGAATAAATGTCACATCACAGGGCACAAAAAGTACATAGTCAGATGTCACATAAGACCAAGCACTTTTTATTCCCATCAGCGGACCATAAAAGCCTTTTTCATCATCCTGATAGCAATACAAACTGGGAATAAGTTTTTGATAAATTGAATAATCACGGTGGCTATTGACCCAAATCTGCGCGACTCGATTTTTTAGTTGTTGATGGATCTTAATTAGTTGAATTTGATCATCAAACTTCTGTAACAGTTTATTAATTCCATTCATACGCCTTGCCTGACCACCTGCAAGAATGACTAGATCAGTTTGTGGATATTGGCTCGGTCTTCTCGGTTTTATGATTCTTTTCATTGTGTAAGCTCCGCTTGACAGGCTTTAATCAATCCGCGAATTTCAGGTAGACATGAACCACAATTACCACCTGCTTTTAAACATGCAGTCACTTGTTTTTCATGATTGATATTGTTTTCTTTAATGGTTTGAATAATTCGATTTTTACCCACTTTAAAGCAACTACACACCAACGGCCCATCACTATTGCCTATCGACATGGCTTGTCCAGCAAGTAATGCTTTACGATGCATCGCACTTAAACGATCACGTTTAAATAAGCTGGCAACCCAATCACGATCAGGCAACAAGGCTTTGGGTGCAATATATAAACTTGCAATAAGGCGACCTTCTTTTAACACCACACTATGGCTGATATGTGCAGTTTGATCTTCCAAGTTCAGCCACTCAAAACTTTCATCCTCAAAGGGTAAAAGTTGTTTGAGATGTTGAGTGGTTTGGGTAAAACGACGACGATCAGCCAATTCATAGCGCACTGCTTTGGCGGTCTGAATTTTTGTCCACCAAACCGTATTTTCGATGCTATTTTTAATAATGTATTCATACCCTTCACGGACATAAAACACCCCTTGCCACTGGGTATAAAATGGCTGAATCATCACAGGAGTATGTTTGAATTCTGGCTCGCCTGAAATCGCATCTACCACTGGATTGACCACTTTGCCAATACGGGCATCCGAAGCAAATTGATCATTCCAATGAATCGGGGCAAAAATCTGTCCACGGCGGATATTGTCACTGAGTACAGCACGTAAGACACAATTGCCCCAAGCCGATTTGATTTCGACCAATTCGCCTTCTTTCAAGCCATATTTCAATGCATCATTGGGGTGAATTTCACAAAAGGGTTCTGCTTTATGGCTACTTAAATTGGCAGATAAACCTGTGCGGGTCATGGTGTGCCACTGATCTCGAATCCGCCCTGTATTGAGAATTAAAGGATATTCAGCAGTGCTTTCATGGACTGGATCTATCGCCATCGTGGCAATAAATTTAGCTTTGCCATCTGCATGGCTAAACTGCCCCTGTGAAAACAATTGTGCGAATGCATGCTCAGCCTGATTGCGTATGATCACAGGCCATTGAATGGGCGCCAATTGATCATATTCATCCAATGAAAGATCAGTTAAACCTTGTAAATTGAAGTAACGAAAGCTTTGGGTATTTGATCGCGCATTAATCTCTGCATTTTGATACGCAGATAACTGTGCATGTTCTTTAAAAATCTCGTGGCTATTTGCAAAATCAAAGCCAGTAAATCCAAGCTTTTTAGCCACTTGTGCCACAGCCCACCAATCCGCTTTGGCTTGCTCAGGCGGGTCTAAAAAAGCACGTTGTCGTGAAATACGGCGTTCTGAATTAGTGACCGTGCCATCCTTTTCCCCCCAGCCCAATGCAGGTAAGAGCACATCAGCAAACTGAGTGGTGTCGGTATCTTTGCAAATATCAGAGACCACAACAAACTCGCAACTGTTTAAAGCACGTTTGACCTGATCGGCATTGGGTAGGCTGACCACCGGATTGGTCGCCATAATCCAAATCGCTTTAATCTTGCCACTTTCCACTGCTTCAAAAAGATCAACGGCTTTTAATCCAACGTGTTTGGCAATGCTTGGACTGTTCCAAAAACTTTGCACAAGCTGTTGATGTTGTTGATTGTCTAAGTCCATGTGTGCTGCCAGCATATTGGCAAGTCCACCCACTTCACGCCCGCCCATTGCATTAGGTTGTCCTGTCATTGAGAACGGTGCTGCGCCCAACTTTCCAATTTTGCCCGTCAACAAATGACAATTAATGATGCTATTGGCTTTGTCCACGCCACGTGAAGACTGGTTTACCCCCATTGAAAATAGGGTCATGACTTTTTCAGTTTGGGCAAACTTTTCAAAAAAGAGCTGGAGTTTTTCTAGCGAAATTCCTGTTTTCACTGCAACATCTTGGATATCTGTTTCAGCTTGCGAGCTTTTTAGTGCCGTCTCTAGCCCTTGGGTATGTGCCTCAACAAATGCGCTATCGGCATACCCCTGTTGATGTAAATATTGTAATAGCCCATTAAACAAGCAAACATCTTGACCAATCAGAATAGGTAAATGTAAATCAGCTGCTTCACATGTAGCCGTAAAGCGTGGATCTATCACCACCACAAATAAATCACTTTGCTTTTGTTGTCTTAATTCTTTGGCTTTCATGATGCGTTGATACATCACGGGATGACACCATGCTGTATTTGAACCGACCAGAACCACCATGTCAGTATGTTCAAAATCATCATAACTTGCAGGTACCAAATCCTCACCAAAAGCACGCTTATGTGCGGCAACCGCCGAAGACATACACAATCTTGAATTGGTATCGATATTGGCTGTGCCCAAATAGCCTTTAACGAATTTATTCACCACATAATAGTCTTCCGTCAACAACTGACCAGAAACATAAAATGCGACACTGTCACGACCATATTGCTCGATATAGTGTTGGAATTTATTGGCAATTAAATCTGTTGCGCTATCCCAATCTGTAACTTGCTGATGGGAATGACGTCCAAGCATCGGATGTAAAACACGTGTGCCCAACCCCAGCGTATCGGCTAAATTACTGCCTTTAATACACAGTTTTCCGTAATTCGAGGGATGATTGACATCGCCAACCACAGACACTTTTTGTCCTAGCGTGGTGTCTTGCACTGTTGCTGTGACACCACAGCCTACACCACAGTAAGGACAAGTGGTGTGTGTGCTTATGATCTTTTGTTCTGTGGAGCTCGGCAGTTCCACTAAAGGGATACTATTCATTGCTGCTGTGCTCCTCAATGCTATACATTCACTTAAATATGGCTTTCATTTTTAATCTCCCCCTGCTGTTAAAATGAAGAGGGTTAAGCGATATAAATCAGCCTGCTTTTCTTAATGCAAAATCCCGACCAAATAACAATTTATTGCGAATCGAAGAAATTGGGGTTTGATCAGCAATCAATTCAGCGTACCAAGTACCATCCTCTGTATCACCAAACAGTACTGCACCCACGACTTTATCTTTTTGAATAATAATGCGTTTGTAGATTTGGCGTTTTTCATCATTCAGAATGATGTCTTCGAAATCTTCTAGCGGTTGACTGTTTTCTAAATCAATGCGGCCTGCTGAGAAAACATCACAACCACTGACTTTTAACTGGGTTGGAACAGTCGGTGCTTTAAAGGTTAAACTGCCGTGTTCAGCCAAATGTGATGCACAGATAAAGGCTTGACCCCATAAAGGTTCTACCAAACCAAACGTTTGGTTACGATGCTCAATACATTCACCCACTGCATAAATACTTGGATCATAGGTTTGCATGGTGTCATTGACCAACACACCGCGATTACAGCGTAAACCCGCGCTTTGTGCCAAAGCCATATTTGGGCGAATACCCACGGCAAAAACCACCAGATCTGCATCTAAAAGCGTGCCATCTTTTAACCGAACCTGGGTGACATGACCATTTTCACCGAGTAATTCTTCTGTATTGGCTTCGGTGATGATCGAAATGCCCTTTTGCTCAATTGCTGTTTTCAACATTTGACTGGCTTTGGCATCAAGTTGGCGATCCATAATGCGATCCATCAAATGCAAAACCGTCACATTCATACCACGTTGCTTTAAACCATATGCGGCTTCTAGCCCCAATAGACCACCACCAATCACCACGGCATTGTTTTTAGATTTACAGTAGTCGAGCATATTATTGACATCATAAATATCACGAAAGCTCAACACGCCATCTAAATCTGAGCCTTTGACTGGTGGAATAAAGGGTTTTGAACCCGTTGCTAAAATCAAACGGTCATAGCTCACCACCACACCTTTTTCGGTATAGACCTGCTTACGCGGACGGTCAATACGTACCGCAGCATCACCCGCAATAAAGCGAATATTTTTATCGGCATACCATGAATGGGGATGTAGCATGATGTCGTCAATGGTTTTATCCCCTGATAAGACAGGCGACAGCATAATCCGGTTATAATTCCCCCAAGGCTCCTCACCAATCACCGTCACCTCATAACGATCAGGTGCCATATCCAGCAAATCTTCCAAGCAACGCATTCCTGCCAATCCGTTACCCACCAGAACTAAATTGATTTTTTCCTGAGCCGTACCATTATTGGTGATATAGGTTTTTTGTGGGGTTGGACTGACCCAAACACGACCATTTTCAATTTTACTTGGAAAAACCAATAATTTTTGATCTTTGTCTTCTAAACAACGGCCTGTTGCTAAACTAAAATGTTGCTTATAAATCGGTGATGCAACTACACGTTCACCTTGTAAATCACCAATAATTCCACGCGACATGACAAAGGCTTTACTGAATGGGTCTTGGTTGCTCAGCGCATATACACGCTTTTCACTGCCTACCCGAAAAATAGCCACTTGTTGTTGCCCGAGTAATGCGCCTACACCTGTATTGGGCGTAATGTCTTGCAATGCACAAATATCCAGCCAATCGAGTTCATTCATATCTTTTAAAATGGTCATTGTATTTATCCTTTTAACTACGTTGATCAGATTTTCCACCAGACTTGTTTTTAAGCTGTGGAATAAGGCCAATAAACCCAGTATTCATATGCTTATGCTTCAACCTTATGCTTCAACTACAGGAATACGGCTCTGATCACGTTCTGATTCAGTTTTTGGGCGAATTTGCCCACGGACTTTGGCAAACTGAATATGTGGATCTTGCTGTTGCTCAGCTTTGGCATTAATAAAGGTCACAAAACGTTTTCGTACTTCAGGATCTTCCACCGCAGTGCGCCATTCGTCCTGATAAGTGCCCACCACATGGCTCATTCGACGTTCAAGTTCAGCAGCAACCCCTAAGGAATCATGTACAACAACATCTTTAAGATAGTCCAAACCACCTTCCATATTGTCACGCCATACTGAAGTCCGTTGTAAACGATCCGCTGTTTGGATATAGAACATAAAAAAGCGGTCGATATATTGAATTAAAGTTTGCGTATCGAGGTCAGAAGCTAAAAGTTCTGCATGGCGAGGTTTCATTCCCCCATTGCCACAAACATATAAGTTCCAGCCTTTTTCAGTGGCAATCACCCCAACATCTTTGCTTTGTGCTTCGGCACACTCACGGGTACAGCCCGAAACTGCCATTTTTAATTTATGTGGGGAACGTAAACCTTTGTAGCGATTTTCAAGGAAGATGGCTAAACCGACCGAGTCATCGACACCATAACGACACCATGTGCTCCCAACACAAGATTTAACGGTACGTAATGACTTGCCATAGGCATGACCAGACTCAAAACCAGCATTAATCAGCTTTTCCCAAATTTCTGGCAATTGATGAACTTGTGCTCCAAACAAATCTACCCGTTGCCCACCAGTTAGCTTGGTATATAAACCATATTCTTTGGCAATCTGACCGACTGCAATCAAACCATCTGGCGTCACTTCACCGCCTGCCATACGTGGTACAACAGAATACGAACCATCTTTTTGAATATTGCCTAGATAGTAGTCATTACTGTCTTGCAACCCAGCATGATTTGCGGTGAGAACAAAGTCATTCCAGCAAGATGCCAAGATATTGGCCGCTGTCGGTTTGCAAATATCACAACCTAAACCATGCCCATGTTGTTGAATCAAATCATCAAAGGTTTTAATTTCATTGACCCGTACCAAGTGATACAACTCTTGGCGTGAGTAAGCAAAGTGTTCACAAAGATGATTATTGACTGTTACCCCTTGGCGTTGTAATTCAGATTTTAAAACTTGGGTCACTAAGGATGCACATCCACCACATGCGGTTGCGGCTTTGGTACATTTTTTTAACGCACCTAATGAGGTCGAACCCTCTGCAATTGCACTACAAATATCTGCTTTAGACACGTTATTACATGAACAAATCGTGGCACTGTCTGGCAATAAATCAACACCACTACCTCCCGCTTTTGCTGAAGATTGTGCATAGCCCGGCATGATTAAACTTTCTGGATTTTCAGGTATAGCCAGTCCATTGAGCATCATTTGCAATAAGTCGTTATATTCTTTGGCGCAACCGACCAGTACCGCACCTAGTAATTGGGTTTTCTCTGCATTGACCACGATCTTTTTATAGACCATTGCATCTTCATCGGCATAGAAATAGCTCAATGCATTTGCAGTCATGGCATGCGCATCACCTACCGATGCCACATCGACACCCATCAGTTTTAGCTTGGTGCTCATGTCTGCGCCAGCAAATGTAGGACAACTTTGTTGCATTACATGTTTTGCCGCAATCCTTGCCATGTCATAACCGGGCGCAACTAAACCATAAATTCTATTGTTCCATAAGGCACATTCACCAATTGCATAAATGTCTGCATCTGAGGTTTGGCAATAATCATTGATCACGATACCACCACGCTCACCTAGAGCTAAACCACTTTGGCGCGCCAATTCATCACGTGGGCGAATCCCTGCGGAAAATAAAATAATATCTGTTTCAAGTTCGGAACCATCTGCAAACTTCATCACATGGGTGCTATTCACACCGTCTTCTATAGCCGAAGTGGCCTTTTGGGTATGGACTTTCACGCCTAAATTTTCAATTTTGACGCGTAAAACTTTTCCGCCCAAATCATCAATTTGTACTGCCATTAAACGGGGTGCAAATTCAACAACATGGGTTTCCAAGTCTAAATCACGAAGCGCTTTGGCAGCTTCCAAACCCAGCAAACCACCACCAATCACTACACCAGATTTTGCCGATAAACTCGCTGCCCGAATCGCATCCAAGTCATCAATAGTACGGTAAACAAAACAGTTGTTGCGGTCGTGACCTGAAATTGGTGGAACAAAAGCATAGGAACCTGTCGCAAGTACCAATTTGTCATAGCTGATTACATCACCATGATTGGTGGTGATGCATTTATTGCGGGTATCTATATCCGTGGCTTTGGTGTTTAAGCGCAGGTCGATACCATACGCATCGGCAAAGTCAGCACGACAGAGGGTTAAATCTTTTGCAGACTTGCCTGTAAAATATTCAGTCAAATGTACACGGTCATAAGCTAAACGGGGTTCTTCTGCCAAAATCGTGATTTCAACTTCATCACCAGCATGTTCCAGCACAGATTCAATAAATTTGTGCCCAACCATTCCATGACCAATCATCACTAATTTCATATCGATTCTCCTTAATTCTTGCTGTTGTTATTCAATTAAGTCGCACTGTTTTGTTTAAGACTTACAGCATTTTGTTCCATGCTATTTCGCTCAAGCACAGCAGCTTCAAATAACTTTTGCTCTTTCTCTTTATGTTCAACCGAGAAACGGATCATCAATACACAACTTGCAGCAATCACCACCAAACCACCTAAAACCATCAACGTCGTTTGAATATCCAACATGCCTTTTAATAAGAAACCAGCAGCAACAGCACCGACATTACCGCCTGCACCGATAATGCCAGCCACACCACCCAAAGCATCGCGATCAATAAATGGAACCAGTGCATAGGTCGCACCGCAAGCCATATGGGTAAATAAAGCAAATACGGTCATGACCAGAATCGCTAGAATTGCGGTATTCATTTGTGAAAAGACAATCAGAAATACGCCTTCTAACAGGATCATGGCAAACAATACTTTAGTCCGGCCATCAAGACCTTTTTTAGTCGCCACCTTGTCTGAAACAATACCGCCAAGTGCACGGGCAAACAGAGCCAGTAAACCAAAAATCCCTGCGGCCATACCCGCTTCTTTTAAACCAAATTTGAAATGATCCACGTAGTACATTGCGACAATGTTGTGAATGAAAATTTCGATACCAAAACAGGCAGCATAAGCACCAAACAGAATCCAGACACGATAGTTTTTTGCAGCATGTATTAAAATTGCCATACCACCTTTTTTATCACTGCCCACATGCAGACCTTGCGCACGAAGCTCTTTAAAATCACCTTGTGGGCAATCTTGCGTAAACTTCCAGTACATTGCACCGACGATTAACATCAGCACACCAGGTACAATCAGCGCAATTCTCCAGCCCATGGCTTGTTCAACACCAAACATCACCAGTGCGGCAAGCATCAATGGCATCAAGGCTTGAGTTGCTCCACCACCCGCATTGCCCCAACCTGCAGTGGTTGCATTTGCAGTTCCCACCACATTTGGCGCAAACATAATACTGGTGTGATATTGCGTGATGACAAAGCTGGCACCAATTGCACCAATCAATAGACGGAAAAATAGAAAGGATTCATAACTATTGGCAGATGCCACACCAAATACAGGGATACTGCCGATAATCAGTAATGCAGTATAGGTTTTACGAGGACCGTATTTATCGCATAAGGGACCGACGATCAGACGCACTAAAATCGTGATGGCCACCGCGGCAATATTGATATTGGCAATTTGATCTTTAGTCAGATGAAATTCACCTGCAATAACAGGCATTAACGGCGCACAGGCAAACCATGCAAAGAAGCAAACAAAAAAGGCGAGCCAACTCATATGGAAGGCCCGCATTGCTGCGCTGCTAAAATTGAAAAGATGAATCTTTGTTGCTTTTTTCGCATCTAAATTTGAAGACATAGCTTCGATCTCCTGAACTGAACGCATATAAGTTGCTGTTATGCACGGGGCATATCAGTAACGATCAGAACGGACGTCGTTGGCCGTCTTACAAATTTTGAAAGTCTTCTTTGACTTGATTAAATATAAGCATGGTTCATGCCAACTTTATATTTTTGACTATTTATGATTTTATTTTGCTTGAATACTCAGTACTTATGATTAAATGATCGTACCTAGATTGCACAATAAAATGTCACACTGTTGATCAGTACGTCTAAAATGTAAGTCATAAAACTGCATGTTTAGGAAGCAAATTGCGTCAATAAAGTGCATCACTTTTCTTTAACATCCTGCGGCTATGCTTTAAGCAGCAATTTTAACCAGAGATATTGGCATCTAAATTGCTTATATGCTGAAAGTTCATGTCAGGACATACTTGAGTAGCGACATGCCAAAATTAAGAATTGCCCTGATCGATGATGATATAGAGCGGGCGTCTTTTATCAAATCCTCTTTGATCGAACATGGTTTCGAGGTGGTCGCATGCCTGATGATTGACCATTTAAACAGTACCGATCTTCAACACTTACATGCCGATGTAATTTTGCTGGATATGGATCATCCACACCGAGATATTATTGAAAGCTGTGTAAGTCAGTTTGATTTGCCCACTGTGCTTTTCACTAAAAACTCGCAAAAAGACACCATTAAAAGTGCCATTGAAGCGGGTGTAACCGCCTATATTGTCGATGGCATCGACCCTGAAAAACTGGAAAGTATTTTAGAAATTTCAATTGAACAATTTAAAAAACATAAAAAACTGTTAAAAGATCTCAATGAAACCAAATGCAAACTAGCAGACCGAAAAGATATTGAAAAAGCCAAAGTGATGCTGATGCAGATGCATCAAATTAAAGAAGAACAAGCCTTCAGTTTGTTACGGAAAAATGCCATGAGTCACCGTATCACCATGGGGGAAATGGCAAGAAAGTTAATCGACGCCCAAGCCTTGCTCCAAGCTAATTTCAAGGAATAAACAATGCATACACTTGAAACCACTGACATTCAACTAGGCTATATTCCTTTACTGGATTGCACTGCAATACTTTGGGCACAACATCGAGGCTATTTTACTGAGCAAGGTCTGAATGTTACGTTGGTAAAAGAGCCATCTTGGGCCAGCCTACGTGACCGTTTAGCTTTTGGTATTTTAGATGCCGCACATTGTCTTTCTGCCATGCTTCCCGCTGCTGCAACAGGTAATGATCAACTGGGTATTCCCTTACAAACCGCATTGGTGTTGAGTACCAATCGTGCATTTATCAGCTTGAGTCAAAAATTGTGTTATGAGTTAAAAATTCAGAAACAAGATAGCGCGCAAGCGTCAGCAGCTAAAGTGGTTCAAGCCTTAAAACAAGGCGATAAAATACAACTGGCCCATGTGTTTAAACAGTCCATTCACCATTATTGTTTAAGAGAATGGTTGGCTTTGGCAGACTCAGATTTGGCCAAAAAATATCAACCATCCACACTGCCCCCTTCCTATATGGTGGATGCGATTTCATCACAACTCATCGATGGATTCTGTGTCGGTGAACCTTGGAATATCCAAGCGCAGATTGAAGGTTATAGTTATGTGATTGCCGAGAGTAAACAGATTATTCCTGAAGTCGCGGATAAAGTTTTGGCGACCACTCATGAATGGGCAAACAAGCATCCGAATACCTTAAACGCATTGCAGACAGCGATTCAGCAAGCACAGCATGATTTAAGCACCTTGCAATCACTGCAACCTATATGGCACATGTTAGAAGACAGCGAGATTATCCGCTTCAACTGTTCACATTTGGTGCATACCTATGCGTTTCATAAAATACAAAATATTATCCGCTCTTTTGGGACACAGGACCGACCTAAACCAGAGGATTTTGAATGGATTATTCAACAAATGTGCAAATGGGATAACTTAGAACTGGATACGGCACAAATCAAAAACATTTCGGCACAATGTACGGGGCATTTAAATGAATAGGCTAATGAAATTTTTAATCGTAAACTATTATTTTTTTAATAGATTCAAAAGTATGAGCCAATGTCCATATCTTATTCTAAAAGATTACTAGACATTGGCACATGTTTACAGCTTAGAATTTAACGATATCGCCTTTTAAAGCCACGCTCGCAAGTGCTGTACCTTTATAACATTGGTATGTGGTGGTGTTTTTTGATTCATTTGCTTTGAAATAGCTCACAATATTGGTCACTGCGTTGGCACCTTTGTCTTTTGCTGCGCTTTGCAATTGGATCAATGCTGAACGTAATACATGATCACAAGCCTTTTCCGCAGACTTTCCAAAACCATTGGTTTTTTTATTACTGACAACCGCTTTTTCTAAAACTTGACCGCCAGATTTAGTCCCAGCAAGATAAAATTTTACCGATCCATCTAAAAATCCATCAGCCACAGCTTGATCTACAGCTGCTTTAAAATTGAGATTATGGACAGTGTCCGCAGCTTGTGCAGAGACGATTCCAGCAAAGCATAAAGTTGAAACAACAACCAAGTGTTTAAATGACATCGTTTTTTTCCTCTTTTAAGTATGTTTTAAAATAATGGAGGTGTTGATCCCTCCGAATGCAAAATTATTGGTCATGATGGTTTTTGCATTCATCTCTCGTGGCTCTCGCACGATATAATCCAAATCACCACATAATGGGTCAATTTCATCCAAATTTAAAGTATGGATAAACTGTTGGCGTTGCAGCATTTCTATGCTCAGCCAAGCTTCGATTGCACCACATGCACCTAGGGTATGTCCAAAATAACTTTTTAATGAGCTGATCGGTTTTTTACCAAATATACGTGCAGTAGCTTGAGTTTCGGCAACATCGCCTTGATCTGTCGAAGTCCCATGCGCGTTGATATAATCAACCTCTTGCGCAGAAATTGCGGCATCTTTAAGTGCCATGCGCATGCATCTTTCCATCATTTCTGAATTTGGACGAGTGACATGCTCACCATCGGTATTGCTGGCATAACCGATGACTTCTGCATAGATCGTTGCACCACGGGCCAGTGCATGTTCATATTCTTCTAGCACTAAACAGCCAGCACCTTCACCAATCACCAAACCATCACGATTTTTATCAAATGGGCGTGGTGTTTTTTCAGGTGTGTCGTTCATCCCACTGGTGGCTAATAACACATCGAATACTGCGGAACCTGTCGCACTGAGCTCCTCAGCGCCACCTGCAAGCATCAGCGTTTGTTTACCTAGTTTAATTGCTTCAAATGCCTGTCCGATGGCCATTGAACCTGAAGTACAGGCACTTGATGTGGGTAAGGTTAAACCTTTTAAACCAAAATAAACCGTCATATTCACAGCGCTGGTATGTGACATCATTCGGATATACGTGGTCGCATTTAAACGGCTCATGTCGTTGTCTATGAGCATTTTCCCAAACTCTTTGACCGCATCGACACTCCCCGCAGAAGAGCCAAAAGCAACACCAGTGTCGCCACTTTTCAAAATAGGATGATCGATCAAGCCTGCATCTGCCAATGCTTTTTCAGCACAAATCACCGACATCAATGCAACTCGTCCCATGCCTCGCGTCACTTTACGATTAAAATGTTTGGGTACCTCAAAGTGTTCTACTGGACCTGCAATTTTACAACGTAAATCGGTATAAATTTCCCAATCAGGCATCGTACGAATGCCATTTTTTGATGCTTGGAATTGGGCAAAAATTTCATCGGCCGTTTCACCCAGTGAGGTGATTCCCGACATTCCCGTCACAACAACCCGTTTCATTAAATCAATCCCCCATTCACCGAAATCACTTGCCG
The DNA here is from genome assembly GCF_059422625.1 of Acinetobacter sp. GW821-FHT01C12. Classification (NCBI taxonomy): domain Bacteria; kingdom Pseudomonadati; phylum Pseudomonadota; class Gammaproteobacteria; order Moraxellales; family Moraxellaceae; genus Acinetobacter; species Acinetobacter sp. GW821-FHT01C12. The sequence continues at coordinate 16,656 of NZ_JBWKXD010000008.1, forward strand.
AGTAATATAGCTTGCGTGATCAGAGCAGAGAAAGTTCACTGTATGCGCCACTTCATCAACCTGCCCCATACGTTGTAAGGGAATCATTTTTAAAGCATGTTCTTTTACTTCTTCCGTGACCATTTCCGTTTCAATCAGCCCCGGCGCAACGCAATTTACGGTAATTTTTCTTTTTGCCAGTTCTAAAGCCAAAGCTTTGGTCGCACCAATTAATCCCGCTTTTGCCGCACTATAATTGACTTGACCACGATTACCCATAATGCCGGAAACAGAAGAAAGCGTGACAATACGCCCGCCTTGTTTTAAACGAATCATCGGCATCACTAAAGGTTTTAATACATTATAAAAACCATCCAATGAGGTCGAAATTACTTCATCCCAGTCATTGTCGGTTAAAGCTGGAAATGCGCCATCATGGGTTAAACCTGCATTTAGCACTACACCATAAAATGCACCATGAAGCTCGATATCTTGTTCCAGTATCTGTCGGGTATTTTCACGTTGGGTGACATCAAAAAGTAGCGCATAACTGTTTTGCCCCAACGCTTGGATTTCAGCGACCACTTGCTCAGCATCAGCACGTCTAGAACGTGCATGCACCACCACATCAAAGCCAGATTTTGCTAAAGTTAAAGCAATTGCTTTACCAATTCCTCGACTAGATCCCGTCACTAATATTCTTCTCGACACACTTAATTCCTACTTATTGCTCAGCTTTCACAGGTGGTTCATAAACACTTAAAACTGCGCTAATTTTATGTTCTTCATAGCTTATTTCACAAGAGAATTGTGCCAAGCCTTCATGTAAATATTGTTGTTCAGCCCGAATGGTCAATGTTTTACCAAATTCAAAATAAGCCAAAGGTAAATTTAATTTGCGTGTTCCGAGCAAATAGCCAATTTGTGGCGTTTGCCCCATTTTTTGTCCTTTTGCACCAGCAAAGGCACTAATGGTTTGTGCCATGAGTTCAATACTACTCCAAGTCGGCAAACCTTGTTCATCACTAAACATCAATTCAGGTGTAATGGTTAGGTTGGCAAGTGCAAAATTCTCACCTAACTCCAGCAGTTGATCAACAAAAACCATCGGTTTTTCATGCGGAATAAATTGAATAGCATCTAAACTCATCTGATTTCAGTTCCAAAAATAAGGCTGACATTACTACCGCCAAAGGCAAATGAATTACTCATCACAAAACGCTTAGGATCAGATTGTGCAGTTTGATTTAAATCATCCTGTTCAACGTAATGCTGATCATCCAATTCAGGATCAATCACACCATTTTGATGAAGGGGTAACCAGTTTTGATCTTTAAGCACTTGTGTACAAATATAGGCTTCCAATGCACCCGCAGCACCTAAACAGTGTCCAGTTTTATGCTTAGTACTACTCAATGGAACGGCATAGTCCTGAAAGACCTGTCGGACTGCTTTAATTTCCATATCATCATTGTGCGTGGTTGCGGTGCCATGCAAATTAAGATAATGAATATCTGAAGCTTTTAATTGCGCCTGATCCAGTGCTTTTTGCATTGCAGTTGCTGCGCCTTTGCCTTCTGGATGCGGTGCAGAAATATGCCATGCGTCCATAGATTCACCCGCAGAAATCAACATGATCGGCGCTGGTTCTTTACTGAGTAAAAATAAGCTTGCGGCCTCACCAATATTGATCCCATCCCGCTGATATCCACATGGGCTACAGATACCTGTACTCAAATTTTCCAGACTGTTAAAGCCGTTTAAGGTCAGTTTAGCGAGGGTATCTACGCCACCCACCAATACAGCATCGGCAAGCCCTGCATTAAGCAAACGTTGCCCACTGGCAAAAGCTTTGGCACTTGAAGAACAGGCTGTAGAAATCGTATACGCAAGACCGTCCCAGCCCAAATAGATTTGCAAAGCTTTGCCGAGATTACCCATTTCCTGCTTTTGCTGTTGAATCACTGTTTCAGTTTGGCCTTGAAAGTAGGCTTTTAATAAGGGTTCATTGTCCGAAATACCTGACGTTGAGGTCCCCACAATGATTGCAAGCCGCTTTTTATCAAACTTAGCCACATAGTCACGTAACTGAGATTCACATTGTGCAAGCGCAGTTAAGGCAAAACGTAAATTACGCGAGTCATAGTTTTTTAGCGCCACGGGAATATCACTACATAACGGATGTGGATAAGCACCCACCCATACAGGCTGATCAAAAATCAAAGATTTATTCAGGGTTAAACTGTTTTCCAATGAGGTCAATTGTGCCTTGACCTGTTCAGGATGATCACCTAAAGCAGATAAACTGGCTGAACAATGAATGCCTACAGCGGGATGATTTAAATCAATCTTTTTTGTCATTTTTTTGTAGATCTTCCATTTCACTTTGCTCTAATGAATTGTCTTTTAAAGTATTTTCCACAGGGCTAAAGATCATTTGATAAGGAACTTGCAGGTTATCCAGCTCAATATGATCAGCATGCGTTTTTATCGTTAAAACATTTTTTTGATCGATCTCAATTTCAGTCTGATCAACGCCCTGTTTCACTTTAACATTTTCTAAATGATTTTTTGCAAAATCAGGATAAGTTGCAAACAGAATATCTCGAACCACAAAATCAAAGGGTAACAAACGCATCGGCTTTATCCTTTCATGCACCTGCACTTTTTGACCATCGAAATCCAGTCTAAACAGTTGCTGTCCAGTTAAGCTTAAAGCAAACATTTGTAAGTTTTTTGCCTGTTGTTCTTGGTAGAGCAAAAAGCTAAAACTTTGATTTTTCCAGACAACTTCAACTTGATCTTGACGCTGATAATGCGCCAAGGCTGGATCAGCAGACCAAACCACAGGAACCAGACCTTGTGGCTGTGGATACATACTTTGACAGGCACCCAGCGCTAACAACAGACTGATGCTCATTGTTTTTAACCAAATTTGCATTATTCGCTCTCAAGTATTTTGCTCTGTTCCAGATCATGACGACAATACTCAGCTAAGGTATTTAAGCGTTGTCGTGCATTGCGATAGATTGGATTCGTTTCATCCCAAGCATAGCCCGCCAATAATGATGCAATCATACGACGGATTTTTTCATTTTGATTTTTTGAAAATACTACATCTTGAAACTCACCGTCGTACCATGCTTCTACATAAGCGCGAAATACTTTAATTCCTTTACGCAGAGGTTTTTCATATTCTTGCATCCAGTCTACTTGTCCACCTTGTAAGACTTGATCGACTAAAGGTACTGCCAAACTTGAAGACTTGAGTGCAATAGTCACCCCAGATGAAAACACAGGATCTAAAAACTCACCCGCATTGCCCAGCAAAGCAAAATTACGCTGTGCCAAGGTTTTAACATTTGCTGAATAGCCGACCAAAGTACGGATTGGCGTATCAAATTTCATATTGCGCAGAACATGCGACAAACTCGGTTCATCTGCAAGAATATCTTTAAATAAAGCCAATAAGGCTTCAGGCTCATCAGAGATATAACCATAATGATCAAAGAAATCCTGTTCAGCAACAATCCCAAATGAACAGCGACCATCCGCAAACGGAATTAACCAATACCATCCACGGTGATCTTTTTCATGTACCGTAATCAGGATTTTATTTCGGTCAAATTCAGGATCATCCAAGATCCCATCTTCAATATGACTAAACACCGCACGGCGTACTGGAAAATTTGAAGGACTTTCCAGATCAAGAAGTTTCGGTAAAATACGACCAAAGCCACTGGCATCCAGTAAAAATTTAGCCTGAATTTGATAGATATTTTGCTGCTCATCTTTAACCGTTAATAGAGGATGATCAAGCTCAACATCAACTGCAACAACCTCATGCCCAAAACGAATTTCAGCCCCATATTGTTCAGCTTGCTGTGCTAAAAGATGGTCGAAATTGGCACGTCTAATCTGCCATGTCGTTCCAGGACCTTCACTAAATTTTTGAGTAAAATCGTAGTAGCTCCGTTGATGACCACGTAAGAATGCTGCCCCATTTTTAAATTGAAATGCATATTCTTCAACATGTTCACGAACTGTGTCTAATAAACCGGCCTCTTCTAAAAACACCATACATTGTGGCAAAAGTGATTCACCGATCGAAAAGCGTGGAAAATGCTGCTTTTCAATGATCACCACTTGATAACCTTTGTGTCGAAGCAGTGCTGCTGCGGAACTTCCCGATGGTCCTGCCCCGATGATCACCACATCTGTTTGTTGTAAATCTAAACCCTTCATGTACTCACCTTAATGTTCAGTTCTTTGACTGATTAATTGATTTTGATTTAATTTTGAGTCTGCCGGCGTAAACAGCGTGGCATAGATAAACGAAAAAATTACCCCAAAAAGAACCGTTAACCCAAAACAATGTATTGCATAGGTATGGCTTAACGCCAATAAACCGAATCCCAACAACGTCGACATCATACAGAGAAATAATGCCATCCCGACCACATGCGGATGATCGTGCCCTTGACGGTAGAAAATGGCGTAATCCACACCAATCCCCAAGATGAGAAAAACCCCCATTACACTAAATAGATTAATCTCAACGCCCATCCATGCCTGTAATGCAAAAGTGCTCATCAACGCCAAAGTCACAGGCACCATCAAAGCGAACACCGATTTAATCCCATAGATCAGCATTAAACCGATCGCTAAGGCAATTAATGCATAAACAAAAAGATATTCAGCTTGGATCCGATGGTCTTGGAATAAGCGCGATAAATTATGTACAGGACGAACCAGCTTATTCTGCTGATCTTGCAAAGCCTCTACGGCTGTTACATCTTTTATGCCTTGAATCAAAATCAATCTTTGCTGCGGATTAACCTGTAAAAATGCCAAAGGATGGGCAGCAAACTGATCTAAATTTAACAATGTTTGTTGAGACAATCTTGCTTGCCAACTCAGGACATCTTTCGGATCAAGTTGCATCGCGCTTGCATATTCCACCAGTACTGATTTTGGAATTTTCTGTAGCGCTTCAACATTCTGCTGTTGCTGTTCCAGCGAAGGAATCGTTTGCCCTATTGCTTGAAATCCGTCAATTTTGCCCTGTTGTTTTAACTGAGAAAGCGCATGGATTAAGCGTTGTTCTTGCCTTGCAAGATCCTCTGCTGAATTGGCATAAATTGCAAAATAATCGCTGCCCTGCGCTTGCCCAAAACGAGAACGAATATATTGGTCTTCCTGCTTTAAATGTTGATCCATGCTTTGTAAATTACGTACATCATCATTACTTTTGATTAGCAGCAAACTTGATCCTGAAACCACAAAGATCACAAAAATCAACAGATAACGCTTTGTTGCGTGCGCTAAAAAATAATTACGCCATGTGCCAATAAAGCTTAATCTGCGTATTGCAGGTTCAGCATTTAATGCAGGTAAACGCGGCAGTAATAATAGACTGGTGATTCCAGCAGCAGTTAAGCCCACCATTGAAAATACTGCAATCTGCTTAAAGCCGGGAAAAGGGGTAAAACTTAAAAATAAATAAGCCAGCAATGTGGTTGAAAGCCCGATCAACAAACTAGGTAAAATCGGCTTTAATACGGCAAATCCATTGAGATGTCGTTGCTGCGATTGCATTGCCATAAAGTAAAAGGAAAAATCGACACATACCCCAATCAGACTTGCACCAAAAACCAAAGTCATCAGATGTATTTCGGAAAATATCCAGTGGGTTACCGCAAAAGCCACCATTGAACCTGTGGCAACCGCAATAAACTCGGTCAACATCGGGCGAATAGAGCGGAAACCAAACCAGACCAAAAGTAAGACACCGATACTCGAACCCACGCCGATTGTAGAAATTTCGTTCTTTGCAGATTGGGTACCAAAATGCGAAAAAACAATTGTTCCAGTCCAGTGCGGTTTCACCCCGATCTTGCTCAATTGCTGATTAACATTAGCCATCCATTGGGCAGTTTGTTCTTGATACTCAATATCATAAGGACTTTTTAAAAGTTCTAAATTAAATAGTCGAGAATAGCCTTGCTCATCAGAAATTGTGGCAAAACCATCTTGTATTTCGATATTTGAATGCTGTTGCAGGCTTGCAAGCCCCATGGCATAACGTGGAAATAATAACAATGGATCTTGTTGAAGCAAGCTTTCAGTGATTGGCATACCCGGACTCATGATTTGCATCAAACTTTGTTCAGTCAGTGCCGCATAATCCTGTTGTTTTAAGATTGTTTGATCTTGCGAACTGATTAAGCCTGCATGATGTGCATATAAAGTTCTGGCAAAATCTTCGGTATCAACTTGTGCTTTTAATGGCTTAAACAAATTCGACTGTTGGACACCAGCCCTTAATATCTGTGTTGCTTGATCAATTTGTTCAGATGATTTTGCATCAATCACCAAGAATACTTTATTGTTCAATTGCTCACTGACATAGTGTTCAGTTTGCTCAAGCTGTTTGTCCTGCTTTACTTTTGGCAGTAAAGCAAAAATATTGGTCTGGATGTGAATGCCTTTTTGCATCCATGTAAATCCCAGCCCGATCGCAATGATGACTAAAAATATCAACCAAATTGCAGTGAGTTTATTTTGCCAATTGGAAAAGTGCATTCTCAGACGCCGATAAAGTTTGAGGTTGAGCCGTCTGCTGACTAAAATTAATAATCGTCATATTATTGGCTTGTTCAGTAATCACAATACGATTGACATAACGTCCACCTTGCGCATTCACTTTGACAAACAATTTTTTAAACAACGCACTTTTCGGGGTCAATGTGACATCCCAAGCTGCTGTTGTGTAATTGGCTGCAACCACATTAAAGTTTTTGGCTAAGGCTGTTTCATCGCCTGCCATTAACTGTAAAAACATGGTCGCCACTGAACCATATTGACTGTTATTAATCTCAAGTTGACTCATGGTTCGCTGGGTTTTTTGTAGCAACTTTTTTGGGGTAACAATCAAATCTGCTTGAACAGGCTTTTGAATCTGCCAAATCACCCCTTGGCTTTTGGAAAATAAAACCTGCCCATTTGAGCTAAAAGTTTTATTTAACGAGGTGAGCTTTTTTTGCTGCTCAAAATGGGCGCGAACTACAGGTGTTTGGGAAAGCTGTTGAAAAATTTGCCCAACTTTAGAACTTTCCGCATAACTTGCCAATGGAAGTGCCGTCACAACCATAAACATCATACTGGTGATGATCAGTTTGATTTTATTTTTAAAATTCAACATTTTTTATGCCCCCCTATTTGGTCTTAAATTCAGACCATGCATATAGGCGGTCTAAAAATATTTGTGGTGACTGAAAGCACATTTCTCGAGTTTCTATCTCGACTGCCACCTGACTGGTAAAACCTTTGGTGAGGCGTTTACCCGATTCTGCATCAAAAATCTGGTACTCGATTTTCAAACGGTTTTCCCATTCTTTTAAAGTCGCACGTACTCGGATATGCTGCCCAAAAATAATACCTTGCGCATAACGGACATAACTTTCAATCACTGGCCATGCATAACCAGAATCTTTCATTTGATTATAGTTATAGTCAAATTGATCCAGCAATTTACAACGGGCAATTTCAAAATATTTGAGATAATGCCCATGCCAAACCACATTCATGGTATCTACATCATGAAATGGAACATCAATAATGACATCAGCATACATCAGCGTTCTCCTGCTTGTGCTGCAACAGATTACAGTTTAACAGACTGAGATTTTCAAGATGATCCACTATCGCTTGTAGCTCTTTTTGCAATGGACGATCTTCTTCAACAAAATGAAATTCTTTCAGTACCCATTGTCTAAACAAACCCAACACTGGACTTAATTGTTGTGCCAATCCTCTCAGTTCAATTGCTTGAACCGCAGCACAGCTCAATGCAGCAATCACTTGTTCGGTCAATAAAATCACCCGACTGGCATCACGTGCGGCAATCGTGCCCATACTGACTTTATCTTGATTATGGCACTCGGTTGAACGTGAAAAAATTGAAGCTGCAAGCGTCTGTTTAAGCGCTTCGGCAGTCCAAGCTGACACGCCTATCTGTACGGCTTTAAAACCATGATTGAGCGGTAAGCGATCAGTTTTAGCACCAGTCAAATTGCGCGGTAAACCATGATTCATTTTATGATCGACCAACTGTGCAAGCTGACGATCCATCAAATCAGCAATATTGGCAATCATAATTTTTAAGCTATCCATAGCCTGTGCGATATGTCCACCATAGAAATGCCCACCATGTAACACGCGTAAATTGATCGGATCAATTAACGGATTGTCATTACTTGAGTTCAATTCATTTTCAATAAATTGTCTAAGCCACGTTTTAGAATCTTCAAAGATTCCAATAATATGTGGTGCACAACGCAGTGAATAACGATCTTGCAAACGTGGACTTTGATGCTCTGTTTGTACTTTATCGTTTAACCATTCACGTAGTTGCTTGGCAATCTCTTGCTGTCCTGCATGTGGTTTTTGGGCAAATAACACTTCATCAAAATGGCTTGGATTGCCCTCTAATGCCAACACATTTAATGCTGTGATTAAAGTACTTGCCAAACTAATCTGCTCAGCTTTTTTATAATTTAAACAGGCCATTGCGGTCATCACCGCAGTACCATTCATAATGGCAAGCCCTTCTTTGGGTCTGAGTGCCAAAGGCTGTATCGCATATTCAGCATAAACATCTGCGACTGCCACAATATTACCTTGATAGTAAACATCCCGTTCACCGACCAATGCCCCTGCAATATAGGACAATGGGGTTAAATCACCACTGGCGCCGACTGAGCCTTCTGAAGGGATCACTGGAATAATATTTTCATTAAGCATCCAAACCAAACGCTCAAGTAAAGCATGTGATACCCCTGAATAGCCACGCGCCAAAGAACATAATCGAGTCACCATCACAGCACGTGCAGTGATCAAGTCCAGATTTTGCCCCAAACCACAACCGTGAAAACGAGATAAATGCAAAGGCAATTCATTGACCTGATGTGCAGGCACTTCAACCAAACAAGAATCGCCATAACCTGTGGTTACCCCATAGATGACGCCTTCTTCTTGTAATAATTGATCGAGAAAATCAGCACCTCGTTGAATCAATGCCTGCCAACTTTCAGACTTAGGCAGCGCCACTTTGAGCTTTTGATTTGCGACAGCAACAACCTCTTCAATTGAAAGTGGTTTTTCTCCGATGACAAGTGTCTGCATTTTTATTTGTTCCAAAAATTATAAAAATTAAACCATTGATAAGGTGCATCTACGCAATGCTGTTCGACCAGTTGAACATAGCGTTGCATGACTTCAGCTATGGCTTGGTTGCGGGTTTGCCGCGGAAAATTAAGTTTTTGAGCGATTGAGTGGATATGCACATGAAAGTTGTCTTGCTTGCGATAACAGAAAACCGCCAATATCGGAACTTTCAGTAAACTCGCTAAAATCCAAGGTCCTTGCGGCCAAGCGGACTCATCAGCTAAAAATTTAAGATTTTCGACACGTTGCGATTGAACTGGCACTCGATCTGCTGCCACGATGATCCACTCACCCTGATCCAGTTTCTCCTGCAAAAGAATCGCAGTATCAACGCCAAGTTCATCGACCGAAATCAGATGCACATCGGCTTTTTGATTGAGCTTTTTAAGAAATTCATTAAATTTACTGGCATGTTTTTGATAAACCAATACATTTATTTTTTGTTGGTGATCAGATTTGATCGCACGTAGCAATTCGATATTGCCAAAATGCGATACCACAATGATCGCACCTTTTTTATAATTTTCCTGAAAATGCACATGCCCATGCAAAATCAGCTTTTCTTCTGCGACTTTTCCCAGCCAACCTTCAATTTTATCCAAAATACACTCACCAAATGTCATCAAATGAATATACGAATGACTCATATTCGGTTGATGTGAAAATGGTGACTTTTCTTGAGCAAAATGATGCAACTTTTGTAAATAAAGCAATGAAGCCTGACGCGCCGTCCGAGAAAAAATCCAGTACCACATGATGATGAAATACAGCACCAGCTTACATAAAAAACGCCCACCAAAACGGTAGAAGCACAGCATTAACATCAAAGGCAACATTCCACCCTTTTCTTTAAGCTCACTCCATCGTTTTGTATGTGATTCAGTCATGTGCTGAACCTTTGGTTTTTTGTGCCAATAATTTAGGTAAGCGAATTAACATACCTGCAAAAAGTCGCGCATGTGCTTTACTGAGTCCTAAATTATCTTTCCACACATTAAAATGTGAAATACCTTGTTCTGGATAAATCACGGCAGTAGGTACGTTGATAAACTGAACTTGTTCCCACTTTAGACGCACTAAAATTTCACTGTCAAAACCCATGCGTGGTTGGAATTTTGCTCGATTGAGGACGTGAATGGTTTGATCAAGTGGATAAATACGAAAACCGCACATACTGTCTTTGATTTCAAGTGACAAACTATTAATCCAAACCCAGACATGGGTGACATAACGGCCATACAAACGCTTTTTCGGTACCGTTTCATCAAAGATCGGCTGTCCCAAAATCATTGCTTGAGGATGCTGTTCTGAGATGGTGATGAATTTTTCAATATCCTGCCAGTCGTGCTGCCCATCTGCATCAATTTGTAAAGCATGTGTCCAGCCAAGATCTTGTGCCTGATATAAACCTGTCATCACGGCCTGACCTTTGCCCTGATTGGTCGCGTGCTCGACCAGATATACATTTTTATGCTGCTGCGCCAATTCTAGCAACAAGGTCGAACATTCAATATCGCTACCATCATTGACTAAAACCACTGGCAAACCATAAGAGTGAATATAGTCCAGTAATGCTTTGATATAATGTGGATGGTTATACACAGGAATCACAAAACCTAATCGATATTGCTGCATCATCTGTCTCCTAAGCTCTAACCGCAGTAGCAAAAACTAAACGTCCTGATGCTAAAGATTGTTCAGCCTGCTGCAATTGAAAACTGATTTTATCTGCTTTACGCTCAAGTTTAAGCAAAACCACGGCATGCGGTTGGATCAATTCCTGAAACTTAATTTGTTCTAATGCTGTACACCAATCTAGATCAGCCCAGATCTCTTTAGCGAACTTTTGAATAAAAGCAATTTGCCCAACACCAGGATAAATCGGGTGATCAGGAAAATGCCCATTAAAAGCAGCCAGTTCAGGAATAAATTCTAATTTAAATTCTGCGCTATTGGCATCAATATGCGATGCTAAAACCACGGGTAAATTTAAGTTTTCAAATAATGATTTCATATAATTTTTATTGAGCTTTGATTGGGAATTTTTCGGTAATTGGCTTAAAAAACGCCACTGCCTCGGTATTGCAATATATTCCAATTTATCTGCTAGTTGTTGTTTTATTTTTGCGACAAATGCACGCTTATGACTGTGTTTAAGTTCTAATTGAGCTTGTTCAGACAATACCGCCACACATGCCAAAATTTGTCGATGATCCTTTTCAAAGATCAATGTATGACATTCACTGACTTCTGGTAATTCAATAATAGCACTTTCAATAGAATCAAGACTTAAACGCTTTTCTTCAAGCTTAACAATACGGTCTAAGCGACCTTGAAGCTGAAACTGACTTTTTCGATCATTAGGCACCGACACTTCGACTTTATCTGCGGTATAGATCCAATCATTGATATACGCATGTTGAGTCAAGACACCGAGCTCACCCGCATCTGTAACACTAATTTCGACATCTGCAAACGGCGTCCAAAGCGCCTCATCTTGTGTGCGATAAGCAATACCGCCCGTTTCGGAACTACCAAAAATTTCGGTGATACTGGCATTGAGCAGCGGACGCACTCCAGCATCTAATTTACCACCTGAAGAATAAACCACTGAATACTGTTCAAGTAATACATCAGAGGTCCAACGTTTTAAAAGTGCTGGGCTGGAAACCACATAATGATTTGAACCAAAGTTATCGTGACTTAAATGCTGTAATTTTTTTTGTGCTTCAACCACATCTTCAGGAAATGCCAATTGCGGATTATAAAAAGCTCTGCCACTGGCAAGTGGCCAAAGTAATTTAAACAATAGACCATAAATATGTTGATGACTGACTGTAGCAAGCGCCAGTGCATTTTCTGCTAGATCAAAACTTTGATCTAAACCCTGTACTTCATTAAGCAGCTGTTTTAGAGTACGCGGAATCTTTTTAGGTTGCCCTGTAGAACCCGAAGTATAAAAAAACACTGCTGCACGATTTAAAAAATCATCATTTAGATCAATGTGTTGAGTATTTTCAACCACAGGATTAATCTGTTTATATTGTCGTTCAATAAAATAAATATTCTGAGCCGCTAAGCTTTTTTCCAAATCACGCACACGATTTGGTGGGAGAATCACCTGTTTATCTGCCAGTAAAACTGCAAAAAATAACACTAAAAAATCATAACTGTCATTTTGCCACAAGGCCCATGCACTTTCAGCGGATTGTTCAATGTGTGTTTTTTCACTCAACACCTCCTGCCAAAATTGGGAGAATGTTTTGACACTAAAATCAGAGGTGATACACACACATTTTTCAGCATGAATGTGGCTTTGAAAATGACACAACATAAGCGTTTATTTTAACTCGTATGATTTTTAGCTTGATGAATTTTTCGCAGTACAAATTCACCTGCAAATAACAAACCCATCAAAAGATAAGAAATAAAACCATTATAAAGTACCCACATTTGAGTACTGCTAAATAACACTGTATAAAGCGCAATACAGGCATTTAAAATAAAAAAGCCACACCAAACAATCGTGACATTTTTAGTCCAGATCACCCCAGACTCAGGTAAATCAGGTTCAACCAAACGTGCAAAACGTTCAATCATTGAGGGTGGTTTGATTAAGGTGGTCGCAAAAATTATCAACGCGCCCACACTCATCAATACTGGATACAGCTTTAACCATGCATGATCTTTTAAAATCAAACTCAGCCCACCACAAATAATGGCAAACCAAGTTAATGGCCACATAAGATCGCTTTTTTTAAAAAATAAGCGTGATCCACCAAGCAGAACCAACAAAGCACTCACCCAAATAAAATGACCATGCGCTAGGCTGTAGCCCACGATAAATGGGTAAAGTAGAAATAAGACGGTGACTCCACTGCGGATCAAATGCTTCATTCTGCAGACATATTTTGAATCACAACCACAACATCTTGCACTGTTCTAACATTTTTAAAATCTTCAGGTTTAACTTGCTTACCGGTTAATTCTTTAATTTTAACAACTAAATCAATAGCGTCGATGCTATCAACATCTAGATCAGAATACAGGTTTGACTCAAGCTGAATATCAGCAGGTTCAATTTCAAATAGTTCTTCCATCCACTCACGTAGATTTGTTAAGACGATTTCTTCAGATAACATAACGACCTCTTAAGCAGCACGTTGCGCTTCAACCAAGTCCACTAAACTTTGCACAGAGGCGAAATGTTGCTTGGTTTCCTGTGATTCAGCATTTAAATGAATGTTATAGCGTTTTTTCAAAGCTAAACCTAATTCTAGGGCATCAATAGAATCCAGCCCTAATCCATCACCAAAGAGTGGTGCATTGGTATCAATATCTTCAATTGAAATATCTTCCAATGCCAGCACATCAATGATCATTTCTTTTAACTCATCAGCAAGATTGCTCATTTGTAGATAACTCTTGTTTAATTAACGCTTGATTAAATAAGTTGTGCAAAAAATGATTGAGCTGTTTCACCTGTTTTGAGTTCACAGCAGCATCATCCAATATATCCTGTACATGTACCGCATCTAACACTGTAATCTGAATGTGAAATGGTTCATTTGGAATGTGATACCACTTTTCATTTTTGGTCAGTGTCGAGGGCGTGCATTCTATCAAAATCGGACGAATTGGAACATTCGCTCGAATCGCAATATTTGACGCACCACGTTGGAATTCATTCAGTGATGCGCCTTTTTCTGTTCGTGTCCCTTCTGGAAATATCAATAATGAGGCTGCATCTTTTTCTTGGAGTTTTTTAACGCAGTCCAAAATGAATTGCTCAGATCCCTCATTTAAAATATAACCTGCACTACGTACCGGCCCCAATGTAAATGGATTACGCCAAAGTGCTTTTTTTACAATACAGTTGGCCTTTTCCATTAAGCCAATCAAAATCACCACATCAATCAAGGTTGGATGATTTGCAATGACTAACTCTTGACGGCTATGGGCCAGCTTTTCCAAGCCTTCGACCTCATAGGTCATGATGCCCAATTTAACCATCATTTCAGTAAAGCCTTTAAAGCTATATTTAATGGCTTTTTGCGCACGATCTTGTCTTTTTCTTGTATCAAATGTGCTGACTTTCACCAATGGTGCAACCACACCCCCAATCACAATTCCACCCAAGCCAAAACTTGCAAAACTAAAACCTGTAGCACCAACACGCCAAGCGTAATTTAACTTTTTCTTTACTTTATTGATATTTAACATTTGACCCAAACACCCTTTTCTATCAGGTTTTGATTGTGCCAAAACACATTAAAATCTTGAGCCTCTAAATATTTGCTCTGTTGCAGTTGCAGATTTTCTACAGCAATTTTTAAATTGGCATTTTCTAAACTGACCACTCCAGCCAATGAAAAAGCTTTAAAATTCTGATACTCATCATATATTTCTGGTAAGGCTTGGTCATAATAAATCACCAAGGCATTTTTGGCATTGTGATGGGTTTTTAAATAAGCATAAGCTTCGACTAAAGCTTCAGACCATGATGCTGCCAAACTGGTCGCAACCGTATCATCTTGACAAAATATAGAATACAAACCTGAAACTGCATTATGTACAGAGGTTGAAAAAAGTGTCGGAGATGGGGTTTGGTCTGACAGGACATCTTGTAAAATTTTAAGTGTTTTTTCTTCGTCGCCATATTGTGAGCTCCAAACAATATAGTCGACCTGAATCCCCTGCAAACTTTGAATTGCACTATTCAATGCAATTTTAGCAATACTTGATAGCCGTCTACGTTGCATCGCAGGAATTTTTTCAAGTGCTAAAAATGTATCACCATCTTCGCTCAAAGTGAGCCTAGAAATATTTAATTGAAGCATGTTTTAATCATCAACATCAGCTAATTTAATTGGCTTAAAAAGCCTTCTTTAGACAAATTATAACATTTGAATAACAATAAATACAAAAAATACAATTGAACTTTGTCTAATAATTAGTTTCTTAATTAAAAGATCCTCTTGCAACACTATTTTTACTGCAACAGTTTATTCAATCCCATTTCATCAAGTGGCGTATTATACTTATAAAACTTATTTTGAAAGCTTGTTTACTGTTAATTATCGCTAAGTAATGCTGTTTTTTTATATGACTGTGTTGATGACAGACTCAGGCTCTTATACAAAATGGTAACTCGAAATAACACAGTATTTTGAACAGTCGATTGCTCTCTAACCAGCGTATCTTTGCTACAACAAACCTAAGCTTTTAACACAACTATTTATACAACTCCAGATTGTAATTTTCCTGTAATTGCTGATTTTAAATCACAATGAATATTTTAATTGGTTCTCAATTCTTTTTTTATACTTTTGAATCCTAGATGGTTAGTCCTACCGTGGGGGCGACATGGATGTCGCTGTTGGGCGGGGGTACAGGACGTACCCCTCGCCTAACGAAAGATTTTTGTCACCTTTTCATCTCTGAAAAGTGAGGCATCGCCTACGCAAAGATATTTAAACTTTGAAGGTAAGGTGTGGCATTGCAAGCTTTTTGATAATCAAACAATTTATTTCCCTATACAATTGATTTAATTAAAAATATTAATTAAAAGAAATTATTTTCTTGTATATGAGTTTTTTTACAGGTTGACTATAACAGATCAGCCTGCTGCACTTTCCGCAACCCATTGTGAAAATTTACTTGGAACACCTTTGGTATTTTCATCAAAGCCAAAGAATTTAACACCATCTTCAGTATCAGAATAAGCCGCCATGACTTTACCTGTTTTAGTATTGATCGCAATGACAGCCTTACTCGAACCCGCCCCACGTGGGTCATAACCACTGCCTACCAGCCAATCACCCTGACGCTGCATTGCACTGGATACCACTAAAGCTGAAGTGAGATTTGCATATGATTTGCCAACTAATTGCTGAAAACGAGCTTTCCAAGGTGCTGCCTGTATAACGTCATGCGGGTGTCTACCATCTGGTTTCGCCATACCCGTTGTTGGAACAGGACGTGTACCACACTTACTTTTGATTTCTGACTCATAGCCGATATTACCAACTTCTTGTACATCGATAGTACGCCCAACCTTATCGGCGCAGTCAGCCCATTGTTGTGGTGTTTTTGCCTGTGCAACAATTGGCGTGATCAGCATACCCGCCAGTAAAAAACTAACAATTTTCATGATTTATTTCCTTTAAACTTTAAATATGTATTTAATTTAACATTGCGATAAAAATGGTCTTTTAATAACCTGAGCTTTTAACTAGTTTTGGGGTATCTGCTTTTTGGACTGATACCAATTTTGCCAGATCAGTACCATCACTTTCGCCCTTATAAACCGCATATTCTCCAACTGTTACAGTTGCATGTCCGGTATAGCCAATATAACCTTCCTTGGGTCTTTTGTTGAGCTTCAATGCCTGAGCAACCTGTTGAGTATCACTAAAACAAAACCAGCGTGAACGGCGATCATCAGGCTTACGTGGTATCAACTGATCTGAAGGTGCACTGGGATGAAAACAGATAACATCACCCGCCACTTCATCATCAAAATAATATGAATATTCTCCATTCACTGTAATTTGTCCACGATAATGATCAAATTCTTGCGTGCTTTTTTGCAGTTTCAAGGTATCTGCATGTGCAAACAAGGGCAAAATTAAAATACTGCTCAGTAAAAAATTAACAGCTTTCATCATTTTTATCCTTTAAAAAAGATCCGATCTTTTATTTAAATATATATTTTACTTCAAACACTTATCTCGGGTTTATCACAATAGGCAATGTTACTTAAAGCAGAACCGCTATGTATTACCACCAATAAAATATACTGGCCCCCGGCTCGTAATAAGTACTACATGCTGAGTAAACCACTTTACACTCTTGCTTGTTTTTACTTTGACACTCATAAGCAGCTAATGCTTTGGCGCCTGCTGGCGTACGATCAATTCTAATCACAGACTCTTGACCACCTTGAGTCGGATCAGCCAAGGCAACACATTTATTGTTATAGGTAAAGATGACTTCACAATTTTTACCTCCCTTTTTTTGGCAATTTTCCAAGGCTACTTTTTTTGCCCCACGTTCGGTTCGTGTCGCTTGGGCATAACCTGTAGGTCGAGAAGGTGCTGCCTTATCTTCAGCAATCGCGCCCCAACGCTTTTCCCAAAGTGAGGGTTCCCATTTATATGTGCCACCACCGCCACCACCATTACTACCGCCGCTTGGAATCGGTGCACACCCTTGCAGGCCTTGCCCACCAATTGGATAATAACCAGGAGGACAATTGCCCTCTGCGGCCACATGGCCTGACCACATCAAAACAACAAACGCCAACATAAGCGTGTTTGCGATCCCCATGAATTGTTTAAAATAGTGTTGCTCTGCGATCGTGAATGTTTTAAACATAATAAAAGCCCTCATGGCCAATAACCTTCGATAAATTGAATGATTTTTACCTAGAAAAACAAACAATATATGATCAATTTTCTGATTGATGGAATGTTAATATTTTATCTAACGTTCAAACTTAGATTAAAACTTCTACAACTTTTTTCTGCAAGCCCTTTTTATTCATTAAATTTTCTCTAAGCATTCCCATTAAGATTAAATACAGAGCAGCTAAACACAAATAATTAAATCATGTGAAAAATCAATACAAAAACATATTTTAAAACAGCAAAATACAGATAAACTTAAACACATCATCCTTTATTAAATCGCCAGTAAACATGCAACACGATATGATGACCAGTCTAAGTTGTGAAAATAATTCAACTGAATCATTCCATGTATTGGCTAAAAGCAGACTGGCCGATTTGAATAAAGCGATAAAACAAAAATCGTAATGTATTTACATAGCAAGGAATAAAATGAAACTGACAAGGATATGTACTTTACTGATATTACCCATCGTATTAACAGCATGCCAATCCAGCACGGTAAATAAGCTGATAAGAGATCTGCCCTCTCCTGATGGACGTTTTCATGTGGAAGTTCTTCAGTGCCGAGCCAATGATGCAATGTTTGGTGCTGCAACCCAAGTTCAAGTTTCAGTTCTAAAAAAAGGTGAAACTGAAAAATGTCGTTCATTTATTCATGCTTTGGCGCAATTTGATGTAAGAACCATCGACTTTGGCGCAAAGGATAATGCTTTGCACATAGCGTGGCTGTCAGATACTGAACTTAGTGTGTGGCATCGTAGTTTTGCAACATCTCAAGGCAAGAATTATATAGGGCCTGATGTACAGCAAAGTCGGGCTAACTCTCCAATTAAAGTGATTTTCTCGCCTTTAGCTGCGCAAATTGGAATGCCATCTCAGATTAAAAAATAAAGCACTATACACAATCAAGCGTTGTATAAATCGTCTAGTTTTGATTGCTGTTGTTATGCAGCAGAAGCTTATAGGGTAAGTCTGGCTTCCAAACTATAGTCAAACCATCTAATTATTCATACAAGTGATTTGCATCAAGTCATTGAACATAAATGAAGCTTATGTTTTGAATGAACTTTTATAAACAGTTGGTTATCAATTCATTTTTTATACTTTTGAATCCTAGATGGTGATCATATCGTGGGGCATTGAAAACTTGATCTTCATACATCTATTTCTATGCGATGGTAAAAGTTTCATAGTTGATAAAGCTTAACTACATTTAGAAATCACTCCAAAGCTTCATTTGCAAAACTTTATTAAAAAACAATGATCTTGACGGAGTCTTGCTGAATTTTAATCAATTCCAGAATCAGCCTACCTCAGACAGTTGCAGATGACATTTCCGAATATCCTTTTTCATCAAGAATTTTTATCAAACTCAGCTTAGATCTACTCATTCAATGAGCATTTTTGATCAAAAAACCGTACTCACTTATATCAATAATAAGCAACAACACTGTACACAGCACAGCTAAAAACAAGCACCCAACTAATCACATTAATTCATATACTTTTCATAAAAAATGATAAGGGCGTCAAATACAAATTAATTATGCACAAAATACAAAGTTATCTATTGTGATGTAAGTCACTATAACCCTGCATTTATTTAAGTACATTACTATTTTATTAAACAGTGCGACTAAGTGTAATTTATTGAAATCATAAAAAATGATTTTAAATAAATATTAAAAATCAACCTTCTAAAATGAATGGGTTTTACTATGAAATTAGCTCTATTAAGTACTGCAACTTTATCTGCTTTAACGCTTTCTGTTTCAGCTTTCGCTGCTGATCCTGTAACTGTTAACGGTGGAACAGTACATTTTACTGGTGAAATCGTAAATGCAGCATGTGCTGTAAGTACAGAATCTTCAAATCAAACTGTTGATTTAGGTCAATACCGTACTGCACGTTTAGCTGTTGCTGGCGATAAAACAACTCCAGTACCGTTCCAAATCAAACTTGTTGACTGTGATCCAACAGTTCAAGCAACTGCTGCTGTTGCATTTTATGGTCAGTCTGTAACGTCTAATGCAAACTTACTTTCAGTTGCTGCTGGTGGTACAAACTCTACTGCTGCAACAAATGTAGGGATTGAGATTGCTGATGACACTTCAAAAATCTTAGGTGTTACTGGTGCTAGTTTCTCTACACCTAAAACATTGATCACTGGTGATAACACACTTCAATTCAGCGCTCGTTATGTAGCGACTGGTGCATCTACACCTGGTCAAGCAAATGCTGATGCAACTTTTGTAGTGAAATATGAATAATTTATCTGCCTAAGATAATTATTAACTATTTGATTACATGAGCTTATTTACCATGAAAAAGTATATAACCCTGATTGCTGGAATATTAGTAAGTACTCATATTTACGCAGAGAGTTATGTGTTTGGTGGAAGAGCTCATTTTCAGGGAGTTTTGATAAATCAAAGCTGCTCAATCTTGATTGAGAATAATGCTGCTGTATCTATTAAAACTCCCAATTCTCCAATTCAAATCAATTTTTCATTATGCCCTGTAAGCATCTACGACAATCTCGCCATTGGTCTATCTGAACAAAATAAGCCAACCCATGAGATGTTTTATACAGATCCAAAAGCAAGAAATGATTTTGATATTCATCAAGAATTAAACATTCAAGATTTTGAACAGACCCGTCTGGATCAGAAATTTATTCGACAAATTGATCGACCTGAACGTTATGACAGTTTCGCTAAAAATAGGATTGGTATTCTCCTCAACCAAACTTCAGAGCAGTCATCCGCTCAAGCATCGAATATTTTAATTTCTGTTTTTTATCCATAAATGAATTCTAAGGACTTATATGAAACTGAACTTATTTAAAAATGGTGTTCTTAGTATAACCTTAGCCTGCTTAGCATCTACCAGCTTGGCCAATAACAATATTATTGGCGGTATATCACTTGGGGCAACCCGTGTTATTTACCCAACCGATGCCAAGCAAGTTTCATTAGCTATTGTCAACAGCAACAATAAAGAACGCTTTTTAATTAACTCATGGATTGAAAATAATCTAGATGAAAAATCAAAAGATTTTCTGATTACTCCTCCCTTATTTGTCGCAGAAGCAAATAGCGAAAATACTCTAAGAATTGTCAATGTTGCTACCAACTTACCCCAAGATAGAGAGTCGGTATTTTGGGTCAATGTCAAGGCAATTCCTTCGATTGATAAATCGACTTTGATTGACAAAAATATTTTGCAACTTGCTGTTTTATCTCGAATCAAACTGTTTGTAAGACCGATAAATCTAAAAACTAAACCTGAAGCCGCATTAGAAACACTTAAGTTTTCAAAATCAGCAGAAGGCATCATGGTGAATAATCCATCTCCTTATCACGTTTCTTTTGTGAACGTTTTTGTTGATAACCAAAAAGTGCCAAATGTGATGGCGAGTCCTTTTGCCCAAACAAAAATTTCAGCGACTTCAGGCAATAAGCTGAGTTATCAAACGGTCAATGATTACGGTGGTTTAACGGCTAAAGTTGATTTAGAACTGAAGTAATAATTATGAATAGTCTATTTTCAATGCCATACAATGTTGTATGCGTAAGGAGAAATATCAAGCGATATCCAGTGGGTATCGCAGTGACTATGCTGATTTCAATCGTAGTCCCAAGAACCAGTCATGCAGAACAGGTATTTAACCCTGCATTTTTAACAGATAACTTATCCAATTCACAAATTTCTGATTTGAGCAGATTTGAGAAATCGACCCATCAATTGCCGGGCGTGTACCGGGTTGATGTGTATGTCAACGATCAATATGCGTTTACCCGCGACATCAATTTTATTGAAAAATCAGGTATTCAAGATACAACGGGGTTGTTTCCGTGTTTAGACAGCAAAACATTGCAGGGATTTGGGGTCAATATTGCCCAATACGAGCAATTGTCTAGCTCAAACCCACAATGTGTAGATATTATTTCAATCATTGACGGTGCAAACAGCCACTTTCAATTTGATAAACAAAAATTATTGATCAGCTTGCCGCAAGCGTCTTTACGCAACCAAATTCGCGGTTATATTCCACCCGACCAATGGGATGAAGGGATCAACGGCTTTTATACCAACTATAATATTTCGGGTTATGACAACTCTAAAACAGATACCAACAGTTTATTTTTACGGCTGGATAATGGACTCAATATTGGCTCATGGCAGTTCCGACATTCAGGCAGTTTTAACGCCAATTCGCACAACGGTAAAACCACAAATCAATGGAATAATTTAAATACCTATGTACAAAAAACCATTATTCCTTTAAAAAGCCAGCTGGTAATTGGTGATGGTTCAACAAGTAGCGAAATTTTTGATAGCTTTGGTTTTCGTGGCGCACATTTGTCGACTTCTGAAGCAATGTATCCAGACAGTCAGCAAGGCTATGCGCCTACTGTTCGTGGGGTTGCAAAAACCAATGCAAAAGTGGTGATTAAACAAAATGGTTTTGTGATCCATCAGGTAAATGTCGCACCCGGACCATTCCTTATCCAAGATTTAAATCCAACCTCAATCAGTGGTGACCTTTTGGTTAGCATAGAAGAAAATGACGGTTCGATTCAAAGCTTTCAGGTACCCTATTCAAGCCTTCCAGTGCTACAACGTGAAGGACGTACAAAATATAGTCTGGTGGTGGGTGAGTACCGTAGCGGATTGGATTCTCAAGATAATCCGTCATTGCTACAGGCAACAGCAATTCACGGTTTAAAAAATGGTATATCCGTTTATGCGGGTACGCAATTATCAGAAAAATATAAGAGTGCATTGGTGGGTCTAGGTGCCAACCTCGGCGATTATGGTGCTCTGTCTTTTGACCTTACTCATGCGGACAGTGAGTTGGCGGATCGATCCACGAGCAGTGGGCAGTCTCTGCGCTTTTTATATTCAAAATCATTATTAAGCTCTGGAACAACTTTCCAATTATTGGGTTATCGTTATTCCACCAAAGGTTTCTATACCTTAAATGATGTTGCTTATAATCGTATGAGTGGCTATCACGTTTCCGAAACTCAAGACGGAAATCAAGCCAATACCCCGATCATTACGGATTACTACAATTTATATAATTCTAAAAAAGGTCGCTTTGAAGTCAATATCTCGCATTCACTTGGCAACTATGGTTCTTTATTTGTCTCCGGAAATCAGCAGACCTATTGGGACACCAACAAAAAAAATGAATGGGTTCAAGCGGGTTATGCAAACTCATGGAAAGCATTGAATTATTCATTCTCCGTCAGCCGTAACAAATATTCTGAGATTAATCAAAGTGACACCATGTATGCCATGAATATCTCCTTCCCATTGGACAAGCTATGGCCGAAAGCGAATTTCCGCAATCATCCAATCCAAAATGCATACAGCACTTTTTCGACCACACAAAATTCAAATGGTAATGAGTCCTATATGGCAGGTTTAAGTGGCACCTTACTGAAAGATCGTAATTTAAGTTATAGCATCAATCAGGGACAAGTCAGTAAGCAAGGCGATATAGGTTCAGTCAGCCTAAATTACAATGGTAGTTACGGTACGGTAGGCGCAGGTTATAGCTACGAAAAGAACTCAAATCAATTTACCTATAACGCATCTGGCGGTATTTTAGCGCACCGTGATGGGATTACCTTTGGTCAGCCTTTAGGCAGCACCTCAATTTTGGTCAAAGCACCCGGTGCCAAAGGTGTAAATATCGAAAATTATACCGGCGTTAAAACCGATTGGCGTGGTTATGCCATCGTTCCTTATGCCACTGAATATCGTGCCAATCGTGTTGCACTCAATTCAAATACTTTCAGTAATAATCTCGAAATCAGCAATAACGTTGAAAATGTCGTCCCAATCAAAGGGGCAATTGCCAGAGCAACGTTTAACACCAGTTTAGGTGTACGAGCACTCATCACTTTATCCCATAACGGCAAGTTTATACCGTATGCAAGTAGTGTGATCGAAAAAGAAAGTTCAGCCACCAGTATCGTTGCAGATGATGGTCGAGTTTATTTAACTGGACTTCCGCTCAAAGGCACATTGGAAGTCAATTGGGGCGAATCTGCTGAAGGAAAATGTTTGGCAAACTACGATATTTCAGACATGGACCTCAGCAAACCCGTTATTCAATTTGATCTTGAATGTCAATAAGGAGAGATCATATGAAATTTAAACTTTTAATTTCCAGTATGTTGTTGCTTGCGTCTGCCCCATCTTTTGCAGTTGTCTGTTGGAACAGTAAAGGAAACGGTGTGGTGGATGAAGTTTTTTATGATCTGTCCAATAGCTTCAGCAGCTCGAATAACGCTGTAGGTAAAATTGTAGAGCTTAAAAAGAATTTTTCTTCGCAAGTTTATGGAACCTGCCCAGCTCATAATTCCAATATTAGTCGGAATAGAACCATGCGTAGTTATGTTTCCGACCTGTCTGTGGTAGAAACCATTGATCGCTATAAATACTTACCGATCAACGATTATTTGGTCGGTGCCATGAAAATTACCGATAGCTTTGCGGGAGATTTTTATCCTCCTGCAAATTATGTACAGATGGGTACAGATCCCAATGTAAGTAGAGGGCAACCCTTTGGTATTTGGGATTCAAACTTTACCTTTCGTCTCAAAGTGATTAAACCCTTTATTGATTTTGTGCCTATCCCGAAAAAAACCATGTTTACTGTGTATGTCACAACGGGCTCAGCAGATCCATTAAGTATCCCTGTTTATAAGATCAGTTACAGCGGTTCTATTACGGTTCCACAAAGCTGCAAAATTGGCACAGGTGACTTTTTAGAAATTAAGTTTGGGGAAATTCCAGCCTATGCCTTTAGTCAGGCGGGTCCTGGCAATAAACCCAACAATGTCAATAAACAGAGTCATACCTTAGCGATTCAATGTACCAATATTGATGCCCAAGCAATGCTGACACTTCGGCTTGAGGCTGAAAAAGCCACTGGAGATATGATGATCTCAGATAATCCAGATATTGGCTTTAAGATGTCAGATCAAAATGACAATGTGTTATTGCCCAATAATATCAATAGCGTGATTCCGTTTAATCTCAATCAACAACCAGCAAATGTGACCATCAAAGCTTGGCCCGTCAGTATCACTGGGAATAAACCAGTCATTGGTCCGTTTAAATCTAGAGGATATCTCAGAGTGGATTTTGATTAGGAGACGATAATGCAAAATAGAGCAAGATATATGGCTGCTGCCACACTGCTATGTTGTTTAAATATTCATCAGATCACTCATGCTCAAAATAGTAATGTAGAGCTGGGTCGAGTGAATATTGAACTTTCAGGGATTGTGACGACAGCAACCTGTGGCGTGTTAAGTTCTGAACAAGATAAATATATTCAGCTTGGCAGTGTTGCAAGCAAAGACTTACCGAATGTCGGTAGTCAATCAAAACCAACCCCGATTCATTTTGAGATGAGTAACTGTCCGCCGAATGGATCTGTGACCATCACTTTTGAGGGACCTCGAAATACTGAAAATGCTGAACTTTTAGCGCTCGATGCCTTAGCCAATAAGGCTGAAAATATTGCGATAGAAATCCGAGATCAAGATAAAAAAAGATTGCCTTTAGGCAAGAAAAGCGAAGCCTTTAGCACAGACATCAATGGCAATGTTTCGGCACTCTTTTATGCAAATTATATCGTGACCAAAGCACAAGCCCTCGCAGGGATTGCAAATGCAAATGCTCAGTTTTCTATTCAATATGACTGAGCACATAACGCGATTTATTATTGACGGTTAATACGATTGAGTATTCAAACTTTTTAAAGCACAGGGTTAAGAACTCATCCTTCTCATTTGAATGGCATAAAAAATAGCGGAGAATTTTATCTATTTTCATCATTCAAATCCCCACATCGCTTTAAAGAAAAATGAAGACCTCACACATAACGACAAATCTTTGATTACTTTAAATAAAAAATAAATACACAGAAACATCGAATGAATATTGGGAGAATTCATGAAAACTTTTTTTAAAATAAAAAGTGTTAATAAAGGAATGGCACTTTTATTAGACGATTTCTGTAAAAAAAAAGGCTTAGATGTTTCAAACAATGCTGAATATCTAATCAATGATCACCTACCATTTGGCGAATGGCTCACGAAAATAAAAGAAATCAACAAACAATATCCCCAAGTGGGTATTGGATTAGATATCGGTGCTTTGGTTCAGCCCAAACATATCGGCATTGTGGCTTATATGGCTCAGTCGAGTGATACATTATTTGACTATATCGAAATACTGGCTCAATACGAAAAGCTTTGGTTTAATTATATTCCCAAAAAAGTGCTTATTGAGGAAAACCACTTTTCAATCTCATGGGATAAACCTGCATATTTACAAGTGGGTTTATATCTAGAAGAAACCACCATCGTTGAAGAAATACAAGTGTCTAGCCTGTTTCACCACTTACAACAACTGACCGATTCAGATGCAAGTGTTTTTTATTGTCTAGAACTTGCCATTCCCAAACCCAATGACACAAAAAAATACCAACAACTGTTTAATTGCCCGATTAAATTTAATACAAAGCAAACTCGAATCGTCATACCGAATTCTTTATTGCAAACCAAATTAAAATACTATGACCCTATTCTTTTAGAAATATTATTGAATCATGCCAACATATTACTCAGTAAAATGCCTCAGGAGGATTCTTTCTTGGAATTGGTTAATCTAAGTATGCTACAAGCACTTGAAAATAATAATGTCCAGATTCACTCTATTGCCAAATCATTAAATATCTCTGCGAGAGCACTGCAAAAATATTTAAAAAATAGAGACCTTTCCTTTAAAGAAATCCTCAGTAATATTCGTCAAAATTTAGCCAAGAAATATCTCCAAAATCAAAACCTATCCATCACAAAAGTTGCCTTCTTACTTGCCTATAAAGACCAAACCTCATTTAATCGTGCGTTTAAAGCATGGAATGGTGTTTCTCCTTCTATGTGGAGAAAGCAAAATATCAATAAAACATTAGATGTAAATGAAAAGCATCATCTAAATGAAAACTTTGAAACAGAACTTATTAGACACGATGTTCAACTCAGCTAAAACAAGCTAAATTTCGCTAAAATAACCTAGAACATCCAACCTAAATTATTTTTTCTGCTTTGTAGACTGGCGTGATAAAAGCAAAAGCCCATACATAAAAAACAAACTTTGTCGTGCTGGCTTTACCCATAACCTACAAAGTTTGCTGGTTGTTCTGTACTGTTCAATGCTGATTTAATCCAAATGAACGGCCATACGCTTCGCGGTTTTATTCTTGCGTGTCACCATCAAGCCACAAATCACCACGATGGAAGTTACTCCTAAGGATAAAGTTGTTTCATAACTATATTGAGGCGATAAAAACATATAGCCCAATACACTCATAATCACCACAATGACAAACCATGTCAGCCATGGAAATAACCACATTTTAAAGGTCACTTGAGCACCTATTTTTTCCAGTTTAGCTCTTGAGCGTAGTTGTGACACAGCAATGACTAAATAAACCACTAAAGCAATTGAACCTGTTGTTGAAAGTAAAAATCCAAAAACTTGCCCGGGAAACATATAATTCACGGCGCAACAAATCAGTCCAACCAAGGTTGAAGCAAACACTGCTATCGTTGGTACACCTGCATCATTAATTTTAGTCACAACTTTCGGGGCTTCTTGACGTGCACCCAATGCAAACAGCATCCGTGAAGAAGTATATACAGCCGCATTCATACAACTTGCCACCGCGATAAACACTACCATGTCCATAATCAATTTGGTTTGCGGCACATTG
The DNA here is from genome assembly GCF_059422625.1 of Acinetobacter sp. GW821-FHT01C12. Classification (NCBI taxonomy): domain Bacteria; kingdom Pseudomonadati; phylum Pseudomonadota; class Gammaproteobacteria; order Moraxellales; family Moraxellaceae; genus Acinetobacter; species Acinetobacter sp. GW821-FHT01C12. Next base: position 44,082 of record NZ_JBWKXD010000008.1, read on the forward strand.
AGGCTGACCAAGACATACTGAAAGGTCCCCAATTTTTGTAAATCAGGCGAACGCCAATCGACTAAAGCCACTGCTAGAAAAATCGAAACAACAAAGAATAAAATGATGCGATACAGCACCAAATTGGTGGCACGTTTAATTTTTTCTTGTGGATTTTTAGACTCTGCCGCTGCAATCGACAGAATTTCAACACCAAAAAATGAAAATGCCGAAATTAAAATCGCCGAGAGAACACCACCCATGCCATGCGGCATAAAACCGCCATTTGAAAATAAATGCCCCACACCACTGACATCACGAGCCAAAGGCCAAAGACCGAATACAGCCGATGCACCAATCACAATAAACAGCAGTATCGCAACCACTTTAATTAAAGCAAACCAAAACTCAAACTCACCAAAACTTTTGGTACTAAAGAAATTGGCTAAACTGAGTAAAATAATAAAAGCAAAGGCATAAATTGCACTGGAAACTTGAGGAAACCATGCATGTAAAATTTCCGCACCAGCAATTGCTTCAATAGGGATCACCAAAACCCAAAACCACCAATATAACCAACCCACGGTAAAGCCAGCCCAAGGGCCAATTGCTTTACGCGCATAGGTGGAAAATGAACCTGTATCTGGTTGAGCAACGGCCATTTCACCGAGCATACGCATCACCAAAAAAACAATAATACTGGTAATAATATAAGCCAGTACAGCAGCTGGACCTGCTTTGGCAATTGCAGCTGAAGAGCCGACAAATAAACCTGCACCAATAACGCCACCGATACTAATCATCGTGATATGTCGGTTGGAAAGTCCTTCACCTAATTTTGTTGTTTTAACACCATTCATATTTTATTCCTTAAAAATACTTTTAAAATCGTGAATTACATTATTAAATCCTTATTCAAAAGAGAGAAAATCGATGATCTTCCCTCTATACAGCAAAAATTAATTTAAAGTCGGCATTGAAAACTGCTTGGCTTCACGAACGTGTGTAGCTGGCCAGCGCTGGGTAATGGTTTTACGACGCGTATAGAAACGCACCCCATCTGGCCCATAAGCATACAAGTCACCAAATAACGAACGCTTCCAGCCACCAAAACTATGATATGCAACAGGTACAGGCAATGGCACATTTACCCCGACCATTCCCACTTGGATATGATGGGTAAAATAGCGCGCAGCTTCCCCATCACGGGTATAAATACAGGTACCATTTCCATACTCATGATCATTGATTAGCTGCATCGCCTGTTGCATGGTTTCTACGCGAATCACCTGTAAAACAGGGCCAAAAATTTCTTGCTGATAACTGGTCATGTCTGTTGAAACTTGATCGATCAGCGTCGGGCCAACAAAAAATCCAGTTTCATAACCGACAGGTTTGGCATCACGACCATCAACAACGATTTTAGCACCTTGCTGTTCAGCACTTTGGATAAAAGCTTGAACTTTATCTTTATGTGCTTGCGAAATGAGCGGTCCAAAGTCATTTTGTTGATCTGCATAATGACCAAACTTGAGTTGTTGCATTTCGTGGCTAAGCTTTTCAATCACCAAATCAGCAATTTCATCGCCAATTGCCACTGCAACAGACAAAGCCATACAGCGTTCACCAGATGAGCCAAAAGCTGCCCCCAATAATGAGTTCACCACATTATCGATATCTGCATCAGGCATGATAATGGCATGATTTTTTGCGCCACCTAAAGCCTGACAGCGCTTGCCTGTCGAAGTTGCTGTACGATAAATATATTCAGCAATCGGGGTTGAACCAACAAAACTTATCGCTTGAATATTTGGATGATGTAATAAGGCATCCACTGCTTGTTTATCACCATTGATGACATTAAACACACCATCGGGTAAACCCGCCTGTTTAAGTAGTTCCGCCAAATATAATGCTGCGGATGGGGTTTTTTCAGAAGGTTTTAAAATAAAGCAGTTTCCGCAAACAATCGCCATAGGGAACATCCACAATGGCACCATTGCTGGAAAATTAAATGGCGTAATCCCAGCAACCACACCTAAAGGTTGAAATTCACTCCATGAATCAATATCTGGGCCAACATTTTTTGAGTATTCACCTTTTAAAAACTCAGGTGCACCACATGCATATTCAACATTTTCAATTCCGCGTTGTAACTCGCCCTGTGCATCATGACAAATTTTTCCATGTTCTTGCCCAATCAACTCACAGAGTTTTTCAGCATTGTCTTCTAGCAGTTGTTTAAATTTAAACATCACTCGTGCACGTTTAATCACTGGTGTATCACGCCATGCTGGAAAAGCCTGTTGTGCAATGTGAACCACCTGATTGACTAAGTCGCTATCTGCAAGCGCAACTTCTTTGCTGATCGCACCAGTGGCTGGGTGGTATACAGCTTGTGTTCTTAAGGTCTTGCTTACAAGTCCCCCTTGAATAAAATGCCCAACCAGCGTGTTCGGTTGTACTGCTTCAACTGTTTCGCTATTAGACAGCTCGCCACCACTAAAATTTTCTAAATTGTTCATTACTTTTCCTTGTCTATTGTCTAGCTGTTCCGTATTGATTTACTTAGAGGCACACCCTATTTATTTCACCTGATAAAGTGCCTCACCTACTGCATTCATCAAGCTGCTTAATTGCGCTTCTGTGCTGTTAAACATTGGACCAAACTGAAGGGTATCCCCACCAAAACGCACATAGAAACCGGCTTTCCACAGTTTCATTCCAATTTCAAAACCGCGAATCGTGGCATCACCATCACGTGGTGCCAATTGCAAGGCACCAATCAATCCGCAGTTACGGATGTCGACAATATGAGGTGAACCTTTTAATTCATGAACAAGCTTTTCAAAGCTTGGTGCTAAGCCAGCGGATTGGGAAATTAAATTTTCATTTTCGAGTATATTTAACGTGGCGAGAGCAGCGGCACAAGCAACAGGATGAGCCGAATAGGTATAGCCATGAGTAAATTCAACGGCATGTTCAGGTAGGTCTTGCTGCATAAATGCATTGTAAATTTCACGGCTTGCCACCACACCACCTAACGGAATGGCGCCATTAGTAATCTGTTTAGCAAAGGTCAAAAGGTCTGGTGTAACCCCAAAATGTTCAGCCGCAGTCCATTTGCCGATACGCCCAAAGCCAGTGATCACCTCATCAAAAATCAGTAAAATATCATGTTGGTCACAAATTTCTCGTAGCCGTTGTAAATAACCAACTGGTGGCACGATACAGCCTGCTGAACCTGAAACAGGCTCTACAATCACTGCTGCAATATTAGAAGCATCATGTAATTCAATCAGTTTGAGCATTTCATCGGCCAGCTCAACCCCACCCGTCTCTGCACAGCCTTTGGTAAAACTTAAATGCGCTTGTAAGGTATGAGGTAAATGATCCACATCCATCAATTGACCAAACATTTTACGATTTCCGCCAATGCCGCCTAGACTGGTTCCTGCCACGTTTACACCGTGATAGCCACGCGCTCGTCCAATCAATTTGGTTTTGCTTGGTTTGCCTTGAATGCGCCAATAGGCACGTGCCATCTTGATCGCAGTATCGGCAGACTCTGAACCAGAGTCGGTAAAAAAGACATGTTGCAGTTTTTCAGGCATTAGCTGAACAATTTTTTCAGCCAATTGAAAAGATAAAGGATGTCCAAATTGGAATGCAGGTGAATAATCCAATTTTGCCAATTGCTTACTTACAGCCTGTTGGATTTCAAGTCGTGTATGCCCTGCACCACACGTCCATAGCCCTGATAATGAGTCATAAATCTCACGTCCAGTACTGTCAATTAAATATGATCCTTTTGCACCCACGATCATGCGCGGATCTTTATGGAAATTACGATTTGCAGTAAATGGCATCCAATGAGCTTGATAATTTAAATTCATCTGCTCATTTGACTGACTGGCTTCCAATGCGTCATCGCGGTCATTTGATGTATCGATATCAAACATAAGTACTCTTCTTGTTTTGTGGTTATCTCTTGAGTGTACAAAGCAAGATAGTTTTGATAAATTCAAAATATCTTGAGTTTAGATATAAAAAAGCAAAACTAAATGAAACCCAAAAAATTAAATCAAGTTACTGATTTTGATATAAAATTACTTAAAATATTTAAAACAGTCTGCGACTGTCACAGCTTTACTGCTGCCGAAAGTATCCTTGGGATTAGCCGTTCTGCGATTAGTTTACATATGAGTGATCTGGAAAATCGCTTAGGGATTCGACTCTGCCAACGTGGCCGAGCAGGCTTCTCCATCACCGATGAAGGTCGGGAAGTTTTAGAATATATTGAAGTACTGACCGCTTCGATTGAGGACTTTCGTGCCAAAATTAATCAAATGCATAATCAGCTCAAAGGTGAATTTAATATTGGGATTATTAATAACTTAGTCACGATGCCCAGTGCTTATATCACCAATACATTGGCGCAGCTTGCGGAAGAAAATACTGAGGTGGTTATTAATATTAGTATGAGCACACTGTCAGATATTGAGTGCCGTGTTTTAGACAACCGCTTACACGCTGGTGCGATTCCGTTGGTGAGTCCATTGTCAGGCCTCGATTATTTTCATTTATATAACGAAGAGTCTTCACTCTATTGTGGACAAAACCACCCACTCTTTCAGCATTTAGGTAAAATAAGTTTAGATGACTTAAAACGATGCAATACAGTTCTTCCAAATTACGCCATTACCCCCGATGCAATGAAGTTACATCAACGGTTGAACTGTTCAGCCACTGCCAGTGACCGAGAAGGTATTGCCTTTCTGATCCTTTCAGGAAAATTTATGGGGTTTTTACCCGATCATTATGCGAAAAAATGGGTTCAAGATGGTTTGATGCAACCAATTTTACAAGAGAGAATGCATTACAGTACGCCGATATGTCTAATTACTCACAAAGGAAAAAATTACAATATTATCTTAAAAACCTTTATGGATATATTAAATAAAACCGTTCAACCGATAAAATAATATACAAAGATTTAAAACAGTTTAAAAATTCGATTATTTTTAATACAAATCAAAATATAATCCAACTAAAATAATCAGATTATATTTTAACTTATCACACAGCATAATTTTTAATTTATGTTATTTATATCACAAATTAATAGGCTTAATAATAATCTACCACCAGTATTTTATGCTGATCACTTTCTAAATCTTGAATTTTTAAATGCGCCACACCATTGGCCTTCTTATCAACTAAGTTATTGAAATTAAAGCTATCTATCGTAGTGGTTTTTCTCAACACATCAATCGTATTATCAATCGCTTTGCAATTAGAATTATTAGAATCCTTTTCACATGTAAATTCTACAATCTGCCCTTGAAAATGAATCTCCTCTGCATAAGTGGCTAAACTTAAACTCGATATCGTTGTAAATGTTATTAATAAAAAGGATAGTTTTTTATTTAACTCCATCTCATTCCCCTCTAAAGAAATGGTGTAGTTAATTAATTACATAACCTTATTATTAATACAAGATTTTCCAATCAATAAATAAAAAAATAATTTTAAAAAATATGATTCACGTCAATTAATCATATTCAATTGTGACGGTTGCCATAGCTCGTACTTTTCCAGGCATCACTTTGGTTGCAGTCTGATAGTAACGTGCCGTCATTGGTACATTGTATTGAATATTATCATTTGACTTTAATGTACCTAATTCTAGCTTGTCATTTTTAGCAATCACTTTATTCGAATTTTTATATTGTGAAAGCAATTGTACGCCAACACCTGATGCATTACTTCCCGCAGCAGCATTGTTGCTAATGACATTTGTAGTATTGGTTACAGCATCATAATCAAAGCTTAGACTGATTTTATTGCTTTCTTCATAACCCGTTGGGTTTTTTCCACCATTACACAGAATGTTGAGATCAAAGGCTTGCTCGCCTTGCGTTGAACCTACACCTTTAAAATCAACCTTGTTTACCGTTGGAAGTGTCACCGTTTTATTAATATTGCCTTGGATTTCACATGATGAAGAAGCAATGGTAATCGCATTACCATATACCGTACTGGTTAAAAAAGGCTGATTCGGATAACCAATCACGTTATAGCGACTATATTGTCCAGGGACCAATGCACCTGATCCTGTGGATGGTGCGGTTTTAACAATTTCTACAACGAAATATCCAGGTGATAAACGATAGGTGGTATTTCTAGATAAACTTCTGGTATAAGGGTAATAACCTGAAAAGTTAGAATTATCTGCCGCTTCTCGGTATAGACGAATACCAATCCCTTCAATATTGGTACTATAAATTGAGTTGCCTGATGGGCTTAAAGGATATCTTTGCTGCAATACGGCTTCAATTGTGCCTGCCGAATAATCACAATAATAAGTAGATCCATTTGATGAAATTGGAAATGTTGCTTTACGTAAAATGGTTCCAACAGCATCACTTGGTCTCACCACAACACGACCAACAGACATGCTCACATCTTGCGGGGTAAATCCACGCTGAGGTGCACAAGTTGCATATGCGCCTGAACTCACAGTCCCAGCAATGAGCAAGAGAATACGATTTAAAACTTTACCGTTCATTGACATACACCTTCCGCCATAATCATATTTTGCTTTTTGTCTGCTGCTTGCGCAGAAACATCATATTGAATGTGGCATTGCTCGTTGGCATTTTCGCCCCATTTCACTGTAACCGAGTCTGCTGTAGTATTGGTTCTTAAATAAACCATACTTCCTTGCGCAACCATTCCAATATTTTCACCTTTTGTATCAAATACTTCTGCTGCAAAAGGTAAAGTTTCACCATTTTGTTTTTTGCTGCGAATATAAATTGCTTTACCAATTTTCGTTGCAAAACTCACTTGTGATATTGAACCTGCATAGGGTGCAATACGCTGACTTGTACCATCTAACTCAACATCTGTCGACATTCCTTGAGGATCAAGGCTAATGTCATTTAAACGATATGGTGTTACATACGGAATCACCGCATAACCAGATTTATTGATACTTAAACCTGTCGCATTATTCACTTTTGCACCAGCAGCTTCAGGTGCATACACCAACACCATGGTTTGCCCCTGATCTGGTCCAAACAAGACACCGTCAGGATGAGCAACAATATTACCACGTGCAGTCAACATGGCTTGTTGATAACCGTCAGCAGCACTGAATGACCCACCAACAGTCGCGTAGTTAGTGCGATACTGAGCATTTAAATTGGCACTAGGATTATCACCATAGCGCGTCGATACAGATGTACCATAGTTAAAACGATCGCCAACCACACCACTCACACCAACGGTCGCATTATCTTGCGTCATAATCGAGTTAAGGTTCGCTGAGCTTTTCTTAAATGAAAGTGGTAAGGACATGGTCAACATATACTCAGTATCACTATTGCTGATACTTGTGGCATTGTTTTCAACAATACGTTTAATTGCAGACAAACCATAAGTCAAACCACGATAGTTATTGCTATAACCGACTTGATACTGACGGGTTGTTTCCTGACGATTCCAGTAATCTACCCACGAACCAGTTGCATAAATATTGCCAAAATCACGTGGTAACCCCTGATTCAGGGTAATCTGAAATTCACTGCGCTGTTTACCTACGTGAGCTGAGCTAATACCTTTATTGTCAAGGTCTTGTACCAATATCGCATCACGTAACTTGTAAAAGTTTTCTGTAGAATAACGATATGCAGCTAAGGTCAAATTAGTATCTGTTGGGGTAATTAATTTACTATAACTGATACGGAAACTTTGCCCACTTTCACTTTTACGACGTTCAAAATCTGCTTGTGAATGCGTTACATCAAGTGCAATTGCGCCAATCGGTGTTGCAAAAGCACTGCCTAATGTTACTGCTGAATAGTCTTCAGAGTACTGTACACCACCATAAGCCGTGATCGAGTTATTGATACCGCGTTGATATTTCCCTTGCACAATAAAAGGATCTAGATCGATATCTTTATCACGGAATTGCCCCATTGACACAGAATAACGACTCATTCCTGGACGGAGCATTTGTACAACAGATGCATAAGGAATTGAATAGCGTTGAATCTCACCATTGGCTTCTAAAATAGAAACTTCAAGTTCACCACCAAATCCTGTCGGATAAAGGTCATTGATTTCAAAACTACCTGGTGCAACCGTTGTTTGATAAATCAATTGACCTTGCTGACGTACTTCAACCTTGGCATTGGTTTTTGCATTACCGCGAATACGAGGTGCATAACCAATCATACTGTTGGGTAACATACGATCATCACTGGAAAAATCGAAACCACGATAACCAAATGAATCAAAGATTTCACCATCGGTAAAGCTTTCACCTAAAGTCAATACACCACGGTATTGCGGGAATGCACGTTGCACATAGGTGTTAATCGCGTCATAACTTGATTTAGATTGATTATCTGTGGTGGTGCGGTCTTGCCATTGCCATTGACCATTATGGCGCAATTGCCAACCAGCTAAATTTGCACCAGCCGTTATCGAAGTAAATGCATTGGTCGTTTCTTCGCCACCTTGGACTTTATTAAATGTTTTATATGCACTGGCATTATAGGAAAGAAATGCAGCATTGATCCCTCGATCCCAAACACTAGGGTCGACATAGCCTTGCGCATTTTTTTGCATCGCAACTTGTGGAATCGAAATATCGACACGTAAACGTGAAGTATCAAATTCATAAAACGAATCTTCAACCCACTGTTCGATTTTCTGACAACCAGTCAAAGCAAAACTTTCGCCTTTTTTTAACACGTCTGCTTTAACGCCGTATTCTAATAATTGGTTTGAGCTAAAGCAGGTAAAAGCGTTTTGATTATTTTCAGTCGCTTTAAACACCATACGGTGTTTACCAAACCAGTTACCATTGACATAAATATCCACATTATAGTCACCTGGTAACACAGGATTGCCATATTTAAAGCGATTTACATCTATCTTTTTGGCATCGCCAATTAAAAAAGCCGAATCAAATTCTGCTTCTGCAGCAGTCGGAGACTTTTCAGCCTCTTTTAAGTCAGTTTCAGATGCATTAACTAAAGCAGGAATGCTGAGCGTAATAACCCCACAAGCCACATAGTAACTAATATGTCGCTTGATCCACTTGTAGCTTTGTTCATTTTTTTGCATAAAGAAGTCTGCCTATCAACAAATGAATAGGTTTTTTTACTCGCTTACTCTCAGATAAATGAAATGATTAAATCATCATTGCGAAGGTGCTTTAAATTTCTTGCATTGAAGAAATTTAAAGACTTGTTCAATCTATTAAAATTTAATATTTCGCTCTACACGACCACCATAATCATTGATTGTGGTAAAGGTCATCTTAGCGACATTGGAATTTTTTAAACTCACCGTTCCATCAGAAAATGGTTTCAACATTAAACCTTGTGAAATCAAATCAACGCGTTTGCCTGATTGATCTTGCATAATAGAAGTCAAGGTAATATGAAATGGTGTTGGGTTTTTTACGGTTAACAGAGTACCGTTATTGCTCCACTGTAATTTTTCAGGTGCCAAAGCGACATCTTCTTTAAGTCCAGCTGGGCGATAAAAAAACTTAATACGCGATCGAATCGCAAGTTGTAAAAAGTTATCTGGTACAACATTCTGATCTTTCGCAGAAGGTTTTGGTGGGATATCGAGAATATTTAACCAAAAGAGCGTTTCTTGAGTTTTACTTAACTCATTTGCATTTGGCAAACTGGTAATACGTAAAGACTGCCCTTTTTTAGCTTCCACACGCGATATAGGCGGTGTAATCATAAAAGGCGCTTTCGATTGATCTGGCGTAGATTTCGCATCTCCCTCATCAATCCATGCTTGAACCAATGCAGGATTATTTCCGTTATTACTTACCTGTAAAGTAATTTCACGTGCATCAGATGGATAGATAACACGAGTGCCATGAATGATGATTTCAGCATTCGCTGCACCAAACGGAATTAAAAATGCGAGTAAACCTTTTTTAAGAAAGGAATGATTCAAGAACATAACGATTATCTCTATATCTAAAATAAAGTAAAAGAGCTAGGTTGCTAGACAACCTAGCTCCGTACCATTCAATAAAAAATTATTGATAGATAATAGTATATTGAACAGACGTTGTTACTTTACCAGCAGCAGATGCATCAGTTGCATAATATTCAGCATAGTAATTAAGATCAGCTGCACCTTTGTCCGCAACATCTACCCATTGAGAGTTAGTTTGCGCGCCAGAAGCACCAGCAGCAAGTACAGGAATGAATTGGTTATTTGAACCTAACAATTGAACTTGAACGTTTTTCGCGCCAGTTGCATCTGTGTTATTTAAACGACCAGTACCAAAATCAACTGTTGAACCTGGTTCAAAATAAGTTGCAACTTTGCCTTCAGAGCAGTTAGCCAAGTTAATTGTGAATGGCGTACGGCCCGCGATATCACCAGTTTTAGCAAGAGTTTGCTTAGATACTGTAGGAAGCGTTACTGTGAAATCTTTACCTTGTGGAGTTACGATATCACAAGTTTTGTCAGTTACTAGACCATTGATTGTGATTGTGCCGTCTGCTGCAAAAGCACTAGACATTGCTAAAATTGAAACTGATGCTGCTAAAAAAGTATTTTTCATACCAAGTATCCTATACAGACAAAAAAATGATTCGTTTAGATCGATGGGTATTATGCACACTGAGATAAAAATGTAAACAAAGTCACACTTTGTGTATGAAATAGATACAAGTGTATATAAATTTGTATTTTTTGAGAAAAATATTTTTATTATAAATTTCAATATATTAAATATTTATTACATTCATATTTCAGTTTTATTTAAAGTATTTTTTTTTGTAAATTTTTTACATAGAAACAAAATTCACGTTATTTCAGCGTAAATTTTGAATTAATCACATGAGTATAAATCATCGTTTTATGTCATTTGATTAAGTAAATTTGCTTTGAAACTCGCTGTGTGTGCTTCGAAATTCAGGCAAAAAAACAGCGATATCACAACTCACCCTTACCCCCTTACAATGTCCAAAGACCAAGGAATAGCAATGCTTTAACGACTATTTTACTGATTAATATTTCGCTTAAATTTAGAATTCCCACTGACCAATGTTTGAAAAATAACCCAGTTAAGATGCCCAATGATGATGTTTATATATGAGTTTAAGGAATGAATATTTTTATTTTTCTATACAATATTCAACTTTTTAATTTTAAAAATCATATAAATATTTTTTCAAATTAAAATGTGAAATAGTTAACATATTAATATGTGTGTATTGTTGGCTTCTTTTAAGCTGCCTATGTGGCAGTGAACTAGCACGACTGTGGTGGTAGATACCGTCTACATTTCTAAGCTGCCTATGTGGCAGTGAACAGCCACTCGCTTGAGTGCCTAAGTTTGCATAATTTCTAAGCTGCCTATGCGGCAGTGAACTGTAACAGCGGCTTGAATGGTTTCAGGTGTTTTTTCTAAGCTGCCTGCTTGGCAGGGAACTTCATGATAATTCACCAGAGCAACATTATGCATTTCTAAGCTGCCTACTCGGCAGGGAACAATGGGATCGGTATGGCTGGAAAAGGCTATATTTTCTAAGCTGCCTATTATGGCAGTGAACCTTCCTTTCGAAAGCTCTATATCTTCCATAAATTTCTAAGCTGCCTATAAGGCAGTGAACAGTGATCTTTTTAAAAATGTTTTGCCTCTTGCTGAGTATTAGTTTTAATACTCATTCTCTTTTCTTTAAATATTCAGAAACCCACTCAATTGAGTGGGTCTTTTGGTTAGCTATGATGAAGCTTGCAATATTTTTTCGGCACCAGCTGCTAAAAATGCAGAACGGGATTTATACTGCTTATCTTTACCCACTTTATCATCTATGAGATAAATTAAGCGACTTGGTAAAGTGACATTAATTTTTTCAGCCTTACCTAAATAACGGTTCACATCAACATCTACAACTGCCCAGATAAAGCCTTTAAACTCTTCATCGTTAAGAAATTTACTCACTTCTGATGCCAAAGGAATATTTTTGCCATCTTCTGCAAGAATCTCCAAATGATCTGCAATTGCTTCTTTCGCATTGCTTAATGCTTCTTCAAAAGTATCACCCGCAGAGAAACATCCCTGAATATCAGGAACAATTACACCATAGGCTTCATCATTCAAGCCTTTTTCTACTGCAATTGGATATAACATACTCACCTCTTTTGGAGAAAATGAAGTTTGGATGCAGTGGGTCACTCAAGACCTGCTTGCTTTAAAATGCTTTTAACAGTTCCAGCTGGTAAATCTTTTTTAGGGTGAGGTACTGTGACCAGACCTTCTTTGGTCGGGTGTTTAAAATGGTGGTGACTACCTTTAACCCTAACCTCATACCAACCGTCTGCTTCAATCATCTTAATCAATTCCAGACTTTTCATTTCAACTCCATCTGTCTTGATGAGTAAAATATAACCCCAGAGTTATATTAATTCAACCTATAAAGTATTTCCTTAATAGAAAAACATTATTTATTTAAATATATCAAATATTTAACCAAAATTCACACAGCTATAAACATCAAAAAATAATGTTAAGTAAAGTTTTAAGAGTTTCTAAGCTGCCTGCTTAGCAGTGAACACTCAGCCGCATATTGCCAAGCGTTCGCTAAATTTCTAAGCTGCCTATGTGGCAGTGAACGCGGTAGTGAATTAAATATTAAAAATAATATTTTTCTAAGCTGCCTACTCGGCAGTGAACCCAACGTTCATATCAAAGGATCAACACCCAACTTTCTAAGCTGCCTATGCGGCAGTGAACACGCTAAAAACCTGCATCTGTGCACCAAATTTTTTCTAAGCTGCCTATGCGGCAGTGAACATAAAGATTCGGTAACGATCCAAGCTGGATCTTTTCTAAGCTGCCTATGCGGCAGTGAACGTTCTGCACTAACTTGCTGCTGTTGTTGAATTTTTCTAAGCTGCCTATGTGGCAGTGAACACCGTATTCGCCGCGCCGCCTAACCAATTCAATTTCTAAGCTGCCTATGTGGCAATGAACTCGGCGTCAAATAAACTACTTGATACGTGCTATTTCTAAGCTGCCTATGTGGCAGTGAACACACATACAGGCAAGCCAAGCCACATCAAAAGTTTCTAAGCTGCCTATGTGGCAGTGAACCAGGCGATAAGTGCAATGCTTACACTGGAGACTTTCTAAGCTGCCTACTCGGCAGTGAACTTTGGCTTTTGCTCGTTGTCGTGCACGTTCTTTTTCTAAGCTGCCTACTCGGCAGTGAACCAACATCGCCCGTTTTTGTATAGAGAAATACATTTCTAAGCTGCCTACTCGGCAGTGAACGCTTGGTTTACACGTAATCGATCTTCATTCAATTTCTAAGCTGCCTATGTGGCAGTGAACTTTCGTTCATTTTATTCCCCTAAAAATAATATTTTCTAAGCTGCCTATGTGGCAGTGAACGCTGGAGTGCATCAATTTGGTTTAAGAGATAATTTCTAAGCTGCCTATGTGGCAGTGAACCTTGATACACGGCTTCGAGCGGGTTTTCAGTATTTCTAAGCTGCCTATGTGGCAGTGAACGGAAATTGACGCAGAATTATTTTAGTTGGGATTTTCTAAGCTGCCTATGTGGCAGTGAACGGGGGCGGTGGTGTTAACGTTGTGAGTTCTGATTTCTAAGCTGCCTATGTGGCAGTGAACTAATATAGCTATCACCCTGCTTGAATTGCTCATTTCTAAGCTGCCTATGTGGCAGTGAACATGGATGGCTAAATAATGCTGCTTTTATCTTTTTTCTAAGCTGCCTATGTGGCAGTGAACTTTAAAAAAGAAATTAAATAAATTTTTTGGGTTTTCTAAGCTGCCTATGTGGCAGTGAACGAATCGAGTCGAGCTGGCTATCACCATCTTCTTTTCTAAGCTGCCTATGTGGCAGTGAACGAGATTGAGCGTACAGCTGCCCCACTTGAGGATTTCTAAGCTGCCTATGTGGCAGTGAACAACGTCCTTTACTGTCTTGTTTAAATCCTTCTTTTCTAAGCTGCCTATGTGGCAGTGAACGGCAACACGCACAAACACAAGCACAACTACAATTTCTAAGCTGCCTATGTGGCAGTGAACAAAAATGCGGGTTCATCAAAGGTGAAATGATTTTTCTAAGCTGCCTATGTGGCAGTGAACATGTTGCAACAGAGTTGCCAGTAGCTGCACTATTTCTAAGCTACCTATGTGGCAGTGAACAAGATGAAGTTGCGTTTCGCAAATCTTTATCATTTCTAAGCTGCCTATGTGGCAGTGAACAATCAGTACAAATATTAAGTTATATTGATCATTTTCTAAGCTACCTATGTGGCAGTGAACTCTGCTTATTGATAAAAACAACAATAAGTTTTTTTCTAAGCTACCTATGTGGCAGTGAACTAGCTTCGGCTGCTTTTTTTACGTCTTTAATTTTTCTAAGCTACCTATGTGGCAGTGAACTCTTACTCGCATTTTCTCGCCTTTTTAAATGATTTCTAAGCTACCTATGTGGCAGTGAACAACAACCGAATGGTTCCCAAACGTGTATCCAGTTTTCTAAGCTACCTATGTGGCAGTGAACTGTTGAAACCTCACTTTTTCTTAAATAAATCATTTCTAAGCTACCTATGTGGCAGTGAACGTCTAAAACAATTAAAAGAACCACCACGGGCTTTTCTAAGCTACCTATGTGGCAGTGAACAAGATGAAGTTGCGTTTCGCAAATCTTTATCATTTCTAAGCTACCTATGTGGCAGTGAACAATTCAACCTTAAGAATTTTCCCTACTTGCATATTTCTAAGCTACCTATGTGGCAGTGAACCATCAAGCGGTGAACCGCGTGATATCGTTGAATTTCTAAGCTACCTATGTGGCAGTGAACTCGGGCTTTCTTTGCGAACGGTTTAAAGTATGTTTCTAAGCTACCTATGTGGCAGTGAACGGATCGGATTAAAGCACTTCCTTATCATAACTTTTCTAAGCTACCTATGTGGCAGTGAACAATAATATATGATTTATTTCCTGTGTCCGCTGTTTCTAAGCTACCTATGTGGCAGTGAACTTTCTTGCATGCTTGAGGCGTATGCTTGCTTTTTTCTAAGCTACCTATGTGGCAGTGAACAATGCGCGCAGGCTAAAGAAGCAGGTTTGCTATTTCTAAGCTACCTATGTGGCAGTGAACGGCGCAGTACTTTCCCTTTTACCAATTGTAAATTTCTAAGCTACCTATGTGGCAGTGAACATGTTGGATTGATTAAAGGGAAATGATCAGGCTTTCTAAGCTACCTATGTGGCAGTGAACGCAAGCTTCCCTAATGGTGATGCTTATTTCATTTTCTAAGCTACCTATGTGGCAGTGAACGCATTTGCATTTGTTGCAACTAAAACACCAGTTTTCTAAGCTACCTATGTGGCAGTGAACTCAATAACTTGCCCATTTAAGATTGTTCCAATTTTCTAAGCTACCTATGTGGCAGTGAACAATCTCATTAAGCTGGTACTCCGTGCGACATCTTTCTAAGCTACCTATGTGGCAGTGAACCCCAATCTGTGTACTTTGGTTGGTAATTGCAATTTCTAAGCTACCTATGTGGCAGTGAACCTGTTAGCTATTATTCAAGCTATTAATGATGCTTTCTAAGCTACCTATGTGGCAGTGAACGCCAATAATACTCAGAATTTGGTGGTTTATCATTTCTAAGCTACCTATGTGGCAGTGAACATAATAATGATTATAGATATTTTGCTTGGAAATTTCTAAGCTACCTATGTGGCAGTGAACTAGTACAAGAAACTATAAATCGTCAAGCAGTCTTTCTAAGCTACCTATGTGGCAGTGAACAAACTCAATTGTTTTGCCTGATGACTGATCTTTTTCTAAGCTACCTATGTGGCAGTGAACCACCCATTCCATCAAATGCCTGTTTTGCTTCTTTTCTAAGCTACCTATGTGGCAGTGAACTGTTTGTTGGACACCATTTTTCTTTGCTCATACGCTTTTCTAAGCTACCTATGTGGCAGTGAACTTCGATAAGCGTTATCGCAACACGGATTCGGATTTCTAAGCTACCTATGTGGCAGTGAACTGATTTTCTTAGGGCCAATCTTAACGGTATGCTTTCTAAGCTACCTATGTGGCAGTGAACATGCATTTGTATTGCTTTGGCAGACGGAAACATTTCTAAGCTACCTATGTGGCAGTGAACGTGTATTAATTGATTCAGCTATTCTTCTTAAGTTTCTAAGCTACCTATGTGGCAGTGAACCGGATCTACACACATTGCTTACTGAATTAAGATTTCTAAGCTACCTATGTGGCAGTGAACTTGTTGTATTCGCATTGATGGTTAATCCTCCTTTTCTAAGCTACCTATGTGGCAGTGAACAACAACGGGATTGCCTTTTCACGCAATGGAATTTTCTAAGCTACCTATGTGGCAGTGAACTGTAATTTCTTTCCCGACAACACTGACAGACTTTTCTAAGCTACCTATGTGGCAGTGAACAAATTACAGTTTGAGCAGCTTCACATACCTGTTTTCTAAGCTACCTATGTGGCAGTGAACTGATAAAAAAGCGCGTGAAGCTTTAGCTAGTCTTTCTAAGCTACCTATGTGGCAGTGAACGAATCGTGTTTTTCGTTCCGCTATTAGCAAATTTTCTAAGCTACCTATGTGGCAGTGAACTAATCAATGGTGACTTATCTGTAACTATTGACTTTCTAAGCTACCTATGTGGCAGTGAACTACTGAACCGCGCCATTGTGCGATGTTATTTTTTTCTAAGCTACCTATGTGGCAGTGAACCTTTCAGGAATAATGCGTGTGCCAAATAAAGTTTTCTAAGCTACCTATGTGGCAGTGAACCATCGCAATATGCCATCCTGTTGTTTCAATATTTTCTAAGCTACCTATGTGGCAGTGAACTCAATTAACGCCCCGATAGCTGTTGGCCCCTCTTTCTAAGCTACCTATGTGGCAGTGAACGTCGGTTGCGATTTTCAGCCAAATATACGCTATTTCTAAGCTACCTATGTGGCAGTGAACGCTTCAACTTCACTCTCAGGAACGATCACATCTTTCTAAGCTACCTATGTGGCAGTGAACCGTACAACCAGCTTAACAAAATGAATGGCAATTTTCTAAGCTACCTATGTGGCAGTGAACAATAATTTTAAAACAAAAAATAAAGTTATAACAGTGAGTTAAGACTAAAAACCTATAAAAGACCAAAGTTTTGACCCACAATCATAACTTATTGATTTTATTAAACTGTTAAAGAGTGAAAAAATATTGGGTTAAAACTCAGGTACTGTAGACACAGAACTTAACCCATATGTACTAAAAACCTGAGTTTCAGATTTTTTAGTGATTTGCTTTTCTATAAATAGCTTAAAACGCTTTTTATCTTGTTCATCCGATGTACTTAAACTTAGCATCTGTACATAAGGCAAATCAGTTGTTGTCACTACTTGAAGATAACGGCTCAATGCTTCGTCAAAACCAATATCCCCTCTTTTCACTCGATGGCGAGCCAAACGTTCAGCGTTGGTTTTAACTTGCTTACGTTTATAAACTGCGTAACCCGTTACTTTTTCAGGAACGGGACGTACACCTGTGATATGCACATAATCAGGAAGTCGATCTAACCATTTTCTTATATTCAACTTTTCCAGCGCTGCTTCTGATTGGGCAAATATGCGTATTTTTTTACCAATACGAGGTTTACTGCCTTCTATCTTCTCGTAAACATACTGGGGAAAAGATACACCAAAAGGGATCTTTTGTTGCTCATCCATCTGTTCAGCAAAAGCGATATGCAGCTGAGTATAGATTTTTGACCAAAGAAAATATGGCGAAATCTCAGCCTGATCAATCAGTGTGATTTCTTGATAACATTTCATTATTAGTCCTTAGCACTTTGACCAAATACACCACCACGAACTAAAACAGCCATAACATAATGTTCTTGCTCTGTATTTTCTAAAGACTCACCTAAAGCGTATTTATCGAACAAGGTAAAAAAGTCTTTTTTGTCTTTTGGTGTACGGTAAGCTTTTCCAAGATTGGTTACGGCTCCATATGGTTCAATTGCAATTGCCGTTTTTTTCTCATCAAATTCAGGGTACCACGTATCAATAGTACGCAATGCATTCCCTATTTTTTGAGAATGCATTGCTGCAACATCATTAACCTGATAAAGAATTTTACTTTTGTCTCCCTTACCTTTATCTAGTACTAACTCTTCACTTGGATAAACTTCCTGAGCTTTACCCACCAGTGCATAAGCATCAACTTTAATCAATAAATAAGGTGTTTCACCTTTTAATGCCTTTGCAATCTGATCTGCTAAAACTTGTACTTTTTCATCCACTTGATCAAAATCATTTAATGGATATGCTAATGCATTAAATGTAATCGCAGGTTGATCATTAATCGTTACAACAACTTCAACTTTTTCAGCGCCTACACGGTTACGCCATAAAAAACGCGCATTTGCTATATTTAATGCATAACGTTTAGCGAGCTCGTTAAAGCCATATTGCTCAATATAATTTTTAGCAGCAGCTTGATATGAATTTAAAAAACTTTCGTTATTACAAGCAGATGGATTTTCAACACCACCTAAAACTTTAAGTGTGAATGAAACTTTTAGAGTATCTTGATTTTCACCTAAAGCACATGCATCTACTTTTTGTAAATTTGCCTTTTCAACTTCTGCATTTAATTTTAATGGATCACTTGCTACAGCGGGTTTTAAGCGATTTGAAATTGTCCCTCGCACTGATTTTTCGATTAGTTTTAATGCTGTTTGTTCAGTGCGTTTCTCCCAACTCGTACCATAGAGATAACCATCAGATGGGACAAGTTTCTTTTCAAATGCGAGCACACTTGCAACCGCTTTTTCATTTTTAGCCATGAGTTTTTCCTCTTTTTGATATCAAATTAGTTTGTTGTGATGTTTTGGCAAAGATATAAATTGTTTTCTAAGTCAACATGATATTGCCATAACAATTGATCAATATGTTCTATACGATAAGGCATTACAAATTCGCCTAATGTGAGAACACTTTCAGCAAAACGATGTGGTGTACTGGCATCACGCTGATTTTTTGCTAGCCCCAAATTAGAAATTCCCTGAAAGCCTACGGCAATTGGAACCAACCACCCCTGTACTTTTCGTTTTGATGCCCATGTCACTTTATCGTCATCATCAACCTCAGAACTGTGTGTGACTTTTAAATAATCTAAAACAGCATCCAAAGCATTTTTACCTTCATTCATACTTTCGATCACTAAATCTCGACGCTCAATCAGCACATGTCCAAGCATCAATTTATTTAAAATTGGCTTTAATTCCCGATCCTGATGTTCATCTTCATCAAATTGCAGTATTTGGCAGTTTTTAACATCTAAAACATCTCCACTGGCAAACTTCATACTACAAATAAGCTTATAAACATCCTCTAAAAATTGTTCTTTTTCATCTGGATTTATACTTTGACATTCAATTAAAAGAGATACCTCCAAATGACAACGCGCTTCTTCAATAAAAGCTGGTCTACTACCATCTTTATCTAAAGGATTCGCTGTAGCTACGATCGAATGAACAAAATCTCCTCGCCCTTTATAGGTTTGCAAATTAAAGTCATGACAACTCACCGCCACTTTGTTTAAAGAAATGTCATAGTTTTTACTTTTTAACTTACGCTGCAAGGTATGGACTGCACCCAGCCAAGCCGTCATCGCTGGAAATCCAATGGTATAAGGACTACTCATTGCATTGGCATTGTGAAGCTTTAAATGAGGAATCAATAAAAAATGACGCATTAAAAATACTCCTTTGCTTGTTGCAACGACTTTTCAACCCGTAGTTTTACATCAAGTAACTCAGCAGTCCCCAAGGTATAGGCATTACTAATCAGTTTTTCATAGCTTCGTACTATCCAGCGCGCAATTTCTCGGCTTAACTCATCACGCCAATCAGTATCATCTTCCCTCTCTGCGCTATAAGCGCTATCCAACCAAATACGCTGAAGTTTAGGTAGATTTAAGTAATAAGTCTGATTTGACCAGCCTTCAACTGAATATTCTCTAGTTCTATGTGCTTGTACTAATATTTGATCAACAACAAACTGAATAATATTCCGTATAGCAATACGAATATCAATATTATTTAGATCCAACTGCATAAATTTATGCAATTGGACAAAACTTTCCTGATAGTTCTTTCGATATAAACATTGTGCAAAAAAATCTGTTTTAGGTAGCCGAATTGCCCTTTTTTCAAGCACAGGTGGACAACTAGATAATAAATAAGCTCGCCCTGCATTTTGGCTATTTAGAACACTGACATTTTGAGGTTGTGTGCCGCCATACGCCGTTACTGTAAGCTCATAAATATCGGCATATCCCTCTGTATGATGCTCATTTTTCTTACGAAATTCTTTGGCTTGTTTAGTTGCCTCTGAAAAACGTATTTCATCTATTGTTTGCTTTAATCTAGTCACCAATCCTGATGGTGTTAAGATCGACAATAAATGGTATTCATCCTGATCAATGGGAAAATAAACCTGCTTCACTAAGTGATCAGTTTTTACTGATGTATCTGTTGCCTTTATTTTTAAAAATGCTGCGCTGAATGACTCAAAATCTAAATTATCATCCATAAGCAGCTTTTTTAAATCTTCATCTTGTTGTTCAAAACCTTCTAATACCGTAAGTTTTTCTGTCAGCGGTAAAGATAAAAATTTAAATACGTCCATTGCAGCCGCATTGCCAAATACATCGAATGAATAGTTCACATTTCCGCTGCGTAAATAACCATCATTCTGCTGTTTCGCTTGAGCAATAATACTTGACGTTTTTGCGCTTGGATGACTAAATTTACTTGGATGACTGACCATAAAAAGCTGCGCAACACGTTTTGCTGCGTCAGGTAACCACACTTTCAAACTAAATCTATCATCTGCTTGACGTTGTAATTCTGCAATTACAGTTTCACTTTCTGCTTTTTTTAAACGGTCTTTCAACCAAAGATCTTTTCGTTCATTTAAAAAATGATGAATATGTTCTGTCATGCTTCCCTCTTTAATTATTGATCTAAAACAACAAGTCCAAACTGTTCTGAATATATAAGTTGCTTATCTTCGTCATATTCGGGCAGCACAATCTCCCCATAACGCTCTGATAATCTTTCTATCTTTTCCTCAATATCTTCATTTTCAGGAAATTTATCAAGTGCTAAACGACGTAAGATGTCGTGATAATCTCGATTCAACCATAATCGTTGTTGTTCTAATTCACTCAATTTAGAATAGTCAATCTCGCGAATATTGTATAAACCACTTCGATCAATATACCTCCCAAAATCATCTTTTTCACAAAATATAAGCTTGTGATTTTTCCAGATTGCAAAAAGCTGAATATTGGCTGAACTTTGCCTAAACGGATTAAATTGCTGGGGCAAAGCTGTTAAAAACCATTTTTGTGTTAACCAAGCATTGAGTGGTTTTGCTCCGACTTTGTTATATGAAGTTAAGGCATCTGTCATAACAGCATGCTCTAAATCTGCCAATTTTTTTATGGATTGTAGTGGCTGATTTGCTTTGATTCTTGGAATAGCATTAATTTGTTGTAAATGTTCAGGATCAATCAATTCTGATAAATTTTTTGTTTCTAATATAAAGTTACCTTTAGCAGAATTAACTTCAAAGCCAGGTTTTTCAAAGGCAACTTTAGCTCGGTGCAAGCCTTTTAAGTTATATTGCAATAAGGCGATGTTCGGTTTTTGAATGTCTACATCTCGTTTGCGATGTCGTAAAACTCGCCCTGACAATTGGATAATCGAGCGATAAGAAGAGGGTTCGACAATTGCCCAATCAAAGTCATGATCTCGTCCCACCTCTTCCACAGGTGTGGCAACCAAGATAAAAATGACATTTTCATCAGTCGTCGAATCTAAATGTTGACGAATCACCTCATCTGAAAATGCAGCTGCTTGTTCTCCTGCTTTTTCTTTACGTTTTAAAATATGATCTAAATGTTGTTCTTGTTTACTGCGTAACAATAAAACTTGACGGCTATGGTATGCCATCACACGAGGCGTAATACCTTGTGACCATTCGGTCTTAAGTAAAGATCGAGTTAAAGCAACACATGGGGAAATATTGGCAACTCGTATGACACCGAAAGAAACTTTTTTTCCAGTTTTAACATCTATACTGTGATGGTCATGGTGTAAATGTTCAACATTCTGTTGAATCCGTTTAAAATATTCAGCTTGTAAACTTTGATCTATACGCTGGATTTCTTTTTCTGCAACAAGATCTGAGCAATCAACAAGATAAGCTTTGTGCTTAATTATTTGTTTACTTAAAGCAGCTGCACGAAGTTCAACAAAGCGATCATGTGCATTTTTATATTGTTGTATTGCCTCTTTTTGCTGAGCTAAATCAATTGTTTGAATTTGTATTTTAAACTCATCGACCCACATCGTAACAGTATCTACATTCTTTAATTTCTTAAATGCACAATATAAGGCCCAACCTTGCTGATATGCATTAAAAAAACCTTCAGCCAAAGCAGGTGGAATCGTTGCTGAAGAAATCATCACTTTTCGACCTAACATTCCAGCTAAATGTATAAGCCGAGCTATTGCAATTAAGTCTTGACCATTAAAATCATCGACTTCATCAATCACCAGATCGGAAGATGAAAGCCTTAAACTCGGTAAAATATATTTTCCACCACGTTTGGTTTCTGTAGCAGCCATAATATGGTCTATCGTACAGACTAAAACAGGCTTATATAAAAAGGCTTTATTTCGTTCCTCCTGATGTTGTGGAAATAATGCATTCATAAAGTCAGCTTGTGGCATAGATTCATAATTCAATTCATTGTCCAATAAAGCTTCTAATGATTCTGAACCTATTTCTTCTACAGTATGAAATTCATCTTGAGGATGTTCTTTTGTATTTTGATGATGCAATTCCTGAACGGCTTTTGAGCCAATTAAAACCGCAAGCTCATCATGACTTAAACCAATATCTTGGCGGTAAGAATCACCTGTTTGTAAAGTTAATGTCCGTAGTCCTAAAGCTAGAATATAACGTAATGATTGAGCATCTTTAGATAAGGCTTGCATAATTTTGGCGTTGGCAATAGTTTTACCCTTACCCGTACTCGCCATGTTGACAATAAACCAGCCTTGATTTGCAGCACTTTCATTTTTTTGAATAAATTGCTGAATGCCCTTTACTGCTTGGTCTTGCCATTCAAAACCTTGAGGACTCTTCTTTCTTAATTTTTGAATATCATAAGCTGGTTCCATCTCATCTGCCAAACGACTTAATGATTGCGCGACTCGCATAGCATTGTCACTCACCCGAACTAGATGCTCATCTAAAAATTGTTTGGCTTGTTTAGTTTTTGGATCAGTATTGGCAATTAACAATAAATTGGTTTTCCAATTTTTATCAGCATTACAAGATGAATAATAGTGATCACCTAACATGAGACACAATCGGGTATGATGTAAAATGACCCGCCAACTTCCATCTGCAAAAATTTGTTCTGTGGCATCAGATGCTTGTAATAAACGTGCTGACCATTTTTTGATTTGCTTTGTCCATTCAGTAGACTGACTTAATAACCCTTGATCAAACTCGAAACAGAGTTTTAATCGCTGTTTATAGTCATCTTCATCAAATTTATTTTGATATCCCCAATCTGCTTTAATGCTTTTAAATAAACTTGTAATCGTATCTTTATTAACTTCAGTATATTCTTTGCGTCGTTGTTCTTCTTTTAACGCAGGTAAACGGTGATGCGATACAATCAACCATGCAACCAATTGTGCTAAAGGCGGAAGTTGATCCAAAACTTTAGATTGATCTGAGTTTTTGCTAATCGTTTGTTTAAGAAGTTCTTCGTCCCAACTTTGTTGTATCAATAATTTCAGCCATGCTTCATCGGACTCAATATTGCCAGATGAATGCACTAAAGCATTTAGCAATAGACATGAAATCCACTCATGCCGTAAAGGATCACCTTTAAACTGATTATTTTTTTCCAATAATTTTTTTTGAAATAAAACCGTTGCCTTCCCCCAATCATGTAATAAGGCAGACACAGCCACTAATGCTTTAATTAAAGGCAAATAATGCCAGTCATTTTCCCATTTATTTTGAGCAAGGCTTTTTTTGGTCGTGTTTACAGGAACAATACCCTGTCCATTAAACTTATTTCTATTCCCAACAATCCACAACAGCTCACTTCGACGTCGCCCTCGAATCCAATGACAAGACACCGCTGTATTTTTAGTCACTGTTTTTCTAAGCAGTTTTTTTACTGCAATTAAACCATCTTCGGTAATCACCGTTTGCCAAGTGTTATCACCAATTCGGTCAGCAAATGCATCCAGTACACGACGCGTTCGAGAAAGTGCTTTCTTTTCACATTGGGAAATGAAGGTTACGATCATAATGCTTCATCCTTTTCATCATGATTTTTGCAAGCTTGCAATTTCACCTGATCAAACATCCAATCCAGACACTTGTGCTCGGTAAGTTTCTGCAACAGCAAAGCTCTAAAGTCTTGCTCCTTAAAACCTTCTTTGGCACAAATAAATGCCCATGGCAACACCACAGCATCTTTGATTAAATCTGCGATATCAAAAACCAAAGCACCTCGCCGAGTTTTACCATGCATCACAGCAAAACCGTGGGGAATTCCTAAAACCCAAAGCGTTGTTGCAGCCAAACCATAGGCTAAATAATTACCATGATTGAGGAAGTCGTTGGCTAAATCACCATATTCAGCATTTCGCTCAAATTTGAGTTTGCAACGAGTTGCAGCAATTTTATAAAGCTGTTTGGTGGTCTGCGCTTCTGCTAGAAGCAAATCCCCGACTTTGCTCATATTGGGAATTTTCTTTTCAAAACCACTTAAAGCCTGCTGAATATCCTGATCATCTAAATAAAACCCTTCTGCCTGTAAGTCTCGATCTTTTGCCCAAACTTTACGGATGAATTCAATCCGCGCAAACTGAAACTGTTTGGCCACATCTAAACGCTTCTTTTCATCAAACCAAAAGCTCATCCAACCTTGTATATATTCGGTTGGCCGGTATTCACTTTGTGGCGTTAACCACTCCACTTCACTACCTGAAAATAAAGGCGTACCGCCACCGCCACAGAAACCAACCAATACCCCTGCACTTGCTAACATTCGCATTGCAGCCTGTGTGATCGAAGTTCCGGTTCCCAATAAAATCACCGTTGTATTAGCGATGGGAATATTCCAATACTGATTTTCACTTTTTGCTTCGGTTAGATATAAAACACGGCCATCTTTTTGCATTACCCGTGCATGTTCTAAATAATAAAGATTTGCTCTTTTTGAATGTAAAATAGCTTTTAAGTCTGATGGGTTGAGTTGTTCCATATTATTAGTAGTCATAAAATTTTTATAGAACCAATTTAACTGAATCACTCAAATTTTCCAATGTCTTTTTATTTTAAACGACATATTATGTCGCGTTTTTTCAATAAAAAAATATAACTAAATATATAATTTTATTAACATTTATAACAACCTTCAATTAAATGTATTTTTATTTATAAATAATCATTGGTGGTGTTTTATATTTACCGCCCCAATATAGACCAAAATAGTATAACCATTAAATACTGCTTAACAACCTTCCACTTAATACCTAAACACCAACCATATTAAAATATTCAAACTCCAACAAACAACCAAAATAAATATTAAAAAAATTACAAACAAAAACTTAAATTAAAAACTAACAAGATCGATCATGATTTATTTCTAAAATATAAGGAGTAAGACCATATAGAAAAGTAACCCTCTCCTCATCATATTCAATTTTCAGAATTTTATAATTTATTGTTCCACTCACGGAATTTATTTCAATTTCGTTCATTTTATCTAGAATCCTATATTTATTATTCAAACAATACTTAAGCTGAACAACCACAACTTTATCTAGATTACCTTTTTGTTTTGCGGCAACCAGCCGACTGATTTTAGTATTTGTATTCATTTTATTCCTCACCAATAATAGTGTCTGATGATTTAGCAAGTAGTCGTTGAATGACTGTTCTTGTAACTTCATACTCTTTCGCTAAAGAATAGACACTCTGTCCATTTTTAAATCTTTCTAAAACTTCATTTTTCTGAGTTTTAGTTAAAATTTCAGGGCGACCTACTTTACTTATCTTTTTATTTCCAGTTCTTTTCTCTGATTGTAGTTTTCCATCAAAATCAGAACATATTTTTAAAAAATGAAAGAAAATTTTTTTAATATCTCCTTTTATTTCCTTTTTTGAAAATTCTAAACATACTAACCTTATTCCTTTTTTAAAAATAAAATTGACAGTAGAATATATTTCTTTAAAATCACTACCTAAAGAATCTATTCCATCGATTAATAAGAGGTCTCCACTTTCCAGTGTATAATTAATTAAACTTATAAGCTTATGCCTAAACTCTAACGGTATACCCACTTTTACTTGTTCAAATACAAGCCTATTTTGTGGTATTTCATAACCATATCCAAGAATATAATCAGCATAATTAAATTCGTTCACTGAAAGTTCCTCAACTCTAAAATATGCATAAGCACGCACAATGAACCCTCTTCAATTCACAATAACATTTATATTAAATATTTTTTATAAAAATAAACATGTATAAAACACGTATAGAATTTAAAGCATGGAAGCAAATTATTCACATTTATAATAAATAATTATTTAAATCCATACTTTAATTAAAAATTAAAGCACAAATTACAACCACAAAAAATTGGTAAAAACACAAAAAAAAACAAATATTATGCCAATGCTAGTTTCCTTAAAAAATCCTATACTCTTTTAAAATATGCTTAATTTATTTAAATTTCACATAACAAAGACACATCAAAGAAAATAAATACACTTGCATATTTATGATGTGTTATTTTAAGAAATGTTTTAAATAGAGAATAAATCGCTATATATTTTTATAAAAAACAATATATTTAATGATTTTTTATGTTAAGTATGAGCAAAAACAATCTATGAATTTACTCTTTAAATAAAACCATAATAAAATTTATTACTATGGTTTTATACGATCAAAACTCAACATTTACTGTTACGGTATCTGAATAATTACCAGCTGGTAAATTGCTTGGATTCGTATCCAGAATTTTTGTGGTGAAAGCAAAGCCCTGTTGGCTGGTATTATGCTGACCTGGGTTGGTTGTCGCCTCAAGACTAGACCAGCGTTCATTGCCACTACTGCCCCAACGCTCAGTGCTTGCGTTTTTATAAATCTCATAGTGTAGATAGTTATTGCTGCTACTTGCCTTCATTGCACGTTGGTTACCACTTTGGGGATAGAGACCATTATTTAAACCGACATGATAAGGTGTAAATACTGAGCAACGTACGCCTAGAGAGGTTTGAACTGGTGTAAAAACATCTGCAAAAGGCGATGTTCCAAAATTAACAGCATTGGTGGAAATACGGCAATCAGGTAAAACGTCAATATATAAGTTCAAGTTTGCATCACTCCCGGTGCCCCAATTAAAAGCAGTAATTAGACCACCACGGTTAAAACCCGGACTTTCAAAAAAGCTGCCTATTCCTATAAATGCAAGCTCAGGTACAGAATAATACCATTTGACTTTAAAGGATTTGTCCGCTGTGTATCTCCCAGGAGAGACATTTTGCCCTGAATTAATTTTGGCATAAAATGGTAATGCACCATTAGGTCCTGTAAAGAAATTAAGAAGTGAAAAAGCACTCATATCAACTTCTTTACCAAGACCAATTGCTTTATTATTGGTGTCCAGATAATCCACTGTAAGACTTTCACCAGTCCCACTATTTATATAGTTTATTGGCATCTGATCGACCCGATATTTAAGGTAAGTCATATTTGCTAAAGCCAAACTAAATCCTTCACATCTTAAACCCGCACTAAACTGATTAGATTGTGTCCCTTGCTCCGCCAATGTCATAGACGAAATAGCACCCATCGTCACATTACCACTTGAGGTGATAACACAAGCCGCTTGACTCTGAGCAGTA
This sequence comes from Acinetobacter sp. GW821-FHT01C12, assembly GCF_059422625.1. Classification (NCBI taxonomy): domain Bacteria; kingdom Pseudomonadati; phylum Pseudomonadota; class Gammaproteobacteria; order Moraxellales; family Moraxellaceae; genus Acinetobacter; species Acinetobacter sp. GW821-FHT01C12. The sequence goes on from NZ_JBWKXD010000008.1 coordinate 72,180, forward strand.
ATCAATATTAATCCAGAGAATAATAAACCTGCGGGTATTATTTTTTTTAAAGTAATCATGGTTGAGCCACCTCACGACAAACAACTGACTTAATCACAGCAATCTGTTGTTGCGCTTGTTTTAAATCCAACGAAAAGTTTGCTTCACATATGCGCTGATCTGGCAGTTGCACCCGAATGCTATTTTCTGCACTCAAATCTTCAAGATAAGCTATCCCGTCCATCCCCACATAACTCGATTCTTGATCGGCACGATGTACCACCGCACCTACTGGAATCACTTGCCCATTGCTTTGCACTAAAGACACATTCGCCGCATAAGACTGTTTGATTGGGAAGCCAATCACCACACCTGAACCACGTTTTGCCGCAATCCGATTTTCAACTTGGGTTGCATTAAAGTTGGAAGGTAAATCTATCGGATTGATGCTGTATTTGGCTGCGTAATACGGGGTCACTGACGGTACAAAAACATAGCCCTTGGCATTACTCCGCCCCACCAAACTGTTTTCATAATGTACGGGTACATCTGCAACTTTGTTAGTATCAATCAAAGCAAAAGATTCACCCAATCGATTGGCAGCAAAGACATTGCCTGACATCAACACCACTGAACCAGAAAGTCCAAACCAATAGTTGTAATCATTGCTACCCGACATGCCGACATCGGTATTAAAATATTGGTTACGATAGTTCATGCGTGCTTGATTGTAATCATCGCTGTTTTCATTAAAACGTCGGCTTAAATCAACACCAACGCCACCATCCAATGGCACACTGCGGTTATAGTTGATATAAGCATAATCGCCACTGGATTGTTGGCTATAACCTAGACTGGCAGTGGATCTGCTCTTGGAAAATGGAACCGACAACTGAAATGCTGCACTCCACTCTTTTTCCACAAAATCTCGATTGGCACTTAACGACACTGTCGCACCACGCATATAGGACGGTAATACCGGTGCCCAAGACAGGTTCATCAGTTTATTTTTAATGTCGCGGTTCTTGGTCTGGATATACGCCACCCCAAGAGTACCTGACTTATCTGTGGCAAAATAAGTATTGGCAACCAAACTCTTATGACTGTTGGCTGAGATCAAATTACTATATTGCAATCGAGAAAGATCATAATAATCCTGATCGCGTTGGGTATGATTGAGACTAAATCCAAAACGCTGCTGGTTATAGCTATAGCCTAAAGTATATTGATTTCCCTTAAGATTTTGACTATTGATTCGATTAAACTCACGATCTGCCCAGCTTTGGGTTGCCGAACCATTGAATATCCCAAATTGATTCAGCTTAAGCACTGAACCTAGCCCAGCCAACTGAATTGAATCTGAGAGTTCAACCCGCCCTTCTGCCGTGAGCCAGTCGTTAATCCCGTAACGTGCATCCGCCGAACCAGCAAATTTGCCATATGCAAAGTTCTTAATCCCATAGTCTTCGCGGATTTGTCCCATAGACACCGAATAATCCAATAACCCCGGTTTAAGCAAAGTATTCGAAATATAAAATGGTACAGAGGTTGCCACCTGACGGCCAACACTATCTGTGGTGACAATCACCGCCTCGCCTTTACCATTGATAAATGGAACATTATTTAGAATAAAAGGGCCTGATTGCACATCGGTTGAATTGGCTTTCTGTCCATTGATCAATAAGTCCACGGTGCTCGGTAAAGCCGCTTGTCCTTTAAACAGAGGTAAAGGATAGGTAATCAAATCTGGACGGGTACCAAAATTACGTTGTAACTGCAATCCACCTAAACGCACTGAACTTCCCCAGGCGTTTTTACTTCCCGTAATTACATCACCCGCTAAAAATGAAAGTACTCTGGCTGGGTCATCATATTGCCAAGTCGTATCATAGCGGTGGTAGCCATCACCATTCTGAGTGGATGAGTCAAAATCAGTTTTGCTATAAACCCCAGAATTTCTCAGTACCCCATAAGGCGAGAAAAAGCGTTGTTCTGTAAACAGTGTACTGCTATAGCCACCATTCTCTGGGCGGTAGGTATAAAAGTCATAGTTATTTAATAAACCAATACCCGATTGCGGTGTTTCAGGTTGATACCATGAATCCAAGCCGCGTATCTGCACAGGCATCCAGCTGGCAGGTAGATCCAAACTAAAATACTGTTGCGCTGAATTGTACTCATACTTCAATTCGGGGATCTGATTGAGGCTAACCCAATCCAAAGCTTTGCCCGAAAAGCCCAAAGTGAATACATCCAGATCCGTCAGGTTTTTTTCTGACTGTTGCTGTAGTGCATCCGCAGGCAGCTTAATCTGCAACTCATCCAGTTTCGACTGCTGGATAAAATAATGATCGCCTTTGACAATAACGGGGATCACCTGTCGCGTCGAATATTGATTGATCACCAAGTCCAGATAGAGCTTAAATAAGCTATTCACTTCTGAAACATCTCGTGGTGGCGGGGGTAAACCATTTGCATAGACATTGCAACTCAACAATGGGATATTCGCGACCAATATCAATGTCAGGCTTTTACATAAAAAAGAAGGGGGGTGTAACCCTGATAAATAACCCATTTATCCCCCTCCCTCTTTTTTAATCTCAAGCAATTCCTGTTTCACCCCTGAACTGTCAACCCCATACAAACTGCTTTGACCACTCAGACTGTTGAGTATCTTGCTGTCCAGATCAAACTTCATGGTGCTGTTTGCCAACACATAACCAAAGGCGGTTTTGCCAAAAACCATTTGCTCTGAAGTCGGAGTTAATTTAATTCCCGAAAGTCGTGAAAATTTTGAACCGGTATTTTTAATATAAAGTTCAGGTTTGCCCTGTTCATTATTCTTGACCCACCAACTTAATATCGGTTTAGCCAAAGGATTTTTAGTATTGGCTTTTTGTGAAACTTCAGTTAAACCACTGCCAAGTCCTTTGCCATAGCTAAACAAAGGAATCGAATAACGCATCTGAAAGCTGACTGTCGATGTTTCTTTATCCGTTTCTGGATTCACTTTGATGGGTAATTCATCAACAATAATTCGATAGGCCAGTTCTTTTGCATCAGGTACAGCAGCCGAGCGGGTTAAACGCAACATATGCTTTTCACCTGCCTTGATCTTTGCCACGGGTGGACTCGGAATAACTTCAGTTTGTTCCGCATAAGCATCTTGCTGATGATTCTGATCCCATTTAAATACCCGAATCTGTACCATGGCATCAGAGTTACCGGTATTTTGTAGCCATACCGCAGTGGCTTTTTCGTTTTCTTCAATTTTGGGATAGATTGGCCAGATTAAAAAAGTGGCCTGTGCAAATACTGGTGAAGTGACCATCAATATCGCGGCCGCAGAGAAAGTCCTGCCCGACCATATTTTCATTTTATTTAAGCTCATAGAATCACCATGTAATCGTAATTGCGACCGTGTCTTTATAAAGGCCTGCTGATCGTGGTTGATTGTTATTATTCAAGTCTGCAACGCCGTAAACTGCAAAACCCAGTACGGTATTCAAAGTAGTGGTTGGTGTCAGTGAGTAAGTACTGCCACTGGCATATTCACCTTGCAAACTACTGTCCTGATAAAGCTGATAAGGTACAAACTCATTCTGCTGGGCATGTTTCATCCGTCGAAAGTTATTTGAAAAGTGATCACCACCATTCAACATGATCTGTACAGGCAAACGTGCAGTACACTGAATATTCCAGCTTTGCGCAGTATTGATGACGGATCCTTTTAATTGCCCCTGTGCCACAACAGGATGACGACCAAAATCAAGTCGCTGTTCGATATTGCTTAGCCCACATCCATTTGCAATGGTTGCTTCTACTTTAAAAGTTGCTGTTGTTTCAGCACATACACTCGGTACAGCCAGCATCAGCAGAACACTTAAACCTATTTTTTTCATGATTTTGTTCTTTAAAATTCAATGGTAATTGGAATAGTGTCGGTATATTGTCCAAGCGAGACTGACCGACCATTATTAACAGTTTGACCCATGAGATTAAGCGTCTGTGGCTGACCATTGTTGGTCAAAGTGATGGATTGATTGGGCCTTAACGCTTCGCGAGCAGTTCCATATAAGATGTTGTAGGCAAGGAAATCTGTGCCATTACTGATTGCACGAAAATAATTTGCGCCAAAAGGTGTTGGAACCTTGCTATCATTCTGACCTGCACCAAAGGTAACTTTTATCGGGGAATTGCCAAAGCATTGAATGGTCAAACCTGATGTAGAACCCTGACTTAAACTGGTCTCTATCACCTGATTAAATGCAGCTGTGGTTTCTCCAAAATTCAGCTGCCCGAAATTCAAGCCATTTGTTCCATTACTCACAGATTGATTATTAATCTCACAGGATGACTCCAGTTCAATCTGCACATTTAATTTGGCTACAAACTGTGCAGCTCCAACGAATGACGAAACAAGACTACAGGCCAATAATCCCACGCATTGTTTAAGCAACAAATGCATACGTTTCTCCTTAAAACAGGCTTGTTTAATAACAAGCCTGTTCACTGTTACGTATACTGATTAGAAATTAACAGTCACCAATAAAGTGTCTGTATAATCACCCTGTGCTTTTGCAGTGCCGCTATTTGCAGCAATTGCACCAAAGATTGGGACATCTTGAGCTACACCTACCGCAGCAGTGAAAGTCTGAGCTGTATTAATGACATATGGATTGGTACGTGCTACATCACGATAAACGTTATAGCTGACCGTATCCGCAGCAGTTGTATGTTTAAGACTACGATCAGCGCGTAGACCACCGTCAATTGCAACAGTAAAGTTAACAGGCGTTGTACCGTCACATTTTACGTTTAGATGGCCACTCGTCGCTGATGAAGCAACTTGAGCTGTAAGGATATTGGTCCAAATACCAGAAGTTTTACCGAAATTCAATTCACCAAATTTGTTGATATTTCCATTCACAGTAGAACCTTCAACGGTACAACCCGTTGAAACATTCAGCTTAACATCAACCTGACCAGTCACCGCTGCTTGTGTAGTCGCGACATACCCAACGCTTAACAATGCAGTTAGCGTTAGTTTTGTAAAAATATTCATATTAAATCCCATGATTATGTATTATTTATTAACTTTTACACGAGAAGTGTGAAAGCTTTTACATAATTGCATGTGATAAAGTTGGTGTTCAATAAACAGACTCAGAAATACTAAATTCTCAATATAATATTTTGTTTTTTAAAAATAAATTTATAAAATGGTGTGAATTAAATTATATCAAAGATTAAAACACATAAAAATACACGATAAAAACATGATAATTCTACTGATAATAAAAAATTATTTATTTATAAATCTTCCTTTTATAAAAATAATGTCAAAAAAAAGCCCATTCAATTTCGGGGGGAAGAATGGGCTGACGATATAGCATTGTCGGATGCTAATCGAAAAAATAATGAACGGGACATTAAAATCTTACAATTTAAGTTTTACTAATTAAAATCAATTTATAAAAACTCATTTCCCTCTTGTAACTCCATTACATCTTGCTCCTCAACACTCAATGAAATATGCAAACCTAATGCAGCAACAGAATTATGAAGAAAATCATTTTCCATGATATCTAAATAAAAATGGCTTTCTCTACTCAGCTCCTCATAGAGCCATGCAAGATCATTTTTATGATCTTCCATATAACTCTGTTTAAAACCATTCAGTTCGCCATCAATTTCTTTCCGAAGCATTCGAATAAAATGTTGACGCGATATCTGATTATTTACAGTATAAAAAAAATGAGAGTTTTCACCCATTCCTTTATGAAAAATCATTTCGTAGATCTTCATCATGTACACCCACTACTTATTCGTAGAGTTTTCCATAGCTCAATAGGTTGATGAAAATTTTTTCATTCGAAGTTCGTGTATATTTTTTATCATCAACTTTATAACATTTCAAAGTTAAGTATTTAATTACATTTAATTAAATACACAACCAGTATAAGCTAAATGCATAATTATCATTAAATTACATATTAAAGTCGACTTATCACCAATATTCGCTTTAATTAATATTTACTGTATTGCACCAAGCAAAAAATATGTTAATCTACAAAAAAAAATAAAACCAATTGTAATTTAAACAAAAAAATATTTTATTTATCTATATTCTAGATCAACGATAGGTAAAACACAAAATAATAGATTATTTTTATATTTTATGAGAAGTTAATCAAATAAAATCAAAACCAATTAACCGAATTAAATTTTATAAATAAAAAATTATTCAAAAATGAAAATCAAACAAAAACATAATATTTATTATGTGATAGTTATTTTTATAAAAACACAGATGCACAATCAATCCATTTTTAAATAAAAATCATCAAAAATTTATATTTAAAAATAAAAAATTAAAATCCAAATTTACTTTAAAACTCTTATAAAAATGATGACTTTTTATTTCACTTATAAACATTTAAAAACAAAAAAAATACATAGCCAAGTTGAATTAAAATAATCATGTAGAGTGAATTATATTAGCATTAAAAGCTCCACTCCCCTCTGGAAGATAGCTAGAATGAGAGCGCTTTTATGTTGATTTATGACTTTAAAAAGGACTTATGAAATAAGTCTATTATCAATAAATTTATTATTAAAATCAATTTATAAAATTTACACTCCCTTATATTTAAAATATGCAATTCTATAGACACAAAGATTATTATGTTTACAAAACACGGAATTAAAACATTACTTTTCTCCATTAGTCTAGTAATTATGAATTTAAATACTGCAAATTCAATGGAAATTTTAAGCAATAAAGAGTTATCCGCTGAAACTGGGCAATCACTTTTCAATCTTCAGCATATCGCACCAAACGAATTTAATAACCCAAATCAAAATATTGGCTTTTACCGACTCGGTATGCAAGTGAACATGGATTTGAATGCCAATATAAAAACTTTGCAACTTGGTTGTGATGGAATGAAAGGTGTTGGATGCGATATTGATCTATCTAATGTTAGCTTAACTGGCGTAAATCCAATCAATGAAAATTTTGCAGCCACAGATGCAGTAATTAATAATCCTTATTTAGAGTTCGCTATCAAAAACTCTAATTCTGCCGCTCTTCGTGAAGTTGTAGGTTTGCGCCTTGGGGCCGAGTCTGTGTTGGGATTATTATCAATTGGTTCGAATCCAAATTCAGAAACTGTAACAGATGATTTTGGAATCGAAACAATCACTGGTGACTTAAACATCAGTGTCACTGATTCCCAATTAAGTAATGGATGTGTAAGACTTTTAATTTGCTTACCTTTTACTGGAACCTTAGCTCCCTACAATACATCTATAAATGTAAATCGAGCAAAAACAATCGATCTCAAAGGCTTACAAGCAACAACTACATCTGTTATAGGTTTTCCAGTTGGTTTAACCCTCAATAATATTAATGTGCTTAATCAACCATTAAATACTGTGCATAGATTATTACTTGCAAAAGATAAAAATGGTGTGATTCCTACCAGTGACTTTTATTTATCTTTACAATCAATTCCAATTACATGGCAGAAATTGAGTACTCAAAACTTTAATAATCCACAAGCCCAATCTGGATGGTGGATATCATTACCCAATGTACAAATAAGCAATTTAGATATCAAACAACAAGTAGAAGTTTCAGCTGGGGATGTTATTGGAGGCTTATTATTTAGCCAACCGATCAACATTAATCCTTTAGATTTAGGACAAAAACCAGCGCAAAATTGCTATGGATCTCTGAAATTTTGTTAATAAATAAATATTGACTATATTTTTACTATGGACTTTCTATATTTGTTTGGACTTAGCCCAGTTACCCTTTTAAAGTAACGGTTAAAAGCACTTTGTTCAGAAAAAGCTAACAATTCAGATATTTCTGTCAAAGATAAAAGTTTATCTTCCATATACATTTTAGCTAACTCTAATCTAATCCGATCTAACATACTTTGAAAATTTAAGTCTTGTTCGATTAATCTATTTTGCAACGTTGATTTAGACATTGCCATTTCTCGAGCTACAAAATCTAAAGTTGGTTTACCCTTTTCAATCCCGCGACCTAGGACTTTTTGAAACTTAAAGACAAAGTCATTCTCACTTGTTTTGGTATTGATATTTATTGATTTAAGATAAGCATCCGCTTGCCTGTCTAATAGTTCTATAAAATATATATTATTTAAATCAATTGGTATATTTAAGCTACAAATATTAAAACTGACTGCACCAACTTCTGATTTAAAAATTACTGGGCATCTATAGAAATCACTATAAATTTTAGAATTTTTAGGCTGACTTCCTGGGAGATGAATAGAAATAGGCTGTAAAAGAGTATGTTCATTGGTAATTTGTTGCAACATCTTGATAAAACAACTTATTCCTAATTCGTAGCCAACTCTGAGAATTTCTAAAAGATCATCATGATTTTTAAAAGGTTCAAATAATGGAATATCCCAAGTGATTGTAACAATTTCATTCTGCTCAACGATATCAATTAAAAATCCATCCCACATCAATGCATAGTATTTTTTAAATTGTAGAATCGCCTGATTAAGATTTTGACAAGGTAAGATTAAGTAACCTAACAATCCTGAATATGCTGGTTGAAAAAACTCGGCTATTTTTATTCCAAGACCTGATTCTGGACATTTATCTTGTATTAAACGTAAACACAATCCTAATTCTAGGATGGAAACTCTATCATCAACTTTCCAGCTTTTAAGATACGAGATACTTAGAGGCACATCTAAATGATTAGCTAAAATAAAGTCACGAAACATTCCAGCAATAGAACCATTAATAGTCGGATTATTTTTGCTCATAAGATATCGTAGGAGTTTTTTGAATTATAACATCGTAAAATGATAATTTATGTTGGATAACAATTACAGTAAAAATAAGATTATTCATTAAACTATTCTTTTAACATCGCATTATTCATAAGTGCGTATCCATTTGCTCCAATTTTACTCTCAAAAAATTTCTTAACTTTTCCTGTTGAGGCAATTCGTACATAAGCTTTACCGAGTAATATTGCAAAACTATCTTTTTTCGGTGAACGTGATAACCCAGCTAAGTCACAAATTTCTTTTGGTGTTAATGCAACAACGATTGTTTTCAATACGGGGTAAAATTTAAGTACAAGGTTTATAGCTTTGTCATTAGTATCAATCGTAGAAGGATCTAATAAAGTATTGATAATCGCTCTAGTCTGTTGGGTAATAACTGCTTTTGAATTAGTGAGTTGAATATATTGACTAAATTCTTCACGTGTTTCAGGAAGTCTTGTTATATTTTTGAGGCTTTCTAAATTATAACCATGATTCAATGCGCTTTCTTTTACTGTCTCAATACTTAAATCAGGATAAACGTCTTTTAAACATTCAAGATATCTAACACTTTCCTTAAAATATTGATTTTCTTCTTCTAGTGACAGTCTCCCTACTAGTTTCTCGTAAGCATAATATACAGAATGCCATGTTATGAGATGTGTCCCCACGACTAGAAGGGGATCGTGAGCACTATAACGTTTACCTGTTAAGGGGATACTTCCTTTGACATGGGAATGCAATTTAAAAAGTCTAAGATTCGCTTTTTTAACAGTTTCAGTATCACCGAATATTACCGTTAAAAAATATGACATTGTACGACTTAGCCGACCTACTGGATCAGATTTATATGTTGCCCTATCTGCTAAAGCTGCCGCAGCATCAATACTTCCCAAAACCTCTATATAAAAAGATCGAGTAAGACCAATAAATGCCGCTGGGTGTGACCAGACTTTCCATGTTATAGAGTAAGGGCCAAACAACCCATGATCTTTTATTAAATTAGTATCTATATCCATTTGAAAATGTATATTTGAATCTGGCATGTAGTAATCCTTTCATAGAGCTAATTAAAAATGATGATCAACCAACTCAAGTTAAAGTAACTCTTCATTAACCAATAATCTTGACCATAAAAAAGGAAGTTTTGACTTTTAATGCAATTTTGAATTTTCCTAAGTGTTAAAGTTAGGGCTCATAGAAGGTTTGTTTATATTTTTTTAGAACAAAATTTATGTCTACAATGATCATAATGGAAGCTTAAGCCAAGATCACAAGATTATGATTTTTATAGAGGAAATTAAAATCTACTTAAGTTAAGCAACATCAGTGATCTCTAACAATTGAAATCATCTTCTGAACTATTCATGAATGTACAGTAAGAAAACTTTATTGATATGTAAATCACACTGATGTTGGTTTTAAGCAAAATATTTTTGAAAAATTAAAATAAGACTAGTGCTCACTTTAGTAATTCAAATTCACCATAAGTAATGCCAATGCTGCTGGAACTGCTTGTATATAAATAATTTTCTTACTTGCTGTTAGACCACCATAAATTCCAGCAACCAATACACAGCCTAAAAAGAAATTCGCTAACGATAAGGCATAAATTGTAGGTGCACATAAAGACCAAAATAAGCCAGCTGCTAAAAAGCCATTATATAAACCTTGATTTTGTGCCATGACTTTAGTGAGTTGTGCTTTTTCAGGCGTATTCCCAAATGCTTTTAAACCGTATGGTTTGTCCCATAAGAACATCTCTAAAACTAAAATATACACATGTAGTAGTGCAATTAAGGCAATTAAAATTTGTCCAATCATCGCTTTTTTCCTTATTTTAAAAACGCTGATAGATCAGTCTTGCAACTGATCTATGTCAAATACCTTTATGGTTTTAATAACACTTTGCCTTGACGTGCACCTTGGGTTGCTTTAGCAGCAGCTTGTTGAATTTGATCAAAACTAAATACGCCTTCAACAGGCAATACTAATTTTTTCTGAGCAGCTAAAGTCACCAACTCTACAATTAACTCTTTTTTTCGTTCCGCAGACAATTGTTTATTGACTACACTTGCCCAGAAGCCTTTAACTGTCGCTTGTTTAAAAATAAGATCGCCTGATGAAATTTGCATCAGTTCACCCGTCATACTACCAAATGATACCAAAACACTATTTTCACTAAGTAAGGCCAACATTTCACCACTAGCTTTACCGCCAATCGAATCTACCCCAGCGATTAAAGGTTGATCTGCATGTATCGCTTTTACTTGATCTTTCCAATCCGCTTGATCAGTCGCCACTACATTTTGAATACCTAAGCCATTCATTTCTGCAATCGCATCACTACGGCGAACCAAATGAATAACTTTTTGACCGCGAGCATGCGCAATCATTGCAACAGTTTTACCCACAGCACCATTGGCTGTATTTTGGATAAGCCACTGATCTTGTTTTAAATCAATGAAATCTAACAGCATCAGTGCACTAATCGGCATACCAATCAATTGAGCAGCAGTTTCATCATCTATTGCATCAATTAAAGGCACGACACCATGCGCAGGTGCAATAAAGTATTCAGCCCAACTGCCGTGAACTGCTGCAACTGCAACACGTTGCCCGACAGATACCGCATCAACACCTTCCCCGACTGCATCAATCACACCAACGGCTTCACTTCCTCCGATCGCAGGAAGTGTTGGTTTATAACCATAATTGCCTCTCACCGTCCAAATGTCATGGTTATGCATCGGAGATAAAATCATTTTAATACGCACTTCACCTGCTTTAGGCTCGGGTTTTGGCATTTCTGCTGCTGCTAATACGTCGACAGGTTCGCCAAAAACTTGATGAATAATACTTTTCATTTGTTGTTCCTATATAGGTTTTAGTAATTGCTGTGTGGTTTCTAAAGCCAGATAAAGTGGCTGTTTGTTCTGTGCTAGTTTCGCCAATAAAGCTGCGCCTAACCAGAGTTGATACATGGTTTGTGCCATTTTCTCAGGCTCAATATGTTGTGGAATTGAGCCATCCTGTTGCCCGTCACTAAGTAAATTTGCAATGCGTTCTGTCAGCTTGGTTACACCAAAATTTAAAATCTGACGCATATCTTCCGATAAGTCAGAGACCTCTGCGGCAAGTTTTACAATCAGACAATTCTCAGCCCAGCCACCATCGTTATGACATGGATCATCAATCCATGCTTGCCAAAGCGCAACTAAACGCGCATATGCACTCCGCTCTTCTTGTAGAATCAATTGATCGATTTTCACTTTATAATCAGCAAGATATTGCTGTAAAAGTGCACAACCAAATGCTTCTTTGGAAGCGAAGTAATAATAGAACGAACCTTTGGGTACACCGCAAGTCGTTAAAATTTCCTGTAAGCCGACTCCAACAAAACCTTTATGTAATACCAGCTTAAAACTGGTATTTAAGATATGTTGGCGAGTCGCTTCACTTTTATCTGATCGTTTCATGTACACACTATAAATCAATAATAGACCAGTCGTCTATAAATTTATAAAAAATTTAATTCAGAAAATTTGCTGCGGTTTTAAGTGCTTTTTAGCGCTAGAATGAGAGATTGTTGGATAAAGCTGAATACATTTAATTCTAAATCATGGATTTGGATGGGATAAGGCTAAGTCGTGTTTTATACAAAATAAACTGAGCTTTAAAAAATTAAAAGTTATTAAAAAACAATGCTGTAATTCTGTAAATTTAAGAAAAACCTAATATTTTTATATTTTCTGATCATTTGATAATAGCTTCTGTTGAACGTATTTATCCAATCAATATTAAAATGAATTAAATAGGCGCTCCTGAGCAGATGACCTATTTAATTCTAATGACACGTTTAGATTAAAAATTATAACTTGCCATGATGTTTAAACGGTTATCTTCACCTTTTTTTCCATTAAAGGTTTCGCGTTCACCATATACATATTCAATCCCTAAAGTAACAGGTGTATATGGCTTATACATTGTGTTTATCCATCCTTGCCATAAAGATTTATTCTGAGTTGAGTTTTCATAGTTTAAACGTGCAAACTCATTATTATCTTTTGCAAGCATATAACCATAACCAATTGTAGAACGCAGTTGTGGGGTAAAGGTATGTGTTAAACCAAAGGTAATGCTATCAAATTCATTACTATGCATTTTTTGATTGCCATCGATGGCATAACCATTATTTGACCAAAGTACATAACGTCCATCACCTTTTACATGGTAATAGTCACCCTTCAACATATTTTTCTCAGTAAACTGATATTGAACACCTAAGCCAAGCCCCCAAGCCATATTGTCATCGGCATTGGTTTTCTTCTCTGCAACAAAAGTTCTCGCTGAAATTACCCCTGCTTTATCTGCAAACTGATGGTTTATACGAGCAGCCAGCGCAGGTAAACGAATTTTAGCATCGGGCTCGGTATGTCCCATATATTTTTGATCCTCGATACTGACGGCATAGGTCGTCTCAGTACCTAAACGATCACTATAACGAAGCAATGGTGTTCGTAATAACGCTCCTCCCACATAACCCAGTGCATCCACTGTTTCAGGCATAAACTCTATGGGTGAAACGAAGGTTGACCATGCTTGCCCAATTAACCATTTGTCAAAAGTTAAATAAGCATGGCGAATACGAAACTGATCTCGAGTCGCACCACCGACAAAATCCATTTCAATTTTACCGCCCACCGCGCCTATGTCTGTTGGTGTTTTAAAATCTAAACCAATCCGAGTTACACTCGATGTTGATTTAAAGCGATTTTCTTGTTGACGAGCTTCTGGTGTATTTTCAATTGGTACAACATTGATATTATTAAACATCGTATCTGAACCAGCCGATTGATAGGTTGCATCCAAACGAATCAAACCATATAAATTAAGTTCAGTTCCTGATTTTAAAAGATTGATTTTGCTTGGCAATATTGCTTTATCAATATTCGTTTGTGGCTCAATATTGGCAGGATTTTTTTCACTATTTTGTCCCTCCTTGCTATTACTGGTTGTCGCATACGCTGGCGATAACATTAATATTGCGCTACTTGCCCATAGCAGATTTTTAATAAAGAAATATATTGTTTTCATAAGAATTCCCTTCTTGATTTATTCATAAATTTGATCAACTCCAACATCTTTAAGACATTGAAATTATTTCAAATCTATATTTTTTTATAAGTAGCTGCACTTTGGCTGGCAGCGGTGGGTAAATTGCCAAACTTCCAAAAAACGAGGATTGCAATTAATGCCAAAATTACAGGTATGGTCACTGTTAAAAATAGATTTGGCGTTGGCCAATTGAGACGAATCAATTCGGCACCCAATACAGGACCTAAAATTGACCCTAGCCGCCCAACACCCAATGCCCAACCAATTCCTGTTGAGCGGACTGAAGTTGGGTAAAACACTGCACCTAATGCATTCAATGCAGTTTGTGCTCCGAGTATACAGAAACCTGCTGCTCCTATCACTAAAAATGCCATAGACAGTGTTGTCGCTGACTGCCCAATCATGGCAATGGCTATCGCAGCACCGATAAAAGTCAAACTCAATGTCCAACCAAAACCACGACGATCAACAAACCAACCTAAAATCAAATTGCCCAGTAGACCTCCTATCCAAAATACAGCCCCTGCCAACACTGCTTTTGAACCCGCATGACCCGCTTCAGTCATCAACACAGGGAGCCAATTTGCCAAGAAATAAGCAGCTAATAAATTCATAAAATTGACCACCCATAGCATGAGTGTCCCAAGTGCTAAATTGTCCTTAAATAGTTGGGCAATAGGTGCACCCTCTTCGCCGATTCCCTCACAACAAATTTGCTCTCAGTGCCAGCGGGTTCAACATAGCCCAAACGAGTCGCCCAAGTTTTCAACACATCAGGTTTACGATTTTTCAGGGTTAAAAAAGGCAATGATTCTGGCAACTTAAGCAACATACTTACGGCGAGGATCAATGGAGCAATTGCGCCTGTTAAAAAGATCGAATGCCATCCCCAAATTGGAATAATGGCAGCAGCAAGTACGCCCCCCAAAACACCGCCAAGAATAAAACCTGAAGAAATAATCATCATCAGGGTGACGCGGAAACGAGTTGGGCTATATTCTCCTGCTAAAGTGACACAATTCGGAATGATCGCCCCCATACAAATCCCCGTTATAAAGCGGTAACTCACCAATGCTTGAACGGACTCAGCCATCATGGTGACTGCCATACATACGGATAAGGCAAACATAGCGCCAATTAATACAGGTCGACGCCCGAACTTATCGGCAAAAGGGGCAAGAAATAATGCACCAAATGCCATCCCAATCAGTCCAGCACCAAAAACTGAACCTAAATCTGCTTTTGCAATTCCCCAATCTTGGATAATTGCAGGGGCAACATAGCCCATTGCTTGTACATCAAAGCCATCAACGACCATACATAAAGCGCATAACAGCAACACCCATATCTGATGCTTGGTCAGCTTACTTTGGTCTATTAAGTCCGTTATATTGATGATATTCATCTATCTCTCCTTGTATTTTTTATCGTTATTGCATGCCGTCTTCCCAGACAGTGGTATAAATCTTTAAAATAAAAGCATCCCTAAGCACTATTGTTTTCAATAGTACTTTTTATATTTCAAAGCCTTATATTTTGATCAACACAATGATCATTTAGCCTTTAGCCAACAATGCACCTGCATGTGGAACAACAGGCACAATTCCTAATTCATCCATCATTTTTCGTACTGTACATACAGCAGTTGATAGGGTTGGTATCCCTAGCATGTCTTCAATTTTCTGAATCACAGCTAAGGATGGCATTTGTACACATGCCGAAGCGATCACCACATCAGCACCTTGTGTATTTAAATGCTTAACATCTTCTAATAACAACATCGGATCACGTCGCCCCACCTCCAAATTATCTGGGATCTCAAAGCAAATAGAATCAATCACTTCAATTCCTTCATGCTCGATATATTGCACCACCAGATCAGTTAAAGGTCGCATATAAGGTGCCATTAATGACACTTTCTTTGCGCCCAATTTTTTTAAACCATCGACCAATGCTCCAGCCGAAGTCATTACTGGGGCTAAACAATGGTTTGCCCGAACAACTTCTGTTAAGGCTTTTTCAGTTTCCCGATGGTAGCCTGCACCCATTGCCATAATGGCCACCAAACATGCTGTACTCATCACATCCACACGCGCATCTGCAAGCTCTGCGGCACAACGTAAACTTTCTGCATTCATTACAAGCAGTTCTTCTTTGGTCACTCGGTGCATCCGCATACGGCTGGAGTGAAAAGTAAATTTTTCATCTGGATAGAATTCTTCTCTCATACGGAACATCGCTGGAATTTCAGTTTCCATCGTGGTATTCGAACTAGGGACGATTTGTCCTATCCGATAATTTGTCTTGCTCATTTCTAAATCCTTTTATCAATCATTAAAATCTGGATGCAGACGTTCGTATGCTGCAATAAACTGTGGATCGCGTTGCTTTAAATCCTGATGGCTGACTTTGCCTGTACGGCGCATATAGTCATAAGTAAAACTGATCGGATCTAAATCTAACCGAGTCGCAACATTTTCATACCAGTCAAGACTTTTAGCTGCGGCTGTCTGAAACGAGGAAGAGGCATGACGACGTTGCTGTTCAAACAGTTGAAAAGCTAAGACAAGATCATCTGGAGTCTTGACGATCGCTTCATGTAATGCAATTGCATCTTGCATCGCCATACGTGTGCCAGATCCCAAAGAAAAATGAACAGTTCTTAACGCATCGCCAAGCAATACAATATTTTTATATGTCCAACACTGATTCTTAACAATATTGGCTTCAAACCATAAGGAACGGTTCGTAAGTAATTCATTGCCGCCTAAATCACGCGCAAAAACTTTGGCACAGAAATCTCGACTTTCATCTTCATTCATTTGGTCCAAACCGCAGGCTTTCCATGTTTCTGGGTCAACTTCAACCAAGAACGTACTCAGTTCTGAACTATATTGATAAGCATGCGCAATAAAGACACCAGCATCATGATATGGACGGAAAATCAGCGATACGGGATGGAAACGTTGCCGAGTGCCATACCAGACAAATTTATTACGACGTAGTTCAAATTGTGGCTGAAAGTGGGCTTGATATTGTTTACGAATCGCACTATTGCCACCATCTGCTGCAACCACGAGATCAACCTGTTGAGATAAAGTTTCGATATCTAGCATTTGATGTTCATACTGAATCTCAATACCAATCGCTTCACATGCAGCATTCAATGTATTTAACATATCAATTCGTGAAGTACGGGAAAAATGATTGCCATGTACTTGTACGCGACTGTCTTGATGTACGATTTCCATATAGTCACAGCATTCATGATGATCTGTGAATTCTTTAAAAAATTCCGGATCAGCATCTTCTAAAAAGGCCAAGCCAATATCAGAAAACACCACGCCCCAACCATAAGTTGCACCACGGCGGTTTTGCTCATAGACGGTAATTTCATGCTGAGGATTATTCTTTTTAGCCAATAATGAGAAATATAATCCCGCTGGGCCAGCTCCGATCACTGCAATTTTCATAACTGGATTTCCTACGCCAAATTTTGGAATAAACACTGACTTTGATAATGTTCTAAAGCCAAACGAAATGTAGATGGGATATCAATCGAACGCCGCTCATCAACAGCAATACAGACAGGTGTAAGTTTTGAAATAAAAATTATATTTTGATCTAAAGTCCGCCCTGTAATATTCAAAACATAAGTACGGCTATGAATCTCTTCAACCATAACGGTCAGATCAAAGATTTCATCTGGTTTTAATGAACGCTTAAAATCAAAGCTCAATCCTCGAGTTGGGGTTCCAAAACCATGTGCTGACTTTGCCTTTTGCGAGTATTCACCCAGTAAAATTTCATAAAACCATTCCGCAGCCGAAACCACATAGTCTGAAAATACACCTGTAAAAACCACACCGGCTGGATCACATTCCAACCACCGTACACGGCGACGAATCACCACTGGCAGCGTACTGATCACCTGTTCATTACATTGCATCATAGGCACCTCTCGCTCTGGCCTGCTCTTCATGTAATTTTTCGGTGATGATCCGTTTTAGTTCAGGCTTATTCAGCTTACCAACATTGGTCAGAGGAAATTCAGCTATGATTTCAATACGCTCAGGGCACTTATATTTGGCAAGCCCCTGATCAATCAGAAATGCTGCCAACGCTGCGACGTTTGGCACAGTACAATTGAGATTCGCAATAATAAAAATGCAGCCCTTTTCACCATATATTGGATCAGGCATTGCCACTAATTTAGCGTCGGCAACTGATGGGTGTTTACAGATGAATGCCTCCACCTCCTCACAGCCAATCTTTTCACCACCTCGATTGACATTGTCACGTAACCGACCTTCAAAGGTATAACAAATGACACCACCCTCTATTTGATGCGCAGTCATCATGTCACCGGTACGATAAAAACCCGCTTGGGTAAAAGCACTGGCATTAATATCAGATGCATTGTAAAAACCAGGTAACGTGGCAGGTCCTTTAAAACATAATTCGCCCATTTCACCCAATTTGACTTGTTGTTCTGATTCAGGATCGAGTAGACAAAATTCATCTTCAGGGCAACCCGAAACACCTTGGGAATGATGTCTTTGAAATATAGGCGCCTCAGCACCCGAGCCCAATAACAATCCTTCAGTAATGCCATATAAATTGGAACACGGCACCCCTAAATGCTGCTCTAACATATCGGCACGGCACATGGTACAAAACAGCTTTAAAGAAGATAAATCATGTTGTTGAATGGCTTGATATGCCATCAGCTGTGGTGCAATTGGACCAATCGAAAGCGCATGGGTAACTTTATGTATTTCAATCAGTTGCAACATACGTTTAATATCGACCTTTGGCATAATGACCGCTGAAATACCAAAGCTAATCACCGATACCAAGGCATAAATTGTTCCAGCATTATGTACAATCGGTAAAGACCAAATCACCCTACTGTCTGTATCAATCCCATAGGTACGCATCCAACCTAAACTATGGCCCTGATATTCAGCATGAAAACGTGGAATAATTTTTGGAATGCCTGTTGTACCGCCTGATAACTGAAAACTGAGTACATCTTCTGCACCTAGCTGCACATCTTGCATCTTTAGTTTTGCTGTTTCTAAATCTATTGTGGCAATCAGATCATTGAGATGAGTCAAACCCTCGTCTTGTCCACGAATCACAATCAACTTTTCAAGACTTTCCGATTGCTCCAGCATAGATTGGGCAAATGCCACCAAATCAAAATTAGGACTAAAATCAGCTTGTACGAAGTAAGCCTTTGCCGCACTTTTCTCTACCAATTGTCGAATTTCAACTTCACGATGCTGAGGTAAAGAGCACACGGGGATAATGCCTGTTTTAAAACAGGCGACTAAAACCAGAATGGTCTCAATATTCGTCCCCAGCTGAAAAATTGCCCGATCCCCTGTTTCCAAGCCATGATTGAGTAATGCTGCGCCCAATCTTTCTGTCAGATGATCCAGTTCCTGAAAAGTTAAATTGCGCTCATCACTGATAAAGGCCAATTTATCTGGATAACGTTGTGCAATTTTCCTTAGTGAATTTCCAAGCGTGTCATTAATCCACGCACCACTTTCAATCCATTTTTTAGCATTTTCAGCTGGATGATAAATAACACCTTGTATTGGGTTGAGTATCCTACTCATCTTGTTCTCCCTATTTTTATGCGATCTTTTCCTGATCTAAACGGTTAACTCACAATTTGAGTGACTCCATGGCTGGTACTAAACGGACTTGATCTCGATCATAACTTTCGATACGACCATGGATACCACCTGTAAATAGCCCCCACCAAACAGCGGGTTTTAATCCCAACGCTTTGCGGCGAAACTCAATAGGCGCATTGGATCGAATAATGTGATAGACAGGATGATCTGAGCTGACGGTACAACCTGCTTGCGTTTCAGCACTGCGTACCAAGGCAGAAAACTCCTCAACTTTTGGTACATAAATCTCAAGCTTTGCTTGAGGTACCTGTTCAATAAACATGCCCTTTTTATGCCATATCTGGTCAATCTTAGTGATGCGTTGTCCACGCAACTTGGCTTCTTCCTCCGCAGCAATTGCGGCTGCTAAAGTCAGTGCAGCATCATCAGCATCCACTTGAACCAGTGGTCTTAATTTACGCGTAAACTCAATGAAGTAACCATTTGGATCACGCACATAAATTGACTCAATCACTTCATGTGTGGTTTCAGCAGAAACCGTTAAACCTCTAGATTCCAGATGTTGTTTCCATGCTTTTAATTCATCTGGGTTTTCTACTAACCAAGCCGTATGCGTTGCATCAAACACATGATCTTCGGGTAATGGTGCAGCATTGTCTCTGCCCTGCATTTGTTCTGGTGCGTCACTACCAAGATAGTAGAAAAATGCAATCGTGCTGCCATGACCACTATCAAAGAAAAAGTGTAAAAAATCTGGATGTGTAGCAGGTCCCCAGCCTCGGGCTGAAATCACATGAATGAGGGGCAAGCCTAAAATATCTCGATAAAACTCGACCGTTTCTTTTAACTTCCATGTCGGTCTAGCAGTATGGTCTACACCACAAAGCACCAATTTTGATGGAGAAGCGGTTTTCATCATAAAACTCCTCAACGTGTCTCGTTGAATATCAATTTGGAAAAGTACGCTTAAGCCAAACAGCAATCTGCCGTCCTGCTTCCAAACGCCCAGGTTCATCTTCGGGATTTAAGGCACGACCGTGATGATCTCCTGCAATACATAAATGTTGTTTATCTTGTGTCGGTAGGGCTTGAAAAACGTGCTGAACTTCTTCGGGAAAGCAAGCTTGATCACCTGTATATTCAATCACCAAAATCGGTTGATGCAGGGAGGAAATGGTTTTTTCTAAGGTTGCATTGGAAGATAAACCTGACCATGTAGACAGCCAGCTTTCAGGGGTACATTGCCGAGCAAAACCCACAGCACCATAATTTGAAGTAAATGGATCGCTTCCCCACAAAGACCCAAATTTACGCAAAGATGGATCAAGTGACAGATCAAAACAACGTAAATCGGCATCTGTACGCCACACATTAAAAATCGGAGTATGTGCAGCTAATCGGCGATCTTCTATCGTTGCTGATGTTCCTGCTATTTTGACTCGCTTACGAGCTTCAAGTCGGCGGTTAATTAATTCATGAGCATACGCATCTAAACGGGCGACCCGTGCTTTTTGTGCAGCACGATAGCGTGCAATAAATTCAGCACGATAATGGGTATTTTGTTTTCCTTTATAACCATTCTCTGGATTGAGCGGGTCCAAAGATGGATCGACAAGCAAAGCATTGTTTTCATCAATAACCGATGGATCAATACAATTTAAAAGTAATGCGCCTTGACCTGGATGAGGACCGACAAAAATTAAACCATCTACTGTCGGCATATCGAGTTGTTCAAGTTTTGTAGGTCGCCCTCCTGGCGTATGCTTAATTCTTTGTTCTGGGGACAAACTAGACTGTTGAACATAAAAAGAAAATAGCCCAACACCACCAGAGTTTCCTAACAAGATAATTCGCTGAAATCCTTGTTCCTTTAAAAAATGCAATCCAGCAGCGACATCGTGTAATGCCAATTCATGTTCAAGACGTAAATCATTGCCGACAGAGCGTGGAAACTGCGACCATGCAGCATAACCCGCCTCAACAACATCTGGGATTAAATAGTGACACGCCATAAATTCACGTGGATGCATAATACAAACAACCGTATCAGTTCCTTGTGCTGGCATATATAACGAACCACCTGTAGCGGCTTGGTCTGCTGTGCGCAATACCACATTACGCGTCACTGTACCCGTAGGGATATCTCTTGGATTCCAATCCGTATTTAAAAATCCAGCAATCGCTTGTACGGTACTTTTTGTTGAATTCATCATGAATCGCTTACCTACATTCCTGTATTGATTTAATCTAGAACAAACTGACATATATGTCAAATATTTTACATAATAGTAAAATAGCTAGAAATATCACAGAACCAAGCATTAAATTGACAAAGAAATTTGAAAAATAAAATAGTAAAAACAATAGATTATAATTTTTATAAAAATATTAGACGCCTATTTTATTACTGTAAAAATTTTTACATATCTGTAAATTTATAAAAAATAAAAATATAAAATGGTTAAATTTAAAAAATTCTTAAGTTTTTATATCTAAGAGAGATAGATCTTATTGAGGCAATATTTTCTTAGTTCTATCAGTATTTATTGCAAGAAATCATTTAAGCCTGAATCCTTTCTCTCGTAAAAGTGAGTTTTGTTTTTTTGAATTTTTTTAAATTTGTTTTGTGAAGCTCAATTATATGGGCTCGATAAAACACACAGAATTATAGGTAAAATGAGCGCTATCTAAGCTCTATACAACCTAGAAAAACCGACAAATCACCGACTTCTGCAGTTTTGAATATGAACCGTATCTTTTTATTCTATAAAGTAAAAATTATAGAGTGAAATCAATATCTCACTAAATTTTCATCAAAATTAACGTTCTATATTTATGGCAATTGGCTCTCTAAAATATCTAATTGATCTCTAAGAATTTGCAAACTCTCTCGTGGAGAAGTCGAACGAAATTCTGATTGTTGTTGCTTTAACACTGAACGAAGTGCCAATTCTGCAATTTGCTGTGCGATTTGACTGGCTTCTTGAGCATCGCCTTCAAACCACCATGCCGTCCAATTACACATACCAATCATTGAAAAAGCAGCCATATGAGCATTTGCTACTTGGAAAACCCCCGCATTTATCCCCATTTTAATCACATGTACAAAATTTGATAGCACTGATTTTCTTGAAATTTCAGCAGTCGCTCTACCCTTTTCAGATAAACTACTCTCACTACGTTCTACCACTCTAAACTGTATAGGATGGGTGAGTATTAACATCGCATGTTTGATAATAAGCTCTCGAAGTAATTCTTCTGGTGCGAGATCATTCCGATCTAAGATATTCTTGGTTAGATTACTTGCTTCACGCGTAATTTCATCCGTCAGTGCTTCTAGAATTGATTCTTTATTTGGAAAATAGTAATAAATTGCAGGACGTGTAACAGCTAGTAATTCAGCAATATCATGCATACTGGTACCACCGAATCCTTTTTCGATAAACAACTTAGATGCTGCTTTTAAAATAGATTCTCTTTGCATTTCATTACGTCCATTATGACGGCTCTTCATCGGTTTTGGCTTATCGAACATAAAACTACGTGAAACCTGATCAATTATTAGAATTGTAGTTTACTTATATTTCGTTATTTGTGTTAATTTTTACTTTAAGCATAAAAGGCATAACCCTAGTACTCGCCAAAGGTGTAGGCATTGCGCTTATCCCTTCAATTGTATTCGCTCTTTAAAGTATAAAACGATAGCCAATGACCAAGAAAATTCATCCAGCTAAAATCTAAAAAAACGCTAAACGAACATTAAAATAAGTTTTAATAATTGTGTCTTGTCCTGAAAATGGCTGAAAATATCAGCCATCCTTCGATTGATTTAAAATTTTGCGCGTAAGGTGAGCGTCGCATTTCGAGGATTACCAAAGCGAATAGTTCCATCACTATAAATTTGTGAATAATATTCTTTGTCAAAAATATTATTGATATTTAATGCAATATTCACTTTATCACTTAGTGGATAGCTCGCCACCAAGTTAGCAATCGTATATCCAGGCTGACTATAAGGATGTTCGCTATAGCGACCCACTTTCCAAGTACTTTGATAATTTGCACCACCGCCTAGGATTAAATTATTAGCAAATTTATAGGTCGCAAATAAACGTGCAATATGTTCAGGCGTATCCTCATTAAAAACCAAACCTTGATTTGTAGGGTCGTTCGCATATTCCGTAGTATTGTATGTGTAGCCAAAACTCAAGTTAAGGTTGGGTATAATTTCACCACGAATCTCAGTTTCAATCCCTTTACTGATCACCTCACCCGATGCAACATTACAATAAGCCTCACCACCGTTAAATGGGCATTGGCCTTTGGTGCTTTCATCTCGTATTGAGCGATTAATTTGGTTGGTTTTAAATCCTGCAACTGATGCAATTAAACGATCATCCCAAAGCCCTGCTTTTAACCCAATTTCATAAACATTACCCTGTACTGGATCAAGTAATGTCTCATTACGATCTTTGACATTTTGCACAACAAAGGTATCGGTATAACTCGCGTATGCAGTCAATGCCTCATTGATATCGTAAGTAAGCCCAAAGTATGGTGTTAAAATATTTGATTTCTTATATTCATTGACACTTTCATAATTGCTTTGGCGCACACCTGCAATAACTTTGAACGGATCAATAATATTTAAACGAGTGGTGAGGTAGTATCCTGTCTGGCGTACCTGATCAGCGCTGGTATTTTGATAACGTGGTGCGATATAAGGTAACTGATAAGGACTGTAATTTTTAATATTGACGTATAAATAGTCACGTGTCGGTGTTTCACCTCCGCCAACTAAACTATAATCTTCAAGCACTTGGTCCCAACTTGTCCAAGCCCCAGTAATATTACTTTTACTGTGATTTGCACCAAATACCAAGTCATGCTCACGACCGAATAATTGATATGTCCCTTTTGCAAAAAAATCATAAATATCTAATTTTTGCTCATAGTTATATCCGTACTTATAAACAGTTGCTAAAGCATTATCAGCACTTGTGGTTTTTGGAGCTACGCTCAATGAAGTAAATGCCATATCCATGGCATAGTTTGCCTTCATATAGCTGGCTTTTACTTCCCATCCATTATTAAATTTATGGCTTATATCTAAGAAAGCTTGTGTATTGGTTTTATCCCAAAAATCTCTGTAATCACAACCACAGTTGGAATTATCGATGCCTATTTTGGTTCCATTGAAATAGTTAGGAATTGTATTGACGGGAACAGCATGTTCACCTTGGCGTGAATATCCAATATTCAATAGCGTATTTTCAGTTAAATCACTGCTCACGATTCCATACAAAACATTAGAATCACGAGTAACAGATTTCATAAATGAATCACCATCTTGACCTGCCACCACTAAACGACCACGCACACTTCCAGATTGATTTAATGGACCAGACATATCCATTTCTCCACGTACAGTGTTCCATGAACCATAACTGACAGCGCCACTCGCCTGAAAAACTTCTGTTGGCTTTTTACGAATAAGATTAATTGCACCAGACGGTTCTCCTGAACCTTGCATTAACCCTGCTGCCCCTCGTAATACTTCAATACTTTCAATTGTTGCCATATCTGGTTTAGAAGAGGTGACATTACTTGCATTTACAGCAACACCATCATATTGCAATATATTTGAATTCCAGCCATCTCCAACATTAAAGCCTCGGATAGAAAAGTTGGTCCTCTCCGTATTATCCCCTGTTAGCAAAATCCCTGTTGTATTTAAAAGTGCATCACCCAAATTTGTCGCACCCATATCTTCGATTTGTTTGCGGGTAATCACTGAAACCGATTGTGGGGTTTCTTTTATACTCAAATCGAGTTTAGTCGATGTACTGGCATTCTTTTTAGTGTAGTTATTTTCTGAATTGTTTTCTGCTGTGACAACGATCATGGGTAAAGCATTTGTTTGTTCTGTTGTTGCTTCTGTCGCAGCATAAGCTGTCCCAATCCAACAACTATAAAGTGCAAGATAAATTGCACTTTTAGCAAAGATTCGATTTTGAGAAATCCATTTATTCACGAAACAAAACTCTTAATCTAAATAAAAATCATTATCGTTATATTTCACATAAAAACAACATATATCTCTACATTCCTCCATTATTTTCTAATTCAAATTCGTTTTGTTAAACAAAGCTATGAAATGAAAAGCCTTTCAATCTGAAAGGCTAAGACGAAGATTTCTCGATGATATTACTGAATAAACTTTAACATGGCCTGATGTGTATCCCTCACCTCAGCGTAAATCATGTCACCATATTTATTTGATAATTACCTCAAAAAATGAATATAAACAAATTATTATTAATACTTTTCAAGCAAACCAATAACCCCAGTTGCGATCATATCAATTGCAATTGTGCCGATTAACAAGGCAGATAAACGTCCAACAATATCAAAATAGCGATCAATATATTTTGCATGGCTATAACGTAAATGGTCATGCCCATACTTCATGATCATTAAAATGCCACAGCTAATAAATAAGGTAAAAGCAATCAGCACAGCGGATTCGAGTAAAGACATACTCGCTCCTGTTACGACAGCCGCACTGATTGTGCCAGGGCCAATCATAAATGGCATCGCCATGGTACTGGCCAAATGCGCAGGTGTTCCTCTCATTTCTCCAATGGTATCTGCGCCTTGAAATACAAAGCGATAGCCAATCACTAAGAATATTAATCCGCCAAAAATCTGAAATGACTCAAAACGAACATTTAAATAAGTACTAAAAATGGCTTCACCACCCCATGCAAAAAGCATAAAAACCACATAAGCAATCAAGGCACCTTGGGCTAAACCTTTATTGAATACATGGGTTTCAGTATGGCGAATCATCCCGATCATATAGATACTCATTAAAAACGGATTGAGTAATGAGAAAAACAAAACAAATGGATGGATATAATTTGAAAACATAATGGCTTTCCATAAAACAAAATCAGGAAACAAAATCAAAAAAAGGGCTTACTTTGCTAAAATTGTACTTCTCAACAAGGGGATACTTTGTCTAACTAATCATTAAAATTGTAAATTTTATTAAGATTCAGTCGCTTATTTTTACAAAAAATATAATCAGGACTTACACAAACGGGGTTCAGCAACGAGTCAAGGACTTGCATATATGAAACGAATAGAGATATTCAATAATTTTCAATGTCCATTTATAAATGGAATTTTTCTGCACAATGGAGAAATATTTGTTCTCGATTATAGAAACAAGAATAACGCAACTGTGGATATCGTAAGGAAATTAAATTTCTTTGATGACGAAGTGAAGAAAGCGGATCTTATTGATTTTGATTATATGGGGCAGATTAGTTATGCAGACTATCAGATAAGATATGGTGAGGGTAGTTTTGGTGGGGATGGTGTGGTCGGTCTGTTTTTAAAAAATGAGTTAGTGTGGTTTTTGTTTTTGGAGAATAGTAACCCTTTTTGTAAGACGATTATTAAAGACCATATTGTTTTTGTTCAAAGTACCAATGGAGTGATATTCTCAATTCCAATCGATAATCCTCAGCTATTACAGGTTGTCAAAAATCCGGATTTTTTATAATTCGACTGTATAAGTAGAAGTTTTATGTGAAATAATTTTTTGATGTGTTTTGCTGAATTGTGAGGATCAATGCCTATCCATTGCTTTAGTCATCATCCCTACACTTCTTCTTTAATCTCAAAATTTTTAATCATTCAATTTATTTTTAAGTATGGTTAAAACAAATTTAGCTACAGGAGACACAACTGTTATTCTCAAGCCTTTTGATTGATTTATATACGTTAAACTTATTACATAATTGCATCAGATCTCATACATTTTGTTCATGATTACCCAACACATAAAATTCACAAAAAAACTAAAATTATAATCAATTGATATTTATTAAAATTCTATGACATTGAAATCTTAAATGTAACCTAGCGTTATATTTTTTAATCATTTCTGCTCATGATGAATTTTTTTGATTGTGTTTTAAAGAGGTTTTTTAACACTGTCATTCATTAGGATTAAGCCATTTATGTATAAAAGAAAAATCAAACCACTTGAAATCGATGATGTCGAAATTATTGATTATGATAAGACTAAAAAAGCCATTAAAGCCGCAGCTTTAGGGAATGCCATCGAATGGTTTGATTTTGGTGTGTATGGCTATGTCGCTTATGTATTAGGTAAAGTCTTTTTCCCCAATTCATCACCCAGTATACAAATGATTGCGGCCCTTGCCACCTTTTCTATACCCTTTATATTTCGACCTTTGGGTGGATTATTTTTCGGGCATTTAGGCGATAAATACGGTCGTCAAAAAATTCTGGCCATCACCATTATTATCATGTCGGTCAGTACCTTTGGTATTGGTTTGATTCCATCTTATGAAAGTATAGGGATTTGGGCCCCTATTTTGCTGCTCATTGTAAAAATTGCTCAAGGCTTTTCGGTCGGAGGTGAATATGCTGGAGCAGCAATATTTGTAGCGGAATATTCTCCAGATCGAAAGCGCGGTTTCATGGGAAGCTGGCTGGATTTTGGTTCGATTTTAGGTTTTGTTGTTGGTGCGGGCGTCGTTTCAATGATCAGCTTTTCCATGGGCGAAGCTGCCTTTGTCGATTGGGGCTGGCGTATTCCTTTTTATTTAGCGCTACCGCTGGGACTGATTGGCTTATATTTACGTCACTCTTTAGATGAGACACCAACCTTTCAGGCACATGCTGAAGAACAGTCACAATCGAAAAAACCGCAAAAAGTCGGTTTTAAACAAATTTTCCGTGAACATAAACGCAGTCTACTGGTTTGTGTTGGACTCGTACTATGTACCAATGTCACCTACTACATGCTACTCACCTATTTACCAAGTTATTTCTCACATAACTTAGGCTATTCAGAAAATCACGGCGTTCTGATTATTATTGCCGTAATGGTTGGAATGCTCTTTGTACAGCCGTTTGTAGGTATGCTCAGTGACAAAATTGGCCGTCGCCCATTTGTCTTTGCAGGCAGCATTGCCCTGATTGTCTTGTCATACCCTGCCTTTATATTGCTTGCCACAAACAATGTTTACTTAATTTTCTTGGGTCTGTTGATGTTGGCACTTTCACTGAATATGTTGATTGGAATAATGGCTTCTACCCTACCCGCATTGTTTCCAACTGAAATTCGTTATAGTGCACTTGCAATCGCGTTTAATATTTCTGTGGTAATTGCAGGTTTAACCCCGACCATCACAGCAGCATTGGTTGAAACCACTCAGAATATTATGGTGCCTGCCTATTATCTGGTGATTTGTGGTTGCTTTGGGGTGATTACTGCGATTTATCTTAAAGAAACAGCCAACTTACCGCTCAAAGGTGCAAAACCAATGGCTGTTGATACAGAAGAGGCTGAAGAACTTCTCGAACAATATCATGGAAATATTGAGCAAAAAATCGAAAAAATTGATCAAAAAATCGAAGAGTTGCAAGAAAAGCGTGATCATCTCGCCAAGCAGCATCCTGATATTGATTAATGATTTTACATGGGCTTATTCAATAGAATTGTGTTGGATAAGCCTCAAGCTTAGATTGATTATTCTTTGTAGCAGGTAAAACATAAGGATGCTGGAGTGGATGATATAGATGTCACGAGAATATTAAAGTGCCCAATGAAATTGATTGAGCGTTTTATGACATAAGTATTGTTCTACTTATTTATTCCATTCAGCAATCGGTGTTGGCATATGTAGTGCCAACTGAGCATCTTTGATCACATCCATTCGTAAGATTTTTTTAGCACCGAGTTGATCCAATAATTGACTGACTGGGCCACCATAACGATTTAACTCAACATGTTTTGGAAATAATTTTTGAGCAAATTTTTGGTTATTTGACTGAACGTATGAACGATACCAAATACCATCAACCTGATTCAGCATGGTTTTCTTTTCTTGCTGTGATTGATTTTTTACAGTTTTAAGTTTTGGTGTTGGCGCAGAGAGGCTGATGTCGAGATTGCCTTGAGTATCATACAAATGCGCTTGGACCTGATCAGCTATTTTTAAATCAATTGCAGTGAGCCACTTGGGTAAATCATAACCGTAAACACCACGTACACGTGCAATTTCAGTATCGACAGGAAGCGCAAGGACATAACCATAATAATCGCGTGTACGTGCAGATTTGATTAACTCTGAAATATTGGCGCCTTTTGCATGAGGACTGCGAACCACAACAGCAACAGATACTTCATCATAAGGATCGTTATCACAGACATCATAGGCAAAAAAAGTAAGTGAGACCAATCCATAGCCAGGTATTGGGCTTAAGGGTTCAACTTTAGCAGGCAACTTTGCTGTTAACTTATCTAATGGTGCAAGCATCAACAGTTGAACATTGCTGGTTTTATAATAATAGTTTGGCGACCACACTTGACCTATACGTGTTTCAACCAGTTGCTTAGGAATCTTTCTAAAGAAATCTATATTGCCAACACCAGATTCTTTTGCGACCTCATCTAAATTTGGTTGCATATGGAATCGGTCATAAAAACCACCTTTAGGAACCTGTACCTTATGCGGTCCAAATTCAACCTCTACAAACGCTTTTGCATTTGGATATTGAGTGGTTGGATGCTTTGCATTAACTCGATTGGTCGTTACAGTATTTATATTTTGCATCGCTGTATACTCTTGTGAATGTGAGATGTTACTGAGCTGATTGTTTGGTGTAAGATCATTTGCTGCAAAAGCAGAATGTGCGAATGCAAAACCCATAAAAAGTGTTTGCGTTGTTCGATTTAAATTAAAAAATTTCAACATCGCTTTCACTCTAATTCAGCATTGAGTTCATGCTATGTTTAAAGTGGACTTTAAGGTCAATAGGGTTATTTGTTTTTTAATTCAAATTGAATTGTGATTAAAATTCATGCACAAAAAACCGCAACTCAAATTTAAAATGATGAATATAGATTTGATCGCACTTGCAAAAGATCTAATAAAAGCAAATGCTGAATGATGCCCAGAGTCAGCACTTTATGGGTAAAATGCCATTCATCTAAAATAGACAAAAGATTAAAAAACAGGCTTTACCTTAAAGCTTACTTCAACCTTATACTCACCATGAAACAACTCACAGGAAATCATGATGACAAATACTTGGGTTATTAAGCATCGTATAATTCAACAGTTATTGGTTATTTTAGCAGCATTATTTTCAGTGCCTTTTGCATCTGCGAATGATAACAGCAGTTCAAAATCAATTTCGAACCCATCTTCGTCAGGATCTAAAGGAAAAATATTGGTTGTGATGACCAATCATGACAAATACCCTTCACGTGAAGATACTACAGGGCTATGGGTAACTGAGCTCACACATTTCTATGACGTTGCGCATAAAGCGGGTTACCAAATGGATTTTATTAGCCCTAAAGGGGGTCCAGTGCCACTGGATGAGCGTAGTCAAAAATGGATCTATATGGATAAACAAGCACGCGCTTATTTAGCCGATCCTGCATTTATGTCGCGGTTAAATAACACCTTACAGCCAAGTGAGGTAAAAGCGTCTGACTATAAAGCAATTTATTTTACTGGTGGTCATGGCGTGATGTGGGACTTTCCAAATAATTCTGAATTAACCGCACTAGCTGAACAAATTTATCGTCAAGGTGGTGTGGTATCTGCGGTATGTCATGGTGTGGCAGGTATACTTTCCCTAAAAGATGAACAAGGCAAAGCGCTCATTGCAAACCGTAAAGTGACAGGATTTTCAAATCGTGAAGAATCGCTTTCAGGGATGAAAAAACAAGTGCCCTTTTTTCTTGAAAATCAGTTGAAATCAAAAGGTGCAAAATATTCTCAAGGATTTTTTCCATTTACCTCTTATGTCATTGTCGATGACCGTATTATTACAGGTCAAAATCCTCAATCACCACGTGAAGTAGGCGAAGAAGTAGTCAAAAAATTAGTGACTATACAATAATTTAAATTAGCTAAATTGGGCATATTTTGTGAGTGAAGGCTTGCAAAATATCGCCTCATCTTAAAGTACTTGTATGACGGCAATAAAAATTTTCCACGCTTAAAAAATTTGCACCATACGAATCTAATTAAAAGACATTTCAACAATTCACAATAAATATCAATATGCTAAACAGATTTATTATGTTGACTCTGTTTTTGTATTAGATTAGTATTTTAATGTAAATAATTATCATTATCATATAGCCAACAAAGCATTGTCCTTTCTAGCCACGATGATTGTCCATTTTTTTATCAAGCAAAGGATAAAGCAATGTTGTTATCTAAAATGAAAATAGGTCATAAAACCCTGATTGCGAGTTCAATCTGTACCATTCTTGCTGGTTGTGGTGGCGGTGGTAGTGGTGGTGGAGACAGCAAGCCGAGCAATACTGCACCCACAATTGATGCAATCAGCCCAGTGACCATACAAACCTTAGACAGTAAAAAAATTAGCGTAACGGCAAAAGATGCTGAAAACAACGCGCTTACCTATAGCATTAAAACAGCGCCAAAATTAGGCACTGCAAGCATTGACAGTAAAACAGGTGTGATCACTTATATTGCAGGCAATGTGGTCGGTGCAGATACACTTGTAGTAAGTGTCAGTGATGGTTCACTTAGCACAGATCTGAGCATTACGATTAATACTCAAGTTGAATCGGTGTTTGATTATCAATTCTACAAAGTCACCAACCCAGATACTGGTAACTCTCAAATTGTCCGTTATGACCCTAATAATGACAAACAGGACTCTTACAGCAGTATCAACAACGTGATTTTAGGTAATCGTGTCTTTGTGATGAGTGCTGCAAAAGATGGCGATAAAACGGTTTATAAAAAGCGTGAATATGGTATTTTCCTTGACCCAAATGCATCTAAAGAAAAACGAACTTACACACCAGCTGGTACAACAACAGCAACTGAATATACATTCTATACCGACAATATTCTGAAACGTTTTGATGCAAGCAATCCAAACAGTCAAGCCACCATTTTTAGTAAAACATCATTACCAGCTGCATTAACAGCTGCAGGAATGACCGCGATTGGTGATACACAAACCATGTATCTCAATGAAACAGATATTGACAATTCCTATGTGCAATTGCGTACGTTTGCCAAACTACCTGATATTTTTAGAGGCGAACTGTCTGACAATATTAAAAATGCCTACATCACTGTACGTTTATCAGATGGCAAAGTAACACAAGGTCGTACCATTAAGCCGGTTGTCAATAACACGACAGGTAAAACTGATTCGGTATTGGTCAACTATAGTGCTGCCTATGTTAAAGGAAGCTACCCAACCGCAAGTAATGAAGCTGCGCGTTTACAAAGCTGTACCGTTGATTTAATCACCTGTACTGATATTGGTGGAGGAACAGGTCAATACTACTTCTTAGCACAAAATGACACCCATATTTATTTGGCAAAAGAAGGTGTAAAAACACTTTATGCTTATGATAAGGCTGCAAAAAGTATAGTGAATGTAACAGGTGCCGAATATCCTGCCAATTATAATCCTGAACATCATCAAATTAAATTTGGTGGCGGACATGGTGGCGCAGGTATCTTTAGTAATTTCTTTAACATGCCAAATGTAGTCGATAATTTAGCAGAAGGTAATACTGGTTATTTATTGATTAATTATAACCTTGATACACAAAATGCCGTGTTCACCCATCAAGTATTTCGTGAAGTCTATGTCTATAAAAATGCCGAGATTCTTAAATTAACAGGCACCAGCGCAAGCAAAATTTATGATAATGGCACTGGTACGGATTTAGCCAATAATTCAGGCAATGTGGCTTTGTCATATAATCTGAACCTAACTGCGGTCAAAAATGGCTATTTATTTGTCGAAGCGGCCAAGCCATCTAAAGACAAGATGAACCTCAACTATCAACAAGGCTGGTTAAATACAGCAACCACAACCACAAAAACAGCATTGGATAATGCTGTCATTGATCAGGATATTCCATACTTTACTTCAATGCGGGTACCTGCGGTGGCCGTAGGTGATTATGTCTATGTCAATGAGACCAATCCAACTGCCACAGAAACCCGTGTTTATAACGTTTATAAATTACCACTCAATGCGCCAACAGCCAGCAAAACCAGCGTCACCCCAACGTTTGGCCGCATGTACTTTGAACGCACTGCATTCCGTGCCAATGGTGTTTATGAAGGCAATGTATTGTTATGGAATAAACGCGCCAATCAGGCAACGGATACAGCTGACACAGTCGGTAGCATTGTCAATGCCACCACGGGCAAACTCATGGGTAACATCAAGGATCTAGAGGGTGGAATTACCAATGTCACAGCCGACGCTTCAGGTAATAACACTTTGGCTGGGATTGGTGGTCTATTTGGCTTGCATATGACAGGTAGTCATGCTGGTGTTCCTATACTGACTAGTGGCTTCTCAGAAAAAGAAAAATCATTGAAAAAAGTTAATCATATTAATGGTTCTTGGATCACTGACTAATCTATACATAGCTTATTCAATCCGGTTGCTGTTTCTATTCTTAAGATGGGGCAGCAACCCTGCGTTTATTTTGACTGGATTTCTGTCATGCACACACCTCCCTTTCTCCCACGATATCTATTATTGACCATGTGTATTGCTAGTGGATACTCTCCTTTCTATCAACTCTATGCAGCAGAAAATAATAAAGATACCGACATAATTGATGAACAACCCACTAAACTACCT
Organism: Acinetobacter sp. GW821-FHT01C12; assembly: GCF_059422625.1. NCBI lineage: Bacteria > Pseudomonadati > Pseudomonadota > Gammaproteobacteria > Moraxellales > Moraxellaceae > Acinetobacter > Acinetobacter sp. GW821-FHT01C12. The sequence goes on from NZ_JBWKXD010000008.1 coordinate 106,474, forward strand.
GTCATTGAAGTCACAGCAGAAAAAGTCCTCAAGGCAGAGCGACAAAATCAACAAGAAATGTTTAACAAACCCTATTCCAAACAGATCATCAGTCAGGAAAAAATTCAGCAGGAAGGCTTAGCCGATGTCAAAGAAGCGATTCGGGATATTCCGGGTGTTTCCATTACCGAAACTGGGGCTTTCGGTAAAAATGTAAAAATTCGTGGTCTGACTGGGCAACGCGTGGTCAGTGTTGTTGATGGCATCAAAATCGCCAATCAAGGTTTAGATCACTCAGGTTCTGGTGAAATCAATCAGGTGGATATTAACAACGTTGAAATGATTGAAGTGGTAAAAGGTAGTCCTGCGGTGATTTACGACCCGGGTGCATCAGGTGGTGTCATTATCGTCAAGACCAAACCTGTACAAATGAGTCAAGGCATCGGGGTCAGTCAAAAATTCGCTTATGATGAGGGTTATGACAAAACTAGTTCCACCACCAGTCTAAACGCAGGCATGGATAATTTTGGTGCAAAAGTCACTTATACCAAAGAATCGTCCAATGACTATCGGGTCCGTGGTGATGCTGATAAAAAATATGCGATTAGTAAAACCAATGCATTAAATGCAGTGAATAGCACAGTAACCGTCAAAGATTTGGGTTATGACGCCGAATCACTGAGTGCCAAATTATCAGGAAAATTTGCTACAGATAGCCAAATTGATCTCGATTATGACCAATGGATCGGCAAAGATATTGCATCAGCACATGGGAGTACCATGCAAGATGCAATGGTGATGCTGCTGGCACGCAAAGAACGTGAATCAAAATCCATCACTTATCGTAAAGACAATCTGGGTATTTTTAATAACTTCTCATTTAAATATAACAAACAGTCCTTATTAGAACGCCAACAAGAAGGCGGTTATACCGAAACCTTAGACAGTGATAATTTTAATGCCAATCTATTTTTAAACTGGCATCAATTACAAGCCAGTTTTGGTCTTGAAGCTGTTTTAGATAAAGCCGTCACTGCGGTGTATTCTGAACAAGATTATTATGCAGGTTTTACCAATCTAGAATATGACTTTGGCACATGGACAGGTTTTGCAGGAGTACGCGCCAATTATTGGGCAACCCGACAAAAATTACTGCCAGGCGCAAATGCTGAACTTGCCTCGCAACTCATCGGTATTTCGGGAATTACCCCTGAAAAAACCATATTCGAGCCAACATGGGCGCTTGGAGCACAATATCACCTCACCGATACTCAGAATATTTCCGCCAACATCAGCCGTACTTTCCGTGCACCTGATTTGTATGAACGCTATACATTTGGTGGCTTTTTGGGTGGAGGTTTAGCTTTACAACCTGAAGAAGGCTACCATGCCGAAGTTGCTTGGAAATACCTCAATGATCATTGGGCGTTAAATACCAGTGTGTTTTATAGCGACTTTGACCAATATATTTGGACAAAAACCAATCGTAGAGTTATTGATCGGGCTGGGTTGGAAAGTTGTATTCGCATCGGTAAATGCAATATCGCGACAGGCGATTTTAATGATCGTGAATCTGACTTTTTCCAAGATACCACTCAATATTATAATGCCAACCAAGTCAATAATTGGGGCATGGAATTCAGTGCCAATTATATGGATGAAGTGCATGATTTCGGGATTTCAGGCAGTTTTAATAAGATTGATTCTGAGGATGTTTTTGTGCAAGCTGCGGCACATCCAATTGATATTAACAGCCATTATAAATATACCTTTAGCCAATTGCCGTTACAGCCATGGGTGAAAGGCAAAATTCAGACCGTATTTAATGAACCTCAAGTCATACAGAAAGGCGGCTTTGAATCCTATACCATTGGTAGCTTGTATGCTGGTTTTAATCATAAATATGTCAATTTAAGTGCGGGGATCCGTAACCTCGGCAATACCACCTATAGAGCCGCGTATAGTGGTTTAAATGGTCTGGAACGTACTTATTTTATCAATGCTGAATTTAAATGGAATAATTATAAATGAATGTAAATTTTTGGGTTGCTGCCCTCGCCTGTGAAAATAGATTCAACATGATGATCATCTAAATCAATCTGATCTGTTCTATTTCAATCCAAAGTTTATATAGCGTACGTGAGATAAAATCAAAGCAAAAAAGCCTGTCTCAATATCATTTGAGACGGCATTTTTAATAATGCTCTCCGAAATATTAATTATCCCAATATCTCATTAATTTATTAAAAAGTGTTCGTCTTAGTTACCATAAAACAACTATCCACAGCCAAATTAAATGCCCGAATTTCAATTCTCCCTTAGTGATTATCTATCAACCATACAGGAAGTTATTCGCCTGTCTTTGATGAACCTATATGAGTAAAGACCGAGATACAACATTTAACTATCAAGGATAGACATTACTATCTTGAATGGGCTGAAAAAGAAGAGGATACAGATAAGGTCATCGCAATCAGCAAGGCAACCCTCTGGGAATCCAGTGCTGTAAAAATTGTACTCAAGTTTGAGTGTGAAACTGGGATTGAATTTCAAAAAGCTTGAATATCCTGATGAAACTCAAAGCCCATTTTGATCTACAGTATGGGTTTTCAGTCAACATTAAGGATATCGAATCCAGCTTTACAATAGATGATATTGGCAAACGCTATCAAAAAATTCGTGTTCGTTTAACCATCAAACGCTTGGTGAATATATGAATAAGCCACCTACTTATTGAAATTGAAATATCTTGGTGATTTCACCAAAGAACCTCAAAAGATCTACTTTTAGAACAAGCTGGTGTATGCGGTTTGCATAACACACAGCTCTTTTTCGAAGTTAATACTATCGCAAATAGTATTTCGTATCTTTAAGTTCAAGTCTACAAATGGAGTCCTTATTTAAATCCCTATGATCTTATACATTTTTACAATCCCACTTACTGACTTGGAGCATCTTCTATACCATCATTGTTTTCAGGCCTACAAACCAGTTTACCTTCATCTCTAGCTGTTCTCCAAGCTGCATAAGGCCCTTCTATTTCTGATCTAGAATGAGTTTGTAAAGCTAAAACAGAATCTCCTATTGCCAACAATTGATTACGCATCAAATTAAAATCAACCGCATCACGGCCGTATGATGGGGCCCAAAGTGACCATGGACCTGAAATTGTAGCCATAGTTGGAATTAATTGCTTATGTGAAGCTGTTCCAATACCTCCGAAATTACATTGTTTAGGTAATCGTTTAGGGTCAGGTACATCTTGACCCGTTGCAATCGATACACTCGGTAACCCATGTCTTTGTGCAGCCTCTATTGCAATATTTTGCATCAATACATGATCCTCTGGCGCAAACCAAGCTTGAGGCTCAGCTCTTCCAGAAAATTCCAGGGTTCGACCAAATCCACCATCTTGTCTTGGCTTTGCAACGATTTCTTTTGTTCCAAGATGTTCAACAGCAAATATAAAACTTACTTTTTTCTCTTTATATTCTTTGTCCAACTCGCTCATATATCGATTTGTTCCCTCCTTTGACATATGGAGATGAGCTGAATTAAATGCAAACTCATAAGTCTTAGGTCTACATTTTAATGGTAATTTCGCAAAATATTGTGCTAAGGCAATCATTCCTCCTACACCGTTTTCTTGTACCCAAGTATTCCCATCCGTATTCGCTACAAACACTATTTTTTCAGGGCTCATACCAGGTAGAGTAGCAATTAAATTACGTGTAGAAGCACTATCACGTTCCGCTTGAACAACGATACGCCCCACCATTTTATTTGCCGCTAATTCTTTTACTTCGGCAAACTCATCTGCTCCTAGAAAAACAGCAGGAAGGCGATAATGCAATCCATTATGAGGATCAAAATAATCTTTTACCTGCTCTCGGGGAACATCAAAACCAAGAATAACACCAGTAGCTCCCACTTTCCCCGCAGCAACCAAATCACTATTCATCCATTGAGCCGCTAATTGGGGCCTATCATATCTTTGCGTCTTAAGGTCCTCTAATAAAGGACTCAAATATTTCGCAAATTGGAATAAAAAGGCATAAGGTGGTGCAACTACATTAGCAAAAACAGGATCTTGAGCCGTTGGAATTTTTCGTACAATGATTTTTCCTTTATGCTCAACGGTAATAGGTTCATTACTTGCTAAATAAACCAATTGCCCCATATTACCAGTCAACGATGTCCCTAGTGAATAGGGTACTGCGCCTGCTACAGGGATATCTTTACCGTTTATAGATAATTGAGCAGAGCGAGATAGACTTCGACCTTTACCATTCGCTGCTGGTACAATCGGTTGCCAACGTTGAATTTCGAAACTATCAGATTTAACTTGCATACCTGGTATTTTCTTTGTTTCTGTCTCAATCCAGTCAATTAATTGGTTATGTGCCTGACTCCCCGTAGAACGCAACTGACCAAATTCAGGACCAACTTGAACTAGTTTTTCCAGCGTCTTTGCATCAGCAAACAACTTCTCATCCATGATGACTGGGCAGGTACTTGAAACAACATCCTTATCATCATTATGGCAAGCTGTAATTGAATAGCCAAGCAGAATGAGACCTATTGTTTTTGTATAAACTTGCTGTAATTTCATATCATCTCCTTGATATTTATCCTATATCTTGATAACGACCTCAAGTGACCAAGACATGTTTTTCTTATAGGCATAACTGTTGTTGAATATCTATACGCTTTAAAATTCCATTATAAAGCAGACAAACCAACCATAAATAATTTGGTATAAGTAATCCTGTTTACTGAATAGATACCCAGTGCTGTCCCATAGATTATCTTTCAATCATATTCTCAACGAATAAGAAAAAAAATAACGCTTATGGGGCAACTAACTTCTAATATGGGACAGAGAAAAAATATCAAGAAGAAGTTACTCAACTCCTTGACTATTCAATTTTTTTCGATATTGGGTAGGAGTTAAATTGGTCTGTTGCTTAAACCATGAAATGAATGAATGGCTATTATAAAAACCAAGAGCTTTAGAAATAAAAAGAATAGAATGCTGATGACTTACCAGATAGTTTTCAGCTAACTCGAACCTAACTTGGTCCAACAATCTACTATATGAGTTTCCATCCTGATGCAGTTTCCGGCTTAATGTTCTCACATTTACACCTAACAGATCCGCAATATTTTCACGGGAAAGTCGATCCTTATGTAGTAATAAAAAGATTTGTGCTTTCACCTGCTGAGTAAAAGTTTGTTCAACTTTCTGTTGTTCGAGTAGTTTAGAAGCAAATATTCTTACACTCTCATATAAGCCAGCATTTCCTGTTCTCAATGGCATATTTAATGAGTTTGGTGATAGTAATAAAGCAGTCTCTTTTTGACCAAAATAGACAGGGCATTCAAAAAAATTATTATAATAACTCTGTAGATCAGGTTTTACTAAACTATGCTTGAAATGAATCGCTTTCAGTATAGAAAAACCCTCGTTTCGAACTAAACGGATGAGACTTACCCACCAAGCCAAATTATATTCATTTGCACAACGACTAAATATTGGATCATTTGATCGACAAGCCCATTTCCAATAGACAATGTCTGATTCAACCTGAAGAGAAATATCACCAATACAGCCAATAAGAGGCTGAAACTCTTTTAATGTCTCAATCGCATTATTCAAACTTGCAGATAATGGGACTAAATGCCCTAAAACGCCATATGCGGTGGAATCCATCTTTTGAGAAAAGTCTAAAGCGATTAATGGGTTTTTACACAACTTATATGTGTATGCTACCATTTTTTCGAAATGATAAAGTGAAATACATTGGTTTGAATCGCTGAGCTGCGCTTCATTTAACTCACCATGTTGTAAAATATCTTCTCTTTGAATTCCCAAAAAACTTATATGTTCCAAAAAATGTATTACCAGACCAACAAGTACTTTAATTTCTAAAGTTTTATCAATTTTTTTATGTAAATCAACAATCATACATCGGCATCCTTGATAATTAATCCCAAGTATTTAATTATTGTAAACCACAATAATTAACCAACTCAAACTCTGGATGTCAATCAGTAATGATGGTGCAGTGAAAAAACAACTATCACCTACTGATAGGAACAAAACGATGGCAAAGTACACTCATGCTAACTTGCTACGAAAAAGAAGTGTAATGCTTCAATGATATGCTGACCTTTTCTATGGAGAAAGCAAAATACTTAAACATAAAGAAAATGTTTAAAAAATCCTTTCGGCCTTTAATTATGCTGCAACAAAAGTTGGAACTCTTGAGGTAAGTTACTTAATAGAAATGGAATAATAGGCTACCTTCTGAGAAAAGCATTCCTTGTAATGCTCCGAAATTCTAGCTGTATCATGATTATTCTGATGAAAGTTAGGTCGTAATTAATCAAAAATATACAATAAAGTACCCCCAAACATATCATCATTAACATTAGAAAGTGCAAACAAGCTAGCATTTCCCCTTTCCAAAAGCTTAAATTAATTAAGGGCTGTACTAGATAAGGTTTTTTATCAAGTTTAAAAAAGATCTTGGTTAATATTTTGGTGGAGATGGCATCAATTGAACCAATCAATAACACTATGTTTAATTTATATTTTATTCCCATAACACCTAAAATTCACCCAATCTTTAACCCTTACTTTTTTACATTTCTTTATGGATTAAAATTTTTACTCAATAACATTTACGATAAAGAAAAGTCATTTTTCCTCAAATCTCTAATATTTAAATTTTAACAACTTGTCCCCCCTAAAGAAAACCTTTAATGCAACATAGTAAGAAATTGATTTTAAAATATTTATATCATTCCGAAAAAGGATGAGATTAGAAAAGAGAATACTTTATTACTTTGGCTAAAGAATCATTACTTTGCTTAAATCAAGAACACTACTAGGTTATTTTAATAAAAAAATAGGAGTCCAGAAAGTTCTACTTTCTGGACTCTGCATCAAACAATCTTAGAAATTATTTCTTAAATCTTTAAGGCCATCTGAATAAATTTTTGTGAATAAAGCAATGACTTCTTCATCACTTACATTTACAGGGGTAAATTGCCCTTTCCACTCCACCAGCGAAACATTCGGTTGATCTGTTTTTAGTACAGTGATCGTAGAAAGGTAATCCACTATTGGGAAAGGTGCCTTAATAATTGAATAGCTGTAGCTGCGTTTTGGATGGTCGAAAGTCTCTAAACGTTCAACTACATTTCCGCCATCTGCCAAAATTAAGCTACGAACACGAGCGCCTTCACTTAATTCGCTCTGGGCAACAAATGGTAGCCAGTCAGGTAAACTGTCAAAACCACCAATCAATTGCCAAACTTGTTCTGGTGATGCCGGGATTTCTAAAGTTGCGACAGTATTCGCCATGATTTTTCTCCGTATATTTCAGTAAATCATTAAGTTAAACAAGCGTATCGACAACGCCACCGTCAACACGTAACGCTGCACCTGAGGTTGCAGAGGAAAGTGGTGATGCGATATAGACCACCATACTGGCGACTTCATCCACTTCCGCTGCACGTTGAATAATTGAACTTGGACGTGATTCTTTGACAAACTCATCAGCTTGTTCACGCGTACTACGCCCTGCCTTCGTTGCGGCATCAGCCAGCATATTTTCCAGACCATCGGTAAAGGTTGGACCTGGTAAAATGGCATTCACTGTGACTCCCGTGCCTGCCAACCGTTTAGCCAGACCATGTGAAACAGCTAGATTGGCACTTTTGGTCACACCGTAATTAATCATGTCACCTGGAATTGCCACACCGGACTCAGAAGAAATAAAGATGATTCTGCCCCAACCTTGCTTCACCATTGACTGCGCATAATGTCGGGCTAAACGCACACCTGATAAGACATTGACTTGGTAAAAACGCATCCACTCATCATCAGGCACCTCAAAGAAATCAATATCATTAAAGATTCCCAGATTATTCACTACGATATCTGCCTGAGGTTCCGCTGCAAATAAAACAGCTGCGCCCTGTTCAGTGGTCAAGTCAGCTTCAACACCACGTAGACTTGCCTCTGGAACACTTTGACGAATATGCGCAATTGCCTCATCTACACCAGCTTGTTTACGTCCAACAACTACAACCGTAGCACCAGCAGATGCCAAACCTTTGGCAATACCTAAACCGATCCCCGAAGTTGAACCACTCACCACGGCGACCTTATTTTGAAGATCTAATTTCACGATAAAAAACTCACTGTAGAGGGCTACCGCCCCCTTAAAAAATTAACGAATTGGTAAAGGTGCAAATTCAGATACAAGACCTTGACGGCGAATTTCTTCCCAGAACGTAACTGGAATAACAGCATCAAGAGCAGCCAAATCTTCTGCCATACGACCCGGACGACTTGAGCCTGGAATCACCGCAGCAACTGCTGGGTTTGCCAAAGAGAACTGGAGTGCAGCTGCTTTAATATCCACACCATAACGTTGTGCAATCTGGTTAATCTTGGCAACTTTATCCAAAATCTCAGAAGATGCTTTTTGGTATTCAAAGTGATCTCCACCCACCAAAACGCCTGAACTATAAGGGCCACCAATCACAATATCTACATTCTGATGTAATGCTTCTGGCATCAAACGTTGTAAAGCTCGATCATGGTCAAGCAAGCTATAACGACCTGCTAACAAAAATGCATCCGGTTGAGCTTCAGCTAAATCCAAAGTTAATTCACATGGTTCAACACGGTTTACACCCAAGCCCCATGCTTTAATAACACCTTCTTCACGTAAACGGGTTAAAGCGCGGAACGCACCTGTACGGGCAATGTTGAACTGTTCTAGCCAGCTATCACCGTAAAAGTCTTGAGCGATATCGTGAATCCAAACGATATCAAGACGATCTGTTTTTAAGCGCTTTAAGCTGTCTTCGATTGAACGGTAAGTTGCATCAGCTGAATAATCATTCAGGATTTTATTTTTCAGACCATGTTCAAATAAGCCACCTTTATCGCCTAAGTCACGCGATGCAGTATCTTCTTCTTCATCCAACATAATGCGGCCGACTTTAGTACTGAGTACATAGTCATCACGTGAGTATTGAGATAAGGCTTCACCCATACGGATTTCAGAAAGACCTGAACCATAAAGTGGTGCTGTATCAAAATAACGAACCCCCAAGTCCCAAGCAGCATGAACTGTTGCTTGTGCTTCTTCTTCAGGAATATTACGGAACATGTTACCCAGTGGCGCACCACCGAATCCGACTTTTCCTGATAATAAATGCTTAATTGCCATGATATTTTCCTCAATTTATGTATGCTCTCGAACAGTGTCTCAAGCGAATAACTGTGGCAGTTTTTCGGACTGCCTTTGCGATGAGGAAAATATAGCTTGATCACTTATGACATGATAGGACATAATTCGACTAACTTGAGTCCCTTAAGGTCTTACATGATTGATTTACGCCAATTGAAGTATTTTGTGGTGGTCGCCGAAGAAGAGCATGTCGGCCGTGCCGCAGAACGTCTATTTATTTCCCAGTCTCCACTAAGCCGTCAGATTTCTCAGTTAGAAGAAAAACTGGGCCTGATGCTATTTGAACGTAATCAACAGCGTATTCGTCTTACTGCCGATGGCCAGACTTTTCTTGCTGAAGCCCGTGCCCTGTTAACCCATGCCAATCGTTTAGAATCTTTAGGTAAACGTTTAGGACGTGGAGAAGAAGGCGGTCTGTGTATTGGTTATATTGAAAATGCCATGCATTCAGGTGTACTTTCAAATGCCTTACGTTTATTACGGGATTCCCGTCCAGATGTACATATCGCACTTTATAACCAAACTAGTCCTGTCCAACTGGAAGGTTTAAAACAGCGCAGCCTTGATATTGCAATGGTCAATAGTCCCCCTGAAGTTGAAGACCCTGACTTAGGCTATATACAAGTTTTAGATGATCGAATGTTGCTTGCTTTACCTGAGCAACATCCTTTATTGAATAAGGTTGAGCTGCTAGCAACTGATCTTGAAGGTATTGAATGGATTTCCGTTATTCATGAGGAGGATATCCATTCACGTGATGACTTTATTAGTGCCTGTGCCAAAGCTGGTTTTACCCCAAACATTAAACTTGAAGCTGGTGCCCCTCTAACTGCTTTAGGTCTGGTTGCAGCAGGTTTAGGGCTGACTCTAATTCAACATAGTTTGAGACAACATGTACCTGATGGCGTAGTCCTTCGAGAATTACCTTGGTTATCTTATAACACTCAACTTTGGGCAGTTTGGCATAAAGCTAATCTACGTCCATTGGTAGTGTATTTCCGTCAGATGCTGACTGATAAATTAACGATTGAGAACTAATTTTTATTGTGAAAAATAGATAAACTAAAGCATTTGTTTGCTTTAGTTTATTGTCTACCGATACACATTCACTAATATCCTAGAGCAACAATAATCAATAGACTTCTTTCATAAGTGCTTTTTAAAACCATAAATCAACATAAAAGCACCCTCATCCTAACCTTCTCCCAGAGGGCATAGGTATCTACACAATTAAATCTATTTAAGTTAAATTGGAGAGCATGCTCTCCAATTTAACATTCCACACTTAGATAACCGATTAGTTAAACGCCACGGACGTCTTGTAAAACTTAATATGAATCCACTTGCTTCATTAGCCCCAGCGCTTAAAGATATTGCCTCTACCCAAAAGACTAGCTTTGCTACAACCCAAGCAGTTTGGCGTTTCTTAAATAACGAAAACGTTTCATTTCAACAACTCAATCAGCCTCTTCAAAAACTTGCGCTTGAACAAATCGCTCTATCGAATCACCACTATGCCTTAGTTGCTCATGATTGGTCTCAACTACAATATTTCAAACATAACAACAAGTTAAATAGATTCAAAAGAACACATGCAAGTGACAAAGGCTATGAATTACAAAGCAGTTTATTAATTGATGCGGAAACGGGTTTACCCATTGCACCATTAGATCAAACTTTATGTGATGCTACTGGACGTTATTCAACATTTACTGATGGGCATAAAATAAAAGAAACCCATTTAAATACACTATGTGAACAAATCGAACATATTGAGTCTTTACCAATAGAAAAGAAACTCGTACATATTATTGATCGTGAAGGAGATTCAATTGCTCATCTTAGATTATTGAATCAACAAGAACATTTATTTCTTATTCGAGGTAAAGAAGGAAATCGTGTTGAATATCAAGGAGAAGATGTTAAGTTAAGAGACGTATCAGACCAAATACCAACCTCACAAACCCATACAATTCAATATAAAGGGAATTGCGAACAACTTTATGTTGGTGAAACTCAAATCAGTATTACGCGTAATGCAAGACCAATGCAAAAAGATGAAACGGGAAAAAGAGTTCCACCACAAAAGGGAAAGTCATTAACCGTTCGACTGATTGTAGTTGAAGTTAAAAATAAGCAAGGAAAATCACTTTCTCGTTGGAGCTTATTAAGTAATGTATCATCAGAAATTCCAAGTATAGAATTGGCAACTTGGTATTACTGGCGTTGGAAAATAGAAAACTATTTGAAGTTGTTAAAACAGGCGGGCCATGACATTGAGTCATGGCTACAAACAACTCCGCAAGCGATATTAAGACGACTCTTAATTGCAAGTATGGCATGTGTATTAACTTGGCGAATACAGCGAGAAAATGATGAGAAAAATTCAAGAGTTAGAGTCTTTCTAACACGTCTATCAGGAAGGCAACAAAAAAGAGGAACAAGGGAAAGTGCTCCTGCAATTTTGGCTGGTCTGTCAATATTACTGAATACACTACAATTATTATCTGAACATTCGGTTGATGACCTTAAGCTGATTGCTGAAATTGCATTAGAGTCTCTACAAAAAGATGTGTAGATACCTATGCCCAGAGGGAGAAGGAACTTTCAATACCAATATAATTCACTTCACATGATCATTTTTTGATTTATGAAAGATCTTTAATGGCTTTCTAAATTCAATACCTGTACTAACGACTATAAAATTTTGAGTTTTTTAAATATAGAACAGATTTTTATCAAAAAATAATTCAATTGAAAAAATAGCAAGCAGAAGCTCCCTTCTTCACGACTAGCTAACTTTGCTTTAATCCATTGATTTGGGTCTGTTGACAATTCGTCCACGTTTGCGACTACGTGTGTTTTTTAGGCGATACTAGGTACGAAATACAAAATTTAGTCATTCTAAATAATGAGAAACATCGTTTCGCAAGGCAACACGTAGCGGCAAAAAATACGCTAGTCCCCCGCTGCGCCTTGCACTGCAAACAAAGCAGTGCTTTGTTCTTGCTCAGGGTTGTGGCTAAAATTATCTCAGCCTTCGTTATGAAACTCGAAAATAGTCTCGCTATTCTCATTATATAAAAAAAGTAAGTTTAAATAAAAAAGCCTGAAATTTTGATTCAAGCTTTGAAAGCTATTCTTTATAACTCTAATAAAGGTGTTAATTCCCTTCTTGCAATCTCATAGGCTTCATCACGATCTACGCCCATTGCGTATAGCAATAACTCAGCGATTTCAGTACCTGCATCTCTCCAGGTTTTATGCCCTTCTAATACGAGAAAAATAGATGTCAAAACAGATCCTGCGATCAAAGACATGATAGAAAGCAGTTGATCCTCACGGAATGTATATCGCTTATTGTCTAAACCAGCCATTACATCTGGCAGGGGTGAATCACTACTTGACCATAAAGCCATTAATGATTTTGAACTGAAAGCAAAACGGCATATAAATCGTCCCCAATCAGACTCTTCATGTGCTCTACGAATATACATACGAATGCCAGTTGCAAGACGAATTGCCGAATCTGGTTCATTCCCTAGTGTTTTAATAACACGTGCATTCATTTCTTCCGCAAGTTGAGATGCGATGTCTTCAAACAATGTATCAGGATCTAACTGATTATTATAAATAGTGCCACGAGCCACCCCAGAAGCTGAAGCGAGCTCACTTATGCTAATATTAGTAGAGCCTTTTTCAGCAAAAAGTTTTAATGCTGTCTTATGGATTCTTTGCTGAGATGAAGATAAACGCACAATTTAAGCCTTTTGAACAGGAATGCAGTATTTGAACAATTTTGACTATTATTATACAAATTATACTATTCATCAAAACTTTTTATGAGTTTCTTACGTAACCAGCCCAATTTTGCTTTTATCCGTTGATCTGCATTTTTTCAATAGACTGAGTAACTTGCTCACGAATATGCTATATACCTTGTTGCGTAATATCTAAAGTAGATATTCGCTCCCCAAAGCTAAAGTAAAACGTTAAGGCTTGGAAATCAGTAAATATCCTAGTCCAGTAGGAATAGGTGGAAAAATATCTCCACTTCTTAACTTACTTATTCAGTTTAAATGTTTTAAGAAATTTCTGCACAGTAGTATTTTGCTGAATATCATTGGCATTTTAAGAATACATCCCTGTATTCTTAAAACTTGGTTTATTGTTTTGCCCAATGTAGGCTCTTTTCCCATAACTCATTGGCTAAATTTATATTCTGAGCAGCTTGAGAAGAAGCTTTAACTTTACAATCTTCATAATAGAAACCTGTATCGCCAGCAAGCTGTGGCTGGGTAGCACAATAAAGTGTTGTTTTAGCGCCTTCTTCAGGGCTAATCATAAAGCGACGAATAAGCTTAACTAAGGGTTGTGGCAAACCTCGCCATACATTGGTGGAAACCACGCCTGGATGAATGGCATAGGTCGTGACACCTCTACCATACAGACGACGACCCAATTCTTTTGCAAACAATATATTGGCAAGTTTGGCTGTTGCATATTCTTTTAAGCCACCCAGACTTTTGGTTGATTTCAATACAGCACTGAAATCAATACCCTGTGCATGTCGGTGTGCCTTACTTGCAACCACGATCACACGTGCGGGTTTTGATTCAATCAATTTTTCAGTGAGCAATTGGGTGAGTAGAAAATGCCCAACATGGCAAATACCGAATGTAAGTTCAAAGCCTGATTGAGTCATCCCCTTCTGGCCTGCCAAGCCAGCATTGGCAATGAGTAAATGCAAGGCTAAGTTTCTGGAAAGAAATTGTGCCGCACACTGACGTACAGAGTCTAAATCAGCGAGATCTAACTCTATAAATTCCGCCTTTGCTCGCCCAAAACTAAGACTTTGGATTTCTTGAAGTACAGCTTGTGCTTTCTTTTGAGAGCGACACGCTAAAAAGACATGATAGCCTTGTAGTGCTAATTCTCTTGCAGTGACTGCGCCTATACCTGAGTTTGCACCGGTAATTAAAGCGACTTTGCCATTTAATTTGAATTGAGACATGCTGTTATCCTGCCTGTTGCTGTTTTTTTAGAAGGTCTAAAGCGACATCGACAATCATATCTTCCTGCCCTCCCACCATACGACGAAGACCCAATTCCACTAAAATATCAACGGTATTTAGGCCATAACGTTTAGAAGCTATCTCGGCATGACGCAAGAAGCTTGAATATACCCCAGCATACCCTAATGCAAGTGTTTCACGATCTAGACGTACTGGGCGATCTTGCAATGGTCTCACTAGTTCATCAGCAGCATTCATCAACGTAAATAAATCAGTACCATGATGCCAACCTAAACGTTCAGCAGCGGCAATAAACACTTCCAACGGTGCATTGCCAGCACCAGCCCCCATACCCGCAAGGCTGGCATCAATACGGTCACAGCCTTCTTCCACAGCAACTATAGAGTTCGCAACACCTAAACTTAAATTATGGTGCGCATGTATACCTGTTTGTGTTTCAGACTTTAGAACATCTTTCATCGCTCGGAAGCGTGCGCGAATATCTTTCATTGACATAGTACCGCCTGAATCCACCACATAGATACACTGTGCACCATAGGACTCCATCAGTTTACCTTGTTGTGCCAATGCTTCAGGCGTGGTCATATGGCTCATCATCAGGAAGCCCACGGTATCCATACCCAATTCTCGAGCGTACTCAATATGCTGTTTGGAGATGTCAGCTTCTGTACAATGTGTTGCTACACGAACAACTCTGGCACCAGCGTTATAAGCCGCTTTGAGATCGTGAATCGTACCTATACCGGGTAATAACAAGGTTGCAATTTTTGCATGCTTGAGTACATTCGCGGCTGCCTCAATCCATTCCAGATCTGTATGTGCACCAAAACCATAGTTAAAGCTTGAACCCTGTAATCCATCACCATGCGCAATTTCGATACTGTCTACTTTTGCTTCATCTAACGCTTTGGCAATTTCCTGTACATTTTGGATGGTGTATTGATGGCGGACTGCATGACTGCCATCACGCAAAGTCACATCGGAAATATATAATTTTTTGATCTTATCCATTGCTTAGCCCCCATCCGATGCACGTTGTGATTGGATTGATGCCGCCATTTTCTCGCCTGTTGCCAACGCTGCCGAAGTCATAATATCCAGATTTCCGGCATAGGCAGGTAAATAATGCGCTGCACCCTCAACTTCTAAAAACATACTGGTTTTTAGCCCAGAAAATTTCCCTAATCCTGCAATATTGAGTGGGGCAGATTCAGGAATCACCTCAAACTGGACTTTTTGTTTTAAGCGATAGCCAGCAACATATTTTTGAACCTCAGCCACCATCTGCTCAATCGAGGCTTCAACCGCAGCCTGATCCGCAGCTTCAGACAACACATACACCGTATCACGCATCAATAAAGGAGGTTCAGCAGGATTGAGGACAATAATAGCTTTGCCTTTTACTGCACCACCGACCGTTTCCAAAGCTTTCGATGTTGTTTCAGTAAACTCATCAATATTTGCCCGTGTTCCTGGACCAGCTGACTTACTGGAAATAGAGGCCACAATTTCAGCATAATGGACTTTGGCAACTTTTGAGACCGCTGCAACAATCGGAATCGTTGCTTGTCCACCACAAGTCACCATATTGACATTGAGCTGGTCAATGTGTTGTTCCAGATTCACCACAGGAACGCAATAAGGACCAATTGCCGCAGGGGTTAAATCCACCATACGGATATTTGGCTTATGTTGTCTTAATAAGGCATGGTTTTTAATATGTGCATTGGCAGAAGTGGCATCAAAAACAATATCAATGTCTTTAAATTCAGGTAAGTGAATAAGCCCTTGAACACCTTCAGACGTGGTTGCAACCCCCATTCTTTGGGCACGAGCCAAACCATCCGATTCTGGATCAATACCAACCATGACAGCGATTTCAAGATGCTCACCGTAACGTAGCATCTTAATCATGAGATCACTGCCAATATTGCCACTACCAATAATTGCAGCCTTGATTTTATTTTTTGATTGATTATTCATATTCTCCACCTATACCAAATGGCAACTGACAGAACCTAAACGGCCAATATAGGCAGTCACACTATCATTAGCTTGGACATTGACCATCGGACCTAACGCACCAGATAAAATGACTTCACCGGCTTTTAATCCCATACCCTTTTCACACATGGTACGAGCCAACCACCAAGCCGCTTTCAACGGATGACCAAGACAAGCCGCTCCACTGCCTTTTGATGCCACGACTTTATTGTGTTCTAGCTCCATTTTCAGTTTCGCGAAATTTAAATGACCAATGGATATAGGTTGGCTTCCAAGAACAAACAAACCACAAGAGGCATTGTCTGCCACCGTATCTTCCAGTGTGATTTTCCAGTTATGAATCGCGCTATCAACAATTTCTAATGCAGGTACAGCATAGGCTAGAGAAGCAAGGAACTCTCCCCAAGACGGAGCATACCCGCTTAAATCTTTTGCCAAAATAAATGCGATTTCCGCTTCAATTTTAGGTTGCAATAATTGTCTGACGGGAATACTGTCACCATCTAGATATTCCATATCATCAAATAAAATTCCAAAATCAGGTTGATCTACACCTAGCTGCTGTTGAACCGCTTTGGAGGTTAAACCTACTTTTTTCCCGATAATTCTTGAACCTTGGTTCAGCTTATATTCTGTATTAATTTGTGCCACTGTATAAGCGTCATCCAATCCAGAAACTTGATAACGCTGAGTAATTGGGGCAATTGTTTCACCAGATTCACGCGCTTGTCTAAGGGCTTCTGCTGCTGCATGTAAATGTATACTCATACAGTCACCTCATTGTATTGCTTAGATCTCTGCTCCAGTTCTAATTGCTGTTGTAACTGTTGAATAACTGCATTGATTTCCGCTTGTCTGGAAACAGCAAAGGTAAATCGATCTGGTCGTAATAAAGCAACAGGTTTATCTTGCCCACTCTTTCTTAACCAGTTCACCATATTGCCCTCGATATCTTCTACTTCCAATACATCAGGGTTCAGGTTCCGTGCAGTATGTGCTTGTGGGCGTTCAGCATAGGGATAAAGCGTAATAAACTGACACCCCAACTGTTTTAGAAACTGCTTAAATGTTTCAGACATGCCTTGTGTTGGGTCTACGCTTAAGCCAATTAAGGCATAGCCCTCACCCAGCAAGGAATCCAGTAAAGTTTGTTTACCATCAAAACCTCTAACGATTGGCTGTGGTGAAAGACTACCTTCTGGGCTCAAACGATGCTGACGCGCTAAGCCAAAATACTGACCTTTGGTATAGACAGGTTTTGGTTTAAAGCCACCTTCCTGCCCCCACTCTTTGAGTTTAGGAGTAGCAAGCACTCCTTTAATCACGCCATCACGGATTTTTCCAATCAATGGGTTGGTCATTGAAACAAGGTCTTTGAGTAATACTGAACCTTGTATCATTGCTTTAGCATGATCATGACGCTCACTTTCATAGCTATATAATAGTTTTTCACCCGCTTGACCATTGAGGACCGCACTGAGTTTCCAACCTAGATTGGCTGCATCACGGATACCTGAACTTGCGCCTTGCCCCATAAATTGTGGAGTCATGTGGGCAGCATCACCTGCCAGAAACACACGTTTATCTCGCCACTGATTGGCAACCAAGGCATTGAAGGTATAGACCAGTTTACGTTTTACTTCAAAGTCATCAGGATTTACGAATTTGGATAACAACATACGTACTGTTTCAGGTTGTTCCATATATTCTTTGGGTTGACCTTTTTTCAGCATAAACTCAAAGCGATGGAATCCATCTGGCTGTACACAGCTCACTACCGGTAGATCTGGATCAACTACAAAATTAAAATACGGTAGATGACGTAAGCCCTTATTTCGGTCTTTCTGTTTTAGATCCACAACCAGCCATGGCTCTGGGAAGTTTTTCCCTGACATTTCAATACCAAGCTTGGCACGAACCGTACTACGACCACCATCAGCGCCGACCAAATAACGTGCGGTAACTTGTTGGACGTCATTATCCCCCTGTACTTCTGTTTTAACATCAGTCTCATCACTAAAACGATAGACTTGTGTTGCCTGATGAATCACAGTCACACTGTCTGCATCTTGACTAAAATTAATCAGCTCTCGTCCACGCAAAATTTGAACATTTGGATATTTGGCTAAAGCATTGGTTAACGATTTTTCTAAATAAGGTTGATAATAGAAATTCACCACCGACCAACCGAATGGACGTTTTAAAGGTTTGTATTGTGCAATCACGGTTCCATCTGGACGAACCAGTTGTACAGGCGTATCCAAGAGCATATCTTTTTGTAGTTCTTCCGCCATATCAATCGACTGGAAAATACGCATACATTCATCATCGGTATACACCGCACGGGCATTGCCATAAAATACAGGTTCACGTTCCAACACCAATACTTGGTGTCCACGTTTGCCTAAAATATGAGCCAATACCAATCCAGTTGGTCCTAGACCTGCAATCACCACATCTACATTTTGTGATGTCGTTTTTTTAATTTTCTGACCTGTCATGTTTAGAACCTCTAAAACTAGATGGGTGAATATTCAGGATGAATCACAGTTGAGATTCCCTGCTTCAAATTATTTAAATTGGTGGAAAGCATATACAGCTTGCTTGGATTCTCGGGCTTGTGTCCCCAAGAACTGATTGCAAAATACTTAGTCGGCTTCCATGTGCTTTCATCAACCACCAATGCAGCCCAGCCAAACTCAATTTCAAAACCTGATGGACTAATCACATAAAACGACAATTCCTTGTCGTTTGGATGCTGCCCAATTTCATGCGCCATTTCATAACCAAGCTGCTTACATCTTTGAAAGGCATTGGATAAGTCATCTAAAGAGGCACCTTGTAGATTCATGTGTTGCACTTTAGTCCGAATCGGATCTAGAGCGACTTCTCTGGTCGTAGCGATCGCAACTGAATGATGACGTTCATTTAGACGTAAGAAAGTTACATCCAGTGTTACACCACTAATGACTTGCTCAATCTGGTCACTCAATCTTGCATCAAAGATTTCCTGCCAAAACCGTTGCATCTTTAAAGGCTTCCGCGAGGTAATCGCCACATGTCCCATTCCTGCATCACCCGTCACAAAGCTTGAGGTCAGCATATTTAAGGGTTCATCACTCAAGTTGGCTTCAACAAACAGCTCGATATTCTGTTTTTTAGGTCCCAAGATGCGCCAGAATTGCTTTACGCCTCTTTGCTCAGCCTCGGCCAGTGTACTTTTTTCAACGATAATTTCACGTTCAACCAATCGTTTGAGAATAATGTCTAGTGATTTTTGGTCTGTAACCTGCCAGCCCAATGCAATAAAGTCTTCTGCACTGCCTTTTTGAACAATTAGACGTTTAGCATGATGATCCATACGAAAGCTAAGTTCATTCATTGACTGTTCTTCATTGTTAAAGTGCAGTCCTAAACCTTGTTGCAGAAACACATTCCACTGTTTTAATTTGTTTGATTCAATCACTGCATAACCCATACGGACTGAACCAAAAATATCCTGATCTATTGTGGTGCTATTCATATATTCACCTTTTCAATTGATAGCTTGCCTAGCAAAGAAATCTAGACTGAGTTGATTAAATTCATCAGCTCTTTCCCACTGCACCCAATGACCAGTGTTCGCAAATAAATACACATCGCAATTTGGCATGATCTTTTGTAAGGTTAATGCTCCACTTGGACGGTTCACTAAATCATTCGCACCCCAAACTACCAAGGTTGGAACTTTGCTTTTTTTAAGTCGTGAATCACGGCTGAAGTCCATTCGAATGGCGCTTTTCAATCCTGTAGGTCGTCTTAATGGCGGTGCTGCAACCACGTCTGGATCAATACTGGCTTGGAAACGTTCTCGTATGACACTTTCTGGAACTTGACTGCCATCAAAAACCAGATATTCACGGATAAAGGTTCTAAGCTTATCCATACTTGGTCCTTTACCAGCGTAATAATTTAATAGGCAGTTCAGACCTTTCGTCGGTAGACCTTTGGTCGTATTAATTCCACCAGGTCCCATAAGAATTAAGCTTGCTACTCGTTCTGGTTGTTCTAGCGCCATGCGTAAACCGCATGCACCACCAAGTGAATTGCCAATGATGTGAACTTGCTTAATTTTCAATGCATCCAACAAATCCAACATTATTTCAGCTAAATCTCCAAATGGATCATCTCGATTTACACCTTTTGAAGATTGTCCATAACCCTGCATATCTGGGATAAGGACACGATGTTTAGTCGCTAAAGCGTCTATATTTTTAGAATAATTCGATAATCCAGAAGCACCTGGACCACCGCCATGCAACATAAGAATCGGGAAACCTTCACCCTGTTCACTTAAGAAAATCTGTCTCTGACCAAATTTCACCATTTGGGATGTCAACGTATTCGTGTTCGTCATTTTTTCTTTCTCATATACTTCACACAACTAATTTGAACACAGGTGTTCAAATTAATCAATATTTGTTCATTTAATTAAAATCCATATATTTCAGTTAGATATAATTTTTATAAAAATTTATTCGTTAAAAACCCTAAAAAAATATAATTTTACACATGGATTGTATTTTGAACATTTTTGTTTAATATTTTATATTCATGTTTATTTCAAGGATGCCACTGTGATTGGATCACTCAAATCAAAATTTATGTTTTTTATTATTTTAAGCCCAGCCTCTTTAACTTATGCATCTGGTGTTTTTGTCGATACACAGACTGCATCTGGTGTAGGTTATGCTTTTGCGGGGTCATCAGCACTTGCACAGAATGCAAGTGTGGTCGCCTATAATCCTGCAGCAATGATGGGTTTAAGTTCAGGCCATTATTTGTCAGGTTCAGCATCCTATGTTGATGCACAAACCAATTTCAAAGGGGAAAAAAACTCATCAATTTCCCCCATCGTTCCAACAGGGAGTGAGGAAGCTAACATTGAACGAAAATTTATCGTGCCAAGTGCCCAATATGTATATCGCAGTGAACAACCATTTGCTGTAGGGATGAGTGTATCTCCACTTTATGGCAATAAAGGTGAGTGGGATAAAGATTTTGTTGGGCGATATCAAGGGCTTAAAACTGAAGTCACAGGTGTGAACGTAAATGCTTCATTGGCATTTGAAATCAATCCGCAACTCATGGTTGGATTAGGATTAAATTATCTTGATTTTGATGCCACGCTTACCAGAAAAGCGGCACCGCTGATCAATACTAATCCATCTCTTTACTTGGGGGATGCTCAGGGTGAATTAAAAGGGGATGGAGATGGCTGGGCCGGAAATATAGGGATATTCTTACGACCAACGGATAAGTTAGATCTGGGTTTAACTTATCGTTCTGAAACAAGTTTAAAACTGGATGGTTCTCTAACCGTCACAACACCTGCTGCAAAATTGGTTAATCCAGCTACGGTCGAGGTTAAAATGCCACAAAGTGCGAGTTTGGCAGGCGCCTATCGTTTTACGCCTCAATGGACAGCGCTTGCAGAACTTACTTGGTATGATTGGTCTATTCTTCCTGCTTTTAGTGCAGTAAATCCTAACAGTAATGCCGTTGTATACGAGGAACAACTCAACTTTAAAGACGGTTTAAGATCAAGTATCGGCGCACTCTATCAAATTACACCGATGACACAACTTCGATTCGGTATGGCCTATGATCAATCTGTGGTTGAGTCATCCTCTGATCGAACGGTTCGATTTCCAGATACCGATAGAATCTGGGTTTCTTTAGGGGCAGGTTTTCAAGTGACACAAAACCTCGGTATAGATGTTGGGTATTCACATATTTTTGCAAATGAGGCAACAATTGAAAGTCCAACTGTTGTTGCAGGTAAACCAACGATGCAGACACTCAATGGTTCTTTTGACACTGACGCAGATATTTTTTCACTTCAGTTAAATTATAAATTTTAATGGTATAGCCCAAGTTCACATTATCAAATAAGGTGGACTTGGGTTATTAACACTTAGTCTATTTTTATCCAAACCTGACTTCGACCTAAGGCTGAAGTACCAATATATCCTCGTAAAATTATTCTTGTACCATTCCCATTCATTTTAATTTTTCCTTTATAAATATTACCATTCATCGGATCAATCACATGACCATCATTATACTCATTAGGTCGATTCACATTTTTCTTAAACCCATAAAGAATCCTCATTTCTTTCAATGGGATATCTTTTAACTCCCCCTTACATTTAAAACATTTATCCATTAAAGCCGAGCTGTGACCAGGCAAAGGGTATATTTCCTCAATTCTACCTTCGTATTGACCATCATAGCTTTTGTAAATATTGATCTTTGCTCTTACATAACCATTTTTATCATCTATTGCCTTCCACATCCCCGTAATATCTTGAGCCCATGTATTTGATATAAAAATATTGAATAGAAAAATCTGGATAAAAATCATCCCTACTGATTTCATAAACATTTCCCCCCGCTCGTTAAAATTATCTTTTCAAAAAAACTAAACGTATTCCAATTAAAATAATACAAAAATATTAAACACTATTGTTCAATTTTAATCACTATTGATCTAATATAAGCCTATTGATATTTTGTTGTCTAGAAATACTAGCGACTAAAAAATTACAACTCTGCTGAGGAACAGATATGACAAACACAATATTTCAGCAAGGAAGAATTGATGTGCATCATCACATTGTTCCTCCAGTTTTTAGAGAAGCGATGCTGAATAAAGGCATCGATAAAGTCGCTGGTGCCCCGTTACCTATATGGACACCAACACAATCGATTGACATTATGGATCAGATTGGCACTGAGACTGCACTCGTCTCTCTGTCCGCTCCCGGTGTCTATTTTGGAGATGTACAACAAGCATGTCGCTTGGCTCGTCAATGCAATGAATACACAGCTGAAATGCGTCAAAACTTTCCAAATCGGTTTGGATTCTTTGCCGTTCTTCCGATGCCCTTGACTCAAGAAGCTTGTGCTGAAGCGATATATGCATTAGAAGTCCTGAAAGCGGATGGCATTGTCTTATTGGGAAGTACCAATGGTATTTTTCTTGGTGACAGCCGCTTTGAAGAACTCATGTTTGAACTCAACAAACGTAAAGCGATTGTGTTTATTCATCCAAATCTGCATGAGACCAGTGAAAATCTAGGATTGACCACGCCTGGATTTATTCTAGAATTTTTACCTGATACCACACGTGCAACAGTTAATTTAATCACTTCAGGGGTGATGGAGCGCTATCCAGATATCCAGTTTATTCTCGCGCATGCAGGGGGGTTCCTACCTTATATTGCATGGCGAGTCTCGCTAGGTAACTTAATGACTGAAATGAATAAAAATGCACCACAAGGGATCATGACCTATATCAAGCGTTTTTATTTTGATACTGCTTTATCACCATCTCCTTACGCCATGTCAGCATTAAAAGAACTTGTAGGTACTGAACGAATTTTATTTGGTAGTGATTTTCCATTTGCACCTGCGCCAGTGTCACATATGCAAGTACAGACCCTTGATGAGTTAAGCATTTTTAATGAGTCAGATCATTATAAAACTCAAAGAGGAAATGCACTTAGTTTGTTCCCTCAATACAAAAAAGCAAATGAAGAAGCCAGTCCACGTCCAATTTACCAACAGGAATCTTTGGGTAATAAATTTAAACGTTGGATGACCCAGCCGATTATTGCAATTGCAGAAAAAAAGCGTGCGAAATAAGATTATTGAGACATTTGTTATGGCTTTACATATAGTTCATTTTATTGATACCCAACATAAAAAATGTTGGGGACTCATTCAGGAAGATCAAATTACTTCCTTTCTGCATGACTTTGAAAGCACCCAAGAAATTATTCAATATGGCATTCTAAAACTAGCAAAATTAGCGATGGAGAGTAAAGAAAAATACTTACTCGATGAGATAGAGCTACTCAGTCCAATTACGAATCCATCACAAATATTATGTCAGGGTGCAAATTACCGCCAGCATATGCTTGATTCAGGCATCAATCCTGATACTCAATCATTTAATATGTTTTTTACCAAATCCTTGGCATCAATGCATGGACCAACAGGATGGATTGAAAAGCCAAACCATGTT
The DNA here is from genome assembly GCF_059422625.1 of Acinetobacter sp. GW821-FHT01C12. Lineage (NCBI taxonomy): Bacteria > Pseudomonadati > Pseudomonadota > Gammaproteobacteria > Moraxellales > Moraxellaceae > Acinetobacter > Acinetobacter sp. GW821-FHT01C12. Next base: position 130,839 of record NZ_JBWKXD010000008.1, read on the forward strand.
GATTTACTAGATTATGAAATTGAATTAACACTGGTGTTGGGGAAAAAAACGCAAGGCTGTGTCACCGTCACCACCGAAAATTTACATGAATATATTGCAGGCATATGTATCGGCAATGATATTTCAGCGCGTGATATACAGATTCCACAAATCCAATTTTATAAGGGAAAAAGTTATCGTACGTTCTGTCCGCTTGGCCCTGTGCTTTGTTTATTGAGTAAGGCAGAAATGCATTATCTCAACAAATTACAACTTAAGCTAAAAGTAAATGGTGTAGTCCGTCAACAAGACTCTACCGAGAATCTAGTCTTTAAACACGCTGAGACACTGACTGAGTTCTCCCAGATAACTAATTTTGAAGTGGGTGATGTACTCATGACAGGTACGCCATCTGGATGTGCACTTGGATTGCCATCGACAACACTGATAAAAATGATGGGACTTTTACCTGAGAAGCTCAAATGGCAATTGTTTAACAAAAGCCAGTCCCGACGCTCCCAATATCTAAAAATTGGTGATCAGATTGAATCTCATATTTTTAGTAGTGATGGCAAAATCAATTTAGGCTATCAAAAACATACTGTTTGTTAATTAGAGAATCCATTGTTATGAAAAAATATTTGTTTTTATGTTTACTTGCTGCTCATCCAGTTCATTCATTCGCATCAGACCAGCTCAATGGTACGGTATGGAAAACGATTGATGATCAAACCAATCAACCAAGGGCTCTTGTAAGATTTAATGAAGATAAAAATGGTGCCTTATCAGCGACCATTGAAAAAGTTCTGGTTCCTAGTGAAGCGAATAAATGTAGCAAGTGCGAAGGAGCCTACCAAAACAAATCATTGGTTGGTCTGACTATCGTCAAAAATTTAAAAAGTTCAGGTGAAAACAAATATACGAATGGATCAATCTTAGATCCTAAGACAGGTAAAACCTATAGCTTTAATGCAACCCTATCTCCTGATGGCAAGAAGCTCAGTGGCCGAGGTTATATCGGTATTTCTGCACTGGGTAGAAGTCAAACCTGGTATAAAGTTAAATGATTTGAAAGAATTAGAGTTTTCTTATTTTGGGATTGAGTAGTAGGTTCAATCCCAAAAGGCTACCCCATTCCGCCCTGCCTATAACACTTGTCACACTTATGCGACCGTGTGCTTAATGAATGGACTCAATCCACTATGTGGCTTCACAGTTTCGTCATAGTAAGCTGATGCTAATAAAACGTTATAGGAAGTAAATTAGCTCAGATAAGAATAAAGAAGATTTCGCTATAATTTCAAATAGTGCCAAAATTGTGCCAAAGAAAAAGGGAATCAAACTATTCATTTGATTCCCTTTAAAATATTTGGCGGAAGCGGTGAGATTCGAACTCACGGAGGACTCACACCCTCGTCGGTTTTCAAGACCGGTGCATTAAACCGCTCTGCCACGCTTCCAATGGCGGCTATCATATAAATAAAATTGCGACTTGGCAAATCTTTTTCAGTATTTCTTCAATCAAATGTACAAAATAAAGTCAAATCTCGCTAATTTGATGAATATTCAAGCTATTCATAACGAATTGAATTGATATACCAACGTTTTTTCCCTGATGGTGTATCCACTTCTGCCTCATCATCAACTTGTTTAGACAGTAAAGCTCTTGCCATCGGTGAATCAATTGAGACATGTTGCGGATGATGATCATAAATTTCATCTACTCCGACCAGACGTATGGTTTTTTGTTCGCCTTCGTCATTTTCTATTTCAACCCAAGCACCAAAATACACCTTGCCTGCTTGCTCTGGAGAAAAATCAATAATTCGTAATTCTTCTAAACGCTTCCCCAAATAACGTACACGACGATCGATTTTTCGAAGTAGCTGCTTATTATACTGATAATCAGCATTTTCAGAACGGTCACCCAGACTGGCAGCCCATGTCACTTTCTTGGTAATTTCAGGTCGCTCTTCGCGCCAGAGATGTTGTAACTCAGCGACCAACAGATCATGCCCTGAACGGGTAATTAAATTAGATTTCATGATTTAAAACCATTTAAAATACATATGCACTTGATACTTATTTTTTAAAAAATGTTGCTACAGTCTACAGCCAATAGCGTAAAGATGTCAGCTCAAAAATAGCGCATTTTAAGTTTTAAAAAGCAATAAAATCGTTTTTTTCCTATTTAAATTCAGACATAAAATTCAATCAGAAAACCTTTTAAAAGTGGTAATTCTTAACTTACATTTGGAACATTTGCTTACAGTTTTTGGCAGCGTATTTCAGTTTTAAAATTCCTACAATTTTTAAAAAAATATTCCTTTAAAAATCATTATCTTAAATATTTTAAATTGATCATTTTTCATACAAAGTTTGACAGATCCAAAAACCGCCTATATTATGCGCACATGTTTTATGAGTTTATTTTTTTAATTTTGTAGTTTTTCTGCAAAATCTTTCTATCCCACATGTCATTTTTTGAATGACGTTCATGACTGCCCACCCTTATTGAATTTACCAACTATAAGAAGTTTTTAAGCGTTTTTGTGCTTATTACTTTTTAGGGCAATAAATTACTTGTAGCGGAGACAACATGCACAGTAGTTCAACCTCTGGGTCGAGGCTTAGCCTTAACTCATTTTTTCGTGCGCTGCCAATCAAAACTTTAGTTTTATCCACTGCATTAATTCCTTTTAGTATTAATGCGAGTAAGAACAATCAATACAATGCTGTAGTTAATTCGAGTAAATTGACTGTAGTTGCGGTTTCCAATCCAAGCATCGTGTTTAAGGATGGAGACTATAAGCATGGCTTCGGCTATGACTTAGCCCATAACTATGCTGAAAGTTTAAACGTTAAACTTGAGCTTAAAACTGTTTCTGACAATGCAACAGCATTGAAAATGGTTGCTCAAGGTAAGGCGAATTTTGCGATTACCACCGCAAATATGCAAAGCATCGAAGCAGAACGTTTAACCTCATTTTCAGCAAGCTGTGGTGATTTTAACAGTTTAAAAAGTAATGGTTTAAACCCAGAATTAAATTGGGTATTTAAACAAGCTGAAGATCCATTAACAGCAACAGCAAGTGGTTTCATTTGCCAAAGCAAACAAAATGGTTCAACCCAGCAACTTGCCTCATTTTATAATCGTAATGTCGTCAAGAAAGACGATTGGAACGTGATTCAACGTGACTTAAGTTCTCGTCTACCGATTTATAAAGCCAGCTTTAAGCGCTCTGCACAGCAATATGGCTTAGATTGGCACCTGCTTGCTGCAATTGGTTATCAAGAATCATATTTAAAACCAGACTCTGTTTCTCCCACAGGTGTCCGTGGTTTGATGATGTTGACCAATACCACAGCCAAAGAAATGGGTGTTAGTAATCGTAGTGACCCCGCTCAGAGTATTCAAGGCGGCGCAAAATATTTTGATATGATGTTGAGTCGTTATTCTTATATTCGTAATCCAGATCGTCACTGGTATGCTTTGGTTGCATACAATATGGGCCCTGGTGCAGTTGAAGGTATTCAAAAGCGCATCAAAGCACAAGGTAAAGATCCCAATGACTGGATGAATCTTTATAATTATTTGACACGTAATCAAGCAAGTAATGGTCGTTATAAACAAGCGGTACAGTATGTCACACGTATTCGGGCTTATTTAGAACACATTAAGACCACACCTCGATTACTAGAAATTTAATCTGTATTTTAAATCGCTTGGATTTGTAAAAATCAGGCAATAAAAAAGCTTACTCTCGGGTAAGCTTTTTTATTTTAAAAGGATTAAGCAGTTTGCTCTAATACTTTCTTAAATAAATCTTTTTGCTCTTGGCTTGGCTTCGCTGTTTGTAAAGCCATCAATTGAGACATATCACCTTGAACTTTGATTTTGCCTGTCATAAATGCTTGCATTGCAGCAGCCATATCAAATTCTAAGAATACTTTACGAAGTGTTTCAGCATCCATGTTCAATGTTGTTTTCGCATTTGCAGAACTACCTTTGACGATTTTTCCGCCGTCTAAAGCAAGCTCTGTGTTGCCATCTGCATCTGCAACAACCAAATTAATTGCTAAACCTGAAAGTGCTGGTGGTAAGTTTAAATCACCTGCTTCAGCAGTTAATTTTTCAACATTTGCAAACCAATCATCAGTTAAAAATGCAGGCATGTTCATTCCTCAAATTATTTATTCAATTTATTGTGTTATCTATCCAGACAACATCAGGTTGAAGCAGTTTTGCTTGCCCAATGTTATAGCATGATAATTTCAATTTGGGCTAAAGTTTTTTGTACGGACTGTTCATGTTTTATCGGTTTTATCGTTTTATTTTTTTAAATCAGGCACTCATCTCAATATGAATGCCCGATTCGTTCATTTAATTGGCAAAAAAGATCAATCTGCTGCAAAACTAAGATTTACAACATCTAAACGTTTTTTCATTTCTTCCGTATCACATTTCATATCGAATTCACGTTCTTCATCCAATTTTTCAAAATCAAATAAATCACGATCAGCCAATTGTGATGGTGAAACATTCTGTAATGCACCAAAAATACTGTGCAAACGTTTTGGATATTGTTTATCCCAACCACGTAGCATGTCGTTTAACATGGCGCGTTGTAAGTTTTCCTGAGAACCACATAAGTTACATGGAATAATCGGGAATTTACGAATTTCAGCATATTTGATGATGTCTTTTTCTTCGACATAAGCCAAAGGGCGAATCAAAATGTTCTTTTTATCCGAAGACAATAATTTTGGCGGCATCGCTTTTAAGCTACCACCATGGAATAGATTTAAGAAGAACGTTGCAATGATATCATCGCGATGATGACCCAATGCCACTTTGGTCGCACCAATCTCTTGCGCAAAACCGTAGAGTGAACCACGGCGTAAACGTGAACACACTGCACAGTAAGTTTTCCCTTCAGGTGTCAAACGCTTGGTGATGCTATAGGTGTCTTTTTCCAAAATATAATAAGGAATATTATTTTCTTCCAAATATTTCGGTAACACATCTTCAGGAAAACCAGGTTGCTTTTGATCCAAGTTCACTGCGACAACATCAAAGTTGATCGGTGCAATACGTTTAAATTGCAACAAAATATCAAGCAAGGTGTAACTGTCTTTCCCACCAGAAACACAGACCATTACCTTATCGCCTTCCTCAATCATTTTAAAGTCACGAATTGCATGGCCGACTTGACGACGAAGTTTTTTCAAAAGACGATAATAAGCTGAACTTGTTGGAAGCTCTGGTTTAAAATTAAATCCTTGTTCGGACTCAACTGGCGAGTACATAGACGAGATAAACCCATAAAAAAATACTGGGCAATTTTATCTGATTTGAACGTTAACCGCATCTAAAGATTTTTTTATTTTGCATCAATTTTTATCTGGTCATCTTCCTGTCGTATTTCCACATTTAAAATAGACGGCTCAGTTCATTTTTTAGCCGAAGTGCTTATCTTTTGGACTTTTCCACAGTTTTCCACAAAACCTGTGGATAAAATTGTGGATTGTTTGGGGCTTGACAAAGTTTTCTCACGCAATGATGGGCATTCTCTTTAGATTGATCATTTTTTAACCATTATATTTTATATATATTTTTCAATTGTTTAGCATAGTCAATAAATATATTTTAAAAAAAATATAAAATTTTTTTTGATTAATATGCCAACAAATAGCACTTGCTTTTTCGCGATTGTATTGTTAAAACTCAATTCATAGTTTTTCTTGTTCAATAACTTTGTTAAACTCCCAAAAATTGGGGAAATATTTTAATTACTACAAAATGAAAAAATTAATTACGGGTTCGCTAGTGTCTATTTTAGGGTGTATGAGCTTTGCTTCATTTACATCGCAAACATTTGCAGGTCAAATTTATTTCTACAAAGACCAAAATGGGACAACCTTGCTGACCAATCGCAAAAATTCGGATCGTTCACTGCAAAAAGTCAAAGTAACTTATTATAAAGACAGTAATATTCACAGTTATAGCAACTGGGGCAGCTCAGAATCCGCAGTACTGCCAAGTTATAGTAAAAGTAAAAACTCTTTTGACAGTATTATCCGCCAAGCTGCGCAGACCCATGGTGTGTCTGAAGGCTTAATCAAAGCAGTGATGCATACCGAGTCTGGCTTTAATAGCAATGCCCGTTCTCCTGTCGGTGCACAAGGCTTAATGCAACTGATGCCTGCAACGGCTCGTCGCTTCAATGTGTCTAACTCTTATGATCCACAGCAGAATATTTTTGGTGGTGCCAAATATCTCAGTTGGTTAATGAAACGCTTTAATGGCAATACCAGTTTAGCTTTAGCGGCTTATAATGCTGGTGAAGGGAATGTGGACAAATACGGCGGTATTCCTCCCTTCCGTGAAACCCAAGACTATGTCAAACGTGTAACCAGTCGTTTAAACAACCTCTATGCTGGTGGTTTAAATTTATCTGCAAATAATATTGGCACTTCAACCAGTACTGGACAAATCATTGCCCAATCAAATCAAAATGATTTCTCCAATCAAGTCGAGCCGACACCACAAATCAGCAACAGTTCAAATATTCAACCCGTAAAATATAGTTCTCGACCAATTATTATTGCTTCTGATGGGACTTACACAGATGCACCTGCGGGTTCTTATTCAACAGCACATGCCAGTGCGACAGCACAAATCACCATTGGCAACTAATTACTTAAGCGCTTAATATCCCCAAAATTATGTTGCTAAAATAGTAAATAATGCACTTAATTTGTGCAATTACATATTTTCAACAAATTGCTGAAAAAAATAATGTTTTCTCTAATACAGAGAATCTTTTTTTAACTTGTCTATTTTTTTAAATAAATTGCTTATCCACTATCCATTTCATTTGAATTTGTTATTTTTTGCCCGCTAGATTTTTCCCATTATTCTTGAATTTTAATCATCTAAACCTCATATTGAATTTCATGATTTATTTAATACGTCATATTATTTATTATTTATAAGAGGATTCTCTCCATGATGCGGATTGGTTTGTTTTTGCTAACCAACCTCGCGGTACTGGTTGTAGCTGGCATTATCCTATCATTATTAGGTGTTGGTAGTTACTACGGCGCTGGCGGTCTTAAATTAGGCAACCTGATGGTCATCTGTTTAGTGTTTGGTATGGTAGGTTCTTTAATCTCCCTATTTATGTCCAAATGGATGGCGCTAAAAACCACAGGTACTGAATTAATCGACCCGAATGCTCCTCGTAACCAAGCCGAAGTTTGGTTATTACAAGAGGTTGCTCAACTTTCACAACGTGCTGGTATTCAAATGCCAGATGTTGGTATTTTCCCATCTTATCAATCCAATGCATTTGCTACAGGTTGGAACAAAAACGATGCGCTGGTATCGGTTTCAACAGGTTTGCTCGAACGCATGAACAAAGATGAATTGCGTGCCGTGCTTGCGCATGAGATTGGTCACGTTGCCAATGGTGATATGGTCACATTATCCCTTATTCAAGGTGTAGTGAACGCCTTTGTAATGTTCTTTGCCCGTGTGGTTGGTGATTTTATTGACCGTAATGTCTTTGGTCGTCAAGATGGTGAAGCGCCTGGATTGGCTTATTTTGCAATTACCATCGTGCTTGATATCGTCTTCGGTATATTGGCTTCGGCAATCGTAATGTGGTTCTCTCGCTATCGTGAATACCGTGCAGATGAAGCTGGTGCTCAACTTGCAGGTAAAGAAGCCATGATTTCCGCATTATTGCGTCTACAGGCTGAATCTGAAATGCCAGATCAAATGCCGAAAGAAATGAAAGCTTTTGCGATCGCAGAAGGTAAAGAGCAAGGTTTTAGTTTGGCTGCTTTATTCCAAACTCACCCGAGCATCGAGCAACGTGTTGCCGCTTTACGTCAACTTAATTTACCTTAATCTATACACGCTCGCTCAATCGCAGTGATCATTAGAAAAACAAAGCCTCCAATATGGGGGCTTTGTTTATGGGTACATCATATTTTTAATTTTTGCTTGTTCGATATTTAACGTGCAATTGCTATCTTACTTTCTTACTTTCAATACCAATACCAATACCAATACCAATACCAATTTGAGGAATTAATCTAATTGGATACAACGGATTAAACTTCCATTCGGATCAATCACACAAAACATATCAATTTCTTCGAGATACTGGATTTCTGTTATTCGTGCTTCTGGGAATTGTGCCCAATCTAAGCCTTGCCAAAAATGAAAAAGATCTTGCAAGACATGTGTTCTTAAGCAGGCACTAAACCATGATTCTTTTGGATTTAAATTGGGGTGATGGAAAAACTCAACCAGCAAACTGTCCTTACTTAAGATCATCCATTCTGCGGACTGATAATCACACTGAAAACCTAAGAATGCGTAAAATTTACGAGTATGATCAAAATCAATAGCAGGAAGGTTTGCCGAAATATAATCTTGCATGATCACCTCTGTATTTTAATATCTACATTTTCAAATCAATTCAATGTTGGAATCTATGTACGATAGCTTTGATACCAATCCCATAACATATTTACGCCAAACCACATTGCAAGTCCAATCAGGATCAAAACAATCAAGCCTAAAATATCGGGAATATGAATCCAAATCCAAGCAATAACAGGATTACGCCAAAATGCAGATTGCTGTTGCTTTTGTTCTAGCTTCTCATGTAAAAATGGATGAACCACATGATCATCACTATAAATCTGATATTCTTCTTGAATATGGTCATGTACAACGTCTAAAGCTCTACGACTGGGCCGAATAAAAATATCAAATAAAGTTCCAGCAATCGGTATACACCCCACAACGCCGTCAATCACAGCCAATTTTAATACCCCGTTGAGCTTTGCTTGAGGCACGCCAATCTGTTTAGCTTTATAAACCGCATAACAAGTCAATACAAAACCCGCGACATCACCAGCAATCGGTATGGTACTGAGTGCTGCATCTGCCCCTACCCCTTGTTTGGTAAATGGAATACGTACCACTGAATCCATCATATTGGCAAATTTAGCCAAATCTCGTTCAAGTTTAATGACTTCTTGAGTAGATAATTTTTTTTCTGTACCCATAAAGATTTCAATTTTTTGACATGGTGAAGTTAAATTGATCATACCCAATAAATTCAGTATGTTGTGTATAAGTTTAATATTTACAGTAGCAAAATCTTATCAATACCATAAAAAAGGCTGAGCGCTCTTTTAAACTACTCAGCCTTTTCGGATATACAACGGGATTAATCTAAGAACTTAACCACAGTCCCCGGTTGAACCTTACGACCTAAATCATTGGCATCCCAATTGGTCAAACGAATACAACCATGAGAAGCGGTCTTTGAAATTAATGAAGGATTCGGCGTACCATGAATACCAAATGTCGGTTTACTTAAAGCAATCCACATATTGCCAACAGGACCATTTGGACCAGGCGGTAATGCCAGCTTTTGACGGTTGCTCCCTTGAACAAAGTTTTTCGGGTTATAACCATAGACAGGGTTTGCGGCAACTTTAATGACCTTATGCGTCCCTTTCGGGGATGGTGTACCAGAACCCCCAATTGTGGCAGGAAAAGATGCAATCATTTGATTTGCACTATTGTATAAATAAAGTTGTCGCGCAGGCTTATGCGCAATAATTAAGGCCACACCTTCAGGCAAATCATTGCGTACAATCGGTACATTGATGGTTTCGCCTACTTTTTTAAAGTTAGCTTTTGGATTGAGTTGTTTAAGAAAGTCTTCATCAATATGAAACTTTTCACCTAACATTTCAGTCACACGGGTGTAATACAGACCTGGCATTTTTGCTTGTTGGGCATAATTTCGCGGAATTGATTTGGCATAAGGCCCTTTAATATCCGCTGCAGTAATTTGATAAGTTCCAAACGCTGCAGATTTTTGATTTTTTAACAAACTGTCCCAAGTCGGTTTATCCAGTTCACCACTAATCGGTAAACTTTTAATCTGTTGATACGCAGCAAGTGCTTTTAAAAAGTTCTTGCCACTTTTACCGTCGATTGGCCCAGGCGAAGCATGTAAATTATTGAGCATCACTTGTGCACGGGCATAAACGGGGAATTGCCCTCTGCCAATATTTTCTGTCCAATTGGCGGTATTGATGCTGTTCACTGACCAATCTTGTTTTAAGTCCGCTTTTATCGCTTCTTGACTTTTATCAGCTTTTACATTTTGTTTGGCAAAAATTTGACTTTGAATATTTAAACCCACAAGACACATGATGCAAATCAGGTTTGGCAGAAACTTGCCCATATAAAGCTCTCTATTAACTCAATATTATAATTGATGTACTTATCTAATAAACTATTGTATTACAGACACATAGTATACTGATCTCAAACAATAAAAGCGACGTCACACACACCTTGAACGATCATTTATATTCTCAAGGCTTTAAACACAATTGTATAAGATCAATAGCGTGTTTATTCATAAAATGAAAATTATGTATGCTGGAAGTTTATCTTTGTATGACTTTATTATCATTTTTTAAGAAAAATATGCAATAGTACATTTTGACTATTTAATCATTTAAAAACGGTAATTTTAAAATAAATTCAAATTAAGCAATTGAAAATCATTGCTATGTTATACAGTTGTAGATTTTCTATTCAGCATTAGCACTCAATCATGACACACACATGACCAATCCGAACAAAATATAAGCTTTAGATTTGTTTTTAATCATTTAATTTGAATTATTGATTAGAAATAGCTGTTATCATTTTAAAGTGTTATAGATTATCATCTCATTTATTTTGTCAGTAAGAATTGCCTTGAATACGATCACTTTGCTTCAGCCAGATGACTGGCATGCCCACCTGCGTGATGGTCTTGCCTTAAAACGTACAGTTCCAGATCTAGCCAAACAATTTGCCCGTGCGATTTGTATGCCGAACCTCGTTCCACCTGTGAAAACTGTAGATGAAGCGAATGCTTATCGTGACCGTATTATGGCACATGTCCCTGAAGGGGTTGATTTTGACCCACGTATGGTACTGTATTTTACCGACCATACTTCTCCAGATGAAGTTCGCAAAATCAAAGAGTCTCAATTCGTCAATGCAATTAAACTCTATCCTGCTGGTGCAACAACCAACTCGGATAATGGTGTCAGTGACATTCGTAAAGTTTATGCAGTGATTGAACAGCTTGAAGAACATCAAGTGCCATTACTATTACATGGTGAAGTTACCCATCAACATGTGGATATTTTTGACCGTGAAAAACGCTTTTTAGACGAAGTACTTTCACCGTTACTTAAACAATTTCCGCAATTAAAATTGGTGTTAGAACATATTACCACCAGTGAAGCCGCGCATTTTGTGCTTGAACAAGATCGCAATGTTGCTGCGACGATCACACCACAACATTTACTGTTTAACCGTAATGATATGTTGGTCGGTGGTATAAAACCGCACTTTTATTGTTTACCGATTTTAAAGCGTCAAACTCATCAACAAACTCTACTTGAAGTTGCCACAAGCGGTAGCCCTAAGTTTTTCTTGGGTACTGACAGTGCGCCACATTCTAAAAATGCCAAAGAAAATGCATGTGGTTGTGCAGGTTGCTATAGTGCACCTACAGCAATTGAGCTTTATGCTCAGGCTTTTGATCAAGTCAACAAAATCGAACGCCTAGAAGGTTTTGCTAGTATGTTTGGTGCAGACTTCTATGGTTTGCCTCGCAACACAAATAAGATTACCCTTGTGAAAGAAGATCAGGTAATCCCTGAAAGTTTAGATTATTTGGATGGTGAACACATTATTCCACTTTATGCTGGAAAAACCATCCAATGGAGAAAGGTGTGACAACTGAAACATTACCTGTGATTGGACAACGCTTTCGTGGTTTTTTACCCGTTGTGGTTGACGTTGAAACAGCAGGTTTTAATGCAGATACCGATGCATTGCTTGAAATCGCATGCATCCCCATTGTGTATGATGCTGAAGGAAAATTTGTTCCAGGTGAAGCACATCATGCACACATCAATCCTTTTGAAGGTGCAAATTTAGATCGTCGTTCTTTGGATTTTATTGGTGTAGATCCATTTAATCCAATGCGTATGGCAATGGCTGAAGATGAGAAAACAGCATTAAAGCGTATTTTTAAGGCGGTTAATGAAGTGCGTCGTCAGCAACATTGTACCCATGCGGTCTTGGTCGGACACAATGCCCATTTTGATTTAGGCTTCCTAAGAGCTGCAATTGCGCGAACTGGCAGTAAAAATCAAAACCCTTTTCATAGTTTTTCTGTATTTGATACTGTGACTTTAAGTGCGGTCATGTTTGGTCAAACTGTTTTGGCTAAATCATGTATTCAAGCTGGAATCGAGTTCGATGGTAAAGAGGCTCACTCGGCCTTGTACGATACTCAAAAGACGGCTGAACTGTTTTGCTATATTTTGAACAAACTCGCACCTCACTTACTTGACAATTTGGTGGCGGATCAATAAGATATCGCCATCTTCTAAACGACCCTATCGTCTAGAGGCCTAGGACATCGCCCTTTCACGGCGGTAACCGGGGTTCGAATCCCCGTAGGGTCGCCATCTAATTATTTTTATAATTTCTTTCTCTCTTTTTTGATCTTCTTGATTCAATTATTTTATTCCATCCCTTTTCTTTAGACTTTAGAAGCTGATGGCTTATTTTATTTTGTCAATTTTGGCATTTTAATCTAAAATATCTCTTTAAAGTTCAATGACATCAAATATGCAATCACCTGATCAATCGAATCAGCACACTGTCGCTGATGGGCAAACTATTGTCTTAAAAAGATCCATGACCAAACGCCACCTGATCATGTTGTCATTAGGCGGTGCGATTGGTACTGGCTTATTTTTAAGTTCAGGTGAAGTGATTGCACAAGCTGGGCCGATTGGTGCAGTGATTGCCTATATTATCGGTGGTTTAATTGCCTATATGGTAATGCTGTGCTTAGGCGAACTTGCGGTCAATCAACCTGTGACTGGATCTTTTGGTGCTTTTGCAGCTAAAAATATTGGACCGGGTACAGGTTACATGGTGTCGTGGATGTACTGGCTTGGCTGGTCTGCCACCTTGGGGACTGAATTTACAGCGGCAGCCATGCTGATGCAGGAATGGTTTCCAACAACCTCCATCTGGTTATGGACCTTGGTCTTTATTGTTGCCGTCTTGATTTCCAATCTAACCTCAACACGCTTTTTTGCAGAGTCAGAGTTTTGGTTGTCTTTTGTTAAAGTTGCAACGGTATTGGTATTTATCTTACTCGGCCTAACCGCAATATTTGGGTTAATCCCCTTTCATGGTCATGAAACTGCACCCTTATTCAGTAATTTAACCGCACATGGTTGGTTACCCAATGGTTTATTTCCTATTTTTGCCACCATGCTGATTGTAAATTTTGCCTTTAATGGTACTGAGATGATTGGGATTGCGGCTGGTGAAACTGAAAATCCTGAAAAAAATGTCCCAAAAGCAATTCATGCTGCGGTTTGGCGGTTAATGATTTTCTTTGTCGGCACCATTATTGTCATCAGTTCATTATTGCCCTATCAAGATGCTGGCCTAGCCGCGCATGGTGAAGGGATCAGTAATAGTCCCTTTGTTTCTGTTTTTAACTTGATTGGAATTCCTTACGCAGAAGACATCATGCGTTTTGTGATCATTACAGCGCTTTTGTCCACTGCAAATTCAGGCCTATATGCGGCATCTCGTATGATGTGGGCGCTTTCAATTCAAAAACAATTACCTCGAGTTTTTTCCAAACTGACCAAATCAGGTACCCCTGTTGTTGCAATTTTTGTGACCATGATTGGGGGTTTACCCGGTTTACTGTCGGAGCAATTTGGCGCAGATGTGATCTTTAAAAACTTACTCGGTGTAGCAGCATTTACCATGGTTATCGTGTGGATGAGTATTTGCTGGAGTCAGTTTAATTTCCGTCGTAAATGGCTGGCCAGCGGTAAAACACTAGCTGATTTAAAATTTAAAACGCCATGGTATCCCGTTGTACCAATTCTTGGCTTTATTACCTGTACCGCAACCGGTTTAAGTATGGCAGCAGATCCGGAAATGCTTTCTGGCTTTATTGGTTGTTTAGTGTTTATGGCAGCATGTTATGCAACTTATTACTGGCTTTATCATCAGAAAAATTAAGTCGCATTGTAAATCACTGATCAGCCCGTATTCATACGGGCTTTTCTATTTTGGACTTTTAACCAATAGCATCATTTTTCAGTGATCCATATATGAATCAAGCCGTTTTTATTTGATTTGGATTCTTCTAAAAAACAAAAAATAGCTTTATGGCTAAATTAAAAACAAATACATGATGATTCGCTTATAGATTCATCAGTTAGACGCTTTTTCGATAAATCCATTTTGACAAAAATATCTTTTATCCTTAATATACGCATCACCTCATTACGACCCTATCGTCTAGAGGCCTAGGACATCGCCCTTTCACGGCGGTAACCGGGGTTCGAATCCCCGTAGGGTCGCCATATTTGAGATTGTTTCTAACATAAAACTTTCTCGTAAAAAAGCCTGAGCAATACGACTCAGGCTTTTTTATATCTATCGTATTTTAAAGCAGTTAAAAACCACCATCCGCTCATATTTAAAAGATTGTTTTTTCATCAATAATCTGAATTTTTAATTTAAAATAATCAGTGCAGAGTTAAATATAAACAATTGATTTAAATATTTATTTATAAAAACCATAAAATCACGGTGATTTATAGTATTGCTTATTGAGCATTAGCAACACTCAATCATTGCACTATTTATGAATTGGGCTAAAATAGCGCGCTTCTTGTTTTATTTCCATCTGAAGCTTATGCAGTCATCACCAAATCAAAATGATGCTCAGGTATCATCTAATTCTTCACCACTCAAACGAGCAATGAGTACTCGTCACTTGGTGATGATTTCGCTTGGTGGTGCAATCGGTACAGGGCTTTTTTTAGGTTCTGGTGAAGTAATCTCACAAACCGGTCCGATTGGTGCCATTATCTCTTACATCCTCGGCGGTGTAATTGCCTATATGGTGATGCTGTGCTTAGGTGAACTTGCGGTTCATATGCCTGAGTCTGGTTCGTTTGGTACTTATGCACAACGATACATTGGTCCAGGTACAGGATACACCGTTACTTGGCTGTATTGGCTAACATGGTCAGCAACACTAGGCACTGAATTTACTGCTGCGGCTTTGTTAATGCAAGAATGGTTTCCGCATATCTCGATGTGGTTATGGACGCTGATTTTTGCAGCAATCGTGTTTGGCTTAAATATGAGCTCAACCAAATGGTTTGCCGAATCTGAGTTCTGGCTCTCTTTGGTTAAAGTCATCACGGTAATTGCCTTTATTCTTTTTGGTCTCTTGGCAATTTTTGGGATTTTAAATTATCAGGGGCATACTTCAGCACCGTTATTTAGTAATTTGACCGATGAAGGCTGGTTCCCACAAGGTCTATTCCCAATCTTCACCACCATGTTAATCGTGAACTTTGCCTTCTCTGGTACTGAGTTGATTGGCGTTGCTGCGGGTGAAACTGAAGATCCTGCGAAAAATGTGCCTAAAGCCATCAATACTGCTATTTGGCGTTTATTGATTTTCTTTGTCGGTACGATCATTGTCATTAGTGCACTACTCCCTCACCAAATGGCAGGATTACATGCTGAAGGGGTCAGTAGCAGCCCATTTGTCACCGTATTTGATCATATTGGTATTCCATACGCAGAAGACATTATCCGTTTTGTGATCATCACTGCGTTGTTGTCTGCTGCCAACTCAGGGCTATTTGCTGCATCACGTATGATGTGGTCGCTCTCAGCCAAGAAACAGCTTCCAGCATTGTTTTCTAGGGTCAATGCACGTGGTATTCCATATATTGCGGTGATTGTCACCATGTTCGGTGCGTTACCTGGTCTGCTTTCAGAGCAATTTGCACCTGAGACTATTTTTAAAAACTTGTTAGGTGTGGCTGCGTTTACCATGGTTGTAGTGTGGATGAGTATTTGTCTGAGCCAGTTTAATTTTAGACGTCAATGGTACAAACAAGGTCATACCAAAGCTGAATTAGGCTTTGCTGCACCATTGTTTCCAATTGTGCCGATCTTAGGTTTTATCTTCTGTTTAATTACCTGTATCAGTATGGTATTTGACCCTGAGATGGTGGTGGGCTTTATTTGTTGTTTAATCTTTATTGCCATTTGCTATATCAGCTACGCATTTTTATATAAAGATCAATCACAACCCTAAACAACATCTAACTGATCATGCCTAAACAAAAAGTGTAGCCATTGGCTACACTTTTTGTACATTCATAGATAGTCAAAATCAGTTTAAACTCGTAATTTAATAGCTAAACATAACAATCTATAAAAACCCCAATGAAGATTATTTTTATTCATGGTATGAACCAACAGAATTATAATGCTGAGAGTTTAAAACAGCATTGGATTGATATTCTTCAGCAGGGAATCGATGAACTTAAACTGCCTATTTCAACAGCACAATTAGATATTCGCTTGGCTTTTTATGGCGATTTAATCAGTAAACACCAATTAAGCAATCGCTTTGACTTAGAAAGCTTTCTGCCTAAATCATGGGTAAACTTTCACTTTCATAAACATACAACAACGCCAGCCACGACAACTTTAAATGTCGCTCCCGCAATTCCAATACTGCCCTACTTCATGCCTGAGCATGACTTAAAACTGTCTAAACGCTTGTATTTGGCTTCGCAATTGTTAAAAGATAAGGCGCTTAAAGAGTTCTCTTTAATTTTAAATAATTTTCCAAAACTTCATGAAAGTTTGATTCATAAATTTCTGATCGAAACTTATTTATACCTCGCCAATCCTCAGTTTATGGATGAAGTCCATCAACGGATATTGGCCAGCTTAGAACCCGATCAACCGCATATTATTGTTGCGCATTCTTTAGGAACCGTGATTGCCTATAATCTGTTACAACAACTACAAGCAAACTATCAGATACAACGCTTTATTACCTTAGGCTCACCACTCGCCTTTAAAGTGATTCAGTCTAAACTAACGCCACCAATCAAAAGACCAAATTGTCTAAATGGTGATTGGCATAATTTCTATTCTCCAGATGATTTTTTAACCGCTTTCCCTTTGATCAATGCACCCTTTGACTTTCAACCCGCAATTTTAAATACCGCGATTTCAACATTTATTCATACTCCTCATCAAATCGCGGGCTATTTACAACATCCTGCGGTGATTCAAAATATTTTAGATCCCATTGTGTACCCCAAGCCGTAATAATGGTCTTAATTTTAACCACTTTGCTCATATTGCTTTGTTTTTATCCACATAAACGCAATTTCAGTTTTTATTGTGGAAAAAAGTTTGACACCTGCCTGTATTCGCCCTAATATACGCCCACCTCTGAAACGACCCTATCGTCTAGAGGCCTAGGACATCGCCCTTTCACGGCGGTAACCGGGGTTCGAATCCCCGTAGGGTCGCCATTAATTTAATGGTTTAGTTTCAAGTGTCTGCCTCAATTTATTGACCCTATCGTCTAGAGGCCTAGGACATCGCCCTTTCACGGCGGTAACCGGGGTTCGAATCCCCGTAGGGTCGCCACATTCAAGAATGTATGTATATACCGCTTCTTATAAAAAGCCTGAGCATCATGACTCAGGTTTTTTTATGCCCACTATATTTCCAATCAATTCAAACCAGCAACCGAGTCAACCATTTTCAATTTCTTTGAATTAAAAATTGCACTTGGCGCAATCACAGTTTCTTGCAATGGAATATGCTGTCCATAGCGTTGTTGCATAAGTGCTTTAACACTTCGATCTGTGAGATCAAAACTTTGTAATTTTTCCAAGGGCGCCAATTCTATTCCTAAAGCGTATTGATAAGCTTTCCATACAATTTCAGAGCAATAAATTGCGTCATCATTCCATTCAAAATAAACATCATAGGGTTTATTTAAATAAGTCTCGGCCTGTTTGACTAACTTGTGTTGTTGCTCTGCAGTCAATTGAGGTTGATAACGCTTTACGACATAGGCTTTATTTACACCGCGATTGATCCATTGTTGAAGCGGTGTATATTTCACAGGCTGAATCGCCTCCAAAACCAAAGCTTGACCTTGTTTCATCACGATCATTCCCATGTGGCTATATGGCGAATGGGTGGCTTTTTGAATCACAAGACTTTGTGCAGATTTAGAAGTATGAAAAATAATATCCCCTGTCTGATACTGTGCGGCATATATCGAGTTAACGTAAAACAACACTGTCAGCAACAAGAGTTTGAACGGTTTTCTTAACATCATTTAAATCTTAATTTTGATCTTCTTTATCTTGGATTTAATCTAACAGAGTAGTAAAGCATTGCCTAAACTTTGCAATAAAAAAGGAGCAAAATAAACTTTCATTTTGCTCCTTTAGCTTTTAATTCAAATCAAAAACATCAGCTGTTTGTGATTTTGCTTTTGACTTATATACCTCATCAAGACAAGAGCAAAACCCAATCATTCATCATTTAAAGCACATTCAAAACTACTTGGGGTTTGACCACATCGAACCTTTTTCAAAATTTTCATCATTGTTGGGTCATAGAAGCCTTCTTTGGTCATCTGAATACGTGCTTCACGCATAATCTTGATATAGCCCGGTTTATCTGCTTCACGAATATCAAACCAATATTTATCTGGAACTTCTCGCTCTAGTTTATCGACAAACTGAAATGCTGGGCTGAGTTGTTTAGAAATCATTTCCCGTGCGATTGGTCCCATACCTGCAGGGAACTTATTCCGATGCATGATTAATGTGCCTGTGACCTGTATCAAAGGAAAGCGAATAATACCACCGACCACATTGCCATTTTTATCAGTCATACCCTTTTTCAATTCTAAAGGCTTAAATAACAAAGCAGGCCCCGCCATAATATCGACTTCTTTGTTATTAAACTTTCCCCCCACAGTTAATAGATCAACAGAAACAGGTTGTGCACCAACATTTTGCACCAACTTCTTTTGAGTACCGTCAAAGTTCATGACCGCCACTTTTTTCCCTGCTGCTTTTGATAAGGTATCAATACGGCGATCATTGACCATAATATACGCAGCACCTAAAGGAACAATCCCCACCACTTCATAATCACGATTGACCATTTTTGCATCGTACTCAGGCCGTGCAAGTAACTGGATCACAGTGGTTAATTGCTTATAGTTTTGTACTGCCCCAATGGCATCAATACTGCCAACAAACGGATTAAACTGACGTGCACGAATGTTACTGATTCCAGCACCATCACAGCGTTTACTGCGGAAATCCTCAGTCAATACACGCTCATCGGTATAAACTCTTAAATTAATATCCGTAGATGCGGTTTTCTTTAATTTTGGATAATTTAAATCAATATGCATCGACAATTTGGTTGGACGGGTAATTTTCATATCCACCCCAAATTCCTTAGCAATCTGTGTAATTCGTGGCAATTCACTGATATAACTGGTCGCTTGTTCAAAAGCTTCACTATTGGCGCCATCAGGAGAATACACACACAGCGTGACTGTTTTGGGAATCTGTTGCCAAACTTTTGGATCATTCATTAAGGTTTTAATTTTATTCTTTGAATGTGCAGATAACTCAAGATCCAGTTTTGGCGCTGCTGGAGCGGCATAGCTCATTAGCGGTAAACTGCTTGCCAATGCAAGCATTGAGATAACAAACCGTCGTGACAAGGTATGAGATTGTTGTTTTAGCTGACTTTGCATGGTGTTTTCCTGTTTATTTTCGTGCTTATCCATAATCATCACTCACGTGAATTTCTTCTCAGCCTAATTGAAGTGCTTCCATTTGCAATTGACTGAGCAAAATCCTACATTTGTCAGAATAGATACTCTGGAATTAAAATGTAGAACATCAATATTTAATCTTGTTTTATCAAACGATTAGAATAATAGCTTAAAACTGCCCATTTATCGCAAACTCTGTTGAATAAAAGATAATCAAAATAACATCTTAATCATTTCCTTATAAATGCTGTTTATCAATTCATTGTATACTGGCAACAGTTTAGTTTTAGCATTCAGAACATGGATCAAAATTCACAACTGCGTAGATCTTTAAGACAACAACGACAAAAGCTGACCCGCAATCAACAAATGGTCATTGAATTGCAATGCTTTAAACAGATGCTACGCCATCGCCATTTTTTCAATGCGCAGAAAATCGGATTATATTTAGATGCTTTTGGTGAAATTCAAACCAAATTGCTTATCGAATATTGCTGTGCGATTGGAAAAACCGTGTATTTGCCCATGATCTGCAATATGAACAAAAAACTGGTTTGGGTCAAAATATCAAATCGGCAGTTTCGCAATCGACGCTTTTCTTTACATCGTCTTGGGATGTTAGAACCTATGGCAAGTCGTGCTAAACATATTTCAATACTCGATCTGGTGATCATGCCTTTATTGGCTTGTGATTTAAAAGGTAGTCGTATGGGTATGGGAGGCGGTTTCTATGATCGAACGCTTGCATCAGCTACACACCGCCCACATCGGCTTGGTTTAGCCCATGATTTCCAGTTGCTCACCCACGAGCTTAAAAGAAATCCGTGGGATCAGCCCTTAGATAGTTTAATTACCCCAGCAAAAACCTATTATTTTCGCCGCTAAATTGACCAATAAATGCAAATTGGTTTATTTGTTAATCAAATAGTTGCGATTTTTTAAACTTTTTATTTGGCAAAGCCCTTGTAATTTTTGAAATACACATCACTATAAAAAACATGGCAACACCGTTGTCACTCATTAGGAGTGCCCATGTCTGAGATTATTATGAATCAAGAAAACTTAGAGCCACAGGTTCCAAGTGTATTACCGCTTTTAGCGTTGCGTGACGTGGTTGTGTACCCACATATGCAAATTGCGCTATTTGTGGGTCGTGAAAAATCGATCAATGCAGTTGATGTGGCTCGTAACAGTGACAATTTAGTATTTGTAGTTGCGCAAAAAGATTCGCTTACAGAAGAAATTGATCACGACAACTTATATCAATATGGTACCGTCGCAAAGATTGTACAAGTTGTGAATCATGAAAATGATGAAAACTGTATCAAGGTACTGATTGAAGGCTTACATCGTTCTAAGTTGGTTGAAATCATCGACAATGATGAATACTTATCGGCTGAACATGCATTAAGCCCAATGACAATATCTGTAGATAAAGATACTCAAGCAACACGTGTAGAAGAATTACGTGCACTGTTTTCACAGTATGCAGAAGCCAAATTACGTAATGCACGTGAATTGATTGCAGCAGCAAATAAAATCGACGATTTATTACAATTGTTGTTCTTTGTTGCAACCCGTGTACCTTTAAATATCGATGTAAAACAAAAATTCCTAGAGCACGATGAGTTTGAAGCACACTTACAAGAGCTGATGACTTATTTATTGCAACAATCTGAAGAACAACAGATTGAGCAAACATTGCATGACTCTGTAAAACGCCAAATGGAAAAGAACCAACGCGAATACTTCCTCAATGAGAAGATGAAAGTCATTCAGCGTGAACTTTCCGATATGAATGGTGGTGCGGAAGATGATGTTGCTGAAATTGAAAAACGTTTAGCGGAAGCTGATTTACCTGAACATGTGCGTAAAAAAGCTGAAAATGAATTCCGTAAACTCAAAGCAATGCAACCTGCGTCAAGTGAAGCTGCTGTTGTGCGCAACTATATTGAGGCTATTTTAGATACGCCTTGGAATAAAGCCAGCAAAGTCAGCATTAACTTAGCAAAAGCTCAGGAAATTTTAGATACAGACCACTATGGTTTGGATGAAGTCAAAGAACGTATTGTTGAATACTTAGCAGTTCAATCACGCGTGAAAAAACTTCGAGGTCCAATCCTTTGTTTAGTTGGTCCTCCTGGTGTCGGTAAAACCTCACTCGGGGAATCAATTGCCAAAGCAACTGGTCGTGAATTCGTTCGTATGGCACTCGGTGGTGTCCGTGACGAAGCAGAAATTCGTGGTCATCGTCGTACCTATATTGGTGCGATGCCGGGTAAAATTGTGCAGTCATTGACCAAAGTTGGCGTTAAGAACCCACTGTTCTTGCTCGACGAAGTGGACAAAATGGCACAGGATTATCGTGGTGATCCAGCTTCTGCCCTGCTTGAAGTACTTGATCCATCACAGAACAACAAGTTTAACGATCACTACTTAGATCTTGATCTTGATTTGTCTGAAGTGATGTTTATCTGTACTGCAAACAGCATGAATATTCCTGAGGCTTTATTAGACCGTATGGAAGTAATTCGTTTGCCGGGTTATACCGAAGACGAAAAAGTCAATATTGCCGATCGTTATCTTGTTCCAAAAGCAATCAAGAACAATGGTTTACGTGGCAAAGAACTGACTGTTCATGAAGAAGCGATTCGTGACATTGTCCGTCGTTATACCCGTGAAGCTGGTGTACGTAGCCTTGAACGTGAAGTATCGAAGATTGCACGTAAAGTGGTGAAAGAATCAGTCAGTAAGAAAGCGAAAAACTTACATATTGATGTCACTGCTGAAAACTTACCTGAATATTTAGGTGTGCATAAATTTGATTATGGTATGGCGGAAGAAGAAGCTCAAGTGGGTCGTGTAAATGGCTTGGCATGGACTTCTGTCGGTGGTGAGTTACTGACCATCGAAGTTGCAGCTGTAAAAGGTAAAGGTAAATTTATTACCACGGGTTCACTCGGTGATGTAATGAAAGAATCGATTACTGCGGCAATGACTGTAGTTCGTACACGTGCTGATGAATTGGGTATTGAAGCTTCTCGTTTTGAAGAAACTGACGTACACGTTCACTTACCTGAAGGTGCGACACCGAAAGATGGACCATCTGCAGGTTTAGCATTAACCACTGCTCTGGTTTCAGCATTCACAGGGATTGCAATTCGTCCTGATATTGCAATGACAGGTGAAACCAGCTTAGGTGGCCGAGCAATGCGTATTGGTGGCTTAAAAGAGAAACTTTTAGCAGCACATCGTGGTGGCGTTAAACTGGTGTTTATCCCACAAGAAAACGTTCGTGACTTAGCTGAAATTCCTCAGAACGTGAAAGATGGTTTGGAAATTAAAGCAGTGAAAAGCATCGATGAGATTCTTCCACTTGCTTTGGTTGAACAACCTACGCCATTGGTCAAAGCACCAATCGTTAAAGCGGTTGATGAAGGCAAAAAAGCTGCACGTCATTGATCCAATGATCGAAAAAGAGAACGCTTCGGCGTTCTTTTTTTATGTTTATAATCAAGGGTCTGTTGACATTTCATAAATGGCTTGCGTTGTAGGTTAAAATTGAGCATGAGACGTATACGTCGTAAAGCAGGAAACGAAGAGAATAGCGAGACTATTTTCGAGTTTCATAACGTAGGCTGAGATAATTTTAGCCACAACCCTGAGCAAGAACAAAGCACTGCTTTGTTTGCAGCGCAAGGCGCAGCGGGGGACTAGAGTGTTTTTTGCCGCTACGTCGTTACGAATTACTCATTTAGAATGACTAAATTTCGTATTTCGCGCCTAGTATCGCCTAAAAAACACACGTCGTCGCAAACATAGACGAATTGTCAACAGACCCTATTATTTCTTTAAGTTTTTCTTGGAATATTGATTAAAAAATAAACTTATTTACAAAATACAGCTGCTCTTGAGTTAAGTTTGTCATAAGCTAATCACAATAAAGTCTAAAAATAGAGTTTAAAGGCTCAACTGCCCTTAAGCTTATAAATACAGCCATGTATGGTTATAAAACTGATAACAGCAAAATAAAAGGACACGTTTATGTCAAATCCAGTATGTTGGTTCGAAATCTATGTCAATGATATGGCACGGGCAAAATTATTTTATCAAACGGTGATTGGTGTTGAGCTGAGTTTACTTAGTGATCCAAACGATTCATCGGTGGAAATGTGGACATTTCCATCGGATATGAACCAATACGGCGCAACAGGCTCATTGGTTAAAATGGAAGGCATTTCTGCTGGTGGAAACAGTACAATTGTCTATTTTAGTAGTGAGAATTGTGCCATTGAAGAAGCCCGAGTTGCAGCCGCTGGTGGTCAAGTTCATCAAACAAAAATGTCGATTGGGCCTCATGGGCATATTGTTTTAGCCATTGATACTGAAGGCAATATCTTTGGTATTCATTCAATGAATTAGTAGTAAGTGAACTCAACGACTGCTGGTAATTTAAAATTGGCAACTAAGCTGGTTGAAAAATATACGAACATCCTCATATATAAATTATACAAGTATACGCGCTGTAAGTGTGGTTACTTAACGTCGATTTGGTCTCCAGACAGATCAACGTTAAAACACAGTCCTACCCATTTTGGACTGTGTTTTTTTATGGGTAACTTAGAGCTGATTACAAAAGCTTATCCCAGAAAAACGATTTATTGACTTAAAGCGCCTAGACTTATGATCGGTTCTGCTGCCATTGTGCATATTTTTGACTAATCACGACTGCCATCAAATCATAATTCTCCCATGTATCATCCACAGCATAGGTATCTGTCAAACCTTTAGCATCAACTAAGATTTCATCATAATCTTTAAAATATTGATGGCTCTCATAATAGGCTTGGGTAAATTCAAAGCCTTGTTCATTTAAATCTTCTTCCCAAAATTTTTCATCACACATATTGATCAAAAACTGTCGTCCAGTCATTTGACGTGTACGTACTTGTTCTAATTCATCGGCACTTTCTTCTTGGTGAAACTCACCTTCCAATTGGTTATTGATAATCCAAGCTAAATAAATTCCAATATGTGTCCCACCATTTTCATATGGAAAGCCTGCTTGCTCTGCGGATTCGCCATGCCAATCAATACGATCTATTGCCATTATTTATTTTTCCTTGTGATTATTTATTGAGATCTTTAAACAGTATAAACACTTATTTTATATTTTTTAATCCAAAAACTAAGCCGTTAGAGATAAAAAAGCCCTGAAATTAATTCAGGGCTTTGCGCTAAACTGTAAAATAAAGCAGATCAACCTTGGAAATAACGTAAATCTAAACGACCTTCATAAACGGTTGCAGTCGGCCCTGTCATCCAAACCACATCGCCTTCTTTCCATTCAATTTGTAATTTACCACCAGCCAACTCAATTTCTACATTATTGGCAAGTAAGCCACGACGCATTCCAGAGACTGCGGCTGCACAAGCGCCTGTACCACATGCCATCGTTTCGCCCACACCACGTTCGAATACACGTAAGCGCGCATGCTTTTCATCAACAATTTGCATAAAGCCTGCATTTACTCGTTGCGGAAAACGTGCATGTGCTTCCACTTGAGGACCAATTTTGGCAACATCTGCAGTTAAAACATCGGGAACGATTGTCACTGCATGTGGATTGCCCATATTGACCACATCAATGGTCAGCAATTCATTATCTTGCAATGCAATGTCATACAATGCATCTGGTTCTTCTGCAAGAAATGGAATCTCATTGGGTAAAAATTTTGGATAGCCCATGTTGACACGCACCCAACCATTTTCACCCAACTCAGGTTCAACAATACCAGCGCTGGTTTGAACTTTAAAACGTTTTTTATTGGTCAACTGACGTTCATAAACAAACCGTGCAAAACAACGTACGCCATTGCCGCATTGCTCTACTTCTGAACCATCAGCATTGAAAATACGGTATTTAAAATCAACATTGGGAAAATCTGGTGGTTCAACAATTAACAGTTGATCAAAACCAATCCCGAAATGACGATCAGCCAAACGGCGAATGGTCATTGCATCGAAAAATGCACGCTGGCTGATTAAATCAACCACCATAAAGTCATTGCCCAGACCATGCATTTTGGTAAATTCTAATAACATTTAAAATGGCTCCTTAAGGCAATAAGCTTTCATTTTCCCAAAGTGATTCAATGGTTTCTCGCTTACGAATCACATACGATTGGTCAGCATCGACCATGACTTCAGCAGCACGACCACGGCTGTTATAATTTGAACTCATAACAAAACCATACGCACCTGCGCCTAAAACAGCAAGATTGTCATTTTCCTGAATGGCAAGTTCACGTTCTTTACCGAGAAAATCTCCTGTTTCACAAATGGCACCCACGATATCCCAAGTTTTCGCTTCAATATCTGTACGCGATACCACAGCTTGAATGTCCATCCACGCTTGGTAAAGTGATGGACGAATCAAGTCATTCATTGCAGCATCAATAATTGCGAAATTACGATGATTGGTTGGTTTTAACAAATCAACTTTCGTCACCAATACTCCAGCATTTGCTGAAATACTCCGCCCCGGTTCCATATAGACTTTTAAGCCTAATTTCTCTAAAGCTGGACGCATTGCGTTGGCATATTCTGCAACACTTGGCGGTGTTTCATCTTTATAGGTCACCCCTAAACCGCCACCAATATCGATGTGTTTCAGCTGGATGCCCAATTCTTTTAATTTTGCAATCATCATAATGACGCGGTCAAGCGCATCTACGAAAGGTTGTGTTTCTGTTAATTGCGAACCAATGTGACAATCGATCCCAATCACATCAAGGTTGGGTAAAGACGCCGCATATTGATAGGTTTCAAAAACTGAATCTGATGGAATACCAAATTTATTTTCTTTTAGACCTGTCGAAATATAAGGATGGGTTTTCGCATCTACATCTGGGTTTACCCGTAACGAAATCGGAGCTTTTTTACCTAAACCTGCCGCAACTTTCTGGATACGATCAAGCTCAGCATGAGATTCCACATTGAAGCATGCAATCCCCACTTCTAGTGCTTTTTGAATATCTGCTTCTTGTTTGCCTAAACCTGAGAATACGATTTTTGTAGCATCTCCACCTGCGGCAAGGACTCGCGCAAGCTCACCACCTGTGACAATATCAAAGCCTGAGCCTAATTTTGCCAATACATTCAATACCGCAAGATTTGAGTTTGACTTCACCGCAAAACAAATTTGATGATCGATAAAGCTAAATGCCTGATCCATATCCAAATAATGCTTTTCAAAAGTTGCCTTTGAATAAACATAAAGCGGTGTGCCATATTGCTGCGCGAGTTGATCTAA
The DNA here is from genome assembly GCF_059422625.1 of Acinetobacter sp. GW821-FHT01C12. Taxonomy (NCBI): domain Bacteria; kingdom Pseudomonadati; phylum Pseudomonadota; class Gammaproteobacteria; order Moraxellales; family Moraxellaceae; genus Acinetobacter; species Acinetobacter sp. GW821-FHT01C12. The sequence continues at coordinate 157,944 of NZ_JBWKXD010000008.1, forward strand.
AGAACATTGCTCTGCATGCAATACCCCATGAATGCGGGAGAAACTCATGAATCTATCCTTTCAATGAAAGTGTAATTAGGTTTAGTTTGAAGTGGCTTGAGACGCTGGCACAGATTGATCTGCAATGGCTGTCTGATCTTGCACTTTTGCCTTGCTTTGGGCAGCTTTATTGGCATCTTTTGAATAGAGCAAATATTTGGCACGTTTGTCATAGTCTTGACTGTTTGCCAACTGCAAATTGCCTGATTGACCACAACCCACCAACACCACACTTGCTAAAACTAAACCGATGCCACAAATTGCAAAACGCATTTGTTCACCTATTTCCAAAATTTTCGTCAGTATACCTTATACCTTGAATCTAAAATATAGACCAAAGCGGAAGCCTTAAAGCTTAAAATGAGAATAAAAAAAACGCCAGTAAATTACTGACGTTTTCTTATCAATATCATTGAAATCGTTAATGACTATTTTTTCTTATAAAAACAGAAATAACCAATCGCAAGGATAATGAGCCAGATCGGACTGACCATCAATGATTTCATTGTATCTGGTTCTAATGCAAGAATACCAATCGTACCAACAAAGAAAATGATCACGATATAACAAGTAATCGGTCCACCAGGTAATTTAAACACTGATTTTGCATGAAGTTCTGGGCGTGTTTTGTAGTACACCAAGTAACTCCACAAAATAATGATCCATACCAAGATAAACAAGATCGTGGACAGCGTAGTTGCTAAAGTAAATGCTTCGACTGTGTTTGGAACGAAATATTGTAATGCCGCACCACCCAATAGACATACACCAGAGAAATACAAAGCATTCGCTGGAACTGCACGTTTATTTAACAGACCAAATGCTTTAGGACCTTGGTCTTCGCGAGAAAGACCAAACAGCATACGACTTGTTGAGAATACACCACTGTTCATTGAAGACATTACAGAAGAAAGGACCACCAAGTTCATAATGATTGCAGCCGCAGCAATTCCCGCTTGACTAAACAAGTTCACAAATGGGCTAACTTTAGGATCAATCATATTCCATGGTGTAACTGACATAACAATCACTAACGCCAATACATAGAAGAAAATAATACGGATTGGAATTGAGTTAACTGCTTTAGGTAAGTTCTTCTCTGGATCTTTGGTTTCTGCTGCGGTGGTACCAACAAGTTCAACACCGACAAAAGCAAATATGGCAATTTGGAAGCCTGCTAAGAATCCCTCAAAGCCTTTCGGGAACATTCCCCCATGATCCCAAAGATGAGTAAATGACGCCACTTGACCTGTTGCCGCCGAAGTAAAGCCAGTAAAAATCATCCAGAAACCCACCAAAATTAACACCACAATGGCAATAATTTTGATCAGTGCAAACCAGAATTCCAATTCACCAAACAGTTTTACTGTGACTAAGTTCAACCCTAAAATAAAGAAGATTGCGGCAACACTGATCATTGCCCCTTCAGTTGGGGTAAAGGGCACCCCATTATTGAAGAACTGTAAGTAATAGATAATTGCAGATAGATCTGCGATACCAATAGTGATCCAGCACAGCCAATAAGTCCATCCGACAAAATAGCCGGCCCATGGTCCGATCAAATCTGTTGAAAAATCAATAAATGACTTGTATTGCAAGTTTGAAAGTAGCAGTTCACCAAGCGCACGCATGACGAAAAAAACCATCAAACCAATGATCATGTAAATAAATAATATGGATGGTCCCGCAAGACTGATCGTCTTCCCTGAACCCATAAATAAGCCTGTACCAATCGCACCACCAATTGCAATTAATTGTAGATGACGATTCGATAAACTTCTAGCTAGTTCACCTGTTTCCGCAGAAGAACTGAGGTTTTCATTTGACATTGTTATATTCTTCTCTCAGATTTCGTTGTACAAAAGTAGCTTAAAACAAAAAAAATAAAAAAGCCTTTTTCAATGAATACTTAAAATATCTAAGTTTTTTCATCTTTTAGCTTATTTAATAGTCAAACGACTATCCCTTACCTTTCTTATTTTTACCGTTCCTTCGATTTGCAGTTTACGTGCCAAAATAGTTTTTGGCGAGATGTTAAGCAAAAAATTGTATTTCAATGGCGCTATTGGTACATTCAGCACATCATTCAAAAGGTGAACGCACTCAAAATGGGCAAAGTCAAAACTGTTTATCGTTGTGAACAATGTGGTACAGACCATCCAAAATGGGCAGGTCAATGTTCAGACTGTGGTGAATGGAATTCTCTGACTGAAGTGCGAATTGAACCTGTCGTATCACATCGTGCCAAACCTATGGGCGGTGGGTATGCTGGACAAGCAGCCAATGTCACCTTGCTTAACCAGATTACCGTGTCCAATGAAACACGTTTAGCTACGGGTATAGGCGAGTTTGACCGAGTACTTGGTGGTGGTTTAGTCACAGGTTCTGTTGTCTTGATCGGGGGTGACCCCGGTATTGGTAAATCAACGATTCTGTTGCAAACCGCAACACATATGGCTGCTGCGAAGAATTCAGCGCTCTATGTCACAGGGGAAGAATCACTTTCACAAGTGGCTTTACGTGCCAATCGCCTTGACTTAGCTACCGATAAATTACAAGTCATGGCAGAGACGTGTGTAGAACGAATTTGTGATACCCTCGCACAATTGCGCCCTGCTGTTGCCATCCTAGATTCAATCCAAACCTTATATACCGAAACCTTACAATCTGCTCCCGGCGGTGTTTCGCAAATTCGTGAGTCAGCAGCACTATTGACTCGATTTGCAAAAAATAGTGGTACAGCGTTATTTCTTGTTGGTCATGTCACCAAAGAAGGTGCCTTGGCAGGTCCACGTGTACTTGAACATATGGTCGATTGCGTACTGTATTTTGAAGGGCAATCTGACTCCCGTTACCGTATGATTCGTGCTGTCAAAAACCGTTTTGGTGCGGTCAATGAACTTGGTGTATTTGGCATGACAGATAAGGGCTTAAAAGAAGTCGCCAATCCGTCTGCCATCTTTTTAAGTCGTTATGATGAAGCGATTCCCGGTTCAGTGGTGATGATCAGTCGTGAAGGTACACGTCCATTATTGGTTGAAGTTCAAGCACTGGTTGATGACGCACATGGACAACCGCGACGGGTCGCACTGGGTTTAGAACAAAACCGCTTAAATATGTTGCTTGCGGTCATGCATCGTCATGGTGGTGTACAGACCTCTGGACAGGACGTTTATGTCAATGTCGTGGGTGGCTTAAAAATTACCGAAACAGGCTCTGATCTTGCGGTACTTTTGGCCTGTGCTTCAAGTTTACGCTCTAAAGCTTTACCACAACAATTGGCTGTGTTTGGTGAAGTGGGATTATCGGGTGAAATACGCCCTGTTCCCAATGGACAAGAACGCTTAAAAGAAGCCATAAAACATGGTTTTAAATACATCATCGTACCTAGAGGCAATGCACCACAAAAGCCTATTGCAGGTGTACAAATTATTGCAGTGGCTCGACTGCATGAAGCATTAACAGAAGCCATGCAATTGAGTGATGAAGTCTAAGCATCCCATTTATAAAATAGGACCAAGCTTTACAAGGAAGTAAGCTTGCTTTGATAGATGGCTTAAATAAAATTTGCCTCTCCTCCCTCATTAAATGAACCCTCACAGATTCAATAAAAATTAAATGTCTGACTAAAGTTGAAACAACAGTTTTGCTTTAATCATTTTTATAACGGATTGATCGATCAATATTTATTCAAATAATTTAAAGGTAAAGGCTGGGTACTACACGCTATAAATTATCCATTAAATCATGAGAATTTTTAATATAAATTGCCACACTAAATTTATATATCACAGCACAATTCCACCGATATGATAAAAGCCTTTTTAAATTGATAGTTTTAATTATTTCAATAGATTAGAAAATCCGTATTGGACTTTAAAAACCCAGCAATATATTCGTTATGTTTATGTGAATATATGTGCAAATAAATCTTAAAAACATTGAAATTCTCTTAAAAAGACTGCATAAAGAGAACTATGAAAAGCAATTACAGTAATGTGCTTGCACTCATATTCATCAACATATTTTTTAATATAGGTAGATTCAATGGAAGTTCGACAGCGCGGCTTGGTCGCAGGTATTTTAATGGCAACTTTGGCTGTAGCACCTTTGGCTGAAGCAAAACGTGCAGGTGGTGGTAAAAGCCATGGCATGAGCCGTTCTTCGAGTTCAAGTCAGTCTTATTCTCAACCTCGACAAGTTACGCCTGCTCAACAACCAACGCCTGCTCAACCTGGTCAACAAAAATCAGGTTCTGGTGTAGGTAAAATGGTTGCTGCTGGTGTTGCAGGTGCAGCAGTAGGTGCGATTGCGGCAAATGCAATGGCTGATGATCATAATGGTAATGCCCAAGCACAAACCAATGATGCTGAATTAGCGAAACAACAAGCAGCTGCTCAACAAGAAGAGAAAAAAGGTGGAATTCCAAGCTGGATCTGGTTAATCCTGATCGCAGGTGCTGCATTCTTCTTGTTCCGTAAATTCGGCGCAAAAAAAAAATTAGCCAGCAATAATCCATATGCACCAAATAGCACAGGTCCAACATCTGCGCCATTTGGGCAAAACAATACGGCACGTAGTTCAAACGACGCGACCAATATTTTTGGTCAGTCTGTCAATGGTGGTACTGCAACACAAGCACCGTTTGGCGCAGCGTCAATGCAAAGCGGCAATCAACTTCCAGATGGAACTGAACCTGCTGCTTTCTTACGTATTGCTCGTCAACGCTTTAACCATATTCAGTCAATGAACTCAGTGAGCAATATTGCTGAAATTCAACGCTATTTAACAGCTGATCTTTATCAGTCAATGTACAGCGATATCATGGCAAACCAAGATCAAGATGTGGCTGAGTTTTCAAACTTAAATGCATTGGTATTGGATAGTGCAACAGAAAATGGACAATACGTGGTGAGTGTTCGTTTTACAGGAACTGTCAGCGAAGACTTAAATAGTCAACCTGTACCGTTCTCAGAAGTATGGCACTTTGTTAAACCAGCAGGGTCTACTCAAGATTGGTTAGTTGCTGGAATTCAACAAGAAAGTTAATTGAATAGCGTTTTATTGCAATTAAGAAACAGTGCTTCGGCACTGTTTTTTGTTTTAAAAATATAGTATTTTCTATCGAATAAATTAAATCGAGACGGAAATAGTTTTGTTGAGATGCAGCCATTCGTTTAAAATTACTTTGTCTTTATAATCAAAGCTAATTAAAAAAATGGAATAAAACAAATGAATAAAATAATCTATAGTCTAATTCTCAGTTGCAGTGCACTTTCAAGCTTTAGCTTTGCCTGTGAGCCAGCTTCTTTAGACTGGGAAAATTTTCATAAGACCTATGATTTAAATAAGAATGATACCTTTGAACTCAATGAGTTCTTAAAAGTCAAAGACTTTGATCCACTCCCATGGCCAGATGACAGACAGTTTCAAGGCAAAGATAAAAACATTAAATTATTTAAATTCTTAGATAAAAATAAAGATGCAAAGCTCTCAGATGAAGAAGTTGGTGCAATCCATAGTCTATTACCTAATCCCTGTGCCAATTGGCCTGATAAAGCTTGGTGGAAATTTTGGTAAGTGAACATTCAACATATATACCCTAAACTGTTTTTGCTTTTTTAATTCATTTAATCATACATGCAGTCGTTATCGCATGCCGATATGAATCAACAACTACGAACGCTCTATTCGCCAACATTGATAAAGTCATTCAAATACGTAATCTCAAATAAAAAAGCCCTGATTCATCAGGGCTAAAATTTTGGTAAGACTTAACGTCGTGGTAAAGGGATAAATTGTGAGTCAGCACTTTGAACTTTACGCTCACCCACTTTAACCGTGAGATTGACGGTTTGTTCGCCACGGATGACTTCAACTTGAATATCGGTATTTGGTGCTTGGAGCGCAACATAATTAATTAAATGTGAGGTTGAAGTAATATCTTCATTATTCACTTTAACAATACGATCGCCCACTTTAATCCCCGCTTCCGCCGCAGGACCTTTTTTCAATACATCAGCAACCACAACACCTGGTTGACGCGGTTGTAATACATCCGCTTGCGTTGGGGGAACTAAGCTAATGCCCATCCATCCACGAATCACACGACCATCTTTTAAAATCGAATTTAAAATTTGCTGACAGATTTTGGCAGGAATGGCAAAGCCAATCCCCAACGAACCACCTGACTGTGAGAAGATCGCAGTATTAACACCAATCAAATTCCCAGCCACATCAATCAATGCACCACCCGAATTACCTGGGTTAATGGCTGCATCGGTCTGAATAAAGTCTTCGTAAGTATTGATACCGAGATCAGAACGACCTGTCGCAGAGATAATCCCCTGCGTTACCGTTTGCCCGACACCAAAGGGGTTTCCTATTGCCAACACAACATCACCGACTTCATTGCCACTCAATTTAAATGGCAAGACAGGTAATTCTTTCAATTCAATTTTGATCACAGCCAAATCTGTATCAGGATCCGTTCCGATTACAGTGGCTTCTGCACGGCGACCATCTTGCAAGGCAACAACGATTTGATCTGCTTGAGCAATCACATGGTTATTTGTCAAAATATAACCATCTGGACGCACAATCACTCCAGAACCTAAACTGTTTTCATTCTGGTTTTGATTTTGTTCAGGGATCTGATTTCCAAAGAACTCTCTAAACGCAGGATCATTGAGCAATGGATGATTTTGTTTTACTTTTTGAGTGGTAAAAATATTGACCACTGCTGGTGCTGCAACCTTAACAGCAGCACTATAGGACACTACACCACCCGTTCGAGATGTATTGACCAAAGGCTCAACTTTCTCAGCAGGCATCTTCACACCATCAGCAGCAATCGGTGCTTTGGGCTGTTGAAGTTTTTGCCAAACCACAAAACAAATAATAACCAGTATCAGTAAAACCCAAGGGAGCCAAGTAAATGAACGCCGCACGTTTTTATTCCTCTAAGAATTTTTTAATTCGTTGATGCAAAAGCAATTTGTATATTGTAAAGCAAATCAATCAAGAAACATAAAAAACACAAAGAGTTTTGTTCAGCTTTAGTTACAATTTAAAATATGTTTTGATGTTCTTAACACACTTCATTTAAATAAAGGTTATTCATGGCTTTACTCAAAGATATCATCCAGTGGTGTGATCAAACCTTAAAATCACATGAATTTAAAGATTACGCACCCAATGGATTACAAATCGAAGGACGATCTGAAGTAAAAAAAATCCTGTGTGCAGTCACCGCATCACAGGATGCGATTGATGCAGCGATTGCACAACAAGCAGATCTGCTCTTGGTTCATCATGGCTATTTCTGGAAAGGTGAACCCTATCCAATCACAGGCATGCGTGGCAAACGAATCAAAGCATTAATCCAAAATGATATTTCACTTGTTGGATACCACCTCCCCTTGGATTCGCATCCAACACTGGGGAATAATGCAATGATTGCCAAAATCCTTGGGCTGGAAAACACTGAAGCTTTAGACCCAAGCGAACGCAATCCGATTGGTAATATTGGTTATTTAAAAAACCCGATCTCACCAGAAGATTTTAAACACATTCTTACTGAAAAATTAGGCTTTGATACTATTCATCTCAATGCAGAAAAATCATTGATTCAAAAAGTCGGCTTCTGTACAGGTGGAGCACAGGATTTTATTGGCAAAGCGGCAGCGATGAATTGTGATGCCTATATTTCAGGTGAAGTCAGCGAGCGTACTTTTTATGAAGCCAAAGAGTTAGATGTGCATTACTATGCATGTGGTCACCATGCAACAGAGCGCTATGGTGTTCAACAACTTGCTCAAGCGATCGCTGAACAGTTCAATATTGATGCTATTTATTTCGAACTCAACAACCCGATTTAAGCGCTATCTTAAAAAAAGTAGCGTATTTTTTGGCAAATATTGCTCTGCCGATTAGACACTTTTCCATAAAAATGCGATGTACTTTTTAGATTTTCTATATACGTATTAAATCGAAATAAATTGTGTATTGTTATTTAACATCTTGCACAATTGTTGAAAGAATCCATTACAATAAAGCCACTTAATGTTAAAACCCAGCTAAATGCAAGGAATTTAAAACATGACAACCATTACTTTACCTGCTTTACCATACGGCTATGAAGATCTTGCGCCGCACATCAGCAAAGAAACTTTAGAATTCCATCATGACAAGCACCACAATACTTATGTTGTAAACTTAAACAACTTAATCAAGGGTACTGATCTTGAAGGTAAAACTTTAGAAGAGATCATTGTTGCTGTTGCTGGCGATGCTTCTAAAGCAGGTGTATTCAACAACGCTGCACAAGTTTGGAACCACACATTCTACTGGAACTGTATGGCTAAAAACGGCGGCGGTAAAGCAACTGGCGCTTTAGCTGCTAAAATTGATGAAGCTTTTGGTTCTTACGAAAAATTCGCTGAAGAATTCGCTGCTGCTGCAACAACTCAATTCGGTTCAGGTTGGGCTTGGTTAGTTGCTGATAAAGTAGATGGCGAGCTTTCTATTCTTAAAACTTCAAATGCAGATACTCCACTTGCACATGGCAAAGTAGCGGTACTTACAATTGACGTTTGGGAACATGCTTATTACATCGACTTCCGTAATGCTCGTCCTAAATACATTTCGACTTTCTTAGAAAGCCTTGTAAACTGGGACTATGCAAACGCGAAATATGCCGGTCAAGAAGCTGGTGTTGAAAAATAAGATCTAAGCATTTTATTTTTGTATAAAAGGCCATTCTGATTAGAATGGCTTTTTTATGCGATTCAATTTTTTCAATTCAAATATGATCAATCCTAATTACACAGTAAAAGCAGATCCAATAAAAATCTTTTATAGTTATGCGATGCTTAGCGCCATTCAGATCCTATGCACTCTTCTGCAACTGCAATAAAATTTAACCACTTATAATCATTTGATCTCGATTAAAGAGCTGGAAAACTTTAAAAATAATCAATATATATACAAACTCTTTAAATTCGGACAATAAAAAAACATTTAAGACTTTTTTCTTATCATTTCACTTGACCACTTTGGCTTTCATCCATAAAATGCGCATCAGATTCTCCAATAGCTCAGTCGGTAGAGCGACGGACTGTTAATCCGCAGGTCCCTGGTTCGAGCCCAGGTTGGAG
>NZ_JBWKXD010000009.1:0-158804 GCF_059422625.1 Acinetobacter sp. GW821-FHT01C12
GTTTTACCATGGTCGACGTGACCAATTGTACCCACGTTTACGTGTGGCTTATTACGTTCAAACTTAGCCTTAGCCATTTGCTCTTCCTCGTTTATGTCGAACACGAGTTAAACAACTCAGCATCGACAATCGTCTAAAAAACTAGACACCTAATACTTGAAAAGCAGACTAATAAGCCTGCTTTTGAGAAACTGGTGTAGAATAATCTACCAAATTGTATCTGGAGCTCTTATCGAGATTTGAACTCGAGACCTCTCCCTTACCAAGGGAGTGCTCTACCACTGAGCTATAAGAGCATCATCTTCGATGGAGCGGGAGACGAGGGTCGAACTCGCGACATGTAGCTTGGAAGGCTACCGCTCTACCAACTGAGCTACTCCCGCTTAATGTTGGTAATTACCACTTATCGAAGTAATGGTGGTGAGAGAAGGATTCGAACCTTCGAAACTTTCGTGGCAGAGTTACAGTCTGCTCCCTTTGACCGCTCGGGAATCTCACCTTTACACTTACTTTCAGTGTCGTTCTTCAACATTATAACACAAAACCTTAAGATGGTGCCGGCACACGGATTCGAACTGTGGACCTACTGATTACAAGTCAGTTGCTCTACCAACTGAGCTATGCCGGCGTTTCTTAGTGTTTCGTACGTTTCGTATCGGAACGGTGTGCAGTTTAGCAAAACTCAGAATCCTTGCAAGTGTTTTTTGCAAAAAAAACCTCAAAAACTCATAAAATCAATCCGTTTGACGATAATTCAACCGCTTTGATCACTGCGCGAGCTTTTATTTGGGTTTCATTCCACTCTGATTCAGGATTTGAGTCAACAACTAACCCTGCGCCAGCCTGCACATAGACCTTATTTTCACGAATAACACAGGTTCTGATCGCAATTGACATGTCCATTTCGCCATGCCAGCCCAAATAACCCACTGCACCACCAAAAATTCCACGTTTTACCGGCTCAACTTCGTCAATAATTTCCATTGCACGAATCTTTGGGGCACCTGAAAGCGTGCCTGCTGGAAAAGTTGCCTTAAAAACATCCAAAGCATCGACATCATCCAATACTTCACCTTGTACATTGGAAACAATATGCATGACATGTGAATAACGTTCGATCACCATTTGATCAGTCACTTGCACTCTACCGATTTTCGAGACACGCCCCACATCATTACGGCCTAAATCAATCAGCATTAAATGTTCCGCAATCTCTTTTTCATCGGAAAGCAAATCTTTTTCAAGCGCCAAATCTTCTTCTTTGGTTTTTCCTCGCGGACGTGTACCTGCAAGCGGACGTACAGTCGCGATCCCATTTTCGAGTCGAGAAAGAATTTCCGGTGAAGAACCTACGATATGGAACGGCTTTTGATCTAAAAGGGTCTGCCCTTGTACCAAAAATAAATACGGTGATGGATTGAGATGTCGTAATGCGCGATAAACCTGTAAAGGCTCACCATCAAAATCCGACACCATACGATGCCCAGGAACAACTTGCATCACATCACCAGCACGGATGTATTCTTTAACTTTCTCAATTGACTCAAGGAATTTGTCATGCCCAGTCAGTGACTCAAAATGCGGAGCGGTATGTTTTTTAGCAACCAAGCTGATTGGCATAGCCAATAATGCCTCAATCTCATCCAGCTGTTGCTGAGCCTTGGCATAAGCCTCTGTATCATTAACACCTGCATGTACGATTAAAAACAAAGTATCTTTTAAGTTATCAAATACAATGACGGTTTTAGACAACATCATCCATAAGTCTGGCAGTCCAACGGGATCCGCCTCAGGCACATTCTTTAACCTTGGCTCAATATAACGTACTGCATCATAACCAAAGTAGCCCACCAAGCCGCCAGTAAAATTAGGCAGTGCGGGTAAATCTTGTTGGGTGGGTACTTTAAACTGCGCTTGAAAATCACGGATATATTGAAAGGGATCTGCACATGGCTGGGTATCTATCGAGCCATCTACCGATTTGATCGTAAGCTGTCCTGCATTACAGGAAAATACGATTGATTCACCCAGTCCAATAATTGAATATCTTGCCCAGTTTTCGCCACCTTCGACAGATTCAAAAAGATAAGCTTGTTGATGCTGTTTTAAACGTGCGAATACAGACAATGGCGTATCTGTATCGGCTAAGCGTTGGCGGTATACAGGGATAAGGTTATAACCCGCTGATTTTAGTTGTTCAAATTGCGCTAAGGTTGTCATCAGGAATTCTCTCTATTTTCGATAATACTAAGTATGGATGTCTCTGCATTTCACTTAGTGACGCCATCGAAAAGTGCGTTTGCTATTCATTCCTCTTCCCTTTTTTCGCAACAATTTAATATACCAGTGTTAAGCCAAAAGCTCTGTTAAATCATCCACCACTTGTTGTGGCTGACAGAGTTGAATATCTTCACCGTGATTATAACCATAGCTGACCACAATACAATCAACCTCTGCACGGCGTGCAGCCTCGACATCATTACTTGAATCGCCAATCATCAAGGTTTTGTCCGTTGATGACTGATAAGTTTCAACACAATACAACAATGGTTTTGGATGAGGTTTGCGCACTTCAAAACGATCACCACCTATTACATCGACAAAATAGTGATCCATTTGCAATTCTTCTAGAATTTTTCGTGCAGGCTGTTCTGGTTTATTGGTCACACAAATCAATTTCTTATTGTTTTCAATTCCCCACTCTAAAAATTCTAAAATTCCAGAGAATGGTTTGGTATCAACACAAGGCTCTGCATTGTAAATTTCCAAGAATGTATCCAAAAGCTGTTGATGCAGTACAGGATCCACCTCACCCTTTAAATACTTCAATGTACTTTCACAAAATAATGAGGTGCCTTTACCAATCCAAACCCGAACCTGTTGTTCAGTGACTTGGGGTAAGTTCAAACGCGCTAGACTTAAGTTCATGGCACGATATAAATCAAATGCTGAATCAACCAAGGTCCCATCCAAATCAAATAAAATCAGTTCGCGTTGGTCTAGCTTTGCCACATTCATGATTTACACCTAAATCGAGTTTTAATTTTAAAAACGAAAATACAAAAAACAAAGGCATGCGATTGCATGCCTTGAGTGTAGCGCATTCGCAAATTATTTAAACAATAGCCATGCAATAATTGCCAAAATGATCAAAATCACCAGTGTTGCCAAACCTAACTTTGCATTTTTCTGGGTTTCGACGTGTTCTTCTGCAACAATCTCAGGTGCTTTAACCTGCTCTACTTTTGGCTGTGTAGCCGCATAAATATCCACACCTTCTGGAATTGGCGCAGGTTTAGGGATTGCTACACCAGACGGCATACCTTCACGGTTGATTTGCACACTGCTATCTCGTTCTGAAAGCTCAGGCATGCCCTGTTCATTCATCTGATCTGCCACTGTACGTTCTACTGGGGCAGCTGGTTTAATTTCAGCAGTCGCCACAGCCTCAGCAGGTTGTTGAACTGGCGTTTCTACTGGAACTACAACCGGTTGAACTTCGACCTCAGGCGCTGCCTGTTCAGTTTGCAAAACAACAGGTTTTACCGGTGCAAGTACATTAAATTTAACACTGGCAAATTGAACAATATCACCATCCATCAACAGTTTATCTTGATCGATACGGATATCATTCACAAAAGTACCATTGGATGACTTTAGATCTTGAACCCAAAGCGCATCTTCTTTTAATAAGAATGCAGCATGGCGACGTGAAATTTCCGCAGCTTGCAATAACAGGTCTGCATCTTGATGGCGTCCAACCAGCATATCACGGTCAATCGTGACTTCCTGCCCTTCTAACTCACCTGTAATTGCTTGTAATTTCCAAGTCATGATTATCTTCCCATTCTAATTCAAGTCTATCTTAGCATGACATTTCTACAGTGCTAAATCAGCGTAAAACCAAGCTTTATGTTGCCCACGCCACAACAGAACACACCACAATACTTTAACAAGCTATTTTAAATATCAAATAAAGCATGCGATTAGAAGCACTTGTTACGCGAAGCCCACAATGCTACTGCTTGCGGATATCATTTGGTTCCTCTGCAACAGGTGTAGTCACCGCATTGCCTTGTACTGCACCTGTCTTGGCACCTGTAGGCACTTTTTGATACTGACTTGATGGTTGTGCTGTCGGTTGCGGTTGTACTAGCTTAGGCTGCGAACTTGGTGTGGAGTTAATTGGCAGTCGTTGCTGAAAAACATCATCTACATTGGCTGGGAGTTTAGCAAAGTTACCATCTTTATCCATCGCCAATTGCAGACTATACAGCTGATCATAACGTTGTTGAGATACACGACGTATATCAGCGTTATCACCAATTATCGTTGGATGGATAAACACCAATAAGTTACGTTTAGCATTTGATTTGCCTTCCGCTCTAAATAAACGGCCTAAGCCAGGGATATCACCCAAGAAGGGTATAGATTGGCGTGTATGGGCAGTATCATCTGAAATCAAGCCACCTAACACCACGGTTTGCCCATGATCTGCAAGCACAGAGGTCTTGATAGAGCGTTTACTGGTGACCAAATCTGTTGCCTGCCCTTTATTTTCGGCGACTGCAGAGACTTCTTGTTCTACCTCTAAACGAATCGAACCGCCCTCACCAATATGCGGAATTACCTTTAAGGTCACCCCCACATCCTTACGTTCAATTGAGGTATATGGATTGACAGTGCCTCCTGTCCCAGTACTGACTGAACCTGTAACAAATGGAACGTTTTGACCAACGACAATATACGCTTCTTCATTATCCATTGTGACAATCGATGGCGTAGATAATAAATTTGACTTGGTATTGGCTTTTAAAGCCTGAATCACTGCACCATATAGTCTACGTGAACCATCAGCACCTTCTTTATAATCTCCTAAAACAAGAGAGGCACCTGGACCGACAGCACCACCTAAACCAGCCGCACCACCTGATAGATAGCCTGCTGCCAATTTAGCTAAACTTGTACCCACTTTATCAAAGTTAATTAAACCCACACCACTACTTAGATCACCCATTGCCCATTGCACACCGAGTTGATCAGTATCATTACCCTCAACCTCAATAATCGTCGCTTCAATCAATACTTGTTGACGACGGACATCAAGCTGTTGGATGGCGGCCTCTATTTCGCGCATCAGTTGTGGCTCAGCTTTAACCACCAACGCATTTTGAGCACCATCTGCAATAATGCTCACACCATTGGCATTAAAACTGGTGATATTATTTTGATTATTGTTATTTGAGTTGCTGTTTAAATTAATTGCTGGTGTTGAAATACTGCTTCCAGTGCTTGAGCCGGTATTCGATGATGAATTGTTATTATTGTTAAAACTGTTGCTATTGCTGTTGTTAGAACTACTATTAGAAGAATTATTTGAACTAGAATTGACTGCCTGACCTGTGACTAAGCCTTGTAAAATTTCAGATAAATTCTTTGCACTGGCATATTTTAATTTAAAGACTTTAAGACCGCCTAAACGATCCGCAGATGGTACATCCAACATTTCAATCATATTGCGGATACGTTTACGCGTACCTGTATCCCCTTTAATCAAAATACGATTGGTCCGTGCATCAGCAATAATACGAACCCGTGCCCCAGCAAAGTCTTTCGATGCGCCTGTCGAACTCATGGCATCCAACTGCTTAATGATCTCTTCAGCTTGACTCTGTTGTAAAGGAACAGCTTCAATATCATTTTGCCCAGTACCATCCAAGTTGCGAATAATGGTTTCAAGTTGATAAATATTCGCTGCACGATCAGACACAATTAACGCATTGGTGCCTTGTATTGCCGCCAAATGCGCAAATTGTGGCATTAATGGGCGTAATGCTGGGATCAAATCATTGGGGTTGGTATTTTCCAACCAAATCACCCGTGTTACAACCTGATCACCACGTGCATTATTGCGTGGGTCATAAGGTACACCCGAGTTTTTTACATTACTGTCTGGTACCAAGCGAATGGTATTCCCCGATGGAATAGCCACCACACCATTGACATTCAGCACCCCTAAAAATAGGTCATAAACTTCATTTTTATTTAGAGGTTTATTTGAAATAACCGTGACATTGCCACGTACACGGGGATCGACCGCAAAATTTTTGCCCGTAATATCTGCAACTTCGTTGATAAAAGCCGTGAGATCAGCATCGCGTAAGTTAATTTTCCACGTCTGTGCATGTGCTGCTGTACTGACCGCAACCATCATTGGTGCCGCTGCAACTAAAGCCCAAAGTGGTCGATTGTGATTCAAAAAAGCCATAACTTATTATCTATCCTAATTTTATTTGTAGTCCTAGCCACTTACAAACTTTGCTGAATGGTCATCACTTGATCACCACGCTTAATTTCAATTTTTACTTTGCCATCACGCTTTGCTTGTTCTAGCAGCTGAACATCACTCTGTCCTTGACCTACTGATTGTCCATTGAGTGAAAGAATACGATCTCCAGATCTTAATCCCAGTTTATTTCGGAGCGCTGCGGGGGTCTGATCTGTCACTTCATAGCCTTGACCGCCACTTGCGTTAACCCCCATGTTCTTTAGGTATTCGTCCCGATTTTCATTCATCTTCTCAATCGCCTGCCCTAAAGCATTTTGGCTTGAATTTTGTTGTGGCGATGGCACAGGATTACTTGCTGGCGGGCTGGTATTTTGATCTGTCGATTGCCCTGGCATAGGCTGATACAAACTATCCAGCCCGGTAAAACGTAACTCTTTACTGTTATTTCCATTTTGACTTAAAACAATATGATCCCAATATACTTCGGATAACTGATAACTGGTACCCTCAATTGGATCACCCACCGCATAACGATCTGCTGTTTCTTTGACTTTAATCACCGCTGAAGAGAAACGCGCAGGATAACTCACAACTACACCTTGCAAGACCATCGGAATACTGTCATCTGCTGTCGCACTAGAACCCACTTCCTCAAACAATGAAAAGCTTGAAATATTGGGCACTTGGATTTGTTGTGAACCTAGACTCACTTGCTCTGGTTGCATGACTTGTGGCGGTGCAACCACCCACCAAAAAATCGAAGCCAGTTTCCAGCACAATGCTAAAATTAAAAGAAATAAAACAACAGGTGCAAGGTGCTCTGTTTTTTTCCAAGAAATATTTTCAAAGCGTTCTTTTATATTCATTAGAAACCACCTTGAATGAGTGGTTGTCTAGAACTAATCACAAAAGTATCTAAACCAGCCTTTCCATCATAGGAAGGCACATTGAGTAACATGCGTTGGGTTAATTGCACATCTAACATCATGGTTGGATCTATGCTGATATTGGCCATCTTCTGGCTACGTTGATCTTGTATATCCAAAATCAGTTTACCCGCCTCATCTTTAAGTTGTGCATTTAAAGACGGGATATTCATTTGATCTTGACGCTGTCCAAAAGTATAACCAAGCTCACCACCACCCCAATGCAATTGACCATCTACATCACTAAATCCAGTGTCTTTTTTAAAACGTAGGGTCATATCTGAAATTTGAATTGCATTCGCTGGCCACTGCCAATTTGCAATATTCTTTAAAGTTTCTGGTGCAATCTGACCTTGCATCTGATTAATAATTATTTTTTTACCAATACCATAACCGACAACCCCATTGAGCTGAGTTTGCCCACTATGCACTTCAACATTTGCGCCCACACGTAATAAAATCAGATCCCACGGGCGTGTTCTCCACGAAACGGAACCACGTAAATTACCCTTGCGCCAATCTGCTTGCCCTTGCCAAATATTTCCACTGACATTTTGTAAGGTTTGATTGTTCTTATAAAATTTAGAAATCAGCCATGTTGCAGGGACTTGCAAAAGTACAAAAATTAAAAAAGCGACAACTCCAGTAATCCACCACGTGATCTGTTTTGATTTTTTATTCATTCATCTTTACCATCATTCATTTATTCTTCCATGCAAGATGATGCCCTCTTGTTTATACATTATGCATAATTTTTGCATAACGCCAATTCACTCGTATAAAAAAACCAAGCAGATTTGCTTGGTTCTTTGATTTTAAGGTCTTTGAATGACACTTAGATGAAGATTAGATCAAGAAATCTTCTAATTTTGCACCTTTTTCGATTTCTGCAACCAACCAACGTGGTTGTTTACCGCGCCCAGTCCAAGTTTCAGAAGTATCTTTTTTATTGCGGTAACGCGGCTCAACAGCTTTACGCGTTGTCTTTTTACGCTTTTGCGCGCCGTACTCAATAAACTGTTCTAAAGTTAAACCAGCAGATTGCGCAATTTCAATAATTTTATTATAGGCATCTTCAATTGCTTGGTCTTTTTTACTTTCAATTAAAGCTTCTGCTTCAGCTGTTAACTTTCTTAACTCTTCAACCGATAAATTACTAATATCAGGCATCATTAACTCTCCACGTAAATTTCTTAATACTTATTTAAAATAACTTCATAGCAATAGTATTTTCATTTATTCCAATAAGCAATACATATATTCCCCAATAAACACATAAAACAACAAAAAGATTATTATAATTACCTCAAAGCGCTTATTTTTAACATCAAAATAAAGCGAATGCAAAAGAATATGCTGTCTTATGTTTTAAATATAATGATGATAACTGAGGCATTTTTATGTATTTTTCAAATCATTATGCACTGTTGCTTCTAAATCAATTATAATTTTTCGCAACTGTTGGGGAATTAATGCTTTTTTCATCGCTACTTTATCGACAAAAACAATAACTGCTTCTCCGTCCGCCACAATCTGCTGTTGTTGCTGACTGAATAATACATAATGCATGCGTATAGCACTATTTCTCATTTCTTCTACCCGCGCACCAATATGTAGCACATCAGGATAAAATACAGGTTTTAAATATTTGCATTGACTTGAGGCAACCACAGTTAAAACATCTTGGTCAAATACATTTAAATGATCAAAATATTCAATACGTGCACTCTCAATATAACGATAATACATCACATTATTTACATGACCAAAAGCGTCCATATCGCCCCATGCAACCTTTTGCTCATAAACGATCGGGAATTGTGTCAATGGATTCATGCTGGGTTCTCAAATTTTAAATTGAATATAATTGCTATCTTTTTCAAAAATTGAATTCAATTGTTGAATTAATTCATCATTTCCATTTAAAGTGGACTTGATTCTTAAATAATTCATTAGAATATCATTTGGATATAATGACAGAAGTTGATCTGCTTCATATTCCCGCTGTGTTGCAATATATATATGCCATTTAGCAAAGCAAAAAACAGGAATGTTCATATATTTAGATTCAAGATTTATAATCTGTTGCTCTAAATATTCATAATCTGGATTCTGTCTAAGCAACTGTTGCTGGAACCATAAGTGGAACACATCTTGGTCAAATTTTTCATTAAGTATTTGAATCACCAGCTGCTGCTGTTGCTGAGCAAGTTCAGGTAAGCGGGTAATAATTTTTAGCCAAAGCACTTTTGTCTCATAAGGCATTTGATCGAGTTGCGGTTCTATCTCTAAAAATTTTTGCTGTAATAGTTCAGTATCTTCAAAACTTGCTTGGTCATAACAACCCAAAAGCTGTATTAACCATTGCTGTTTAGTCGCAGTTTCTAATTGTCCGAATTGAGTTGAGTGTAAATATTGCCACGGATATTGTAGGGCGAATTGTCCCCATAATTTTTGCACGGACAATTTATAACTTTCTGAAAGTTGATTCAGCCACGGCGAAAGTTCATGTCCATTTAAAAACTCTAAATGGGTCAGCGCTTGTTGACTGTCCTGTTGGGCCAAATAAATTTCGATACGTAAGATTTCCGCCAATTCAAAAGCGGATGGGGAGCTGTGTTCTAAAGCCTTTAATGCTTCTGAATAATGCAGTTGTTTGAGTAATAATCGGGATTGCACAATCGGCTTTAATAAACCAGATTGATCAAAAATCGTTTGAATCACCTGCTCTTGCTCATCTTCACCATCTAATAACCACAATACACCAAACTGTTCAAATGGGTGCAACGTGCTAAAACTCAGTACTTGTTCTAGTTTTCTTTTTTCTCGGCGAATATAACGATTGAGGAAATACCATGCCACATGCATCAAAAAACTGATGCCAACGCCAGCAAATGTTAAGAACCATAAATTGGTTTGAACTTGAATATTGTGCCAGAGCACATAGACATAACCCGAGCCTGCGGTATAACTCAATACACTCAGTACAGCCAGAATAATCAGGCTAATAAAGGCATAGATCAGAAAAATATGTTTCATCGATCTACCCCAAAACAGCCAAGCTATTCAGCTTAGGAATCGGCGGCTGCGATGTTTGCTTCATTTTTAATATTTTTTGCTTAATCTTCTGACTAGCAGCATCGGGTAATATATCCAATTGTTGAATCATTTGATTCAGCATCTCTTGATATTCAGCAGTTTGCCCTTTGACTAATAATTGTTGCGCCAGTAATAATCTTAATTGGACTTCTTTTAAAATAAATTTACGGTTTGCCAATGCAGGCGTGTTTGTTTCAACAATATCGACTTGAAACCATTTTTCCCAAAAGTATTGCGACTGATCTTGATCTGGTTTTAGTTGATTATTTTTCAATTCGGTGATGAGTGCTTGATCAACTTGTTTAAGTAAAGCCTCTAGTTGATCTCGCTGGGCATTTCGTTCAATCACAAAGTGTTGAATACTCTGTATATCTTGCGCAATGGTTTGATGTAGGCTTTGTTTTACTGCATCTGCCAACGCATACTGATCTAAAGATTGATTTAACTGAGTAAGATGCTCAAGTGCATACACAAACTGTTGTTGTTGCATAGCAAATTGCACCAACTCTAGTTGCTGTTTAACCACTACACTGGGATGAATACCAGCAATAGGCGTTTGAATCGAAGCGGTTTTCTTTGCCACCTCTTGAGTCGGTTCATCTGTTTGTCGTTTTACTGCCACCAATTGATCATTCAAACTGGCATTCTTTTGTTCACTTTTATGCAGTGTTTGTTGAATATCATTGAGTTGTTGTGAAACAAGATAGAAGTTATAACTCAACTTAATGAGCCATCCTAAAGCGATCAACAATAAGACATAAATAAACTTCTTCATAACTTCCTTTGCAACTGCACTATGGTTTGTAGAATGGTTTCTGGCGCTAAATTTGAAATTTGAGTGCTATTCAAACAGGCCTGAGCTGCATTTTTACCATGTCTTAATAATTGATACAAACGCTCACCCAAAACTAAATAATGACAAGCACTCACGATCTCTTGATGATCTCGGGTCAAAGCCAGCCAATTGTGCCAACTGGCTTCACTGCTGATACAACACCAATAGGGCTTTTCAAATTGCTCAATTTTGTTCACAAAATCTAAAAATTGTGCCTGAGTTTGTTGAGGAAATGCGCGGTCATATAAAATAAAGTTTAAAACATCAATATGACGCGCTTGGCATTGTTGCATCATAAATTGACGCCCACCTTCACCACGCCAAAACGCAATTCTCTTGAGCTCTTTTACCTGATTAAACAGCGGTAAGCTTAGCATGCCTTCGGATGTTTCCACCGCAGGAACATGGCTTTCCACCCCATAATCTAAGAGTCGTTGCGCAGTTTTTTTCCCTACAGCAATCCACTGAATATGCTGGATCTGTGCAAGCGACAAACCCGATTGCTGAAGATATTGCATACCAATCTCAACAGCTGTAGGACTGACCACAACAATAATTTGAGTCGATAACAGCTGTAAATAAAGTTGTTGTAATGTGTTGTTATATGGACGTGGTGTTAATGCCAATAATGGCAGATCAACCACGTCAAAACCTGACTGGCGCAGACATTGGGTTAATGGCTGAGCCCGATCGATGGGACGCGTATTAATAAATAGCATTGAAGCCTAGAAACTAAGCTTGATAAAGTGCTTTGAGTATTTCTCCAGCACCTTGTTTAAGTAGGTTTTGTGCAAGTTGCACACCTAACTGCTCTGCTTGATCTGGCGTACCACTGACTTGGCTACATAATAGCGTTTGGCCGTCCGCACTCCCTACACGCCCTTCCAAAGACAATGTTTGATCCTTCAATGTGGCAAAACCTGCGATAGGCACTTGGCAGCCACCTTCTAGATAAGCATTAAAAGCACGTTCAGCACGAACACAGGCATTGGTTTCAACATGCATTAATGGCATGATTAAATCCAAAATCTCTTGATCAGCTGAGCGGCACTCTAAACCCAGTGCACCTTGGCCTACCGCGGGTAAGCTAATTTCTGCTGGTAGTGTATGACGAATACGGTCTGAGAGTTCTAAGCGTTTTAAGCCTGCACTGGCAAGGATGATGGCATCATATTGACCTGCATCCAGTTTGGATAAGCGTGTTCCAACATTGCCACGTAAATCAATCACATTTAAATCAGGGCGCTGTTTTAAAATCTGACATTTACGGCGTAAGCTCGATGTGCCAAGTGTTGCGCCTTGTGGTAAATCATCAAACTTTGCATAATGGTTAGAAACAAAAGCATCAAAAGGGTCTTCACGTTCACAAATGACCGCAAGCTCCAAACCTTCTGGTAATTGCATCGGCACATCTTTCATGGAATGAACGGCTAAATCTGCACGACCATCCATTAAAGCAGCTTCTAATTCTTTGACAAATAAGCCTTTACCACCAATTTTGGCCAAAGGGGTATCTAAAATTTTGTCACCTTGGGTTACAAAGGTAACCAATTCTACTTTTACATGCGCGTGTAATTGCTCTAAACGATCACGAATATGCTCAGCCTGCCACATTGCGAGCGGGCTCTGGCGAGTTGCTATTTTCAAGGTTTTCATCATTTCAGCTTTGCCAAACTTTTAAACACTCTAAACTTACTCTGCAATCGTAAAAATGCAAGTAAATTATCAAAATGATTTAAGCTTCCCATCAAACTATAAATTCTGCATCCGTTCGCGCAGTAACGGTAAGTGACGACGACTGACTGCCAAACGCTCGTCTAACTCACGGCATCGTACCTGATACTGACCGGAGGACACCATTTCCAACCCATCCAAATAATCTAGAGAAATTAAAGCATTACGATGAATACGAATAAATCGATCTGCGAACTCTGTTTCTAAATCTTTGAGCGTTTCATCAATAAGCACACTGCCATTTTTATGGCGCACGGTGACATATTTTTGATCTGCTAAAAAATAGTAAATATTTTCAACAGGAATTAGCTCCAAACCTCGATAGGTTTTTGCAGCAATTTGCTGTCTTTGCACTTTTTCTTCCATGAGTTCTTTTTTTTCTAAGTGAGTTAATTGAGCTTGAGTCAGTTTAGTGACACTCTCCAAAACCGTTTCTAAATCATCCTTGGCAATTGGTTTTAATAAATATCCTTTTGCTTGAGATTGAATGGCTTGCAAAGCATGTTCATCAAATGCCGTACAAAATACGATGGCTGGCGTCGGATTAAAATGTGCTAAATGCTGCGCACAGCTTAAACCATCCATTTCTGGCATTTGAATATCAAGCAACACCACATCTGGCTCGAACTGCTGAACCATTTCCAATGCCTGCTGACCATGTTGCGCTGTTGCAATAACCTGATGCCCAAGTTGCGACACCAATCGTGATAAGCGTTCCACTGCAAGCGGTTCATCATCACAAATCAGGATGTCCATTGCTCCTCCTTACCCAAATATATCGTCTTTATTTTAATGAATTTCCCAATCATCTATTTTTATACTGATATTGGATTACCATTGTAAATAATCCATTCCCTGCATAATTCCGAAAATAAACAGAATCGCCAAAATGTGCTTTTAGACGCTGTTTTACATTTTCTAAAGCAATTCCATGCCCTTCTCGTACTTTTATTCTATCTTGTAAAAATGGGTTGGTAATGACTATGTTGACTTGATTTTGCAATATTTCAACCAGTATGCCGATCTTGGCATCGATAATCTTTTGCTCAACCCCATGAAAAATACTGTTTTCAATTAAAGGTTGTAAGGTTAATAAGGGAATTTTGACCTGATCTAATAACAGCGGTTGTTGAATATTCCATTCCACATTTAAACGATCTCCCAAACGAATTTGCTCTATTGCAATATATTGTTGAGATAACTGTATTTCCTCTTTTAAAGTCACGAGCTTTAATTCTTGAAAACTGGCTCTAAACAATTTGGATAAATCTATCAGCATTTGTTCAGCTTTATCGGGATCAATCGCAATTAAACTCACCACGCTATTTAAACTATTAAATAAAAAATGTGGATGAATACGTGCTTGCATGGCCTGAATACGCGCATTCAATTCACTGTTTTGCTGCAATACTGCTTGTTCACGGATATACAAGTAGCGTAAACAAAATGCGCCCAGTAATACCCCATAACTGACATGCAAAATAAGATTATGCGAAATGTCTTGCATGGAAATATTTTGTAAAGAAAAATGCGTTCCCCAATAATGAATAATATTTAAAACCAGTGTTGTACACAGCACAATCGCCTGTAAAAGGATAAAACTGAATATTGAAATAGATAAATAGGTATACTGCGAGAGCCGTTTTTCAAATACATCCTGAAAAGCTGCAAAGGCCAATAATATCCAATTAATATATAAAATATATTCTAAAACATGCCAAAGATTTAAATTGCCCCATGATTGTGCTTCGGCCAGTGCCAATAAAAAAGCCAACACATTACTGGAGATAAATAATTCGAATAAATACTTGCGGTGCCCCATTTTGCTAAAAAAATAAGACTGATAAAAACCGCGCCCAGATTTTATTGATGAATGATTGCGCTTTACTTCGGCAAGTGAGGCTGAATTTGTTATACTGCGTTTAGTTCTACTGCTTTTTTTCCTACTGAGCCGATATGACCACATCTTCTAATTCCTCTAATCCGTCACAAGCCCAAACTTCAGGCATGTGGGGCGGTCGTTTCTCTGAAGCTACTGATGCCTTTGTTGCTGAATTTACTGCATCAGTTCAATTTGACCAACGCTTTTATAAACAAGATATTGCTGGCTCGATCGCACATGCGACTATGTTAGCAAAAGTTGGTGTCCTTACAGAACAAGAACGTGATGACATTATCAATGGTTTAAACACAATTAAAGCTGAAATTGAAGCAGGTCAATTTGAATGGCGCATTGATTTAGAAGATGTGCACATGAATATCGAATCTCGTTTAACTCAGCGTATCGGAATTGCAGGTAAAAAATTGCATACCGGTCGTAGCCGTAATGACCAAGTTGCCACAGACATCCGTTTATATGTGCGTGACGAAATTGATGCGATTTTGACTTTACTGGAAAAATTACAAAAAGGCATCTTGGGCTTAGCAGCGAACAATACTGACACCATCATGCCAGGCTTTACCCATTTACAGACTGCGCAACCTGTGACTTTCGGTCATCATTTGATGGCGTGGTTTGAAATGTTGGTGCGTGACTCTGAGCGTTTAATCGACTGCCGTAAACGTGTCAACCGTATGCCTTTAGGTTCAGCTGCGCTTGCTGGAACAACGTATCCTATTGATCGTGCGTATACTGCGGAACTGTTAAACTTTGAAGCCGTTGCTGAAAATTCTTTAGATGCGGTATCTGATCGTGACTTTGCAATTGAATTTAATGCTGCTGCATCTTTAATCATGATGCATTTATCACGTATGTCAGAAGAAATGATTCTTTGGACTTCTGCACAATTTAAGTTTGTGAATATTCCTGACCGTTTCTGTACTGGCTCATCGATCATGCCACAAAAGAAAAACCCAGATGTTCCTGAACTGATTCGTGGTAAAACTGGCCGTGTCTATGGCGACTTAATGAGTCTGCTCACCCTCATGAAAGGTCAACCTTTGGCCTATAACAAAGACAACCAAGAAGACAAAGAACCTTTGTTTGATGCGATTGATACAGTGCGTGGTTCATTGATGGCTTTTGCAGATATGATTCCTGCACTTGTACCAAATATTGAAATCATGCGTGAAGCGGCGCTACGTGGTTTCTCTACCGCAACAGACTTGGCTGATTACCTTGTAAAAAATGGCGTTGCTTTCCGTGATGCACATGAAATCGTAGGTAAAGCCGTGGCTTTAGGTGTGCAAGAATCGAAAGATCTTTCTGAGTTAAGCCTTGAGCAATTACAACAATTCTCAGATTTAATTCAAGCAGATGTGTTTGAAAAAGCTTTAACCCTTGAAGCATCTGTCAATGCACGTAATCATATTGGTGGTACTGCGCCTGCACAGGTTGCTGCTGCCATTGAACGCGCTTATATCCGTTTAGAAAAACTTTATGCATAAGGAGTTTTGATATGACTCGACAAGTATTTTGCCGTAAATATCAAAAAGAGTTAGAAGGTTTAGACTTTGCACCTTTTCCAGGTCCAAAGGGTCAAGTGTTATTTGACACAGTGTCTAAACAAGCTTGGCAAGAATGGTTAAAACACCAAACCACGTTAATCAATGAAAAACGTTTAAACGTGTTTGAACCAGATGCAAAAAAGTTTTTAGAAGAACAGCGTGAAAAATTTTTGGATAATGATCAATCATTGGAAATGGCGGAAGGCTTAAAGCCTGAGTAATGACCGAAGCCTCCTAAGGCAAAAATCCAAAAATGATGTGCATCTTATGCCCATCTAAACAATCCCCGTCAGGGGATTTTTTTATTGCTTCATCGTACAAGATGATCGCGATCACATGAGCTTATAAATTTAATCTTATATATTTACTTTTCCCACGCATAAAAAAAGGAGTCTTGGAGACTCCTATAAAACTTAAAACACGGCAGTGGGTACATGCTGTGCAATCAATATACATCGATGGCATGGCTTAATATTGACCAAAGATACCGAAAACGTTGACCAATCACGACAAATTATAGATTTTACACGACGCAACCATTTCATTTCACAGCAGTTTTAAACAGATCAGAACAATCAACAACGTTCAAAAACCCAATTAGGCCACAGAATCGTTGAGCTTTTGCGTATTGTCCTCAACCAATAGCGGTTTTTTCTCTACCCATTTGGCTGGAAAATATTTTTCTATGCTGGATGATAACCAGTTTGCGATTGGCTGAGGCAGTTTCACACCTAAAGGATTCTGCTCTTGCAGATCCGCAGAAGAAATCACCCGTGTTCCCATCAGGTAGTCAAACCAAGGCTTAGTGACACACCAGTTGGCATCTTGGTTCGAGTTCATATGGTGATCATAATGCCAAGGAATTTTCTTCATCGCCCAATCCGGCTCTAAATGTGCACGGCGATGGATATAATAATAATTACATGCACTATAAAGCGATGCCGCAACCATCCCTTTCGAAATTGGGTAGAAAATCAAACTTGCCGCACCTGCAACCACCGCCAAAGAAACGATTTCATTTTTGGTTCGCCAATTTGAAATCCCTTCTACATAGCCATCATCATGAAAATCTTGTTTACGCACTTCACGATGGTGTTCCCAATGCGATTTCATACTGCGTGGCACTGGACTGAAACGTGGTTTCCCTGGGCGATGTTGACCATGTAAAATATAGTTATGCGCAACCCATTCAAAGCCATTTGCGACGACCAATCCGACTAAAAAACCTTTTAACATAATCAATCCCTCTTGCTTATTGTGAATATAAAACATGCTGGGGAATAGGTATTGACATCAAAAAGTATTTTCATTGACAAATTACGACAAATTAAAATAGTATAATGTTTAAACTACAGCTGACGTAGATCACACAATAACAAGATGTGTAAATGATGCAATTAAAGGACTATGCGGGCTCGATATATGGCGGGCTTGGACAATTACTCTATACTTTTAGTGAAGCTAAAGGTCTAAAGATCTCATCCAAATTACAACAGATTCAAAATGTTGAACGTTTTGACTATACCGTTTGGCGTGAAATCTTGGATGACATTCAATCACAAGTACAAAGCCCAGCTTTGGGTCTAGACATCTCTAAATATGTACAACCCAAACATATTGGTATCATTGCCTATATTGCACAATCTTGTGACACGCTTGGAGAGGCACTCACCCGCTATCATGATTTTCATCGATTGATTTATGATGGAAGCCCGCTGAAAGTTGAATATTATGATGAACAGCACATCTCGGTACGTTGGGAAAATCTACCCACACATTTAACCACTCAAATTACTGATGAAATTGCGATAGCCGTGGTAATTCAGTTTTTAAGACAATTTATATCCGATGATATAACGCTGTATCAGGTTAATTTTATTCATCCTCAACCTAAAAACAGCATGCTGTATCAAGCATTCTTTAAGTGTCCTGTGCTCTTTCAGCAAGAAAAAGTCGAACTGATCTTTCCCATCAGCGCACTTGCGATTTCCTTTAAACGCAGTGATCAAACCCTGCAAAAACTACTGATGCAACAAGCACAGGCCTTGCTTGAAAGCTTACCCAATGCCACCCAGTTAGATGAACGCTTACAACAAAGTATTTTATTGGGATTACAAAAAAACAATTATCAAATCGAAGCGATTGCCAAACAACTGAATATGTCGATACGCCAGTTACAACGCCATCTACAAAGCCAGCACACCACCTATCAACAACGTGTTCAGGATGTCCGCCAATTATTGGCCTTTCAGTATCTACAAGATCCACATTTAGGTCTGCATGAAATTGCCCTGCTTCTCAGTTATTCAGAACAAAGCGCTTTCCAACGTGCGTTTAAACAATGGACCGGCTTAACACCGCAACAATGGCGTCTTCAGCATCGAGAGTTTAAATAATTGTGTATTAAATTTATAGATAAAAACAGCATGTTTCACCATTCTCACCACTCATTTGTTTAGCATTAAATAGCTGTAAAATATAATTTTTTAAAATAAAATCAGAACATTAGCCGATATTGATATGAATATTTTTTATTTGTGATTTTATTTTCATATTTTTAGACTATTATCTTTATACAGAAAATAAAAGTTGTATCCACCCCACGGTTATCAACTATCTAAAAATAGTCATATAGCCCCATTCCGTTCAAAAAAATAATTTAGGAATCAATATGAATAAATATCTCGCAGAGTTTATCGGAACCTTTTGGCTGGTGTTTGGAGGATGTGGTAGCGCAATATTTGCCGCTGCTTTTCCAGAACTGGGCATCGGTTTTGCTGGTGTTGCACTGGCATTCGGTTTAACCGTACTCACAGGCGCTTTTGCTTTAGGGCATATCTCAGGCGGGCATTTTAACCCTGCGGTCAGTGTGGGTTTATGGGTAGGTGGCCGTTTTAATGCCAAAGACTTAGCGCCTTATATTATTGCTCAAGTCATCGGTGGTATTTTGGCCGCATTTGTTTTGTATTTAATCGTACAAGGTCAGGCGGGATTCACAGGAACTGGCGGATTCGCCAGCAATGGTTTTGGTGATTTATCCCCTGGAAAATATTCTTTAGTCTCAGCCTTGTTAATTGAAATCGTATTAACCGCCTTTTTCTTAATTGTTATTCTCGGTTCAACAGATAAACGTGCACCTGCTGGCTTTGCCCCGATTGCCATCGGTTTAGCACTTACTTTGATTCACTTAATTAGTATCCCCGTCACCAATACTTCAGTCAATCCAGCTCGAAGTACTGCTGTGGCTTTATTTGCTGAAACAGCAGCATTGAGTCAATTATGGTTATTCTGGGTGGCACCAATTGTCGGTGCAATCATTGGGGCATTGATTTATAAGGTTGTGGGTAATGAGCCTCAATCCTAAATAGATTTTCAATGTAAAAAAACCTGCTTCGGCAGGTTTTTTTATACATATAAACTAATGAATTAGAACATAACTAATTCAAAAATGGCTTAAAAATAAATATGGTCTTTAAAGAAATGGATTCTCTATTTCGCCTTCGCTTTGACGCGCAAGCTGTTCTGGTAGATCACTTTGCTTCTCTAAACTTGCTACAACTTCATTGAGATAGTTTTGTAAAAGCTTAGCCGCTTTTAAGCCAGCTTGATCTTTGGTGATCTGTAAATTGCCATAAATACTGACACAGTCAGTTTGATTTTCTAAGGTTAAATCATGAATTGAATGTGATTCGGTGCCATTCTCAAACGGTTTAAACATTTTTAATTTTCTCAATTTTTTTCGATCTTATTCACAGTATAAATAGATTCTCAAAAGATATTGCACCATCAACGCTGAATTATTTCAAAATTTGTAAAATATATTGCAACAACGCTTCAACCAATTGTTTCACCAAAGCATCTTTGGTTTCTGGGTCTACTTTTGGCAATTGCATATCCGATGTCGCTGTTGAACCACTTTTGGGTTGGAACTGCTTTTGCAGTGCGCTAATTTTATCCTGACTGACCTCTTCTGCACATTGGCTTTCCGCATCCCAATGCGAATACTCTATTTCTTTATTGGCCTTGACCTGTTTTGCGTTCAAAGGCAATTTATACGTATTGCGCTTTTGCTCTTCGGTCAGTTGTGGAAATAAATTCATCCCCAACTGTTCTTCTAAATAGCATACGCTGACCACTTTAACCTGAAGTGAATCATTATTTGGCGCATAGTACGCACCAATGATCCCGTGTTTAGGCAAGTAAATCGCTTTATAGATCGCGGTTGGAACAATTACACCCTTTCCAATGGTTTTTAGTTTTTTCCCAGAAAACACTGGGCCAGTGACCACATAAACATCTTTCTTTTGCTTGGTGACAATTGCACGGGTTGCTTCTTCTAACTCACGCCAAACTTGTTGGTTATTTTTAGCAGCTTGCGGCACCATATTGGCTAAAGAAAAGCTGTCGAACTGTGATTCTTTATTGGGCATATCGGCATTGGGTGACATATGACCACGATCATATCCTGAACCACGATAATCCGATAATAATGCACGATGTGTAGTGTTTACACGTGGCTCTTCGTGGAAATTATCTTCACGTTTAATCTTTTGACTTAAGCGCTGTGGAGATAAATATTCTGCTGTCCATAACGGTGTTTTAGAAACACCCGAATACATTACATTAAACCCGTTAAAACATAAGGGATAACTGTTTTTCTTTAAACTTTCTTTGATTAAAACAGGCGGTTGCTCTCGATAGAACTGATTTAAACACGCAGAGTTATTGGTACTACTTTGGGTAAATGGCAGTAACTGAAAAATTTTCTCTTGGCCAAACGCAATCGCAAAACTTCCAGTAGCAACAACACCCAACACCATTTTAACTACTGAATTTTTCAACAAAGGCTTCCTAAACAAGGTTAAATAAACAATCCACTCAAAACTGATACAAATTAAGTTTTTGAATTTAAATAGCTTAACAAGTCAATAAACTGAAAGATATTGTGTCGATCTTCAACCGAGTAAAGCTTCTACGATTTGTGCTTAACTAAACAACATTCCATGTAACAATTTATTGTTTATTTCACAAAAAATGCTAGAAAATCAAATATCTTACAGATGCTTTATTACACTTGCGAAGATGATTATGTCATGTTGCGCAGTGTTGTTCGACAGCCTTGCGACACAGTTTGTCGTATAGGATCGTTTTATGCGGATGTCTCGTGATTTTCTGGGGATAATTGAATGATAAAAGCATTCAAACTCAGCATTCTAAAGGGTTTGATACTGTGTCAGTGCAATATCAGCCTATCTACTTTTGCAGGATCAAGAACACAGAGGATAAGAATTCGTATTTTCAGGATTTAGAGAAACATCCTTACTAAAGATGAAGTGAATCAATGTAATACATCAGCCCATAAAACCCATGGGCAAAAAAAAGCCAGAATGACTTCTGGCTTTTGATTGATATGAATTTAGATTTCGATCTGGCTGCCCATTTCAACCACACGGTTTGGCGGGATTTGATAGAAATCACTCACCGGACTGGTATTACGTTGCATCGAAATAAACAGTTTTTCACGCCATGGCGCCATTCCATCACCCACGGTATGAATCAAACGATCACGTGAGATGAAGAAGCTGATATGCATCATGTCAAATTCAACTTCAAGTTGCTTATAAGCCAACTCAAGCGCATTTGGAATATCAGGTTGATCCTTAAAGCCATAGTAAACAAAAACCCGTTGGAAGCGCTTATCTAAGACTTCAACACGGATTCTTTCTTGGTCTGGCACATAAGGAACATCACGGGTAATCACCGTCACCATAATATTGCGTTCATGCAGGACTTTATTGTGCTTGATATTGTGCAACATCGCATGAGGCACAATATTTGGATTACCGGTTAAGAATACCGCTTGACCGGGTACAAACTGTGTTTCATCACTCAAACTGACACTTTTAATAAACAGATCCAACGGCAAGGCATCTTTTTCCAAACGGTTAAAGACAATTTCTCGCCCAGTTTTCCACGTCATCAGAATAGTAAATACGATTGCACCGATCAGGATCGGAACCCATCCGCCTGAAATGATTTTTAATGAGGTTGACCCAATAAAAATACTATCAATCACTAAAAATGGGATCGCGAACAATGCCACTTTCCACTTTGGCCAACGCCAAAAACCATATGCCAGTATTGAAATCAAAATCGTATCGCATAGCATGGTCATGGTAACCGCTACACCATAAGCATTGGCAAGATTGGCACTGTTTTGGAAAATCACAATCAATAAAAGAATCGAGACGTAGAGTATCCAGTTGATAAAAGGCAAATAAATCTGACCTTGTTCCACATCAGAAGTGTGATGTACGGTTAATCTTGGCAAATAGCGTAGCTGAATGGCTTGGTTTGCCATTGAAAACACACCTGTAATCACCGCTTGTGAGGCAATCACCGCTGCTGCTGTGGCTAAGGCAATCATGGGGTATAAGCCCCACTCAGGTACAAGCAAATAGAATGGGTTTTCAATCGCACTTGGATTACGTAGTAATAATGCACCTTGCCCTGCATAATTTAATAACAGACAAGGTAAGACAATGATAAACCAGCCTAAACGAATCGGCAGTCGGCCAAAATGCCCCATATCTGCATAGAGTGCTTCACCACCCGTAACCGTCAAAATCACCGCACCCATGGTTAAAAACGCCACAAAGGGTTGATGAAATATAAAGTTCAGCGCCCAATGTGGACTGAGCATGCTTAATACATAGGGGGTTTGGCTAATACTATGAATACCGATTAGACCGATAGAGGCAAACCAAGTTAAGGTGATTGGACCAAAAAACTTACCCATGGTTCCCGTACCATGTCTTTGCACCAGAAACAGTGCAGTAAGAATACCGATTGCCAAAGGCATCAGCCATTTATTAAACATGGGTGTGGCAATACTCAGCCCTTCAATGGCTGAAAGTACTGAAATTGCTGGGGTAATAATGCCATCACCAAAAAACAGCGATGCGCCAATAAACCCCAAGGCAATTAAATAGATTTTGCGATTATCTGCGATACGATTAGAGCGTAAGTTCAGCGCCAGCAAGGACATGATACCACCCTCACCATTGTTATCTGCTCGCATGATAATGGTGACGTATTTAAAGCTAATGGTGAGCATCATGCACCAGAAAATCAGTGACAAGATCCCAAGCACGGTCGCTTCGGTGATGGCAATGTGTGCAGTCAGAAAACATTGGCGTAGGGCGTACAAGGGACTGGTTCCGATGTCTCCAAATACCACCCCTAATGCTGCGAGTGTGATCGCAGGTAACGCGGCTTTTTTTGCAGTACTTTGCATAGATTCGTCTTCAAAAATTTAGACACTATTTTTGCGCAATCATATCACTGTGAAATTTTTTTTGCTCTAAATCAATTGTTGCTTGGCAGAAATCTTTTTTTTGGTTATTATCCCACGCCTTGGTGAAGTGTCCGAGTGGCTTAAGGAGCACGCCTGGAAAGTGTGTATACGTTTATAGCGTATCGAGGGTTCGAATCCCTCTTTCACCGCCATATTTATTCCAACCTCATCAATTGGAAGCTTAAACGCCTAAACTATAATGGTTTAGGCTTTTTTGTGTTTAATACTATCTGATTAGAATTACTAGAGAGCTTATTACCGCCCACAGGCAGAAAGCAGTATTTTTCTTACAATCACAGCACAGCCAAGCCTATGAGTAGTAATGCAATTTTGTGTGTGATCCGTACAATGGGTTATAACGGCAAGATGACAGGTCTTGGTTTCCGCGGACTTGCATCAACAACATTACATGAGCAAGGCTATATGCATGATGCTATTGAAATACAGCTAGCGCATACTGTTGGTAATGCTGTATCTCAAGCATATAACCATGCGCAGCACCTCGAATATAGAATAAAAATGATGCAGGAATGGGCTAATTTTATTGATGGGTTAAGGAAGTAAGCAAATATAAGGAATTGTTTAGAACTGGAAGTAGAGTTTCAATTTGAATTATTTTTTAAATACTTACTAGGCCAGGTTAGTAATTTCAAATTACTTAAGCCTTGCAAAATTATTCATGTACTTTCTTCATAATATTATAAGAGATATTTGCAGCACGGAGAAAAGTCATTCCAGCATAAATAATATATCCTAACCATATGAAAAATAATATTCAAAATTATTTTTAAGAAGAAAAATTCTGTAAAAGAAATAATAGAAAAACTAAGACCCCTTAATTGAGCTAATTAAATAACCATGTAGTTCAGTGATATAACCAGAATCTTTTAATTTTTCTAAAATATCAGTATTTCTTAGTGTCATGAACAACCCCATAATGGCCCCAATGAACCCAGCCCAAATTGCTCCAAAACGAATTCCAACAGATAAAAACTCAGCTTTCTTATCTAGAAAGCATGATATTAAAGATAAATCATATTTTAAATATATAAATAGTAAAGGCAGCTAATGCCAATACTATAGGGCCATATCTTTCACGATTTAAACCAGAGAATATGCTCATTATTGGGAACCTAAGAGTATTTTCTTCCATCCATTATATGCTTTTTCAAGATGTTCGTATCGTACGGCCTCAGACCATCTTTTATTAGAACTTAAAGGTACATTTTGAAAGACTTTTTCTCTCTATCTTTAATTAAATCAACAGTTTCAGGAGTATCGCCACCATCATCAAAACCTGTTGCCCTGACAGTCGAGGCAATACCATCTCTTGCAATCATTTTTGGAAATTTTTTAATACCGGCTTTAACTAAACCATCTTCAGGCTTTGCTGAGATTTTTAAATAGACACTTTTGGGGTTTAATTTTCCAACAGTGTCTATAGCCTGAGCCAATGTTTTTCCTTCTTGCCTCATTGCTGAGGTCATTTGATTGGGATGAATTTTAATTTCTAACTCTGTTAATGTATCTTTATTCTCCAACAGTGCTTCAGCATCTGGTTTTAATTTGACTAAAAATTCATATTGTTTTGGGGTTTCATTCACATCTTGAATATAGATATTTAAATACTCATTAATTGCACTTACTCTAACGGTTGTTTATGTTCAAATTTATTTACTTTATATAATTCAATAGTAAGTGATGGATTATATTTAGCCATGTTCTACCCTAAAAATTTTAAATTATTGGTTATTAAAAGAATATAACAGATTCTTTAAAAAATTATGCTTCTAATACTGGGTTAAATCAACTAATAATTATATAATTTCAACAATTTTCTGCTCGTTTAAATATTTAATCAATCCATCGCACATCCCTACCTCCCAATAATTTACAAAAGGTGCATCATCAATATCAGGCTGAATTACCTCACTAATAATTTCCTGAATACTAATACCTTGGTCCATTTCTCGCTTAATTGATCTTAGTTTAGATCGCAATGATGCCGTAGCCTGTTTAGCATACCTACTCGATAAATTGAAATCATTAAAGTATTTATCAGCTCTTTTATTATCAACCTCACTCCAATCATCTGGAGCATTGACGTAATATTGGAATTCGCCAGGCTCATCAAAACTTGAACCTGCAATGTAATTTGCTGTTATCCACTGCTCTTCAAAAAATATTGGTTTGTCTAGATATGGATGTATCGTTTGCTCTTCATCAGTTTTTGCATATCCAACTTTCTTTTCCCCCATATTACAATCTCGACAAGATGGTACAAGGTTTAAAGGATATATACTAAATTGAGGAAATTCTGCTTTAGGTAAAAAATGATCTAGAGTAGCCGGATCCCCAATACCGCCACAAAAAGGACAATCACCTTTCGCAGACGCTAATATTGCATCGTAGATTACTCTTACTTTTTTAGCTTTAGGCACAAAATATTGCGTATATAATTTCTCATAATCATCTTTAGTACTTCTAATGCATATTGCATCATGAAATCTGATTAATGGCACATAAGTATAAATTATCCCCTGATTAACCCCAGCATCATATAAATTTGCGTCTAAAAGTAGATTTCCCTTATTAGCTTTAATTCTCGCTTTTATACTTTGAGTATCCGCGATTCCTTCAATACATAAATCAATTACATCATTATAGTTATGATCCGGCTTAATTAATCTTTTCATTATTGATCACCTTTATCCCTTTCAGTAATCATTACTTTTAGTAAGGCTCGGCCTTCAAAACCAATCTGATTATCAAATTCAGTAATAATTTCTTGATAGCTCTTTCCTTCATCGATAGCCTCTTGAAGTAAACTATGAAATCCTGAAGTTGTAACTTCCAGTCCAAAAACTTCGGTAGTTAAATCACTTACACTTTCACCAAACGTTTCTATTTTTGGTAAATCAATCTGCATACTTTTACCATGTCTAAATAATTTCCAAACACAAGCTCGCGGAACTTCTTGAAGAACTACCGGAGAATGAGTTGCTATTAGTGCTATAGCATTTCTAGATTTTAAAAGATCAGATAAAGCTCGTATAAATGCCGACAATAAAGGTGGATGTAAATGGCTTTCTGGCTCATCCAATAACACTAGAGAACGCTCATCAACTTTTTCAATCAGTCTTGTGATTGTCATAAATACGACTGAATGTCCCGAGCTCATACGTTTTAAAATACTTAAAACATGATCTTCATATTCTTGTTTCATTCTTTGTTTTTTTTCTACATATTCAACAGAATCAGACCTGTCATTAATACGGTAACTCTGTGCTAGATCTTGATAAAATTCCTTTAAATTTCCTAAATTCATTTCAGC
Source organism: Acinetobacter sp. GW821-FHT01C12 (assembly GCF_059422625.1). NCBI lineage: Bacteria > Pseudomonadati > Pseudomonadota > Gammaproteobacteria > Moraxellales > Moraxellaceae > Acinetobacter > Acinetobacter sp. GW821-FHT01C12. The sequence goes on from NZ_JBWKXD010000009.1 coordinate 27,022, forward strand.
AAAATTTTTATCTGATGATAGTTTTTGAATAACTGTCATCCATCTTTCAGCTTTATCTTGATGTGCAAAGCAATTCATCAGAGATCGAATGCATTCGATTCTCAATTCTTTAAAACCCAATAGCTGTTCATCATCACCTGGTTTTTTTAGACCTAAATAAAAATAACACGTTCCTTTTGCAGGATCAGACTGCTCAGCTGGAGGCATAAATGGGTCAAATGCGCTAAAAGATACCGAAATTAATGAGCTAAAATAATCTTTATCATTCGAATTATATCTATGATCTAGAGGCTCTATTCGGCATCGTTGATTATTTTCAGAGCCTCTAATAGATGAAATAATATCATTTAATACTGTGGTTTTACCCACGCCATTACGACCTATAAGTGCATGGATATTTGTTGGAGGTTTAGTATCAACCTCTACATTAAAATATAATTTGATACCACTCATTTTCTCACTTTCATCACGTATGAAATGAAATTGAAAAGGCGTAGATTCATTGTCTCCATCTAAAACACTTTTAAATTTTCCTCGAATTGAGGCTATATATACGTCCCTTAATAATGAGCTACCAAAAACTGTTTCATCTTCAATTATTGGAAGCAAGTCTGGATGAGCAACTAAGTCATTTAGCCCTTTTAAGTAACTTGTTCTTGTTCTCTCAGGCATAGCACTTAATTTTTTATAGTAATTTGTATTTTGACCTAAAGAGAAATAGTCTTCTGAAAGCTTGTTAAAATGCTTATCTATTTTTTCAGATGTTGCATTAGCACTTCCTTCCTCTTGTCCCTTATAAGCAATTTTTACATCTCCTAACTCATAACCTTTGCCATTTTCATCAAAGACTTTTACTTGGAATAATGTGTAATATGAAAAGTCATTCCAATTATCGATACGCAAATATGCCGTATTCCGGCCTTCGCTAGGCAACCATGTACCACGACTTAAAACTTTAAATTCCATCTTAATAATGCTCCTTGATATACCCGTAAGCCTTATCAAAAAGCTCTTGATCCTTCCCTAAACCAAACTTATTCAATGTAATGATTAATGCTTTTTTAACCTCACGTGGGCCACTTATCGAAGTTTGCCAGCCATCAAATCGTGTAACTTTTACAATCTCATCTATTTGCTCTACGATCTGACGGATAATATCTGGTGTCTTTTCAGGTCGCGTTTCAATAAAAAGCTTGGTTAAAGCCTTTTTATTATCAAGCTCAGTTACTAGCGTATCTCCTGTTTCACGTTCTGCCTGAACAGTTTCTTTTGCTGTTTCAAGCAAGCCTTTCAACCAATCAATCGCTTTAATTACGCCGGCTTCATAATCTTGGCGCAATTTTTCTAAACGCTCACCAAGTTTTACAAAGCGTGGATCATCATGACCACGTAATCGACCAAGTAAATTGATTTCAAGCTGACTTGCTTTACGCTCTTGCTCTTTCTCTGTAAGCGTAAAGATTGCATGCTCATCCATGGTCAGTGAGCTAATATCATCACGAATACGGTTTACATCGGTATTTTCATGGATCATCTGAATCACTTGAGGACCAAGTGCTGCCCAAATTAACGAGCCTGTACCTGTTGCAGGACGAATACTTTCATAAATTTGTGCAAGCCATTTAAAATCTTGCCGATATGGATTTAAGAAGTTATCGGGATAAATCGCTGTCCAAAGTTTATTGACCACACCAAATGCACGAGCAAAGTTGTCTCGTTTTTCATTGATAGGTAGGCATTCCTGTGCAGCCATAATACCTTCGAAGCCTTCCACTGTTCGATCTACACCCGGGAAGAAATCTAAACACTTCTGTAAAGCAGGTTGGAATAACTCTTTAAAGCTCTCAATTGCCTCAACCACCTTATCAATATCTTCTGGGTCATAAGCAAGCGCCGTGCGTAAATTTTCAAACACGCCAAGATAATCGACAATTAAGCCCATCTCTTTTTTAAATCCGTCTTTTTCATATAGACGGTTAGTTCGACACATGGCTTGAAGTAAGGTGTGATCTCGAAGCGGTTTATCCAGATACATGCAGTAGCAAATCGGTGCATCAAAGCCAGTCAGCAACTTCGCTGTCACGATAATAATCTCTAATGGATTCTCAGCGTCTTTATAGCCTTCTAAAATATCTTTCTGTGTTTGGCTATCCGCATCAATTTTTTGCCAACGCTCAAAGTCATCTTTTTCTACTGGTAATTTGAGCTCTTCTTTCCAACGGCGCCAGTCTTTATTAAGCTTCCCTTTTTTATCACCCTCAGTCACTTCAATTGGGGCACGGTCCACATTCATAATGACTTCAATACTGTCCTTACCAAATTTCTCTTTCAGTAAGTAGTACATTTGCACACACGCATCACGATCATAGACTACGACCATCGCTTTAAGCTTTTTTGGTCTGACATGTGAGTTAAAGTGTTCAACAATATCTTCACTAATACGTGCCATACGTTTAGGCGCTTTAAGCATTAGTGCTAACTTACCCGCACGGCGCGAAAGTTGTGCTTTTTGGTCATCAGACAGATCATTTTCTTTGGCAAGTTTTTCAAACTCAGCATCTATCGTTTCACGGTCTACACGTAGCTCGGCCAAGCGAGGCTCAAACTTCACAGGATTAGTTGCAGCGTCACGGATAGACTGTTTATAGCTATATTTATTCATATAGCGACCTTCATCCTCTTCTGCACCAAAGAGCTTAAAGGTATTTTTTTCTAGTCCTGAAATTGGTGTCCCCGTTAAACCAAAGAAGAATGCATTTGGTAATGCCCAACGCATTTTTTCACCCAATGAGCCTTCTTGAGTACGGTGTGCTTCATCCACTAGGACAATGATATTACTTCGGTCATTTAAGCCATTTGTATTATCTTGATCAATCTCAACATCTTGGAATTTAAAGATGGTTGTGATGAGAATGCCACGACTGTCTTGTTCAATATGCTGTCCAAGTTTTTTACAGCTTTGAACAGGTACAAGGTTCTTAATATCTGCACCACCAAAGGTATCGTTAATCTGACCATCTAAGTCTTTACGGTCTACAACCACCAAGACTGTCGGATTCTTGAGCTTCTTGTCTGCACGTAACATTTGTGCTGCATACAGCATGAGTAATGATTTACCAGAACCTTGGAAATGCCAGATTAAACCTTTCTTTGGATAGCCTGCTTTCACACGATCTACAATTTGCGATGCTGCTTCAAACTGAGGGTACCGTGGCAGAATCTTAATTTTTGTTGGTGCTAAGTTCTTACCAATTTTTACCGATGAATATAGTGTGAATGATTGTAGTAGTTTTAATAGTGTATTTGGATTCAATAAGCCTGCTGTGCTTTCAAGCACTGATGCCAAGCCCGGTAAAATTTCGTCTCGCTGTTCCGTCTTATGCCATGGACCCCAATCTTTTAATCGTGCGTTGATTGCGCCGTAGGCAAAGGTTTTACCTTCTGAAGCAAAACACAGTAAGTTAGGTACAAAAAAAGGAGCAACGTTACTCCAATAATTTTTTGTTCCACCACAGAAATCAGCAGCTCCGTCTTCCCAGCTTATTGCAGGACGGGTTGCTGTCTTCATTTCACCGACGACAAGCGGTATACCATTTACGTATAAGACAATGTCAAAATACGCTTCTGTGGTTGCAATAAAATGGACTTGTTTGGATACCACATAATGGTTGTTTTCAAGATTACTGTAGTCAATCATGTGAATGGTGACATGTTCACCATGCTCACCAAAAGGTAATGACTTCTCTGCTTTTAGCCATTCATAGAAGTTTTCATTGGCTTTAACCAAGCCTGTGTGCTTTGCATCTAAAAATACAGCACGCAGTTTATAGATGACTTCATCCGCATAGTCTGGATTGGCTTGGATAGCAGGGTTGAGTTTAATCAACGCCTGCTTCAGCCAAGTCCCCACCAAGACATCTTGTGGAGATTTAGGAATTGCATCTCCCGATACAAATTGCCACTTCACCCCATCTAAATTTTTTAGTTTTTGGACAATTGCTTCTTCTGGTCCATTTGATTCGTTAAACATATTAACCCTAAATAGTTGCTACTAGCATTTTTTGAATATTCAGCAAATTATTTTGCTTTTGTGATAGCAAGTCTTGCAATGTTATTAATTTATCTAAAGTATTAGTAAGTTTATTCGCCTCACTTTCACTTATATCAGGCACACTCCAAGCATTTAACTCAGCACTTGAAATATTAGGAAAAGTAGACCCTGCCCCTTTAGCCTGTTGATATATCAGCTCCCTTAAATGACAAAGAATATGATAAACATACCTGTTTGATACTCCCTCTCTTGCTTTAATAGCGGCCAATCCTCTACCGATACAATACTCTTGATCAGCTATATTCATTCTTCCTGTTGTACTTCCTCTAACACAAAATAGAATACTTCCTTTTTCAGCTATTCTTGTGATTTGAGAGGTAAACTGAACAGGAATTGGAGAAGTTTTTGTGAATTCAGTTGGGCCATTGAGCAAAGGCATAGTACTAGCATCTTCAAGCTCAGTGACATTTTCACCTTTAGGTGATTGCCCCATAATTATTTCAGCTATAGCACCTAAATTACTCGTTTCCTTACTTTCAGTGAAAAATTTATTCCTAATAGTTTTTATTAAATTATCAATTTGATCATTCAAATTATTTATTAAACCAAACATAAGGTTTATTCTTGATAAACACTCAATACTATTAGAATCAAATGTAGTTAAATTAAAACTTAATTTTTCTAATTCCTTAAATTTAGTTCGTGGTGATAATGAACCTGATGATGTCTGAATTGCATGATTCCAAAATTTTTCCGATTGAATTATGAAAGGTAATAATTGAGCTATAAAATCCTTACTGCTTGGTTCAACAACAATAATATCTCCGCTACAAACACCTTCAAACTCAGCAATAGCAGCTTTTTTAAGGTAAGGACGGCGCTTACCAATTAAGATATGTCCTTTTTTAAACACACGTGTAAAAGTTGGATTATCTTCAGCAATTAAGCCCCAACGTTTAATTTTTAAGGAGCCTGAATCTAAATGCTCTAAACCAATATATTTATCATAACCATCTGCAATTGGGTCTTTAGTCGTCAATTTTACTTCACGACAAATATCACCAAACTTTACTTCTTGATATTCCATATTCAAATCAGTACTCATACATCTTGCTCCACTGATTGAACATCTAAACTTTTTAAATCTTTCATCAAATCTGCAACTAAATCTTTTAACTGTTTACGGTTATCTACCCAATCATCCAAAAGCTGATCCATAGATACCGTTTCTTGTTCTTTCTTTAAAGACACATATAAAGGAATAGAAAGGTTATGATTGTTTTGACGGACTTCATCTAAATCCACCAAACGTGCAATCTCACTCTCTTCAGGCTTAAAGTAAGCATTCACTAACACTTCTAAATCTTTTTCAGAAAGTCTGCTATGCGCACGCTCACGCGTGACATGCTCTACACCGTTAATAAAGAGAATCTTATTTTTACGTTCTTTAAGCTTATTGGTTCCCAAAACAACAATACAAGACTCCATTGGCGAGTTATAGAACAGGTTTGGACCTAAACCAATGACCGCATCAATAACGTCTGATTCGATCACTTGCTTACGAATTTCAAACTCTGAATCACGGAACAATACGCCGTGTGGCCATAGCATCGCACCGCGACCTGTATCTGGCTTTAAACTCTTAATGATGTGTGTATAGAAGCCATAATCGGCACAGCCTTGTGGCGGTATACCATACATATTGCGATGAAAAGGATCTGCTGAGAATTTCTTACGGTCCCATTTTTTAATTGAGTACGGCGGGTTAGCCAAAATCACATCAAACTGCTTAAGCTGATCTTTTTCAATGAACTTTGGCTCACCTAAAGTATCACCACGGCGTATATCAAACTCTTCAATGTCGTGCAGGAACATATTCATACGCGCAATTGCAGACGTCAGTAAATTGACCTCTTGCCCATAGAGCTTAACACTGCGCCATTCTTCGCCATTTTCACGCAAGTCCATCACAGCATTGAGCAACATCCCGCCGGTGCCACAAGTTGGATCGTAAGCGGTTTCGCCTGGCTTTAATTCCATGATACGAGTCATGAAATGTACCACAGTACGGTTGGTATAGAATTCCGCCGCCGTATGGCCTGAGTCATCCGCAAACTTCTTAATCAAGTATTCATAAGCCTGTCCAAGATCGTCTTGCTTGACCTTATGTAAACCCAAATCAATCTTACTAAAGTGCCCAATCAGGTCTTTGAGTAAATGGTCTGGCAAACGCTCTTTATTAGTCCATTGCGCATCACCAAATACACCTGCTAAACGCTCATTTTTCGCTTCGATAGTGCGTAATGCCGTTTGAATGGCTTTACCAATTTCCTGAGTCGTTTCTTTTACTGTTTTCCAACTTGCATCAACAGAAATTTGAAAGCGATGGAAATACTCAGCATCAAACAGGTCATCCGTACCCATTTCTGCACGAGCATCAGCTAGCTCATCATCATAAACATCAGACAAACGTTTAAAGAAAAGAAGCGGAAAGACATACTGCTTATAATCTGACGCATCAATTTGCCCACGGAGGAATTCGGCAGCACCCCAGAGTAGGTCTTCTAATTTTGCATTTTCACTCGCCATTTGACTTAACCTACATCCTTAATCTTAAACCCTTGGGCTTTTAACAACGTTTCTAACTCTTGTTCAGCTTTCTCTAAATCTTTCATTTTGTTGGTGAAGTCACTTAAAGCCTGCTCTAGTGTCATGGTCTCCTGTTCTAAAGGCTTTTGAACATAACGTGCAATATTTAAGTTAAATTCATTCTCTTCAATTTCAGCAAATGGTACCCAACGTGATTGCCCAATCAGCTCTTGATGTTCATCTTTTGCCTTGATGTAAAGATCATAAATTTCATCAGATTGCCCATTAGTTAATGTGTTTTGTGCACGACCTTTAGTAAAGATTTCTTCAGCATTAATGAAGAGCACTGGTGGATTAATCCATGTTCCATCTTTTTGCTGAGTAGGTTTTCTATCTTTACGCAATACTAAAATACAGGCAGCAATACCTGTTCCATAGAATAGGTTTTGTGCAACACCAATCACGGCTTCAAGCTTATTGGATAATAAAAGTTGTTTACGAATCTCAAGCTCTGAGCCACCTCGGAATAATACGCCGTGGGGTAATACAACCGCCATGCGACCATCATCTTTGACTGAAGCCAACATGTGTTGAATCCATGCAAAATCACCGTTGGTTTTTGGCGCCAAGAAACTCTTACGTACAATTTTGTTTTTTTTAGGTTCTGCGCTACTTTCATCAGGTTCTTCAACCATATAGACATTTCGTGCATACGGATCTGAGGACCATTTGTTATAACCCCATTCTTTCAAGCTGAATGGTGGGTTTGCAATCACGCAGTCAAATTGCTCAAGCTGGTCGTTTTGCAGGAATTTAGGCTCAAGTAAAGTATCACCACGTACTATTTGGAAGTCTTCTTGTCCATGTAAGAACAAGTTCATACGAGCAATAGCTTCAGTTGTCAGGTTCTTCTCTTGGCCTTTCAAAATTAATGAACGTGGATCACCACCATTTTCAGCAACGTGATGAATCGTTTCCAAAAGCATACCACCCGTACCACACGCTGGATCATATATGCTTTCACCTGACTTTGGATCAAGAATATTCACTAACAAGCGAACAATTGAACGTGGTGTATAGAATTCACCTGCTTTTTTATTAGCTTTATCTGCAAAACGTTTAATCAGGTATTCATATGCACGACCCATGTCATCATTGCGAACGTCATTAACACCAAGGTGATACTTATTAAAATGTCCCAATAACGTAATTAACAGCTCATCTGACAATCGTTCTTTATTGGTCCAGCTTGCATCACCAAAAATACCATAAAGATTTTCATTGGCCTGTTCAATTTTATTGAAAGCCTCTTTTAAATGCTTACCAACATCTTTTGTATGTGCGATCACATCTGTCCAATGGCAAGCTTCCGGAATATCAATACGGTGGAACATTGGCCCACGAGCGAGCTCTTCATCACCTATCTCTTCAATTGCCTCTTCTAGCTCTTCGTCATAAACATCACAAATACGTTTAAAGAAAAGTATGGGGAAAATATAGGTCTTATAGTCTGAAGCATCTATCGGACCTGTGATGAGATGTGCTGCTTCCCACAAATGGGTTTCGAGATTTTTCAAATCTAACAAGGTCATAACAATAAAAAGCATCAAATTCAAAGAATACAAGTATAATTGATAATTACAATTTTTGGTGCCTAGCAGCAAATTTATTGAGTTCAAACAGATAAATATAAGTTACTATTTTTTAAACTAGGTTTTCATTTATTTTGTTTATACAGAGATACGACTTCAAGCTAATTTTAAATTAACGATTAAAAATTTACTTCATGAAAAATTATATTCCATTCAATGCTACTGCATTACCATTTACAAAACTTACCAGCGAGCAATTTGAACAATATTGCGAATGGCTACTTTATAAAGACAAAGAATTAACCAATGTTCATCGTATTAAAGGCAATGGGCACTATCAAGGTGGGCTTGATATCAGTGCCAATTTTGTAAAATCTCCTAAAAAGCTAGCTGTGTATGAATGCAAATGCTGGAAAACTTTATCAATTCAAGAACTAGATAAAACTATAAAAAAGTTCAAGCAGAACGACTTACTCCCTAACATAAATAAATATGTCATTATCCTTGCGCAAGAAGAAGTACCTAGAAATATTTCAAAGAAATGGAATGAAATACACATAGACTTACATTCTTTAGGAATTGAATCCGAGTTATGGACAGCCATTACCTTAACCACAATGTCACAACCCTATCCAGACATTGTTAGCAAATTCTTTCCCATGGCTCCAGAAAGCCAGTTTTATAATGAATGGATGCTTAAAACACACTTTATTGAAACATTACATAAAGCGTTAATCGATCCTAATGAAAATAATCGAGAAACTGCTAAAGAATTTCTTAATTTCTCTTCATTAAATTTTTCAGATTTTGACGAAACCTTTTTTGAGGATGGCAATTGGAAAATTAAAAAAAAATGGATTGAAATTTCGGCTTTATTACCTACACAAAACCATGTCGGCTCTGCCACTATTACGGTCAAAACTCATGATGCTCATGGAGTAATTGTAATTTTAGAAAATAAATGGATGTTAGAAAATTTCTTAGGAAACTCAGGACAACCCACTCACTCTCGCTATAGACCATTTTATATTGGTAATCCATTAAATCAATCTGAAATTATAGACTTACAAAACTGTCGTTTTAATCTCCCAATTGAAGTTATTCAACAAATTACAGAAGTTGCGGACAATCTTACTATTGCCTATCTTGAAGCGATACAAAAAATTGAAGATAAATGGAAAGCTTATAACTTTCCATTTATTTCATGGCATGGACGAACATATATCGCGTTATGTACATTACCCAAGGAAATTTGGGATTTGATGATTAATTTTACAAATGTTCATGATGTAGACAATGGAAATACTGAATGGCATATGTTTTCAGCATCTCGGAATTTCATACAACTATATACAGGAGAAAAATATAAACCTGTAGAAGATGTTTATCACGGTATGTTTTGGGCAGAAAATATTGAAGATATCAATGATAAAGATGAACTCACCTTGTTATGGGAACCGCCCCTTAGCAAAATTCCTGTATCCGAAAAACAATGGTGGCCTTGTCAAACTTCTTTTGAATGGATAACAGAGAAACTTATTCCTGAAGCTATTAATTGGAATAAAAAGAAGAATTTTTTTTCCTACTTTAGTTACTCAAAAAAAATCAAAAAATTAAAAGATCTAAAGAACTTTGGTTACATGAGGGATATTCGTAAATTTGCGTTACTCAAGGATCATTACTATCGAAGTTTAGGTGTATTAAAAACAATCGAGATCTTGCAAGCTTTCTATATTTCCCCCCAAAGTAGCCGTGCCTATTTCACTATGAATGAGATTTCACAACTATATCTTTGTCTCATTTCTTTAGTCGAAAATGCAAAAGGCTATTTTTCTTATATATCTTCTAAACTTGATTTTTATAATGAAGAATTCGCAAATTTTGAGGAACTTCTTAATGCACTCAGAAGTAGAGTAGAAGAAGAGATCTTTTTAATGAATAATCATGAAATTGAACTTATTTTCAGAGCCATGGGTGAATGTATCTATCGTGATGATTCATGGATAGATATCAAATTAAAAGAGGAAATTTATTTAGCTATTAAACCTTTTATAGAATTCCATGACCATCAACTACTTATAGATAGATACTCTAGATTTATGTAGATGCTTATGGCTTATTTACCCCATAACAAATACCCATTCTCCTTTGCCTGTCTGTATGCCCAACTCGCAACACTATGCGATCTTTCAATATCCGTCAGAAATCCAAGCTTTGATAACTCGTCCGCAATGAGACTATCAAAGTTTTGGTTTCTCTCTTGCCATTGAAACAAAAATTCTTCTGATGCTAAGAAATCACTTTTAGCTAAATTGCATTTTTCATCTGCAAGTACAAAATTATGACCTGTATCTGCTGGGTACATAGCCCAAGGTATAAAATGATCTACAGCCCACTTATTTTGTTTAATTGGCTTTTGGCAGTAGAAACACTTACACATTTGTAGGTCAACTAAAAATTCTCCTACTTGGCGGAGTTGATTTCGACTTGGTTCAAACATGAATGTTGCTAGATCAGGCAAACCATCTAAAACCAATAAATTCCCTTTATTTAACCTTACAAAATCAACCCATTTCTTTTGACATAACTCTTCAATAATTTCACTAAATTGACGCAAGCAATACATGACGTTTGGTAAAAGTATGAGCTGTTTTCGAGAATCTTCTAAACGATATAAAAACTCAACATTTTGGCCTTTAAAATTTTGCAAATAAGTTACAGGCATCCTCTTTACGGTATCAGCCACTTTCTTTTTCAATTGCAGCCAGTACAAATGATCTCGTCTAGCTAAGGCTAGAGATTTATAACTTTGCTGGGCAGTGTGAATTAAGCTAATAATTCCTGCTTGCTTGCCATTATTCTGCTGTAATAGGAACGGTTCATTTTCATTAAAATGGAATGGAAGCGTTTGTTTCCAATATAAATCTATAAATTTCTCAGAAATATCTAAATAATCTAAAGTTAAACTTTCTGCCGTGTCTTTTCCTTGTTCAATTGCCAAACGACAAAGACTCATCAATAAGGCGAGTTTATACGTTGAAGAAAAACTTCCTGAATGTAGTATTTGTTGAATCTGTTTCAAAAACTTGAGCTGTTGCTGTGGTGAAGGTATAAATATTGACATTATTTATTCATTTTTTGAAATACGATATTAAGCCAATCTTCATTATGATCAGGACGTTTATCAATGATAATCCATTGTTGTAACAGTAAAATATTATCAAACTCTCTTAATAAGTTTCGTATTTGTAATTCATTTAAATCTGTAAAATCCCTGCCATCTTTATGGCGATCTTTTTCACCATATTTAAATGACATATAGCAAATACCATTCATCTTTAACGCTGCCAAAATTTTACCTATTACTTCAGGTAATCGTTTTCTTTCGCAATGCAGTAACGAAGCACATGCCCAAATGCCATCATAAAGATTTAAGTCAGACAGCTCATAGAAACTTTCAAATCGTACATCTATTCCAACTAATTTGCTGGCTTTATCCACTAACATTTTTGAATAATCTGTTGCTACAACTTGATAGCCTTTATTCTTAAAAGCCAAAGTATCTCTACCTGAACCACAGCCCAAATCAAGTATCAATGCATTGTCTGGTAAATATCTTAAAAAGGATTGATATAAACTCTCCATATCTATTTGAAAAGTAGATCCAAAAAATTCTACTGCATTGATATCGTAATAATTCAAGTTTAGTTTCATCATTATATTTGGTAATTTTCCAATTCTACCAAAAATAACAGAGCTATTACTCCCTCTATTCGTGACTTTTCAACTGACGGCCCTCACTCCATTGATGTATCTTCAACCTACTAAGACCAAAATGAAATGATTACCCTTAAGACTTCAACCTTTTTATTTTAAACCTACCCAAACAAAACTCTTTTCAACACACACATTTGACTAAAAGTGCCCGCACTATTATCCTTTCCCTGCTGGCCTACATTGCCAGCCGGTTTTGACAGACCGTTGTATATAGCGCATCGGATTTTTACTTTCTGAGTATAAGTCTTATGTGAAACCTTCTCGTCCCCCTTTGCGGTAGAACGGGAGGGGGACGCGTTCGCGCGTGCTGGTTCTATATGCCCAGTCTGTCAACCCCTTTTCGTTCTGCCTCCATAATCAATTGACAGTGATTCGGCAGAACTTCTATTGCATATAGGAGTAGTCGCCATGACTAAGCATTTTTTACTTTTATTCTTTTCTCTAAAGCCATATTGGGAACCTCCCTGTTTCTGGCAAAAATCATAGATTTCATTTCGGCTTAAATTGATCTAAAGACTTATAGGTACTTTGGACTGCCTACACGTGTCTTTAATTTGATCACTTTGCTGAATTCAGCTATTTCAAAATAATCAAAACAATAAATGGGAGAGAATCATGAAAACTCTAACTTCAATTTTAATCATCAGTTGCTCACTAATGACACTGGGCTGCGCCAGCAAGTCAGAGCGAGAATTTATCAGCGGTTGCCAATCCACAGGCATGGAACGTAGTGCATGCAAATGTGCCTACAAAAAACTCGAAAGCAAATATGGAGAAAAAGGTTTAAAGAACAATCTTTACACACTGAGCCAGACTGAATCATTTCAATACGACTTGATGCAAAGTGGCCTGCAATGCATGAGGGAATAAGCTATGAGAGCCATTGCAGGAATCATTTGTGTGATTGTGGTCATCTGTTTTCTCGGCCTACCGTTTATTGGCTTGATGATCTTTTTTGGACTGTTCTACCTACTTCTTAAATTTGCGCTTGGGGGAAAATAAATGAATACATCAATTAAGTCTTTGCTGATCAGAGCTTACTTTATTATCGGGTTGCTGTTTGCCATCTATCAAAACTTTTGGGGCCAACAAAGCTATAAATCATTTGCCTATCACTTAGGTCAAGGCATCGTTTGGCCTGCGGTGATGTTTCCCTCAGTCGGAAAATTCATTGGGGGAATACTTATTTTATTGATCATTGGCGGAATGGTTTTATTCCGTTCTAAATAAATGACCAATATGGCTACATTAAATAAAATATTAAAAGGATATAATTATATGAAAAATCATCAACAAACCATTTTCAATCTCATCATCGTGATTGCCCTTGCTGGGATTGCCTATCTTTTACTTATTCAATCTAAGCAAAACAAACAGGACAATAATATACAAGCAAATATTAATCCTGACCAATTACAAGTCTCTCAACTTGAAGCAGATCAACAAACTATTCCAGCAACTAATCTCTCTATTCCAACTACTGAATTACAACGGTCGAAAACATCTAATACACGATCAGATTCTAAATCAATCCCAGTCGTTGAGAGTTGTGGTGCTAACGAATACAGTGTGGATTGTTATAATGATTCTGTACCGCGTTTAAACTTTATGTACAGTATGAATTTGGATAAGCCTACCTTGATTGAATCCATAAGTTTAGGTAAACCTATTGGGTTCCCTGATATGCTGATTAATGAAGTTAAAATAACAGCTAAAGATGGTCATTCATGTGAAGTAGATACATGGAGTCTAGATGGTGAAACTTTAACTGATATGGGGCTAAATGTTTCACTGATACCCTGTCCAGAAAAACAGATCAAACATGTTGATATAAAAATTAATGGAAAGTTTTACCGGTTCGTTTAGTTTTTCAGACAAACCGACTTGTACAATATACAAATCGGTTTTATTTTTCATTGAAATGCCAAACTGTCTTGTGGTTTCTAAGACATTACCATTATTTTCTTCAATTAGTTTTATTACTTCTGCTTTAAATTCAGCTTTATAAATCTTCTAGTTTTTGCTCATGGTTAAATTCTGATAAGTATCTATATTTCATCAAGTTAAAGCCTCTTTTTTTAAACATGCATCATTTAAAACCACAGCCTCTTCTTAATCAAAGACAACGATTTATTAACATCTTATAAAATAGAAATTCTCTTAATCCATTTAAAGTTATCAATTATCCTTCAAAAACTCTATAAGTAATCAGTATATTAATTTTAGCTAAAAAATCTGTAACATCAACAAAAAAGAGTGTGCTAAATACATTGAATTCATTTGGCTGTACTATCTCAATACTTGTTTTTTCAATTTCATGAGAACCAAATTTCTCAGCAATTTCATCTGAAAAAATGTACTTTACATATAAATTAATTTTATCTGTTAATAATTGAGCATGAGCGGTATTTTTTTCATCAATATCACTATTACGCACGCTATCATCATCCCAAAAGTAACTATCTAAAATCATTAATTTCAAATGTTTTTCATCTGAAATATATGCAATATAGTCTATTTCATCAAGATTTGTGATACTCATATTAATGTCCAACTTAAGATAACTATCCGGCTGTAAAATTAAAAATAGCACTATTTCCTGATTGTGCTTAAAAGAATATCCATGGCCCCTTAACTACCCCCCTTTTTAATCTGTGGCTTATTTACTTTTTGACCTAGTGTAAAAGAGACTCTACAAGATACTTTGCATTGAGGATAAAATTTAGCACATAGACGGCTATGTTGCACATAGATTTAGGAGTTAATACTTTCCCAAGTAATTAAAATTTAAGGTATCACGTAGATATGAGGTCTGCCTAATTCAGTAAATTTATTCAATACCACTACACATGCATGAATTTAATTGACCCAGCTTTCAAAGTTTCTTGCCCTCAGTTTGTCGCCTAGTAATTTAACGCAGTGCATCTTAGTTCCCACTAAACTTCCTAAGTGGTAGCCTGATCATTTTTCTATATCGTCCGGCCTAAATGCTTTACTTTATCGAGTAGCACATTACGTTTCATCGAACTTATTCCAGTATCTTTTCATGATTTTCCATTCTTCCTTTGTGGAATAATCGAAACAATATTAACAGCAATATAATGTATTTAAAAATCAATCTAAAATAGGAATAAATAATAAAAGCTACCTAAGAATTTCAATAATTTAAAAATCTAATATCCAATTAATTTCTAATTTAAACCTACAACAATTCACTCCTATGTTTTTCTGACAAACAACTCTCTTGATAATCCATTATTTTAGAATTTCCTTCTAAAAACAATTTTATTTTTTTATAATCTAAATCCTTATTAATGTTTAATGAATAATAACTACCACCAACAAACCCAACCCAGTTTATACTGTACCCCTCGATTTCTTTTAAAATTTTCTGCACAATTATAGGATCATAATTAAAGAAGACGATTCTTATAGTAGAGTTCTCTGATGTCTCTAATAAATCCTCAAAATATAGTTGTTCATCACCTAACTTTTCTACCAAAAGAATATCACCTAAAGCCAAATTAGGTGCATACAAAGGAATATTTTCAATAACATATTTATCCAAACCAATCTTACGACCGAATACAAGCTCTTTAGATAAAATATTATCCACATTATAATAAGGAACTATAATTTTTTCTACACTCATCTAATCAGACTCAATTAATTTAAAAATCCATTAAAAATAAAACCGATAAAATAAACATTTTATTCTAGAATATTTATTCTATTAAAATTGAACACCATTTCAAATAATAATTATCAGCAACTTCATTCGGGAACCGACTTGTAAATTATACAAATCGGTTTCTATTTATCTAACACCTCAACTATAAGTTTTGGACTGTGTTGAAAGCATAGAACTTGTCATACCGATTGGCGTTACGGATATGCTGGTCGGTTTCTATTTATATAGCGCCCAACTACTCATCGCAAACAGCTTTTGATAAAAACATTTCACTGAACCTCAGCACAGTAAAACTAATAATAGATCTATATAAAAACTATTTGTTTCAACCTATAACATTGTTTAATACTTTTCAGCTTATCTGAACTTGATCGCTTACTTGTACGCTAGCTTGAGCGGTAACTTGATCGCTTAGAATTGCATCTAGTCATATGTCTATAGCACAACCAAACCCTCTATTAACCATAACACTGTAGCCGAAATAAAAAACAATCTTTTATCTCGACTCAGTTGGCATTACAACATCCGCAGACTGACACACCTCTTGCCACTTGAGTTTAAAATCATCAATGGCTTTTTGTCGGGTTAAAGGAATTTGATAAATTGGGACACCCTTTGCATCGTCAATCATACCTTTTAACAATACCTGTTCTTTTGCAGACAATGCTTCAGGATTAAAATCAACATCATCTAACGACAAACCGTTTTGACGTAACTGCATTAACATTTCGGAGGTCTGTTCAAGTAACTGACATTCTTTAGGAGCTTCAGCATGTGCGGCAGAAACCAATAATAATAAAATACTGAATCGTTTCATTCTCAATTGTTCTAGTTTTTACTTAACTTAGTTATACGATATTTGAGCTCTTTTTTGAAGCAAATAGATACATATCCACTCAACTAAAAAGACAATTGACTATTTCAATTCCAACTTTCTTGAATTAGTATCAAGTGAAAAGAACTTCTAGCACGATTCAAAGGAGGTGAAATACAAAATAAAAATCATATAGATGTAACGTTCTCTTAAGATAATCATGATGCGGTACTTATTAGCGATTCAAACAAGTTAAAAGCATAAAACTGCTATTCGGGAGTGACAATGAATAACAGCGCCAATTATGTAAGACAAGTCAAAAATGCTAAACGTGGTGGATACACCCCAACTATTGCCAAAGATGTAAATAAGCATAAAATTCAGAAAGCTATCCAATTGATTGAGCAATGGAGAAAACTCGCAAACGAATTGAAACCCCAAATGCAAATAGATATGGCAATCACCCTAGAAGAATGCGCACAAGATCTGGATCATATTTTAAGGAGAAAATAAGTCTATATTTCAAAACTGATAAAGATTTATTGATTTAACCCCAAATACTCAAGGCTTACCCCTCCGTAAGCCTTTTTAGTCGGAAGCTTAAAGCGATTACTAATCGTTGCTCTAGTTGTCATTACTCTAATTGCCGTTACTCTAGCTATCTTTGCTATTTTGTCTGCCCGCAAATTAAAAGCGGAAAAACCCTTTGCTCTCTAAAAATCTAAGCATTCATACCACACGGCATTATCAGCTTCTAAACAAGACCCGATCGCTAAAACTATAAATATTAAAGATTATTCAATTGTTTATTTTTTGGCTTGCAATCTTATAAATATTCTGTAAAATTCTCGCCACGTTGCCGGCATAGCTCAGTTGGTAGAGCAACTGACTTGTAATCAGTAGGTCCACAGTTCGAATCCGTGTGCCGGCACCATTTTTACTTAGCCTTGCTTTTTTAGTGAGGCTTTGTTGTTTTTGGCTTAGGCATTTTCTTATAATTTTTAAATCTACTTGCTATCATCACAAATCATAAAAATTACGTTTTGACTGCACTGAGCTGTATATATCGAACGATTCCCTCTTCAAATAGCCTTTGACAAACTTTTGCGGTCATTTGTATTTTGATTTGATCTAATCCTCCATGCGCTGTTTTCGCTCGTGTCGCAATATATTGACTAAAGCCAGCAAATACTGCTGTGGATATATCTTCAAGCGCGATTTGCTCAAGACCATGCTGTTGCAGTGCATGATTGATTTGGGTCGCAGTCATTAGTGATTTTAAATCGACATCAGCGGCTTTAAGTAGCCATTTATATTTCATTTTTTGTTTTGAATTTAAAACTGTGTCTGAAAGCATCAACGTATGAAAACCCAAACGACCTTTTGAATTTAAAATTGGAACAACTGAATTTAAAAATAAATTTAAATCGCTGTGGTAAACCGCATCAATACACAACACCACATCAAAAGGTTGCGTCAATAAAAGCGTATTTAAATTTAAAAAAGATTGGCAGTGAATCGCCTTAATCTGTGGGAGTTGTTTTTGAATTTTATCAACACACTGTTGTTGTAACTCAACCGCTTCTAAGTCTTGAATTTGATAGTGTTCTAACCAGTATTTTAAACTGGCACCCTGACCACAGCCTAGGTCTATTACCCGATCATGTTGATTAAGCTGTACCGCTTGTGCAAGTCGTTCAGCAAGTTGCTGACAGGCTTGAGGGTAAGAGGATGTAGCCTTATCCCAATACCCTAAGTTGGTCCAAGCACACTCAGCATCATCTCCTAACATTTTTGCATCGATTGCATATTTATGTTTTGGAATTTTTTGCTGAATCGCTTGAAGCCATTTCATTTTAAATCATTCACTTATTCAGTTATGAATTCATTAAGCTTTATATGAATTCATTGAGCTTTAATAGCCAAGTTGCGGAGCCACCTCAACTTTAGGTTTTAATCCTACAAATGGCAATGGTGCACCAAAAATTTCTGCGATATGCATTGCAGAAGTCACTGCAGATTCAAGAATGGGCAAACCATCACATGACCATGAGCCACAATAGAATACTTTGCGGTTGGCGACTTTATGACGCGCTTGCAATTCGATGTTTAAAGCCACTGTTTCAGAATCCACCACAGCACGGGTTAAGGTCACTGTAGAAATGACTTTCTTCGGATCGATACTGGTCACAGGACGCCATGTTTGGAACACTGGAGATTTACCCACCAAACTTGGTTCAATCGAATTCAGCCAAACTGTGAATTGTTGTTTGGTAAATTTACGATCCATCATATAGCTCAATACAGCCCAATCTTTACGATTTGGCGGCATCACGGATGCATCGGTATGCATAACCAATTCGCCTTGCTCAAACTTAAATTTTTGCAATAAAGCGATATCGTCAGCAAATTGTTGTTTATTTAAAAAGTTTTCTAATTTATTAGTCGGTGTTGCAACCACTACACGGTCAAATTGAAATTGCTCACCTTGTGCATTTTCAACCAGAACAGCATTACCCTGTTCCTCAACTTTGGTAATTTCAGAACCGCTATGAATATCAATACCTTCAATCAATTTATCGACAAAAGCAGGCGTTCCACCATGTAAACGCAATAAAGCATCACCATCGGTTAATTGCTTTAAAAAGATTAAGAGCGGTTTTGCTGGCCATTCACCAATAGTTTTAGGGTCACAGGTGCAAATGGTATAAAGCACAGGCATCACAGCACCATGCCAAAATACCTCTTCAATATCATTGTGATTGATAAAATCAGCAAGGGTAATGTCTTGATTTTTAGATTTAAAAAATTGAGAAATGGCGGTTTTAAGCTGCAACATCCCTTTGACTAAACGCCAACCATACTGCTTAATCCCTTTACGGTTATTGATAATGGGGAAATTACCAATACGGGTACGTGATGTAGTCAACCAAGTTTCTGTTTTATCTTCAAATAACCAACTGCATGCCATAAAGGTACGCACTGGAAAGGTTTTTATGCCAAGGTGTGTTGCAAGGCTCAGTGTATTTTTCCATAAATGCTGATTCATCACGCGCAAAGGTGCATCAATTAGACCACCTTCAAACTCAATGCTGTGACTATCCATACCACGACCAGGTAATGCTTCGAAGATGGTAATGTTATGACCTGCATCTTTAAGAATTCTTGCGGTGGCCAGGCCAGCCATACCACTACCAATCACTGCAATATCCAAAGTTATTATCCGTGCGTAACCATTTTTTTTATTATGAGCTATAGCCGATTAAATCACGGTATTAAAAAGTTCCAGTTTTAACTTTTTTTGTTGGAAATTTTTTAGGAAAAATCTCCATTCCTCGGTGTTTATTTAATTTTAGTGGTTTTAGACCAAGCTCTTGTGCGACACCCTGCTTATACTTGATTGATATTTATATATATAAAAAAATACTGTTAAAAACATACAGATAATTTAACTATTTATTAAAAAAACATTTACAAATACCAATTTATTAATTATTATTTACAGCATAAAAACGATAAATAATTCACATTTACAATAAAAACAAATAATTATGACAACACACACAATAAAAGAAACTACAGCATAAAAAGGATCTCTATAGTGTGGAATAGAGATCCTTTTTTTTTACTTTGAATTTGCTTTTTAAGCAGATCAATTGCACCACTTGTAAAATGACGGCATACAAAAAATACTAAAACAACGGATATAAATTAACCAAATGAAATATATTGTGCTTTACTTCACATTTTTAATTAATTATGATGCGCGAATAGCAAAACAACCCAATCAAAACAAGACATAATCATCTAAAGAAAAAAACTACAGCGTAAGAGAGCTTCTGTTCAATAAGAGCAAAGCTCTTTTCTTTTTTTAAATTTCTGACCTTTTGGTGCTAAAAATTTTAAATATAAAAAAAGCGGATTTTACAATCCGCTTTTTGACTTCTCTCTATATTTCATACATGCCTGAACGTATAGACGAAAGGCATGCAAGCTATCCGTTATACACAAATACCTTTCATCAACATCAACTAAGCTTCCGCTACAATTTCACCAAATTTGCCATTATTGAAATCGTTAAACGCTTGCACGATTTCTTCTTTGCTATTCATTACAAATGGACCATAGCCTTGAATTGGCTCATTCAGTGGTTTACCTGTAAGGACCAAAAACTTAGCATCTTGCACCGCTTCAAGTTGAATTGCTGCATCGCCATCTTTTTCAAACATGACAATCGAGCTATCTAGCACCTTTTGTGTACCATTGAGTAACATTTCACCTTCGAGTACAACCACCAAAGTATTGTGGTCAACTGGCACATGAATAATTTGCTCATGACCCGCTTTAAGCTGACCATCCCAAACATTGACAGGGCTAAAGGTTGAAGCAGCACCTTGTTGTTCAGCATATTTCCCTGCAACCACACGTAAGTGGCCTGCATCATCATCAAAATGAATCACAGGAATATCTTGCGCAGAAATTGCTTGATACTTAGGTTGGGTCATTTTATCTGCCGCAGGTAAATTCACCCAAAGCTGAACCATTTCAAAGATTCCACCTTTTTCAGTGAATTCGTGTGAATGGAATTCTTCATGAACCAAGCCTGCGCCCGCAGTCATCCACTGCACATCACCTGTTTTAATGGTTCCACCGCCACCATGGGAGTCTTTATGGGTAACTTCACCTTGATAGGCAATCGTTACTGTTTCAAAGCCACGATGTGGATGTGAACCTACACCGTGCTGTTCATGGCTAGGTGCAAAGGTATAAGGCGCTGCATAATCCAATAATAAAAAAGGACTAATCGCTTGACCTAAACGATCATAAGAAAACAAGTTTTTTACAGGAAAGCCATCACCGACCCAATGCATATTTTGATTGCGGTATACACCAATAATTCTTTTCATCTCAATACTCCTATCTCTAGGCTTTAATATGAATCCATTTTAGGTTTTTTAAAGTGATCAATACAGCAATCTACCAATACGCTGAATCTCAAATATAGGATATTCAATAGCAACTGCACAGCGTAGTTTTTAATCAATCATCTTATTTATGAGATTATTAATCTCAGTTTATAGGCTTAAATATCATGATTAAGCCACGTAACATGAAATCCATGCAAAATAATTTGTTTTGTATTTAAGCACAATTTAAATTTTAGTGACTTCAAGGATATAAAAATGGGAAAACCTTACGTTCGTTTAAACAAAGATGATGCTGCGGTATTGTTAGTCGATCATCAAACTGGATTACTTTCTTTAGTCCGCGACATTGACCCAGATAAGTTTAAAAACAATGTTTTGGCGCTGGCTGCGGCGGCTCAATATTTTAACCTTCCCACTATTCTCACCACCAGTTTTGAAGATGGCCCCAATGGTCCACTGGTCCCTGAGTTAAAAGCGCTTTTTCCAGATGCGCCGTATATCGCTCGCCCTGGTCAAATCAACGCTTGGGACAATGAAGACTTTGTCAAAGCGGTAAAAGCAACAGGGAAAAAACAACTGATTATTGCGGGTGTTGTCACCGAGGTTTGTGTTGCCTTTCCTGCACTTTCTGCCCTTGAAGAAGATTTTGAGGTCTTTGTGATCACCGATGCTTCAGGAACATTTAACCCGCTGACACGTGACTCGGCTTGGGACCGTATGAGCAATGCAGGTGCGCAATTAATGACTTGGTTTGGTGCCTCTTGTGAGCTACATCGCGATTGGCGTAATGATATTGAAGGTTTAGGTACGCTATTTGGTAACCATATCCCTGACTATCGTAATCTGATCAACAGCTACACACAAAACACTTCTCAAAAATAAGATAATCGTTGTCGCTAGGAATGTAAGTCTTTGCATTCCTCGCTTTTGTCTGTGCATTTTATTTGTACAAATTTTAAAATACTTTCCTATTAATGATACTATTTTATCATCAACACACCTGAGATGAAGCTGTGCACTCTTTTGATGATTATTATTATTTCTATCTGGTGGTAAAACATGGTGGATTTAGTGCTGCAAGTGAAGCCAGTAATATCACCAAGTCTAAGCTGAGCCGACGTATTCTGGATTTAGAAGCCAAATTTAATGTGACTTTGATTCAACGCTCGACACGGCATTTTAAAGTCACACCACTAGGACAAGAATTCTTTGAGGAATGTGCAAAGATTATTGAACAGGCGGATAATGCTCAGAATGTCTTATTAAAACAAGAAATTGAATTACAGGGTCTGATTAAAATTAGTTGCCCACCCGTGATGATGGAACATCAAATTCGACCAATTCTAAATCAGTTTTTAAAAAAATATCCCAAAGTTCGGGTTGAATTGGCACTCACCAGTCGACGTATCGATGTGCTGCATGATGATATTGATTTGGCCATTCGTACTAACTTTTCAAGCAATGAAGACTCCAGCATTATCGTTAGAGATGTGATTAAAACCACGCACTGTTTAGTGATTAGTCCTGAACTTTTAGGCGATCGTGAAATTCAACATGTCACAGAACTTTGTGAATTTCCAACCATTGTATTAGGTACAGATAAACAGCACTATCATTGGCATTTACATCATATTCAGCAACGAGAAGAAATTGATATTCCGTTACAGCCTCGGGTCAAAAGTAATGACTTAATGGGTGCGTATTATGCGGTACTCGATGGCTTAGGCATTGCTGATCTTCCCTATTTAACGGTAGAACGAGACATTACTTCAGGGCGTTTAATCCATCTGTTACCAGAGTGGTGTTCTAATATCGGTGTTGTACAGTTGGTCTATGCATCACGCAAAGGTCAACGCTTAGTCATGGAAAAATTGATTGAAGATTTAGTCGATGGTATTCGCGCCTACGCACCTAAACACGATGGTTATATTTTATAAAGTCAACAATCGAACAATAAAAAACCAGAAGTTTAACTTCTGGTTTTTCAATTCTAATCCTAGGCAATGATTAGATTTTACCGATCAAATCAATTGAAGGTGCAAGTGTTGCATCGCCTTCTTTCCATTTTGCTGGACATACTTCACCTGGGTGTGCGTGCACATATTGTGCTGCTTTCACTTTACGTAGTAATTCTTGTGCATCACGTCCAATGCCACCAGCATTGATTTCAATAATTTGAATTTTACCTTCAGGATCAATCACGAAAGTACCACGATCTGCAAGGCCTTCAGCTTCAATCAACACTTCAAAGTTTTTTGCCAAAGCCCAAGTTGGATCACCCACCATTGGATATTGGATCTTTTTGATTTCATCTGAGTTGTCATGCCATGCTTTATGGGTAAAGTGTGTATCAGTAGAAACTGAATAAATTTCTACACCCATTTTTTGGAATTCAGCATAGTTATCTGCTAGATCGCCTAACTCTGTTGGGCAGACAAAAGTAAAATCAGCAGGATAGAAAAATACCACAGACCATTTACCCAAGAAGTCTTTTTCAGACACTTCGATAAATTCACCATTTTTATATGCAGTTGCGTTAAATGCTTTAACTTCAGTATTGATCAAACTCATTTGGTCTTCCTTCAATAGGTTTCAGGGATTGCTTATCTGTGAAATCACTATACGAAAAATTATTAAATCGGTAAAACTGGAGTTTTTAATAAAAATAATCGGTTTTATAGATTTATTTTTCCAATCTGTTGGCTTGGTTTAATCGAAAATATTATTTCAAACTTTGCTTGACCTTTCGCCTTTTACTCTATAGATTTTCTTTTTGAGTGGACTTTAAAAAATGACGTTCTCAATTCTTTTGGAGCAATTCCAAAACCTTCCTTTTGGTACAGACGCTTTTAAACAACTGAAAATAAACTGTGAATCTCAAATTGCTCATTCTGAGTCTGATTTTGAGAAAACGGCGATTTTTATGATTTATGGTTTTGCCAAAAACTATGTCTTACTTTATGAAGATCAAGCCATTACTGCTGAATTTGCGGCAAAAGCAAAAAACCAATTGCTAGGCTATATGCAGCAACTGGACACAGCAATTCAAACTCAAGATCGTGCGACCATTCTTAATCACTTAGATCAAGTCACAACGCACTATATGCAAAGCTCACGAATTTTTTAATCATAGCATCCATGATTTAACAAGCTTGGTTATTCAACCTTGTTGTTGCTGATATACGCTTTCTAAACTGCACCAAGCCGCATGTGCCAATGCTGCTTGGTAAACTTTTGGCGTAGCTTTCACTTTACCTGACAACCATGCCCGACAATAACTTTCTGTCGATCCAACCATAAATGACAATAATAATTCATGGGGAATGTTCTCGATCACCCCATAATCGGGTTGCTGTTTCATCCAAGCCAATAAGTGCTGATTACGTAAATGATTCTGCTGTTTTAGCTGATCACGCTGAGAACTTTTAGAAATACTAAAATTGGCAGTATATAAAAATCTAGCGAAATCAGGATAATCCATCACCCAGTCTATATAACTTGCTGTCATCACTTGGATACCCTGCTGTAGACTTTGTGCAGACAATAATGCTTGATCACGGCGTTCTGCTTGGTCTTCTATGGCTAAAATATACAGGGCTGCCACTAAACCTTCTTTATTTTTAAAATGGTGATAAATCGCCCCCACACTGGTTTGCGCACGTTCACGGATCATTTCTATTGTTGTTGTTTCAATCCCATATTCTAAAAAACAGGCTAATGCTTCCGTTAAAATCACACGTTTTAATTCTGCACGACGTCCACTATAACGACGTTCCAACAAACTTTGATTATTCATGTACAGCCTTTGATTTTATTTAAGCATTTTCTATATGACATTTTACGCGATTCAAATCGTCTGTCGAGCCAATAACAGAATTTAATTCTGTATTAGAATAATATTCTGTAAGCTAAATAAGGAATACAACAATGAGCCAAACCCTAAAACTGTGGAATAGATTTAAAAATAAGCCTGCTGGCAAATGGACATTTTCAAAATTATTGTGCTTAAAAGCGCCTTATTTCAGCAGTATTTCACCTGTTTTTGAACGACTTGAAGCGAACTATGCTGAAATTAAAATCAAAAAACATCGTGCTGTACTCAATCATATTGGTACAGTCCATGCTATTGCCATGTGTAATATGGCTGAGCTTGCTGGCGGAACCATGACCGACGTAACCGTGCCTTCCACGCACCGTTGGATTCCCAAAGGGATGACGGTTGAATATCTAAAGAAGGCTGAAACTGATTTAATTGCGATTGCCACGCCTGTTGAAAGCAATTTTCAGTGGAATCAAGGTAGTGATTATTTGGTCAATGTGGAGGTTAAAGACACACAAAATAATCTGGTGTTTAAAGCTGTGATTACCATGTGGGTTTCTGCGAAAAAGTGATTGTCTAAAACCAAATCAGGAAGCTCATAAAAAACCCTTTGTTTTCACAAAGGGTTTTGATAAAGCTTGACCGTTCTTATCAATTAAAACGGTAAGTCATCATCCAAATCCGCAGGGGCAGCAGTAGGTGCTGATGGTGCAGCTGCAGGTTTAGGCGATTGAAAACCTTGGTTTACATTGTTTCCGCCATTGCCATAGCCACCTTGTGGATTGGCATTGCCGTAACCACCACCTTGATTACCTTGATTCGCATAACCGCCACCGCCTTGGTTGTTGTTAAAACCACCTTGCTGGTTGTTATTGAAACGTGGTTGGTTATAACCACCATTGTCAGCAGCAGCGCCTTCACCTTGTTGACGGTTGTTATCAAGCATCTGCATTTGTTCGCCACGAATTTCAGTGGTATAGCGCTCTTGACCATTTTGATCCGTCCACTGACGGGTACGTAAAGAACCTTCAATATAAACTTTTGAACCTTTACGTAAATACTGCTGTGCAATCTCACCTAAACGGTTGTGCAATACAATACGATGCCATTCCGTTTGTTCTTTTCTTTCACCGGAATTTTTGTCTGTCCAAGATTCACTTGTCGCAATTGAAAATTGAGTGAGAGAACCCCCATTTGGGAAAGTTTTAGTCTCAGGATCACGACCTAAAGTACCAACTAAAATAACTTTATTTACACCACGCATTAGATGTTATCTTCCTATTCGATTCTATGTTTTACTTTATAAGAGTTATGTTTAAATGGCTACCTCTTTCCCAAACAACTGCGTTAAATGTTGTCGCGCAGCATCATCAATTTGCTGTTTATCAACCTTTATATACGCAACTTGCTGGTCAGACATAACCACAACTTCCTCAATACCACGAATTGACAACAACTGAGAAGTCCAATTATCGGTTTGTTTATCCTCAGGCAATCGTAATACGATTGATGTTAAATATCGTGGTTGAGCTAGCCCAAAACTAATGAGCAACCAAAGTATAGCAATAGCTGATAAGACACTCCAACCCATTGTTGTATTATTGAGCAAAATTAATTGTCCACCGAGTGTCCCACCAAAAAAAGCCCCTAAAAATTGAGCACTTGCATTAACACCCATCGCTGTTGCTTTGGATTGAATCGGTGCTGCTTTAGACAGCCATGAAGGGAGTAATGCTTCCATGACATTAAAGGCAATAAAGAACAATCCAAGGCCTAACAACAAGATATATTTGGATTCATAACCAAAAATCAGAACGACTAATCCCGCGATAATTCCCGCAATCGCTGTTAGAAAAATGCTGCGCATTTTACGGTATTTTTCAGCCAGAATAATGCTCGGAAATGCAAAGAACAGACTGATGACCAATAAAGGCAAATAAACAATGCCATGTTGCGCCAAAGGGATCCCAGCAAAATTGATCAATTGAGAAGGCACATAAACAAACATTGCGGTAAGCAATAAGTGCAGCGCAAAAACTGAAACATGCAGACGATTCAAATCGCCCATTTTTAAGACTTGTTTGAGCTGATGCAGATAACCTTGTTTAAAGTTTTTATGATGACGTGTGGTTTTAGGCACCATAAACAACATGAGGATTGCCAATAATCCCATGATTGTTGTTACCCAGAATAACCCTGAAATCCCCACCAAACTGGTGAGCCAAGGCCCTAAACTAAAAGCCACAACAAAAGACAATCCGATACTCATGCCCATCACAGCCATGGCTTTGGTCCGATTCTCTTCACGGGTGACATCCGCCAGCAAAGCCATAACAACCGCAGATACAGCCCCAGCGCCAGCAATCGCACGGCCAATAATGACCCCATAAATGGTTTCAGACATTGCCGCAACAGCACCACCCAAAGCAAATAGCAGTAAGCCAAAAACAATCAAAGGTTTACGGCTAAAACGATCTGCCCATAAGCTAAAAGGAATTTGCAGAAGTGCTTGGCTGAGGCCATAGACACCGACCGCTAAACCGATCAAAGCAGGTGTGGCATACTGATAAGACTGACCAACCACCGCAAACACAGGGATAATCATGAACAACCCCAACATGCGTAAAGCAAAAATACTACTTAATGCAAAGGTCGAGCGGCGTTCTAAAGGATTCATCATATCTACTGGCTTATCAAAACTGGCGAGCTAATTATCAAACACATCATCGCATATTGTGGCAACTTTGTGGAAACATTGAGCATAAAAAAGAGCACTGTTAAAGTGCTCTTGTATTGTAATCTCTTTTCTTAAAAAAGGATTAACTCTGTTGTTCAATTCGCTTGTTATATTGAATCGATGCAATGACTGCCCAAACAATAAAGGCAACACCAATCAAACCTGTTACCACCTCAGGTACATGTAAACCTGTACCACTTGCAATCATGATAAATGCCAAAGCACCAATGGCATAATGTGCACCATGCTCAAGGTAGATATAGGCATCAAGTGTACCTTTATCGACCAAGTAGATTGTCATTGAACGGACAAACATCGCACCAATGGCCAAACCAAGCATAATGATGACAACATCAGAGGTAATCGCAAACGCACCAATCACGCCGTCAAAACTAAACGATGCATCTAAGACTTCTAGGTAAATAAAGCCACCAATACCCGCTTTGATCACACCTGTAGGTGCACCATTGGCATCATGAC
Source organism: Acinetobacter sp. GW821-FHT01C12 (assembly GCF_059422625.1). Lineage (NCBI taxonomy): Bacteria > Pseudomonadati > Pseudomonadota > Gammaproteobacteria > Moraxellales > Moraxellaceae > Acinetobacter > Acinetobacter sp. GW821-FHT01C12. The sequence goes on from NZ_JBWKXD010000009.1 coordinate 55,501, forward strand.
CCACAGCATTGCCGTCTTCATCCACTTCTGGCTCGCCACCCAGTAAATGACTGAGTACTTGTACACCGATATAAATCACGATGCCCCAGATACCTGCCATTGTGACCACAAGGCGTTTCGCTTCATCTACATTTGCAGCCATAATCAGCAATGCCACTAAAGCAAGGAATACCGACATTGCTGGTACATTGGCCAAGTTGGCTAAACGCTTTTCAATCCATTTAAACCAATGGGTATCTTTGCCTTCATCCAAGAAAAAGTTTAAAAATACCAATAACAAGAATGAACCACCAAAAGCGGCAATTTCAGCATGATGTGCCAATAATTTTTCTGAGTATTGAATTGGATCATTTAATGCCATTTTCACAACATCAAACATGCCCATATCCGCTGTGACTGCAACAATCACAACAGGAAATACCAGTCGCATACCAAACACAGCAATCAAAATACCAACGGTTAAAAAGATCATTTTCCAGAAATGATCCCAATTACGTAGTACAGATGCATTTACAACAGCATTGTCAAAAGACAGAGACACTTCCATCACAGCAAGAATTGCCGTAATGGTCAGTGCAGAGAGCATGGCTTGCACGCCTGCATTTGGACCATGGGTAAAGCCCCAATATGCAGAGATTGCCAAACACACGATCGTAAAAAATATTGAGAAACCAAAATGTTTCATCATGGGAATTCGACCTACGGAGAATAGTTTTTGAATCAGAAAACTGAAATAAAAATCGCGTTTTTAATGCGCACATTATGACGACTTTTTCACATTTATCCAAAGTTCTTTGTCATATTTTTATGCAAATACAGCCGAATTTTCTGCATTCAAATACCTAAAGCAATTTAGAGTTGTTATAGTCTTGCACACTGAAATCATTTTATAACTTGAATCATTGCATAGGAAAATGACATGTCTTTTTCTCAAGACGTATGGCAACGTAATCTTGCTTTATATAACAAAACTTTAGCGCTTCCATTTAACCAAGAACTTGCGACAGGCTCATTAAACAAAGAAGCTTTTTGTCATTATGTGATTCAGGATGCGCATTATCTGGTGGCTTATGGTCGTGCATTGGCTGTCTGTGGTGCAAAAGCATTTGATGCTGACGATATCATCCAATTTACCCAAGGTGCGAAAGAAGCGATTGTGGTTGAACGTAGCCTACACGATGGATTTATGAAAGATTTTGGGATTAGCAAAGCTGACTTTGAGAATACCCCGCTTACCCTTGCCTGCCATCACTACACTGCTTTTTTAACTGCGACGGCTTGGTCTGAAAGCTATCCTGTGGTTTTGGCTTCGTTACTGCCTTGCTTCTGGATTTATGCAGAAGTTGGAAAAGATATTGTGAGTAAATCTATTGCCAATAATCCATATCAAGCATGGATCGATACCTATTCAGGTGAAGAGTTTAACGAAGCAGTTAAAAATGTTTTAGCGACGATTGACCGTATTGCAGAACATTGCGATGCAGATACCCTTGAGAAAATGCATAAAGCCTATACCAAAGGCGCTGAATTAGAATGGTTGTTCTGGGATAGCGCTTATCATCAAAGACAGTGGTTGGGCTTAGATCAGTAATTTATAGATTCAATACTTTCCCACTATCTCTTATTACATATAGTGATTTAAGGATAGTGGGCGTTGGAAACATAAATAAAATACTGCTAAAAAGAATCAAACTAATAATTTAATGAGAGCTACAAACATAGCCGTGTTACAGATACTGAAATGGTTGTAATGTTTAAGTTTGAGCCTTAGTTAAGAAAGATAAAATTATGAAAGAATAATCAGAAAAGAATGAATTTATTAAAAAAATATAAACCAATAAAAAGCTGTTTTGATTCTAGACAAAAAAATGTATAAAATAACATTTTAGAAAAACTTCCCATATAATTTAATAATACTGGATAATCAAAAATGAACGCATTTATAACTTTAGGCGCAAAGACTGACCATGGTGGCATTGTTGTTGAAGTGGATAATTCATTTATTATAGATGGTAAAGCTATTCATCTTGAGGGCATGAAACACTTTTGTCCAAAATGTAAAGTGATGGCCAGCGCAATATCATTAGGTAAGGGTTTCGTTGTTGTTGGTACAAGAACAGCAATAATGGCTGGAGATAAGACGATATGTGGCGCTACTTTCTTCCCAAATCAAAGTCTTGCCGTTAGTGAAAGCGGTAAAGATATTAGCGGAAGTAATACTAAGAACTCAGCATTTACAAACAATAATTTTGCAAAAGTATTCGATGAGCAGATAGTTGCTATAGATCATGAAGGTAATTTTATACCTGACACAGCTTATTACATCAAATCAAAAGATGGACAAATATTTAAGGGATACACTGATTATGAAGGAAAAACTCCACGTATAATTACAAATACAGCAAATGATCTAGAAATATGGCTGGGCGATGATGCTGAATTTATGATGGAGAACCATAACAATGGTTAATCCAACAGGTACAGCTAATACGAATCAAAAACTGGGGTCAACTCAGAACATTAAAGTAGATCGAAAAAATAGAATTATTGTTTGGGGCGGGGCTTACAGTACAAGTGATATAAACACGTTTAAAGCTACTGCTAATAACTTACAAAGGATGTATAAAGCTAGGGATGGAAGTAAATATAATATATTTATTCGCGAAATAAAAATATATCAGGATCTCATAGACTTAATTAATAGGCAGCCTGAAAATAGTATTAAATCATTAGATATTTTTACACATGGTGGTCAAAACCATTTGTGGATGGTTTCCGTAAGAGAGTCTGATACTGATAATGACCGAATTAAATGGAGTATTTATGATCTAAAATGGATTAGAGGACTGTTTAAAAGTGCAAATTTTGGTGTAAGTGACCTTAAAAAGATTAATTTTAAAGGTTTTATGAATGATGCCAAAATTGAAATACAGGGTTGCAATACCGCAGAAGACCCACACGATTCTAATAACTTATCTGCCGCATTTTCTAGGTATTTATATAATGCAGGAAAAATAAAGTCGTATGTCATTGGGCATACGACTCAGTCAAACCCACGAATTAATGGCTCTTCAACAAAAATTAGTGAGCAAAGTTATATGTGGATGCGTAGAGTTGTTTATCGAAATGGTCATTTAATTTTAGATACGAAAGATAAAGGCTTTTTAGATAGTAAAATTAAATAATAGGTTGAGATATGTTAGGAAAATACACTTATGAAATCTTTTTAATTTCAGGATACTTGAGCCTTTTTTTTCTAGTATTCACTATTCTTGTTTTAAGCTTTCCAGGATTTTTTAGATTAATACCAATATTTAAGCGTGTGAATAGAAAGACCTCAATGTGGTTGTTTTTCATTGCTGGAATATTTTTTCTCTTGTGTCAGCTCGCAATCCCTGAGGGATTTCCTTAATAAGAAATAGGATGCTGTAAGTCTTTATATTTATTTAATTTCTAAAAGTGTCATCTTCAAAAAATAAAAAAGAGTGCCAAAGCACTCTTTCACTCGCAACAGAATACATTAAACCGCTATTTTAAGTTAATCTGATAAATTGCTGTACTGCCACTGACTTCATTACCCACAATCAACATAGGCTTTGAATTTGGTGAATCTTTGGCAGAGACAAACATCAGTCCTTCAGGACCTAAATCACTTTTCTCAATCAGAATCTGCTTGCCATCCTTGTTTAAGATTGGCTGACCTTTGGCATCTTTATAAACCTGATCCTGTTTAAAGGTACGATTATTAAAATACTGTATAAACACAGGCTTTTGTGGATTGCTAATGTCATATACCATTATCCCACTTTGGCGCTCTAAGCCAATAAAGGCAAAGGTTTTTTTGCCAATTGTACCCAGCGCTAAACCTTCAGGCTCAGGCCCTTTATTGTCACTTCGGTCATCAAAAGCCGCCGATTCGTGATCACTATTAAAGTAATTTGGAAATAGCTCAGCAACTTTACGCTCAAATTCACTGCCTGAATCCCAAACTAACTTGCCTTGTGCATCCCAAATACTGAAAGAACGCGCGCCATAGCTATAAAGTTTGCTATAGGTCAATAATCCATTGGCATCCAATTTTGGTGAGCCATCCGTGTTGGTTTGATAACCCATATTCCAAGCAATGTTTAAACGTCCTAATTGTGTATCATCACGGCACATGCCTGGATCAGTCGCTGTTGCACCACAATAGGCAAAAACTGTTGCATCTAGTTTGACCCCTTTTACACCCGCAACAAGATTAGTCAAATGAGCAGGATAATCGCCTTTATTATTGAAACCTTTGACGTTGAATAAATGCTTCATTCGAATTGCTTCTGTAAAACCTTTACTTTGATCTCCAGCATAATATGCAGTTGAGTCTTTTAGCCACTCACGTGAATCACCTTCATTGGCGGTGACCAAATAACTTGCCCCATTGACTTGATAATGGGCAATTGAATCAGGTTGATACATCCCCACCAAACCTGGCCAAGTTTGGATATTAATTTTTCCATCTTTATCACTGACATCTAGCGCATTATTGGCAAGCCCATGATCTTTATAACCTAATGGAAAAATATCAGTCACTTTTTTAGCAACGATATCAATTTTGGCAATGGCATTATTTTCTTGTAAGGTCGCCCAAGCGGTTTTCCCATCATTGCTGATGGTGATGTACTCTGGCTCTAGATCTTGTGCAACTGTCGCTTTAGGACCAAAAATACGTACACCCGATTTAATCAAATCGGCTTTTTTATCATTAAACGCTTTAAAATCAGCAAGGCTGGCGGTTGGTCGTTGAATATTGCTGATATCAATAATGCTGATTGAACCTTCAGGATCAATACTATAGTCATCATTGGGTTCAGCTTCATTTGCCACCAAAACAGTTTTACCATCGGGGCTAAATGTCAGCATATCAGGTAAAGCACCAACTTCGACTGTACTGATCAATTTCAAATCTTTGGCATTAAAAAAAGCCACAATCCCCTTATCTGTTTTTTGTTTGGCTTGAACAGCAAGTGCCACAATGCCATTTTTAATCGCAACTGAATTTACTTCTGAATCAGCTAAAGCTTCACGGGCCGAAAGCTCACCAATATGCACAGGCGTTTCGGGTTTAGACACATCTAACACATCAACCAAACCCTTTTTGGCATTGACCACAAATACCCGTTTTGTTGTTGCATCATATGCCGGAATCTCTGCTGCACTTTCAGCAAAAATACCCGTTTCATAACGCCCCAATAAGCTTAAATTAATGCTTTCAGGGGTGGCTTCTTCAACCGTTGGCGCTGTTGTTTTATTATCATCATTACATGCCACTAAGCCAACAGAAAGCATTGCTAAACACAATGCAGAAACTTTTATGTTCATAAACAGCCCATTTTTTGTTTAATTTGGCTTAATGTATTCATCATGGGTGTAAGTTCCATGACAAGCAGATTACAGTTTTATGGCAATTTCTTGAACATTCAATTGAATACTGCACCTGATTCAATATAAAGCAACGATTTCATACAGATTTAGTCAGATGATTGTTTTAAAATATTCACAAAATGGGATTATTTAAGTTCTATGACGACTACGCCATCGCACAGTAAACTCCAACCTAAATTCTATTTATTGGTTTTTTTAGTTTCGATCGGCTTTTTCATGCAAGGCTTAGATACCACGATTATCAATACCGCTTTGCCAGCTATGGCAGAAAGCCTGCAAGAAAATCCATTAAAAATGCATGGCATCGTGATTAGCTATGTCTTGGCAGTTGCTGCATGTATTCCTTTAAGTGGTTGGTTGGCAGATCGCTTTGGGGTACGAAATATTTTCTTTGCAGCAATCGTGATTTTTACCGCTGCCTCATTGGGCTGTGCACTGTCCAATGACTTCAATCTGCTTATTGTATTTCGAGTTATTCAAGGTATCGGTGGCGCATTACTGGTTCCAGTCGGGCGACTCGCCATGTTAAAAATCATCCCTCGTGAGCAGTTTCTTTCTGCAATGAGTTTGATGAGCTTAGCAGGTTTACTCGGTCCATTAATGGGTCCGATCTTAGGCGGTTGGTTGGTCGAATATGCCTCTTGGCACTGGATTTTTCTGATTAATTTACCCATCGGTATTTTAGGCACTTTTGTCACCTTTAAAGCCATGCCCAATGTGGTTGAAGCATCGGTAAAATCCTTTGATTTCAGTGGCTTTATCCTATTGGCAATTGCAATGGTGGGCATGGCATTAGGGATTGAAAATATTGCCAGCAATGAAATCTCCAGAAACCTGAGCTTAGGCTTACTTTTCGCAGGGATAATCTCAGCATTGGTCTATGCCTATCATGCCCATACCCATAAAAATGCATTGTTTCGTAGTCGACTGTTTAAAAATAAAATCTATACCATCGGTGTACTCGGTAATTTCTTTGCGCGCTTTGGTGGAAATGCGGTTCCTTTTATTTTGCCACTGATGCTTCAAGTCGCCTTTAAAATGGAACCTTTTATGACTGGGGTAATGATGACCCCGATTGTACTTGGTTCATTATTTTCTAAACCCATCATTCGCCCGATTTTACAACGTACTGGTTATCGTCCATTTCTACTGGTCAATACTTTATTGATCGGTGCATGTATTGCCAGTTTTGCCTTACATACAGCAGATACTCCGACATGGTTAGGTGTAGTGCATTTCTTTATTTTTGGTGTACTCAACTCATTACAGTTTGTGACCATGAATACCCTTACGCTTAAAGATCTCCCACAACAGGACGCCAGTAGTGGGAATAGCTTTTTATCGATGATTATGATGTTATCAATGAGTATTGGGATTGCTTTGGCAGGTACTTTACTCAATGCATTTACAGGCTATTTTAGTGAAGCGCATATAACACAAGCATTTCACTATACCCTGATTTGCTTAGGTGCGATTAACATCATTACGGCGTTGATATTCTTTCAAATTCCCAAAGATGCGCAAATTTAAGTGTTTCAATTTTTATTCAGCCATCGTTTTTTAGAACCAAAGCACGTTAAACTGATCCATCTGGATATTTAGAAAAACCATGTCAAAATACGCTGCGAAAAAACACAAACAGCAAAAAATCACTCGCAATAGCTCAGTTTTAGCGATCGCACTTTTCTGCTGCGTCATACTCGGCACTTTGTTTTTTGTTCATAATAATGCTGCCTTGGCTGAAGCCTATCCGATTAAAGGCTTCGATGTATCACATCATCAAGGTGATATTGATTGGAAAAAAATTTCTCCGCAGCACTATCAGTTTGTCTATCTCAAAGCCACTGAAGGTGGCGATTATCAAGATGATAAATTTCAGCAATATTGGTTAGAAGCACGTGAACGTGGTCTACGCGTGGGGGCTTATCACTTCTTTCGTTTATGTCGCGATGGTGACATTCAAGCACAAAATTTTATCAAAACAGTGCCAAATAAAAGCAATGCCTTGCCCCCTGTGATGGACTTGGAGTATGACAGCAGTTGCATAAACACCTATACCAAAGAACAATTAATCAAACACATCAAAAATATGCATGATCAATTGCAAAAGCATTATGGTAAACAACCGATTTTTTATACCTCTAAAATCTTTTACAACATGGTACTCACAGGTGAATTTAAAGATACACCGATTTGGATTCGTGAATATAAAGATAAGCCTGATTTAAAAGACCAACGTGCATGGACATTTTGGCAACAGAGCAACCAAGGCAAAATTCAAGGCATCGAGAAAAATGTCGATTTAAATGTATTTTATGGTGATGCAGAACAATGGCAGCAGTTTTTACAGAAAAATAAGTTGAATTAAGCGTAATCAAGATCATTCATGACATAAGCTGTCGCATATTCTTTACAAAATTCAAATTCATCAATAGAAACAAATCAAGATCGGTTAGAATAATCACACAGCGTTTCAACACTGTGTAATTCATGAGAAAAATCATCCATATTGACATGGATGCATTCTATGCATCTGTAGAGCTACTCGACCGTCCTGAATTAAAGCATCTGCCTGTGGTGATTTCCTCACATCATCCTCGGGCTGTGATTGCTGCTGCATCCTACCCAGCACGTCAGTTTGGATTACGCTCCGCCATGTCGATGTCACAGGCAAAAAAGCTCTGCCCTCAAGTCTATGTGATTGAACCGAACTTTGAAAAATATCGCGATGTTTCTGTAAAAATTCATGAAATCTTTCAGAAATACACTGCGCTTATCGAACCTTTATCTTTAGATGAAGCTTATTTAGATGTCACTGAAAATTTACAAAATATTCCCAGCGCCACTGAAGTGGCGGAACGAATTCGAGCCGATATTTTTAAACAAACAGGGCTTACGGCTTCGGCAGGTGTGGCACCGAATAAATTTCTTGCCAAAATTGCCTCGGACTGGAATAAACCCAATGGCATTTGCATCATTAAACCGACCCAAGTTCAACATTTTATCCATGCTTTACCCCTGAAAAAAATTCCCGGTGTTGGGAAGGTCACTCAGGAAAAACTGAAAAGCTTAAACTTAGAGACTTTGGGTGATTTGCAAAAAATTGAAGAAAATATACTGATCCATCATTTTGGCAAATATGGCAGACAGTTGTTTTTATATGCCCAAGGTATTGATGATCGCCCAGTACAAGCCGAACGACAACGTCAGCAAATTTCCAAAGAAACCACATTTGATGATGATCTCAGCCTTGAACAGTGTTCAATCTATTGGGACAATTTAATTGAACGTGTTTGGCTCAGTTTAGAAAAAAAACACATGCAGGCTCGCGGTGTCACCGTTAAGTTAAAACTCAAGAATTTTCAGGTTTTACAGCACAGTAAAAGTTTTAAAACCGCACTTCAATCACAACAAGAAATGGTTCAGGTCATTCAAATATTATTAAGCGAAATGCAAATTCCTGAGCATTTCCAATTCCGTTTAATCGGGGTAGGTTTATACCAACTGACAGATCAGCAAGATGAAGCACAATTGTCATTATGGTAAACATAAATGAAAAAGACATGTGCGACTTCAGCTTAAATCTTTTACTTTATATCAGAAATAAAATCGTGAATTAATCTGGCCACTTGATTTGCGTGTACATTGGCCAAATCATGTTTCCCTTGTTCAATGATATGCAATCTGGAATGCTGAATTTTTTCATGCAAATATTTACCCACGCCCACAGGGCTAATGGGATCTGCATCGCCCCAGAGCAACAGGACTGGGCACGCTATTTTGTATAATGAATCATCTAAATGGGTTTGATGATCGACAAACCAATTGGGCACCGCAAATGTTTGCTGGTAATCGCCTCGCCAATCGGCAACCTGAAAGGGGCTTAAATCAATTCCACCAGAGCTTGCAACCAAAACCAAAGCTTTGATCAATTCAGGTTTTTGTAGTGCTGCTTGAACTGCAAAAACCCCTCCCATAGATTGAGCTATCACAATGCAGGGCTGTTGAATTTGGTCGAGAATATAATCCTGTAAATCATCAAAACTATCAATATACGGATGCTCTGGATGCCCAGCAAAACTTGGATAGGCCATCACTGTTTTTTGATGATCGGCTGAAAGCTGCTGCATAACAGGTTGCCAAAATGCTGTACTTCCCGATGCACCTGGTAAAAAAATTAAATGCATTCAGCCATCACCTTGATATACAAAATTTAATCATCACTCTTTAGTTTAGCGCGTTGAAAAGCTGGACGCTGCTGAATTCGTTCAGCATATGCAGCCAGTCGAGGGGTTTTATTTTTGGTTCTTTGTTGCATGGCAATCACGGGAAAACTCATTTGAATGTCGGCAAAAGAAAACTCACCTGCGGCATAGTCATGTTGACTAAAATAAGCTTCCAAAAAGGCTGCATGTTCTTTTAAACGAGGATTGCTAAAGCCGCCACGGACGCCTTCTGAAATTTTCTTTGCAATCGGGCGAATTAAAAAAGGAACATGTTTTGGCATATTGGTCATGACCAAGGTCATCAACAAATAAGGCATTAAAGAACCCTCGGCATAATGCATCCAGTAGTTATATTGCATTAAGTCTTTAGGATTCTGAGGCTTAAACTGATTTTTTGTATCATAGGTTGCTTGAAGATAGTCCAAAATCACAGCAGATTCTGCAATGGTTAGGTCACCATCAGTCAATACAGGTGACTTTCCAAGCGGATGAACTGCTTTTAACTCAGGGGGTGCAGCAAAAGTAGGCAAGCGTTTATAGTGCTTAATCTGATACTCAAGTCCCAACTCTTCTAAAGCCCAAATAATACGGAGTGAACGAGATTGATCTAGGTGATGTAATGTAATCATTGTATTGCCTCAGTTTTTATCCTTCGACTATAAATTGATCTCGACTTTTCAACAATTCTATTACTGTATTTAAATCATTTTTTTATCAACTTTGTTTATACTCTAGATTCAATATTGATTATTCTGAGAATAAAAATGAAGTCACTTATCCCGTTAATTTTCTTCTTTATTTGTTCAAATCTATATGCATATCAACCCAAGCTTATGTTACTGGGATCTCTTGAGAATAAGGGTGAGTCCTTTATTGATGTAAATGCACATCAAAAAATTCGTGGTTCGTTTAAGCAAGCTGTCATCTATGAAAAATATGCCAACCCTATTAAAGATGAGCAAGGTGCAACATATCAATCGGTTATTAAACAGCTTATTGTAGATTGCACAGGAAAAACCATCGCCATTCGGGGCGCTGACTACTTTGCAGGAAAAACATCAAACAGTAAATTAGTGAAAAAATTTGATGACCTTACCTTGAGCCATGATGGTGAAACGGGGGCTGCTTTTTATTCGTTTGACGACTTAGAGTTTAAAGCCTTGAATCAAGATAAGTTCTATAACAAAATTTATGCAAACACCTGTAAATAATCAATAAAAGCAACTTTGTATAATCTTAATGACAGAAAAAAAAGATATTTTGTTTTTATACAAAATATCTTTTATGGATCAGCGACAACGGTCATCTTTTACATAGCCGTTTTTATATAATCGTGGTATTGATTTCCACACTACGCAATAAAGTCTTGGTCACTGGGGTTTTTTGGCAAATGTCTAACACTTTTTGATGCAACTCTTCAGACAAAGGAGTGGCAAAAGACAAGCGACGCTCGACCCATTCTTTCCCCTCTTTATTGGCATTAAAATCAGCTTCAACTGTAAACTCACCCAAATCAAGACCTTTGTGTTGCGCATACATACGCAATGTAATCATGGTACAAGAAATTAAACCTGAACAGATAAAATCATAAGGTGCTAAGCCCTTGTCTTGCCCACCAAATGATTCTGGTTTATCGGTAATCAGTTGATGTTTTCCACTCACCACCTCACCTGACCATGGTTCTGGATAGGTTTTTACCTTTGCATTTGCAATAATTGCCATTTTATTTTCCTTTAATCTTTAAATTTTTAGTGAATGCCCGTTTAAATAAAACTTTGTAAACGCAACACTTGCGCTAAAGGATGATCAAGCATGCCTTTAACGCAAATTATTCAACGTGGGTTCAATCTAACTATATCTTTAACTTATTGAAAAACAATGATCTTGGCGGAGTCTTACTGAGCTCTCATTCAATTTCAGGATCAGCCTGCGGCTCGCCCTACTTTTGTTTCGACAAAAGTAGGCAAAACCATTGTCATCCGCAAAACTCATCAACCACCAGCAACGCATTCAATGAATCGCAGAAACAACACTTTATCAATGAAGTCCTGCCTCAGACAGTTGCGGATGACGTTTCCGAGTATCATATTTTCATCAAGAGTTTTATATCGAACTCAGGTTATTTACTTTGAATCCCTGTCTAAAGATCGGCAATGCGCAATGCAGCACATCACTTCGATGCTCGCATCTTGTCTGGGAATGCCGGTGCTTCTAAACGTGGACCATCATAATCAGGGATCGTTCCAAAACGGGTATCCTGATTTGCCCATTGTTCTGTTGCCGTTTTTAGTTCTTCCTGTGTTCTGCCCACAAGATTCCACCACAGTAATATAGGCGACTCAAAAGGTTCTCCACCAATCAACAGTAAACGCGAGCCTTTTGGTAATTCAACCTCAATCTGTGAAATTCCAGGTTCAATCACCACCATATTGTCACTATTTAAATCATGACCATTTACTGTTGCTTCACCTTCTAATGCCATAAATCCATATTCAAAATGAGGATTCAGTGGAATACGTGTCTTGGTTGATTCTTTTGCAAAAAAATCGATCCCGACTAATTCCGTATGCACTTTGACAGGAGATTTGGTATTCATGAATTCACCGACTAAAACTGTAAATTCAATATGGTCCTGCTCTACGATGGGTAATTCTGGATAATGATCAAACTGCGGGGCCATATTGATCTTATCATCAGGCAGTGCAATCCAAAGCTGTGCAGCATGCATTCTCGTTTCAGTATCGGGAGCAACTTCTGTATGGGAAATTCCATAACCCGCCGTCATCAGATTCACTTGTTTAGGACGAATCAATTGTTTAGAGCCGATGCTGTCTGTATGCATCATCGTCCCTTCGATCATCCAAGTGAAGGTTTGTAACCCAATATGCGGGTGCGGTCCGACATCCAATCCATCTCCCTGAGGAAATACGACTGGGCCAGCGTGATCTAAAAAGCACCATGCGCCAATCATGCGTTTTTGACGACTGGGTAATGCACGTTTAATGACGGTGCCTTTGCCTATTTCTGCTGAACGGATTGGAAAATCTTGAATGAACTGATTCACATATTTTTCACAATCGTCAGAGTTAGAAATCTCGGTATAGTTGGTATTGGTCATTTTGTTATCCTAAATTTGTCCATCAGCTCAGGACGTTATTGCAACATCTACAATTTCATTTTATTTAGCTTATCGGTTTTATATACATCGACCTATAGCTATCTTAATACGCTGAATACCATGAATAGGACAATAATAGTTTGGTTTTTGTTATGCAGTTTCTGATTACAAGATCTGGGAGCAATACTTTACCAAGTTGAATATTCTCTGAAATGTTTATAGACCCGTCATCACCCTATAGCATGTTCAAAGTCTTGATCGAATTAAGCAGAAGGTGGTGGCGTAAGATCTACAAATAAGCCTGTGAAACGGCGAACCAGAGGTAAAAAAATTAATACTGTGGGAAAGGCAATCATCCATGAAAATAGCCAGACGCTAAACCATTTTGCAAAAAATCCATCGAACCACCCCACATTTTTCCATAAATTAATCATGGAAATGGTCGCACTCATCAAAGCTGATAGTATGAACGGCATAATCCACCCTGCATATTTTGCTGGTAATTTCGGAATTCCAGCAAAAATCATGGCAGGTTTATGTTGATCGGGTCTATTTTCGATCTTGATCTCTGGTTTTAAATCAGGCATTTTTCTTGACGTTCTGCTTTAGGTTTTTCATAAATTGTTTAACTGCGGGTTCAAAGTCTTGAAATAGTACATGATCACGGTGGGTAATCATGACTTCTAAAAAGAGTTTTAATCCTACCGCAAACGCTTTAGTGGTTTCTTCATCAAAAAACTCAGCAGCTTTTAAGCGCTCTACGATTTGGAAAATATCATCGTGATTGCCCACGTTAAATTCGATATTTTCATTGTAGGTTGACGGATGACCTTGCGCATCTGCAAGATGTTGAACAGTCACATAATATTGATGTTGTTTCATAAGATTTCTCTAACTTGTTAAATATTCGGCTGGGTTTAATGAAGGGTCTGTTGACAATTCGTCTACGTTTGCGACTACGTGTGTTTTTTAGACGATACTAGGCGCGAGATACGAAATTTAGTCATTCTAAATGAGTATTTCGAAACGACGTAGCGGCAAAAAACACGCTAGTCCCGAAGGGTTGTGGCTAAAATTATCTCAGCCTTCGTTATGAAACTCGAAAATAGTCTCGCTATTCTCTTCGTTTCATGCCTTGCCTGCTCAATTTTAACCTACAACGCAAGCCATTTATGAAATGTCAACAGACCCTCATGTCGTACTAAATTTAATATCCAAAACATCAATATCAAACGCTTGAAAAACCTGTTCCAGTGAAGCGATCAAAGATGCTTTATTGATCTGGGTTAGGTCAGCACATTGAATATTGAGTGACTCCACTTCGGATAAATAAGGCAAAGCATATTTGGCTTCATCTCTGCCATGCAGATTTTGAGTAATCAGACCGACTTTTTCTAAATCGCTCACCACTCGATATATGGTCGATAAGCTGATCTGCTTATTTTGTACATATAACTGCTGATAAATCTGCTTTGCTGTCAGTTGTGTTTTTTGGTCCAACAGCGCTTTGAATACAATCACTCTTGCTTGGGTCACTTTTAAATTTGCATGCCGCAGCTTTTGTTGTACCTCAATACTCATGTCTCACCTAAACCTTCTATTGCCCTATTATTGCCCCATTATTGCACTGTTATAAACGCCCAATTTCTACGGCGGCTTGATCAATTTTTTCAGCGACTTGTCTAACTTGTTCAGCATCAAAATCTTTACCCTTGAGCTTTAAGCGTAATGATGTTTTTAAGTTTTCCATCGCACGATGAATATCCAAATATTGGTCGTTTTCATGAATTTCGCGTCGAGTTTCCAAACGCTCTAATAAGTGTTTGATATGTGCATGCTGCTCTTTTAAATGTAATTTTCCAGCATCAGTAATGTGATATTGCTTACGATCACCTTCTGTATTTTCAGCATGCACAAAACCAATTTCTTCAAGATAGGTCAGGGTTGGATAGATTGTGCCTGAACTTGGAGTATAGCCTCCACCGACCAGATCACTGATGGCTTTGATAATTTCATAACCATGCTTTGGCTGTTGCTGTATCAGATGTAAAACCAAAAGCTTCATTTTACCCGATTCAAACAACCGACCTCGTCGTCCACCATAGCCCCGTTCGGTATGCTGTTCACGATGCTCAAAATCATTTTGTGAATGATCATGTCGCTCTGATTTCATCTTTATTTTTCTCAAATTGATTAATTTATGCATATTAAGATATATCTTAATAAGTCTTAAGACAAGACTAAAGAACAAAATAAATTATAATATTTTGATAAATAATGAATTAAATAATTTTAAATCGATCTATCTTAAAAAATTAAGACATAAAAAAGACCGATTAAAAGCCTTTAAACCGAATCTATTGGCTATTTCTATTATTGTTATGGATTGCTTAAAGCTTGACTTAGTTACCCATTTTTTAAGCATCGTTTTTATATCTTGGGACAGCAAACTTTTAATTTTCAGATCTTTAGCCTTGACATAGAGATTAATTTACATACAATGCGATTTGTAACAAAAAATTAATATTTTTATAACAAAAGGGTCACACAATGTTTAAGAAAACTTTATTTGCTGCATTACTTGCTAGTTCTTTTGGGTCTGCACATGCATACCAAGCTGAAATCGGTGGTTCACTCGGTATTGTTGATCCAGATAAAGGGGATACATCTACTGGTTTTGCTATTGATGGAACATATTATTTTAACCCTGTTCAAGTTAAAAATAACCCATTAAACGAAGCTGCCTTTCTAGATCGCGCAAGCAACGTAAATGCTGGGATTAGCTATATCGATTATGATGCCTACGATGTAACAGCTTATGGTGTTGGTATTGAATATTTCGTTCCAAATACCGATTTTTATGCAAGTGCTGCTATTGGACGCTCTACAGCTAAGGCCGATCATGTCGATGATTTAGATACAACAACTTACTCTGCTGAAGTAGGTTACTTGCCAATCCCGGGGCTTTTGATTGCAGTGGGTTTAGCAGGCTATGATAATGATTTTAATGATGATATAGATCCAACTATCCGTGCTAAATATGTCACTCAAGTGGGTCGCTATGACATAAATTTTGAAGGTGGTGCAAGCTTTGGTGATACCGATGCTTACAGCGTAGGTACAGATTTATACCTAGATAAAACTTTCAGTGTCGGATTGGCTTATTCAGGTAACCGCACTGATGGTACTGATGAAGACAGCTTTACAATTCGTGCAAAAAAATTCTTTACTCAACAAATCAGCTTAGAAGGTTCTGTTGATTTTGAAGATGACGATAATATCTATGGTCTTCGCGCTGCTTACCGCTTCTAATTATTGGTAAACTTTAAAAAACCGCTCTTGTATAAGCGGTTTTTTAATCTCTAAATTTACTGTTCTAAATGCAGCATTCTTAACTGTAAACTCACATTGCCATTAAATTGATTTTTATCCAATTCATAAACAATACGTACCATATCTTGCATGGGATCAAAATTGAATTTATCGCGTACATTAAAGGCAATCGCATCAATCGGTTGGCCATTTTCCAAAGCTAAACGCAATTTCAGATGCACTTCCTTTAACCAACGATAATCGATGACTTTAAAACGCCCTTCAAATACCGGTGCAGGAAACTTTTGCCCCCACGGCCCCAATTGCGCCAAAGTATCTACAGTTTGCAGTTGAAATGCCTGAGCAGGTAATTCACCATCCGTCCACAACACCGCTTGGAATAGTGCATCATCTGATTGAGCAACCAACTCAGTAAACCGTTGTTTAAATTCTTCAAAATGTTGCTTTTGAATGGTCAAACCCGCCGCCGCCGCATGCCCACCAAAATGACTAATCAAATCAGGATATTGCTCAGCAACTTTTTCAATACTGTCTCGAATATGAATACCATCAATCGAACGTGCGGAACCTTTGATATGAATCCCGTCTTTATCTGCCGCAAATACAATACTGGGGCGATGAAATTGCTCTTTTAAACGCCCTGCCACAATACCAATCACCCCTTGATGCCAATGCTCTTCAAACATGACCAGCGCTGCGGGTAAATGATCTTGATCAAGCTGTAGATTTTCCAGCGCTGCCAAAGCCTCTTGTTTGATCTCCGACTCAACTTGACGGCGTTCTAAGTTTAAATCATTGAGCTGGCGTGCCAAAGCATGAGCTGTCTGCGTATCGGTTGCCAAAAGACATTCAATACCGATGTCCATGGTTTCCATACGCCCTGCGGCATTAAGACGAGGCCCTAACACAAAACCTAAATCAGAGGCTTTTAACTCAGCAGGATCTCGCGCTGCGATGTCTAATAAGGCACTAATCCCAGCACGACATTGATTCTGTTGAATCCGTTTAACCCCTGCATCCACTAAGATACGATTGTTATGGTCGAGGCTGGCAACATCGGCATAAGTGCCCAAAGCAACCAAATCCAAATATTGCGGCATTTTTGCAGCCGATTTCCCCAGTTTTGCCCGATGGCTACTTAACTTTGCCAATAGGTAAAATGCCACGCCAACGCCAGCCAAAGCCTTACTTGGAAATTCGCACCCTAACTGATTTGGGTTAACAACCGCTTCAGCCTGAGGCGTTTCCTTGGTTGTTAAATGGTGATCGGTGATAATCACCTGCATTGCATGTGACTGCGCTTGTGCTACACCTGCATGACTGGAAATTCCATTGTCGACCGTAATTAATAGATCAGGCTGATATTTTTCAAAAGCCAAGTCGGCAATTTTAGGGGTTAGGCCATAACCATATTTAAAACGATCTGGAACAAGGTATTCAACATTGGCGCCCATTTCTCGTAAAGCCAGCATCATCAGTGCGGTACTGGTGGCACCATCTGCATCATAATCGCCAACAATCACAATTTTTTTATCTTGATCTAAAGCTTGATCAATTATTTGAATGGCTTGCTCCAAACCTTTCATTTCTGGTGCAAGTAAATATTTAAGTTTTAAGTCTAATTCTTGTTCAGATTGCACACCACGACGGGCCAAAATTTCCGCAATAAAGGGTAACACGCCCTGAAAGTTTTCAGGGCGTGTAATCAAAGGTCGTTGTTTAATTTTTAATTTTTGCATTTATGGCATCAAACGTTGTATTGCCCAAGATCCACCTACTTTTTCATAAGTGAGGCGATCATGTAAGCGATTTGGGCGGCCTTGCCAGAATTCATAATACGTTGGCTCTAAACGATAGCCTCCCCAAAATTCGGGTTTAGCCAATTCATTTTTTTCAGCCACTTGATCATACAACGCTTGAAAACGCTGTTGTAGATGTTCACGACTTTCAATCACGCCACTTTGTGGGGTACTGATATGCGCTGCAATTTGGCTATCACGCGGACGCTTATGATAATAATCTGTAGATTCTTGTTCAGATATTTTCTGAACTTGACCACCCACACGAACCTGACGTTCTAACTCAGGCCAATAGAATAGCAATTCTGCATAAGGATTTTCAGCTAAATCTAAGCCTTTTTGGCTATCATAATTGGTATAAAAATCATAACCAGCCTCAGTGGCTCCACGCAATAACACAGTACGCACATGTGGACGCCCTTGTGCATTTGCAGTTGCCAACGACATTGCATAGGGTTCATGCAGTTTTGCTTCTAAAGCCAAATTAAACCAATTGAGAAACTGCGCATGAGGATGAGCATCCACCTGCTCCTCATGTAGTTCACCTTTTTGATAAGTAAGGCGAAGCTCACTTAAGTCTTTAATTACATCACGCATGAAGCAAAACCTTCTACAGACGATACAATATTTTAAGCCGCATTTTGACGAACAGCATCTGCTAAATGATTTGCCAAATCAGTTACTTCTTGCAGATTATCGCCTTCTACCATAACACGGATGATCGGTTCCGTCCCTGACTTACGAATTAAAATTCGCCCACGTCCTTTAAGTGTGGCTTCTACTTTATCAAACTCGGCAACCAATGCTGGCACTGCAAATGGGTCAAACATTTGTTCAAGACGAACATTGACCAAAACATTGGGTAAAGTTTTAAAATCTGCAACCAATTCATCTAAAGATTTATTCTGTTCAACCAATACTGTTAACACTTGCAGGGCTGCAATGATTGCATCGCCTGTTGTGCTCTTGTCTAAAGTCAAAATATGACCAGATGGTTCGCCACCAGTCACCCAGTTGTTTTCTTCTAAATTTTGCAATACATAGCGATCACCCACTTTAGCACGCACAAAAGGCACTTTGGCTTTTTCAAGTGCCAATTCTAATGCCATGTTACTCATCACTGTACCCACGATACCCGCCGGTTTTTGAGATGCTTGGGTTGCTAAAATATACAGAATATGGTCGCCATCAATCAATTTACCAAAACGATCGACCAAAACCACACGATCTGCATCGCCATCAAAAGCAATACCTAAATCTGCTTGATGCTCAATCACGGCTTTTTGTAAATTTTCAGGATGTGTTGAACCACAATCCTTATTGATATTTAAACCATCTGGTTCATTATAAAGCGCAATAACTTTTGCACCTAATTCACGAAATACTGCTGGGCCTACGCTATATGCTGCGCCATTGGCGCAATCCACCACAATTTTTAAATGGCGTAAATTGAAATGATATGGGAATGTCGATTTACAAAACTCAATATAACGACCATTGGCATCTTTAACACGTACACTCTTACCTAAGTTTGCGGTGTCTTCAATGATGATATCGTTCTCAAGCTCTTGGTTAATCGCATCTTGAATCGTATCTGGGAGCTTTTTCCCTTCATCTGAAAAGAATTTAATCCCATTATCAAAATAAGGGTTATGTGAAGCAGAAATCACGATCCCTAAGTTGGCATGCAATGCACGGGTTAAATGAGCAATTGCAGGGGTCGGCAGCGGTCCAAGCAAATGTACATAAACACCTGCCGCATTGAGACCCGCCTGTAAAGCTGCTTCAAGAATATAACCCGATAAACGGGTATCTTTACCTAAAACCACAATCGGTTTTGATTTTGGGCTAATTTGCTTTAATACTTTCCCTGCCGCAAATCCGAGTTTAAGTGCAAATTCTGGGGTAATTGGGAGTTCACCAAATTTTCCACGAATCCCGTCTGTTCCAAAATAACTCATCTTTTACCCACTTATTATGTGTTGTATAACCAATTTTTAAGGTTTACTACTTTACACCAAAATAAAAAAGCCGTCATAAACTGACGGCTTTTTCCAATCAAAATATTACAAAAGATTAACCTACACGATAGTTCGGTGCTTCTTTGGTAATCGTTACATCATGCACATGTGACTCTTGCATACCTGCAGCGGTGATTTTCACAAATTTTGCATTTTGACGTAAATCTTCAATGGTTGCAGAACCGGTATAGCCCATAGATGAACGTAAACCACCCATCATTTGATGTACGATATTGCCCATAGGGCCTTTGTACGGTACGCGACCTTCAATCCCTTCTGGGACCAATTTTTCAGCGCCTGCTTTCGAATCTTGGAAATAACGATCGGCAGAACCCGTCGCACCAGCCATTGCACCCAAAGAACCCATACCACGGTATGCTTTGTAATAACGGCCTTGGAAGAATTCAACTTCACCAGGTGCTTCTTCAGTACCCGCCATAAGTGAACCCACCATAATCGTGCTTGCGCCAGCACCAATTGCTTTGGCCATATCCCCAGAGAAACGGATACCACCATCAGCAATTAATGGAATTTGGTCTTTCAATGCATTGGCAACACTGTCAATTGCAGAAATTTGTGGCATACCAATACCTGCAACGATACGTGTCGTACAGATTGAACCAGGACCAATACCCACTTTCACCGCATCTGCACCCGCATCAAGTAATGCCAAAGCAGCATCACCCGTTGCGATATTACCGCCAATCACTTGGACTTGAGGGAAGTTTGCTTTCACCCAACGTACACGCTCGATCACACCCGCAGAATGACCATGCGCTGTATCCACTACAATCGCATCAACGCCTGCTTCAACTAACGCTTCAACACGACTTGGAGTTTCAGCGCCA
The DNA here is from genome assembly GCF_059422625.1 of Acinetobacter sp. GW821-FHT01C12. Lineage (NCBI taxonomy): Bacteria > Pseudomonadati > Pseudomonadota > Gammaproteobacteria > Moraxellales > Moraxellaceae > Acinetobacter > Acinetobacter sp. GW821-FHT01C12. Next base: position 76,267 of record NZ_JBWKXD010000009.1, read on the forward strand.
GTACCCACTGCAGCACCAACACGTAAACGACCTAATTCATCTTTACAGCTATTTGGATAAGATTCCGCTTTACGGAAATCTGTAACTGTAATTAAGCCTTTTAATGCATTGCTTTCATCAACCACCAATACTTTTTCAATACGGTGTTTTTGCAATAATGCTTGAATATTTTCTTTCGATTCATTTTCACGAACAGTCACAAGACGATCTTGCCCTGTCATGATATTGCTTACTGGTTGTTCCAAGTTCGTTACAAAACGAGTATCTCGGCCAGTTACAATCCCAACCACTTTGCCATCTTTAACGACAGGTACACCGCTGATGTTGTTGGCTTGTGTAATTGCCATCAAATCACGAATCGTGGTTTCAGGTGTCACGGTAATTGGATCTTTCACCATTCCCGCTTCGAATTTTTTTACACGGCGAACTTCTGCAGCTTGTGCAGAAATATCCATGTTTTTATGTAAAATACCAATACCACCGTTTTGCGCCATTGCAATCGCCATACGTGACTCAGTCACAGTATCCATTGCTGCTGAAACCATAGGGATGTTCAGTTGAATGCCGCGTGTGAGGCGTGTCTTTAGAGAGACATCTTTTGGGAGGATAGTAGAATAGGCAGGGAGTAATAAGACATCATCGAAGGTTAGCGCTTCTTGAACGATGGTCAACATAACAGTCTCGCTGGTAATTTCCGTGAGCTATTATATACAAATTTCCGTTCAATTTTCATTTTTTATTGTGCGGATTTATCTTATTCTCGATCACACTTTATTTTTCAGTATCTTATTGAAATAAAAATGGGCTTTGAATATAAAATTACCGTGGATTTAACACTACAGTAGACTGTCGACTTACAGTCTCTGCTTTAATATCCTAAATTTTCCCAATGAAGCGTTAACACACCTGATCAAAGTCTTCATCATTGCTGGGGGTAGCGACTTCTATTTCGATCAGGGGAATTAAACCATAGCCTTGTCTTGCTTTTGCACATTGTGAATCCCCAGCATGTACCTGTTTGCATGAAGAACTCCGTTGCTCATACATACTACAGCTGACTTGCTGTCCAATCTCACCCTTTAATGCCACACAACGCGGTTGCTTTTGATTGGTGCCCTGCATACAAGAATACACGGCTGTCAAAGGTTCGACATAATCTGGCGGCATGGCTTCTCCTTCTGCCCAATAAAATGAGACTCGGAAAAAGGCGCAACACGCCCCGCAACTTAAGCACGCATCCTGTGCTGAGATTTGTGACAACATTTTTTTAAGATTCTCGTTATCAATTTAAAATTTTGGCAAGAAAATCCTAAAAAAAGTCGCACTCAAACTCAATATCTTTTTTGAATTTTTTATTGCGGACAGGTAAACACGGACTCATCCATCAAATCGACACCACATTGTAAATTTTCGATCCAGTCTAAAAACTGATGAATCATCTCTTTACCAATAAATGGCTTACCATGTTGCGGCACAATCATTTCAATATCCATTTGACGCACCATTTTCACCCATAAACGAATTACCCGATTGGTACACATATAACGCTGATGAAAACCATGCATGGTTGGAATGTGCATTGCAAAATCTTCAATTGGTTTCGAGGCATCATCAACAATCGATGCACCCATATCACCTGAGAATAAAATTTTTGAAATTGGATCATAAAACTGGAAATTTCCAACGGAATGTAAGAAATGCGCAGGAACCACGATAATGCGGGTTTCTCCCAATGGAATAGAGCCACCTTGGTCAGGCAATTCGATCAGACGTTCTAACCAGCCCCCCTTCATACGGTCACTCATAAATGCTGAGTTTAAATGAGGTAAAAAGCGTGCCCATAATTTAGATGCGACCACTTTGGCATCGGTATAGACCAACCAACGCGGCATTGAGGTAATAATATCAGGGTCTTGGTGAGATGCCATGACATAGTCTAGATTTTGTAATCGGGTGTATTTATTGAGCTCCATGGTCAGGGGCACATAAGTCAAATCACCGCCCGGATCTAATACTGCTGCACGTTCATTATTTAAAATAAGAAACTGATTGGCTTGTACACCTTCACCTTTCACCAAACTGGTAAAACTTATACATTTATGAGTGCCATTATCAAACAAAACTTGCGACGTGGTGCGATCTAAAGCCATACCAGAAACCCCAAAACCTTTTTTAAAATAAATCTTTAGTTATCCCATACAACATATAAGGTTTTCTTCAAAGTTACAATAAATCTACAACCTAAGTTTAAAGATTATTTGTGTCATCATTCTCAGAATAATAAAAAACCCAACATTAAGTTGGGTTTTCAGCTTTAAAAATAGATGACTTTATTGATGTTCAATCAGCTTGGAAAATTGCGCTTAAAAAAAGTAATGCTGAACTAAAGCGGCGACACCAATAATAAAGAAGATTGCAGCTCCAATTTTATGAATCAGAGCAATAGGTAATTTATCTGCCAATTTATTGCCAATAAATACGGCAGGTGCATTGACCAGCATAATCCCCAATGTCGTACCTAGAGTTACCCAACCGATGCTGTCAAAGCGTGCAGCAAGTGCCACTGTGGCGATTTGGGTTTTATCCCCAATTTCTGCAAGGAAGAATAATACAAAGGTTGCACCAAAGACCCCATATTTTTGCCATTTATTAATACTTTCAGATTCATCATCCAATTCATCTGGAATTAACATCCACCCAGCCATACCAATAAAGCCAAGTGACACAATCCAAAGTAACACTGTCGGGCTAAGGACTGTGGTAATCCACTGACCAAGTACAGCCGATACGCCATGATTGACAATAGTTGCTAATAAAATTGCAAATAAAATAGGAATAGGTTTACGAAAACGTGCAGCAAGAAGTAATGCGAGCAGTTGTGTTTTATCGCCCATTTCGGATAAAGCGACAACCACTAAAGAGATGAGGAAGGCATTTAACATTTCAAAGTCTCTGGCTAGCAATATTTACCGATGACTTACCCCTCCTGCTAGCCAATATGAATAGTCGCCTATTCAACGCGGAGTGATAAATCAAAGGTCTTGCCAACAAAAGATAGCTGAGTAAACACCTTCAGCTAAATTGGTTCTTTGCTATGATGACCATACTCTGTTGAGTAATTATGTTGATCATCACCCATTTATCATCTCGCAGATGACAAACAGCGGCTACTCCCCAATGAAGTACAGCTATTCTACAACGCTTTATCAATCATTTTCAATTTTTAAAAATTAAAAAATTTAAAGCTCAGATAAACTTCAAAAAATATCGTGCCGAAGCATTTTTAATGCCCGCAGAGGATGAATTCAATTTCGTTTCTTCACTAATTTTGAACCCTAGATGGTTATCCCATCGTGGGGCGACAGGGATGTCGCCGATTGATTTAGTTGAAAATATTAATTAGGAGAAATTATATTCTTGTGCCTGAGTTTTTTGACAGATTGACTATATTGAATAATGACTTTAAAGCAGGTTTGAAAATTGTTGATAAAACGAAATCAGACGCATATAAAAAACCTCGCCTAAAGCGAGGTCTTCTATAATTTAAAACTTAAAGCAAGATGTTACGAATATCTGATAACAACTTGGTCAATTTATTGGTAAATCGCGCAGCATCCGCACCATTAATCACACGATGGTCATAAGACAATGACAATGGCAACATCAGTTTTGGATCAAAGCCTGAGCCATTCCATACTGGTTGCATCGTTGCAGGTGAGATACCCAAAATCGCAACTTGCGGCCAGTTCACCAATGGCGTAAATGCAGTACCACCAATTGAACCTAGGCTAGTAATAGTAAAGTTTGCACCTTGTAAGTCTTTCGGAGAAAGTTTCTTATCACGTGCTTTTTTACTTAACTCACCCAATTCAATGGCAATTTGCTTAATCGATTTTTGATCAGGATTACGCAATACTGGAACAGTTAAACCATCTGGTGTCGCCACAGCGATTCCCATATGGATTTCTTTACGCAACAGCACAGACTTTTGATCATCTGCCAAGTGACCTGCAAAATAAGGCTCTTCTTTAAGTAAGAACGCCACCGCTTTTGCAATAAAGGCAAGGATCGTTAAGCTAATACCATCTTGCTTAAATTTCCCTTTTAACTCACCGCGCCAAGCTTCTAGTTCAGTAATATCTGCTAAATCAAATTGTGTCACTTGCGGAATAAAATTGTTTAATGACAATTGCGGTACAGACACTTGCTGTAAACGCGTCATTGGTGCAATTTCACTACCACCAAATGCACTGAAATCTGGTAATGCAGGCAAACCTGAAGCGGCTGGCGCAGCAGTTGTTTGAGCTGCTGCTTGTGGTGCAGTCAATTTGGCTTTAACAAAAGCAAAAACATCATCTTTCATCACCCGTGCATGAGGGCCAGAGGCCTCGACTTGTGATAAAACCACACCCAGTTCACGCGCAAGCTTACGCACGGCTGGACCTGCATAAACTTTGGCATTTTCAGCTTGTTGTGCTTTAGATAACTTTTCAGTACCCACTTGAGCAACGGCCACTTCAGCTTTTGGCGCTGATGCTGTCGTTTTCGCGGCTGGTGCTGATGCAGCTTGTGATGCTTGAGCGGCTGGTTTTTCTTTCGGTGCTGGTGCAGTCTGACCTTGTGCTTCAATCGTCACCAAAGCAGTGCCCTGACTTACAGACTGATTCAATTCCACATGGATCGCCGTCACTGTCCCTGCAACCGTACTTGGTACTTCTACAGAGGCTTTATCCGACTCAGCAACGCAAAGGCTTTGGTCTTTTTCAACTTGATCGCCTACGCTCACCAAGATTTCAGAAATTGTTGCTTTATCTACACCAAGATCAGGAACAGCAACTTCAACTTTACCCGATTGGGCTGGCGCTGATGCTTCTGGTGCAGCAGCTTGAGTTGGTGTTGCTGACGCTTGTTGAGGCGCTTCAGCAGGTGCTGCCGCCGAAGTCGTTGTAGCGCCTACAGTTTTCACTGTAATCAGTACCACACCTTCTTTAACATTATCGCCTTCTTTGACCACAACACTTTCAACAGTGCCGGCAACTGTACTTGGAACTTCAACCGTTGCTTTATCCGATTCCACTACGACGATGCTGTCATCTACCGCAATTTCGTCGCCCACTTTAACCAGAACTTCGCCGACCAAAGCTTTTTCAACACCAATATCTGGCACTTGAACTTCAACTGTTTGAGATGAAGCTGGCGCAGATGCTGAAGGTGCAGCAGATGCCACAGGTTCAGCTTTAGTTTCCACAGCAGGTTCAGTTTTTGCAGCTTCTTGAGCAGGCTGTGCTGGTGTTTCTGTCGCAGTTGCATCCGCAGATTCAACTTCGATCAACACAGCACCTTCTGAAACTTCATCACCTTCCGTAACAGCAATACTTTTAACCACACCTGCTGAAGTGCTTGGCACTTCAACAGAGGCTTTGTCTGACTCAAGTAGAACGATACTGTCATCAACAGCGATGGTATCCCCGACTTTCACCAAGATTTCTGCAACAGTGGCCTTATCAACGCCAATATCAGGAGTTTTAACTTGCATCATTATTTCTCCTCTGTCACTTCAGTATAAGCAGCAACTTCTTGTACAGATGGATGCGCTTGCGGTAACCATGCAACTGGACGATCAACATCAAGTTCAAATGAAGAGATTGCATCTTTCACTAAACGTGGATCAACTTCACCTTCATCAGCAAGTTTTTTCAATGTTGCAACCACAATATGTGCCGCATCTACACCAAAGTAACTACGCAAATTACTGCGTGTATCTGAACGACCATAACCATCTGTACCCAATGTTACATATGGACGGCTATCTGGAAGGTAAGCACGGATCTGTTCGCTATAGGCACGCATATGATCTGTTGCTGAAACAACAATACCATCCGTGTCACGTAATTGCTGAGAAACCCAAGACTCTTTACCGTCTTCAAGTGGATGTAGGCGATTGTATTCTTCAACAGCCATACCATCACGTGCCAATTCATTGAAGCTTGTTACGCTCCAAACATTGGAATGGATTTGGTATTCATCACGTAAAATTTGCCCAGCTTTAATCACTTCACGCAGAATCACGCCTGAACCCAATAACTGAACTGTGGCTTTTTCATCTTTATTGAACAAGTACATACCACGTTTGATGCCTTCTTCAGCACCTTCAGGCAATGCAGGTTGGTCATAGTTTTCATTCATGAGCGTCAAGTAATAGAACACACGTTCTTGATTCACATACATACGTTGTAAACCATCATGCACAATCACAGCTAACTCATAACCAAAGCAAGGATCATACGCTACACAGTTTGGAATCGTTCCTGCCAAGATATGAGAATGACCATCTTGGTGTTGTAAACCTTCACCATTTAATGTTGTACGACCAGCTGTTGCACCACACAAGAAGCCTTGTGCCTGAGAGTCACCCGCTGCCCATGCAATATCCCCAATACGTTGGAAACCAAACATTGAGTAATACATATACATCGGAATCATTGGTAAGTTATTGGTTGAATAACTGGTACCCAATGCTGACCAAGCGCTCATTGCACCTGCTTCATTGATCCCTTCTTGCAACATGTGACCATCTTTTGCTTCACGATAGTTCATGAGCTGTTCTTGGTCTTCTGGGGTATAGTTTTGTCCATGCGCAGCATAGATACCCAACTGACGGAACATGCCTTCTAAACCAAAGGTACGCGCTTCATCAGGTACGATAGGCACAACACGGTCTTTAATGGCTTTTTCTTTTAACAATGCAGCAATCAAACGCACCATAACCATCGTGGTTGATTGTTCTTTACCACCACTGCCTTTAAGCACGCCATCAAATACTGAAATCTCAGGAATCGCCAATACTTCACTGTCTTTACGACGTGCAGGTAAATAACCACCTAAAGCTTCACGACGTGCTTTCATATATTTCAATTCAGGTGAGTTTTCACCTGGACGATAGAATGGAAGCTCTTCAAGTTGCTCATCAGAGAATGGTAAATTGAAACGGTCACGCACATATTTCAATGAATCGTGTTGCATTTTCTTGATTTGGTGGGTTTTGTTGACAGCTTCAATTTCGTCAGACAAACCATAACCTTTCACTGTTTTCGCTAAGATTACAGTCGGTTGACCATTGCTGGTCATTGCTGCTGCATACGCGGCATATACTTTGTATGGGTCATGACCACCGCGATTCAGATTATCAATATCTTCATCACTTAAGCCTTTTACCAACTCCGCAGCTTCTGGGTACTTACCAAAGAATTTTTCACGGGTATAAGCGCCCCCTTTTACTTGGTAACGTTGGTATTCACCATCTAGCGTTTCATCCATACGGGCTTTTAAAGCACCTGAGGTGTCTTTGTCCAATAAAGGATCCCAATGACGACCCCAGACCACCTTAATCACACGCCAGCCTGCACCACGGAACAGTGACTCTAGCTCTTGAATGATTTTACCGTTACCACGTACAGGACCATCTAGACGCTGTAAGTTACAGTTAACCACCCAGATTAAGTTGTCTAATTTTTCGCGACCCGCAAGCGAGATTGCACCTAAGCTTTCTGGCTCATCCATTTCACCATCGCCAAGATACGCCCAAACCTTACGGTTTTCTTCTTTGATCAAACCACGATTCATCAAGTACTTTTGAATATGCGCTTGATAAATTGACATGATTGGACCAAGGCCCATCGAAACGGTTGGGAACTGCCAGTAATCTGGCATTAAGTAAGGATGAGGATAACTTGAAAGCCCTTGACCACCCACTTCACGACGGAAATTACTCAATTGATCTTCAGTCAAACGACCTTCTAAAAATGAACGTGCGTAAATACCTGGTGCACAATGACCTTGGTAATAGATCATGTCGCCACCAAAGCTATCACTATTGGCACGGAAGAAATGGTTAAAACCGACATCATATAGGGTTGCTGAAGACGCAAAACTTGCCAAGTGACCACCTAAGTCATCACCTGTTTTATTGGCACGTAGAACCATTGCCAAAGCATTCCAACGAATTAATGCTCGAATACGACGCTCCATATCTTGGTCGCCTGGCATCGCTGGAGATTCTTCAACTGGAATGGTATTTAAATAAGGGGTATTTAGACGCTGAATAGGTACATGCTTCGAAATTGCTTGTTGATATAATTTTTCTAATAAAAACGCAGCACGATCCGTACCCATATGCTGGAGCACTGAATCAAAGGCATCTTGCCATTCTTGTGTTTCCTGAGCGTCGCTATCACCATAATACGCCATTTCCCACTTACTCCTTGAATAGTTTTCTATATATTATATGTATCATGTTTTAGGCCTGTTAAGTTATCGTTACAGCCAAATGCAGATTGTAAGGATTATTTAGCAACTAAATAGTTGTTGACTAATTAACACTTAAAATAACAAAAAACCGCCAATAAAGGCGGTTTTTTATACAAAATAATTTTTTATTTGATGATAGTCTGAATACAGTATTTAATTCATCGCGACTACGAATTCAACCATGCATACAGAGCATCAGTCATAAGCTCAACAATCAAATGTTTAGCGTTATGGCAACATGGCTAAGTAAGAAGATGGATTTTTACGTTGACCATCTTTCACTACTTCGTAATGCAAATGTGGGCCTGTGCAACGACCGGTACAACCCACGTTGGCAATATGTTCACCAGCCTTCACCTGATCACCCACACGGGCAATTAGACGTGAAGCATGCGCATAACGTGTGATATAGCCATTGCCATGGTTAATTTCTACATATTGACCATAACCAGTGCCCCAACCAGACTTGGTTACGATACCAGGACCTGTTGCATAAATTGGTGTACCACTTGGTGCTGAAAGATCTAAACCAGAATGATGTTCGGCACGACCACCCATTGTACGACCGCCAAAATCAGAGCTTACGCGCTTCATGTCTGGAAGAGGATGAGTGACTAACCAAGAATATGGAGAGTTTGCAGTATAACGAGAAGCAGAGTTTGCGCTAGAACCGTATTTTTTAGCGATACTTGCATTGTTTAACTCGATTGGCGCATCTTGGCTACGTAAAGTAATATTCATCTTTGCTGAAGCAGGAAGATCTAAATCATCTGGATTATAAGAGCCTTGAGATAGAGTCTTTGATAATTGCTCTAAACGATCTGGTGATTGAACCAAGTCTGCAAATGCAGCGGTTGCAGCGGAAGCTGCTAAAGTAAAAGCCAATAAAATACGTCGCGTATGCATAAAAACCTCTTTAACTGTTCTTAGTCAAGTTTCTTGAGTGATCTCATCCTTGATATCTATCGAAATGAGCGCTTAAGATAGGACATAAATATGTAGGAACCATGTATGTCTGAACCAAAAAACGTCTTTCAACCAACAAGACAACACTTAAAAACAGGAAACTTATCGTTTCTTACAAAGCAAGTTGCCGAATGGCAAAAACTTACTAAATTAATTCAACCGCTACTTCCTCAACCTGAGAATTGGCGAGTTGTCTGTTATCAATACGGTATTTTGACCATCACCGGTGAAAATCAAGCCATGATTAGTCAACTCGGTTATCTTCAAAAACAGTATATTTCTCAATTATCACAAATCAACGAACTTCGTGATTTACAAAAACTGCAAGTTCGTTTACGTATTCAAAACAGCAATACTGAAACACCCCCACAACGCCATAAAACTGTAAAAAGCATACAACCTGCAACATCTGAAATGTTACAAAATGCCGCTAGTTTTGTGAGCGACCCTAAGCTTAGCCAAGCTTTACTACGTTTGGCAAGCAATAAAAAGTAAACTGATTAGATTAAATTAAGATTAAAACTGATCAAAATATGACAGATATCACACTTTTTATTGTTACACTATAACACAATGCCTAAAAGACAAAGACTTATGTCACGTTGACAAAATGAATTGGGCACAGCTTCTCGTCATCAAATGTTACAATTTCATAGCTGCTTGGATCACTTTTAACATTGCGTAAAAGTTGATTATTCAGTGCATGTCCCGATTTATAGCCATCGAATTTGGCAATAATTTGATGTCCAAGTAGGTATAAGTCACCAACTGCATCCAAAATTTTATGTCGAACAAACTCATCTGCAAAGCGTAGACCTTCTTCATTGACCACGCCAGTATCATCTAAGCCAACAGCATTATCTAAGCTCGCACCCAAGGCTAAATTATTGGCTTTTAAATAATCAAGATCTTTCATAAAACCAAAAGTACGTGCACCGCTGACTTCATAGACAAATGTTTCTGTTGAAAAATCAATGGTCGCCGATTGGTATTCTTTTGCAAAAGCAGGATGATCAAAGTCGATGGTGAAGTTGATTTGAAAACCATCGTGAGGGGTAAAAATTGCGCGCTTATCTTCTATGAGTGCTTCAACAGGTTTGAGAATCCGAATAAATTTTTTCGGTGCGTCTTGTTCTACTAATTCGCCCTGCATGAGTAAGTATATAAATGGACCTGCACTACCATCCATAATCGGTATTTCAGAAGCAGACACTTCTATAATCAGGTTATCTATACCCAAGCCAGCGATTGCACTGGTGACATGTTCAATGGTGCCAACCTTGGTTTCATGACTGACCAAATTGGAACACATGAATGCTTCTTGAATCAGCATGGCATCTGCTGGCAGATCGACAGGTGGATTTAAATCGATACGGCGAAATACAATACCCCCGTCCGCCACATGTGGCAAAAAGTTAATCATGACTTTTTGTCCGCTATGTAGTCCGATGCCACTCGCTTTAACGACTCGCTTCAGGGTACGTTGTTTCAACATGCTAATTCGGTCTTCATTCTCAAATCCGCTATACGTTAGCACATTTAGCCATTGATAAAAAACAAAAAAGGTAATGAATCTCACTACCTTTTTCGTTGATATTAATTATTTTTAATAATTATCAATCATTTACGCTGTTGATTTTTCAAATAATCTTGAATACTCATTGGCGTAGAACGACCGCTTGAACTTGGTGCTGCAACAGGTGCACCATCTTCTTGACGTTTATTGATCGCAGGAACATCATCTTCATCAACCACAGTGTTGTGGCTGGCTTGCTGGCTATATGATTGCGCAACATTGCTGATATGGGTTCTGCGTTTTGCTTCAGTTGCATCACTGGCATTACGTGTTAAACCTGTAGCAATTACAGTGACACGGATTTCATCACGTGCGTCGGGATCAAATACAGTACCAAAGAACACTTCACCTTCTTCAAGGTCAACAATCTGGTTCACAACATCTGTGATCACTTCAGTTTCACGTAAAGTCACATCAGCACCGCCAGTGATGTTAATCAACACCCCTTTGGCATTCATGATATTTACATTATCCAATAACGGACTACGAATCGCCAAACGTGCCGCTTCTTCAGCACGGTCTGGACCGCTACTCTTCCCTTCACCCATCATTGCATAACCACGTGTACTCATCGCAGTTTTCAAGTCAGCAAAGTCAAGGTTAATATGACCCGGACGAACAACCAGATCAAAAATACTCCGTACCGCATTCAGCAACACGTCATCTGCTTTACGGTAAGCATCTTGCATAGAGATGTCACCATAAACGCTGAGTAAACGTTGGTTCGGTATAATAATTAAAGAATCAACATGTTGTTCTAATGCTTCAATCCCTTTTTCAGCCGAACGTTGACGACGACGACCTTCAAAGTTAAATGGTGTTGTCACCACACCCACGGTAAGAATACCCATTTCTTGAGCAATCTCAGCAACAACGGGTGCAGCACCTGTACCTGTACCACCGCCCATTCCAGCAGTCACAAATACCATATCCGCACCTTCAAGATGTTGACGGATTTGCTCACGGCTTTCTTCAGCAGCAATTTGACCTACATCTGGATTAGCGCCAGCACCCAAACCACGTGTGCTTTGCTCACCAAGTTGCATTTTAAAAGGCGCATTCATGCGATCAAGGGCTTGCTTGTCTGTATTTGCACAAACAAATTTCACACCTTTAATGTCAGATTGCACCATGTGTTGTACAGCATTACCACCGCCGCCACCAACACCAAACACAGTAAAACGGGCTTGACCGTTGTTATCGGTTTGTCCATCGTCTAAAAATTCAAATGAGGCCATGACCTTTAGATTTCCTAATATAATTTGGCAGTCACTTAAGCCCGTATACTGCCTTGATCTTCAATAATAAAAATTGTTTTTAGGATGCTGTTCATTGCAGAGCTTGTCAAGTATTGGACAGAACACTTACAACTTCCTAACAATATTCCCCAAAAAACCACACCTAAAAAATACCTTTTAATTTGTTATTTAAGGCATTCCAACCATTCACAATCCGATCAAAGAATGGTCTTCCACCTTGAACTTCAGGTTCTTCAATCGCCTCTTGCATGTCACTTTGACTAAACAAAAGTAACCCTGCTGCTGTAGCATACATTGAACGACGTAAAGATGGTAAATTCTGATCATCGGTCACCACTTGTAACGGTGGATTGCCTAAGTGTGCAGAGATACCCAGCATACGACGAGCCAATGTCACCATGCCTTCGATCTGGCAAACATCACCTGTCAGTACTACACCATGATACAAACTTTGTAGTGCACTACGTTGTTCTAATTCGTATCGTACTTTACCTAAGATATCTTCATAGCGTGCGATAATAATTTCAGTCAACTCAATACGACTAATGGTTTGTGGGCCATCAATTGCCTCAAACTGAATCATATGATCCGGTTTCACTTGGTGAATGTCGACACAACCATGCAGTAACTTAATCCGTTCAGCTTCTTCGGTTGTAGTTTGCAATACAGTGGCAATATCACGGGTGACATTTTCACCACCACATTGAATGGTGTGGGCTAATGCCAAATGCCCTTCAATATAAACTGCAATATTGGTCGTTCCAGCACCAATATCGAGCAAACAAACGCCATATTCCTTTTCATCTTTCAGCAAACTGCCTTCTGCAGTTGCTAAACAAGACACCACCATTTTTTCAACCGAAATATTGGCGCCTTTCATTGCACGATCCAAGTTCTGCATAGTACTGATTGGCATCATCATCAATTGATAATGGGCTGTCATACTATTGGCAGATAAATTGATTGGATTCTGTACCCACTCACTTGAATCATCCAGCTCAAAACCTAAAGGCACTGCACTTGCTAAGTAATGATCGGCTGTCATATGACTGGCTTTAGCAAGCTCTAATGCACGCACCACTTCAGTTGTCGTAATGGTATGTTCTGAATTTGAAATCGGCGTACGACCAATTGCATAATGGCTTTGTAATTCGGTGCTTGGAATTGAAACCCAAGCTGAATGAATACGACACTCAGCCATATCTTCAGCTTCTTGAACCGCTTGTTTAATTGCATTTGTGACTTTATCAAGGCTCACAATTTTGCCTTTATTCATTCCTTTATTGCGTGCGCTTGCCATGCCAATAACCTGAATATTATCAGGGGCATGTACTTTACCAATCAGTACTGAAACTTTATGTGTCCCAATGTCAATTGCAACAACTGAGGGAACAGCTTCATTCATCACTTTGCTACCATTATCTTCATTGTTTATGTTTGGCTATATGCCTCTTTTTCAAGCCACGTATTATGGCTGTGCAACCATCCCACCTGCAACGCTTATGTCATTACTGGTTACAACAAATTGACCATTCACAATCTTTGGTGAAATAGAATTTCTCCATTGAATTGCCAAACCATTTCGGTAGCGCAAATCAATGGCGGAAATATTCGACCAAGCGGGTTTCAAATCAGTTTGAGCCAAGTGACTTAAACGTTGTAGCTTACTCATGGTTTGATCTTGATCTACGATCACCCGTAGTCCCGAATCAAACTGCATAAACCAAGTCATACGTTCAGTGAGATAAAGCTCTTTTAAACGTAAGTTGACTGGGTGAAATAATTGATTAATTTCATTATAGCGACGCATCATCACTTTGGATTGGCTGAGCGGCCCATGAAGCAATGGCAAGTTTGAATAATTCTTCGCCACCGCTTCTGTATAGACATCTCCAGCATCACTCAGTAATCGCCCGGTTCCCCAACGTGCGATTGCATGACGCGGCATAATCCGCACGCGAATACCATTTGGCCATGCCCGTGAAACCACAACACGATCCACCCATGATACTTCTAGTGCTTTATCTCGAATCTGTTCTAAATCCGAGGTGAAATAATTATTTTTAACAACAGGTGCCAAATGTTGTGTAATCGCTTGTGACTCTACCGATGAAGTGGTGCCTACCACTTGAAGTGTGGCCACCCGAGCATCGGTAATCACTTTATACAGACCATAGATTCCTGCAAATAGCACAGCAATAGCAATGACCATAAGCAACCAGCTTCCCACGTTGAGAAGCTTTTCCTGACGTGTTGGCGGCTTATCGTGTATTGATGTAATTGCCGCACGTTTGCGACGCATCGAAGCAGGAAGTTGAGCCATAAACTTAGTGTGCTTGTTCCGTGAGCGTTTGCGCTAAAATCGCAACACACAATTCATCAAAGCTATAACCTACAGCTTTTGCGGCTTTAGGTACAAGCGAGTGACTGGTCATGCCAGGCACTGTATTCACTTCTAACAACCAGAAATGACCTTGTTCATCTAACATCGCATCAATCCGTCCCCAACCACTGGCACCGACTGCTTGGAAAGCACGTAAACACAATTCTTGTAAGTTCTTTTCTTGTGACTCGCTTAAACCACATGGAATACCATATTCCACGTCATTACGGTTATATTTTGCTTCATAGTCATAGAATGCAACATCAGCAGGTGGTTGCAAACGAATCACGGGTAATGGCAAACCATTGAGGAAAGAAATGGTATATTCACGCCCCGTGATCCATTTTTCAGCCATCACCACAGCATCATGTACTGTGGCCTTTTCAATTGCAGCAGCAAGGTCTTCAGCTTTTTCAACCTTGCTCATACCAACACTAGAACCTTCATGTACAGGCTTAATGATTAATGGTAAGCCAAGGCTTTCAATCACTTCAGTTAAATCAGAATCTTTGGAAATAATACGATACGGTGCAGTCGGTAAATCTGAACCTTGCCAGATTTGTTTGGTTTTAACTTTGTCCATCCCAATCGCTGAACCCTGAACCCCTGTACCTGTATACGGTACATTCATCCATTCTAACGCGCCTTGGATTTGACCATCTTCACCACCACGACCATGCAATACAATAAATGCGCGATCATAGCCCACAAGTTCCGTCACGCTACGTTCTTGAGGATCGAAGCCTTCCGCATTCACACCCGAACGTAATAATGCTTCTAAAACAGCTTTACCACTATCTAATGACACCTCACGCTCAGCAGATTTCCCACCAAGCAACACCGCTACTTTGCCGAATTTAGAAGCATTTGACACGTTTAAATCCTTAAACTTATAAGTTAGTCAATTTAATTTCGAGGCTTTATTCAAATCCAAATTTAAACAAAGCCAAATCAATTATTTTAAATACAGTTGGTTTTGAGCCAATTCTACAGAAATTGCTCCCACGTTACCTGCACCTTGTGTTAATAACAAGTCATTCGCTTGTAACACTTTTTGTATCGCGTTCTGCAAATTGCCTTCCACTGGGTCAATCAAGATCGGCTCAACTTCACCACGCAGGCGAATACTCCGAGCTAATGAACGACTATCTGCACCAACAATCGGTTTCTCACCTGCAGGATATACTTCTAACAACAACAATTGATCGACTTGTGACAACACATCTACAAAATCATCAAAACAGTCACGAGTACGACTATAACGGTGTGGCTGAAACATCATCACCAAGCGACGATCTGGATGGCTGGCACGTGCAGCTTTAATGGTCGCTTCAACTTCTTTCGGGTGATGCCCATAATCATCTACAAGTTTTACTGTACCTTCATCCAATTCAAACTCACCTTGAACTTGGAAACGACGACCTACACCACTAAAGCTTTCTAAGGCACGTGCAATCGCAGCATCAGACACACCTTCATCTGTTGCAATACCAATCGCAGCCAGTGCGTTTAGAATATTATGTAAACCTGGAAGATTAATGGTTAAACGTAATGGCTCACGACCTTTACGTAATACAGTAAAGCTTGACTGCATACCGACTTGTTCAACATCAATTGCTCGAATGTCATTGTCTTCATTAAAACCATAGGTCAATACTGGACGACCAATACGTGGCATGATTTCACGAATATTGGCATCATCACCACACACTACAGCCAAGCCATAGAACGGCATTTTCTGTAAGAATTTGATAAAGGTGTCTTTAAGTACATCAAAACTACCGCCATAGGTATCCATATGATCTGCATCAATATTGGTAACAATGGCCGCCATAGGCTCAAGATGTAAAAATGATGCATCTGATTCGTCTGCTTCTGCGACAATAAAACGACTAGCACCCAACGCAGCATTAACACCGGTACGGTTTAACAGACCACCGATCACATAAGTTGGATCCATGTTTTCTTCTGCCAACATGCAGGTCACTAAACTGGTTGTGGTGGTTTTACCATGAGTTCCTGCAACGGCGATACCATGACGATAACGCATCAATTCACCCAACATTTCTGCACGACGAACTACGGGTATACGATTTTCAATTGCTGCTTTTACTTCTAAATTTTCAGGGTCAATTGCAGTAGAAACAACCAGTACATTTGCACCTTTGATATTGTCTGCCGTATGTCCAATAAAAACTTTAATGCCGTTTTCTTCAAGTTGAACCGTTGTTTTTGATGCCTTAATGTCAGAACCAGAAACCTTATAGCCTTGGTTTTTCAATACTTCTGCAATACCACACATCCCAGCGCCACCAATACCCACAAAATGGATATGTTTAATACGGCGCATCTCTGGAATTTTAATTAGGTTTTTTGCTTTATCAGCAGGGCTTGTTGGAGACATAATCAACTCTAACTTACAAATCTTGAATTAAACCAACCACACGTTGTGTTGCATCTGGTTGAGCTTGTTGACGAGCTTTTACCGCCATTTCCATCAGTAATTGGCGGTTCATCAACGGTGTTAGTAAATCCTTTAACGAATCTGGAGTCATGCTCTGTTGCGGACAGATTTTCGCCGCACCTGTTTTCTCCAAAAATCGTGCATTGGCAGTTTGGTGATCATCCACCGCACTTGGTAATGGCACAAATACAGCCGCCACACCAGCCGTCGCCACTTCAGTGACTGTTAAGGCACCTGCACGACAAATAATTAAATCTGCGTTGCTATAGGCCAGTGCCATATCTTCAATAAATTGCTGAACCTCAACCTGTATATTTGCAGGTGCATCCGCATATAGAGCCTGTGTGGTCTCTTGCTTATTTTGCCCGCATTGATGAAACACTTTTAATGGAACATCAAATTGTTTTAAGGCTTGAGGTACACATTCATTCAGGGCTTGCGCACCCAAAGAACCGCCAACAATTAAAACATGTAAGGGTTCAGCCGCATTTTCGCGTTCTTTATAACGAAAAGAAGGATTATAAATTGCGGTAATTTCTGACCGTACAGGATTACCTGTCATCACAATTTTTTCACTTTTCGGAAAAGTATCTGGAAATGCTTCGCAGACTTTTTTAGCAATTCTTGAAAGCTGGGTATTGGTAAAGCCTGCCACTGCATTTTGTTCGTGAATAATCACAGGAATACCCAACAGACGTGCAGCCAAACCACCCGGACCCGCAACATAACCGCCAAAACCAGCCACTGCATCGACATTGAGCTGTTTCATATAGCGCATTGCGCTCAAGGTTGCTTTTAAAATTTTAAAGGGTGCCGCTAATTTACGTACAATACCGTTGCCACGTACACCTTGAATGTCAATGTGATAGATTGGAATATCATGTTGTTTTAAAAGTCGATTTTCCATACCTGTCGGAGTCGCCAACCAAGACACTTGGCTGCCTTGTTGTTGCAATTCTTTTGCAACTGCCAGTGCAGGGAATACATGTCCACCTGTACCTGCCGCCATCATCATGATGTGTTTCGGTGTGCTTTGCTGGGGTTCGGTCACGGTCTAATTCTTCAATGCAAAAATAAATATTTAACGAATATCTTAAACAACCAATTGTAATCACAATCCGCTATGGGGAAAAGTTCATTTACTTTTTTTCACCAAGCCTTTCATTGTTTTTTTCTACTGATTTGAAAGTTTAAACTACTTTTATCATTAATCCGTTAAAAAAAGTGGAATTAAACGTTATTTTTTTATATTTCTCGATGATTTATCATTTTTATAGCCAATCGACAGCAAAAAAATAGAGCCATGAACGACTCTATTTTTTAGTTGAGATTTAAAATGCATTATCCAGCTTAAATTAAACTGACTGACCAGCTTCTAGTACATTAAACAAATCATCTGCAATTGAAGTACCAAATTGATCATCAATTTCACGGATACAGGTTGGACTGGTGACATTGATTTCAGTGACATAATTTCCAATCACATCTAATCCGACAAAAACCAAACCCTTGGCTTTTAAGAATGGTCCAACTTTGGCGGCGATGGCTTTGTCATTTTCAGTCAATGGACGAGCTTCACCCAAACCACCTGCTGCCAAATTCCCTCGCACTTCACCATTTTGAGGAATACGAGCCAAGCAATAAGGTACAGGCTCACCATTAATCATCAAAATACGTTTATCACCATCCACAATTTCAGGGATATAACGTTGTGCCATAATCGGTTGTGTGCCATTTTCAGTTAAAATTTCAATGGTTGAACCAATATTGACCCCATCTTGATATAAACGGAAGATCCCCATTCCACCCATACCATCCAGTGGCTTAACAATAACGTCACCATGTTCTTTTAAGAACTCACGAATCAAACTTTGTTGTGAAGTCACTAAAGTGGGTACTTGTAGATCTGGAAATTGGGTCGCAAACAATTTTTCATTACAGTCACGCAAACTTTGTGGTTTGTTAATAATCCACACCCCTTCACGCTCTGCCTGTTCCAAAATATAAGTGGTATAAACAAAGTTCATGTCAAAAGGCGGATCTTTACGCATCAACACCACATCATAAGCAGCAAGTGACTCTTTGGCTTTTTCACCTAACTCATAGTAGTGATCATAATCTTCAAAAACCTGAAGCGGTGAAATCAAACCAAATGCTTTGCCTTGGTCAATATATAAATCTTGTTGTAATGCATAGCCTAACTCATGCCCTCGACGTGCAGCCGCCCATAACATTGCCATTGTTGAGTCTTTTTTCAGGTTTACACTTTCGATGGGATCCATCACAACAAGTACGCGCATATTGATGCTCTTATAAAATTTTGGATTGAATGCAGTATAGCGGAGAATCTGGTGTACTTTTTCGAAATTTCGCTAAACTCTTAGCAATTATTGTGAATATGATGATCGAAATGCAACAAGCCATTGTGGGATTTCATTTGGATGAGGAGCAACATTATGTTGCTGAACTTGCGTGTGGGCATCAACAACATGTGCGGCATCTTCCACCTTGGCAGAATCGTCCGTGGGTGTTGACAGAGCAAGGACGGCAGGAAAAAATAGGCATGCCGTTAGAGTGTAAGGCTTGTGAAATAACCCAGAAATGAGCCTTCAAATAAAATAATATTCGGAGTAGGATTGACTCTAAATCAATATTTTCGACGAATAAAACAATAGTGGGATATATAACATGTTGAAAAAAAATATTTATATTGCGTGTTCTATTTTATTTATTGCATCAAATACATTTGCGCAAAAAAATGATTTATTACAAGGTTATTGGGCGATGTTGCCTTTGAACAATGGAATTGCCAATGTCGCTTATTTTGATGGCAAAGACACCGCTACCTTATATCCTTTTGAGTGTGACTTTAAAAATAAAACCGTCAGTTCGCCAGAACCACCTGAGGTTTCAAAATACAAAATTAAAAATAACAGCATCTATTTGCTTTACCCAGATGAAGCAGCAAACCAAACGCTCGTCATCAAAGCATTAAAAAAAGATCAGTTGGTATTAGAACAGACCTTTCTTGAAAATTATGCCTTAACCTATACCTATCAAAAAGTAGAAGGTATAAAAAATTTATGCCCTACCGCATAGATATAACATCAGCCCAGTAAGTACAAGCACATCAATGGCAAAACAGATAATTAATGCGTGATCACTATGCTAGATCAAAACGACTCATCAGAGATTAAAAATTACTATAACAAACTTGCGCACGACTACGATAACAACCGTTTTAACAACAGTTATGGGCAATATTTAGACCAACAAGAGCGTGCTTTTCTCAAGCGTATTCTCAGTAAAACAGCACCTACACATTGTATGGATATCGGTTGTGGTACAGGTCGTTTACTCGATTATGCCGATTACGGTGTAGATTTCAGCCCTGAAATGCTGAAAGTCGCTAGAGAAAAATATCCGCATAAAATCTTGCTTGAAGGCTCTCTGACTGAAATTCCAATCGAAAACCATCAGCTCGATGTCATTTATAGCTTTCATGTGATCATGCATCAAGACCATACAACCACAGAACAGTTTCTGAATGAGGCGCATCAAAAATTAAAAACCAATGGCAAGCTTATTTTTGATTTCCCCTCTGCCAAACGTCGACAAGCTGTAAAGCATCAACAACAAAGCTGGCATGCTGCTCATCAAATGACATTGGCAGAGATTGAAAAGCTGCTTGGCCCTCAATGGAAGCTGGTTGAAAGTCAGGGCTTTTTATTTTTCCCTATCCATCGTATTCCAACGATTTTACGCCCACTGTTTAGAAGCCTAGACAGCTTGATGTGCCGTTCATTTTTAAAAGAATATGCATCATACTTGGTTGTCGTTTTAGAAAAACAACCGTCAGTAAACAATTAGAATAAGCAGGTGGAATATGCGGCAATATTTACCCAAATCATGGAAACTGCTTTATCAGTTATTACGCAGGTATTGTCGTGAACACCTTTTCTCGAAGCTACCGTTTGCCTTAAAACATCAAGCACTGTGGCAAGCAGACCAGCAAATTTCAACCCAACAAAGTATCAAGATAAATCATTATTTTGAAAATAAAACCCATAACATTGATCTTGCGATTGAGGCCTTAAACGGTTTGGTCATTGAGCCAAATCAAATCTTTTCATTTTGGCATTTGGTAACAGCCCCGACGTTAAACAATGGCTATAAAACAGGACGTAATCTGGTCAATGGAAAAATTTCAGAAGATCTGGGTGGTGGGATCTGTCAAATTTCTTGTTTGCTCTATATGAATGCGTTAAAAGCGGGTTTAACCATCATAGAACGACATTCACATTCGATTGATATTTACCAAGAACATGAACGCTTTACCCCCTTAGGCAGTGATGCAACTGTGGTGTATGGCTATAAGGACTTACAGTTTCAAAATTGTTTAGATCAGGTACTACAGATTCAAATTTTCAGACAACATGACCAACTGGTCGCCACCTTGGTCGCTCAGCAGCATTTAAAGGAATATACACTCAAATTTATTGTTGAGGATTCTAAAACCCATCGAATTGTCCGCACCTTGCAAGACCAAAAACAGATTGAGCAAAGTATCTACTTGCTCAATTCGCATGTTGATTAAGCTTATTTTTCTTGAAATTGTTGTTGGCTATTTTCTATCAAGTATTGATGTGCAGTCCGTGGATCACGCGGTAAGGCCAGTTTGACACGACAGCCCAACTCGATATCATCTTTTTCAAACACAATGATTTCGGCATCCAGCTCTATTGGACGACCAATTTCAAAATCGGTTTGATCTAAACTTTCTCCCAATAAGTCTGCATATTTCTTTTCTAAGTGACCAATGGTTAAATCTTGAATCATGACTTTAATCGAGTATTGCTGTCTCGAACATTCAGGTTCACGTTGAATACGTGATTTCTTGATATAACTGTTCTCAGATGCTCTTAACATCAATTCATTGATTAATTTTTTTTGGGCGTGCACGTTGATATTTAAAACCAGCTCAAACTGTTCTAAACCTTTCCATTGAAATGGATATTGCCGAAAAAACATATCCCGCTCAAATTGGTAACGTTGCCAACGTCGTTGGTCGATATGTTTGACCAGCATAATGCCAAGTACAGCAACCACGACGATTATCAATAGAATGAACATTTAAAATGGCACCTAATCCTTTATAGTCCATAAAAATAAGGAGCTTATGCTCCTTATCTTATCCTTTTTTTTAACTTATATACCATATTTCACACGGTAAGCTTCCATTTTTGCTAAAGCATCTTGCTCGCCTTTAGCATCTAGATAATCCATTAAGTCTTTCATGCTAATTAAAGCATGCACTGGAATCTCAAGTTCTTGTTGAACTTCTTGGATGGCAGACAATTGACCTTGCCCTTTTTCTTGACGATCTAGCGCAACCAATACGCCTGCAATTGTCGCACCTGCGTTTTTAAGAATTGTGACAACTTCACGAATTGCGGTACCCGCAGTAATCACATCATCAATAATCCAGACTTTTTTACCTTCTACTGAAGCACCGACCAATACACCGCCTTCACCATGGTCTTTGGCTTCTTTACGGTTAAAGCCCCAAGGCACACTTACACCATGTACTTGTGACAAAGCCACAGCTGTTGCTGCAACAAAAGGAATTCCTTTATATGCAGGCCCAAAGATCACTTCAACGTTGTTACATTGTGTTAATTTATCTGCATAACCTTGAGCTAAAAGCGATAATGCTTCACCATCGTTGAGTAAACCTGCATTAAAAAAATAAGGGCTCACACGGCCCGATTTTAAAGTAAACTCACCAAATTTAAGCACACCACGTGATAATGCGAGTTCGATAAAAGCTTGCGGGTTAAACTGAGCTGGCGTTGACATGAGGTGCTCCAAAATTCATACATTGAGGTTATGACTGCGCATGATACCAAAGAGTAGCTATCCAAGTGATCAAAAAATTTTAAGAGTTGTCTCAATTAACGTAAATGGCTTACGTTCATCCGTCACTAAAGGCCTACTTGAATGGATGGAAAAGTCAGATGCCGACGTGATCTGTATCCAAGAAAGCCGTATTACGCATGAACAATGGACCGATAAATTTAAACCCGAAGGTTGGTTTACCCATTTGTTCCCTGCGGAAAAATCAGGCTATGCAGGTACAGCGATTTACAGTCGCTTGCCGTTTAAATCGATCCAGAATGGTTTGGGTTTTGAACTTGCCGATAGCCAAGGTCGTTTTATTAGCGCGGAATTTGATGTCGGTTTAGCCAAACCTGTGCATATCTGCTCGCTGTATTTACCTTCAGGTTCATCAGGTGATGAAGCACAAGCCCGTAAAGATCACTTCTTAGAAGAATATCGAAAAATTTTAAAACAATGGCGTGATGAAGATAAGTCAATCATTGTATGTGGCGATTACAATATTGTGCATAAACGAATTGATATTAAAAACTGGTCAGGCAACCAAAAATCTTCAGGTTGTTTACCGCATGAACGTGCTTGGTTAGATCATATTTATGACGAACTGGGCTATGTCGATACATTTCGTGAAGTACGTAAAGAAGCTGAACTGTATTCTTGGTGGTCGAATCGTGGACAAGCGCGCGCTAAAAATGTCGGTTGGCGAATTGATTATCAAGCATGCTCACCTGACTGGAAGGATCGCACAGTCAATGCCTGGGTCTATAAAGATGAATGGTATAGCGACCATGCCCCTGTGATTATTGATTATCAAATTTAAACAGCCCTATGCTCAATTTTTAAATAAAAATTGAGCAATTTTGTGAACAAGTGTTCACTGATTACAAGGCAATAACTTACAAATTTTGTCGTGTTATCTTATATTTTCTTCATATCAACAAGCGCATTATACACGCACGGCACAGGGACATTGTCAGGATGACAGCAAAAGGATAGGACGCCGTAGGAAGAAAAGGAAATAAGTATTTTTAATATTTATTTTTCAAGGATGTGACATTGGACGTTGTAATGAGACCCGCATAATCAGGATGATTAGATGCGGGTTTTCTCTTTTTTTTATTTTTAAAATTTAAATCATTTAATCAGCCAGTCTGCTGCTCGCTTCAATAAAATATTAAGCGCAAATTGTTAAATTCTGATGACAGCAATCATGCCTTTTAAAATATTTTATCTATTCTTATACTGTACATATTGGCAATTTTGCTACTCTTTCTGTCAAATCAAACAATTGAATATTAGGTTAAGACATGTTGAAAATTTATGGAATCAAAAATTGTAACTCCATGAAAAAAGCTTTTGATTTACTGACTGAACTTGGCTTGAGTTATGAGTTTCATGATTATAAAAAACAAGGCATAGATGCAGAGACGGTTAAACAATGGCTCGATCATATTGGGCAAGATCTTGTACTCAATAAAAAAGGTACAACGTGGAAAAAACTCAGTGAACAAGAACAACAACTGGCCTTATCGAGTGAACAAGCACTGATTCAAGCGCTAACCACACACACTAGTTTAATCAAACGCCCCGTGATTGATCAAAATGGCCAATATGTAATTGGTTTTGATGAAGATAAAATTAAAGCTTTAAAACTTACAGCATAAAAATAATCGAGCAACAAAAAGCCTGATCGATAGTTCAGGCTTTTTGTTGTGGTGAATCAATGTGCTTAGTTTGCACGCACCCAAGTTTGGTTGCGACCTAAAGCAGAAATACCCATATAACCACGTAACTTTAACTGGTTACCAGCAAGTTCACCTTTGAGCTTATAGGTCTTGCCATTTTTAGGATCTAGAATCGTACCATTGTCATAGTTTTTACCACCAACATTTTTTAAACCATTGACAATCGTCACACCTTTCAATGATTTATTGTGGTAAGGACCTTCACATTTGGTACAAGAGTTTTCTTCACCTGGCGTTAAAATACTTTGAATCGTTGCCGTCAATGTTCCATTTTTTTGTTCAGTGAATTTCACAATTGCTTTGGGCTGTTTCGTTGTATCATCAATTGTTTTCCAAACTGTTCCATTGAGTGGATCCGCAGCATTTGCAAGAACTGTTGCTGATAATAAGCCTAATGCAAGTACAATTTTTTTCATTGTTTTGTTTTCCCTAGTCTAATTGACACTTTATAGTATCAAAAATTTACGTCGATTTAGCAATTCTTGAATGTGACTATATAGTGTACCCTTGTAACAAATGTTGATAAATCAACAAAAATAAAGTCAAAAGTTTAACAATATGGAAGGAACATGAAGATTAACTCAGCTCTGAAACAATATCTTACAGAATCTATTCTTAAATCTAGCTTCAAATTTCCCAGTCGTTTCAATCTTCCCCCTGCAACTGCACGTTTTGGAATAGAACAACTTGCACGTGTTTTTCCACAACGTAAAGATGTACAGATTCGTTCTTTGCGCATAGCTGGGATTCGGGCAGAAGAAATTAAACCGCAAGCGCATGCAACCCAAATGATTTTCCATATTCATGGTGGAGCATTTTTTGTCGGTTCAATCAAAACCCATCGCGCGTTTTTATCTGAAGTTGCTGCACGTACACAAATGCAAGTTTTACATGTCGATTACCCGCTCGCACCTGAAAGCAAATTTCCTGAAGCAGGTGATGCAATTTATGATATTTATCAGCAACTTTTAGATCAAGGTGTGCAAGCGAAAGACATTATTGTGTCAGGTGATTCTTGTGGAGCGAATCTGGCTTTGGCACTCGCTCTACGCATCAAACAAGAAAATAAACAACAACTCCCAAGCGCCTTAATCCTGATGTCACCTTTCTTAGACCTGACTTTAACAGGTGAATCTCTACGCTATAATCAGAAGCATGATGCTTTACTGTCAATCGAAGCACTTGAATCTGGCATTGATTTTTACGTACCAAAAAACATGGATCGTTCTTTACCCCCACTTTCGCCTATATTTGGAGATTTTGCAGGGCTGCCACCGACTTTAGTTCAAATTGGCTCTAAAGAGATTCTGTTGTCAGATGCGCAACGTTTCGAAGAAAAAGCCAAAGCTGCAGGCGTGCAAGTCAATTACAAGCTGTATACGGGAATGTGGCATAATTTCCAAATGTTTAGCCCGTGGTTTGATGAAGCCAAACAATCTTTAGCAGATATTGCTGAATTCGCTCATAAAATTGATAAAGATTAATCCCAATATTGACCAAATGGTGAACAACAAGTGCTTTAAAAGCCAAACTGTTGTTCACCTTTAAAAATAAAATCATCCATTTAAACAAAATGAGCATTCACTAGAATAATAATTATACAATTCATTGGAACTATATTTCTTGTCAGATTTATTTTTAGGGGGTTTTCCCAGTCCGAATAGACTCTTAACCTATACTACAAAGTTAATCACACTTTTTAAAATTATGTATATATCCTTCAAGTATTTACTTCAACTTTAGTTTGAATTTAAGCCAATAAGTTGCTACATTCTAAGTATCAACAATAAAAATCCAAGTGTGGATGGATTAGATTATGCGTAATAAAATTTATTCAGAAAAACGACGTAAAATTCATTCCTTATTCAATCAAGTATTGAAACATTCTTTTATTGCCAAATTAATCCATAAAAACCAACTCAGCAATAATCTGGAAATCGACCCACATACAGGTATTTATAATCAGTTTGCAATTAATACCTATTTAAAAGAGTTACATCCTCAGACTGAATCAAATTTTGGTATCGTTTTACTCAGTGTGGATAACTGGTGTGAAATCAAGAATAAATACAATCCAAAAATCGCACATAAGGCTTTAGCCGCAATCGCCCAAGAGTTATTAAAAAATATCCGTGAAACAGATCTTGTTGGTCGTTATAGCGAATCTGAATTTATTTTAATTCTCAGTGATGTTACTCAAGATCAAGCTCATCATATCGCAGATCGTCTATCACTTTTAATGAATCATTATGATTTAAAGATCAATAACAAAGTCATTCCACTTCAAACAAGTTGTGGCGCGTCTGTTTCTAAACATGACAGCATGAGTAATGTGGTATTACAGCAAGCAGACCAAGCGTTATATATTGCGAAAACCAATCGCAAAGCTTGTTATACGGGTACAGGTGTTTTATCTTAAAACATCTGTATATTTAAAAAAAATTACACTACTATTTATTTTATATTAATAATAAAATATTCTTTCATTAACAAATAAATGATAACAATTCTTTGTTTTAATAAATTTTAATCACTATAATTTAAAAAATTATTAATCAGTACTTAATGAATAGCAAACTGAAAAACCCTGGAATAATTATGAATGAAGGTATCGAATATAGGACTTAATCATTACTGGCAAAAGCTGAAACAACAATTAGATTCAAATATCATTATGAATTGGAGCAGTTTACATAAATGTATCTTGATTCTGTTCCTGACTGTTGCCCTTCATTTATCATGGATTGCTTGGAAAGTTTTTATTTTATTCAATCCAGAAACTTGGCAATGGGTCAATATTTCCTTGATTCGTTCACAACTTGTGGTCAACGCTGGCTCCACTCTACTGCTTTTTTTCCTGATCGCATTTTGTTATTTGTTTCAGAATAAAAAATGGGCAAATACCATCCTCCCCCATATCGTCATCAGTATTTTTATTATCTTAATGCTTGCTGATGGCTTTCTTGTCGGTATCTATAGTCCAGCTACTGTTTTTGCATTCGTGTGTATTTCTGGTGTGGGTTTAATCTTATTCAATAGAAAAATTATTTATCTGCAAATTAGTACTGCCCTGCTGTTCTATATTGCAATGATGTTCTGTACCTATTGGCGCATCATTCCATACGCTCCAATTTTTAATGAACATATGTTGGAAAATAATCGGCATGACAATACCTTCTGGGTGGGAACGATGTTGTATTTTATTGTCCCTATTTTAATTGTATGTTTGATTTTATGTGAAATTTTGCTATCTCAGTGGCGCTATAGAGAATCATTAATTAAAAAACTCAGTGAAACGGATCCACTGACCAATTTATATAATCGTCGTTTTTTTAATGAAAAGCTTGATGATATCCAAAATAAGCAAACCCACTACGCCATTATCTTAATTGATATTGATCATTTCAAAGAAATCAATGATTTATATGGACATCATTTTGGTGATGAAGCATTGTGTCAAGTTGCCAAATTATTATCATCTCACATTCGTCAGTCAGATATTGTGGCTCGTTATGGCGGTGAAGAATTTATTATTGCCTTGCCTGAAACTTCTTTAAACATTGCTCAAGCACTTGCTGAACGCTGCCGATTGGCGATTCAAAACCAAGTGCTTGAATCGCTTGATCATCATTATGTTCAGCTGACCGCCAGTTTTGGCATTGCCACCTCGAATGACGAAGACAATATCAACAAAATTATTCATCTCGCAGACAAAGCGCTATATCGGGCCAAACAATCCGGGCGCAATCAAGTGCAGCTCTATCATGCTCAAATCAATGAAATAGCTTAAGCGGTATTCAATAGATTAAACTTGGCTACGATATTGTTCTTCACACGCTACAAATCGAAATTCTGCATGGGCTTCTGCTATCCATTGTTGTATAGCAGGGACCGCTAATATCTTGTCGATATAACGCTGACTGCTCGCTGATACGGCAATACCATAACCGATGAAACGCATCACAACTGGCGCATAAAAAGCATCGACAATCGTAAATTCATCACCACATAAAAAACTGTCAGGGTGTGGTCGCTCCGACCATAATTGTTCAATCCGCTTTACATCGTGCTGTAGTTTTAAATTTTCCTGCCAAAGCTGTGCACCAATATGCTTTAAATCAGCATCTAAATTCATATCACAACAACTACGCAAGGCCATAAAACTACTGTGCATTTCAGCGGACATCGATCTTGCACGTGCACGTTGTTTTACATCTTGAGGCCACAAGTGTTTTTCAGGAAACTTTTCTGCCAGATATTCACAAATCGCCAAAGAATCCCAAATTAAAAAGCCATCGTCCACTAAGGCTGGGACTTTGCCAGTTGGGTTTATTTTTAAAATACTTTGTTTAAATTGGCTATCGATATCAAAGTGATCGAAAGGAATAAGATGCTCTGTAAATGGAATGTTGAAATGCTGAATTACTAACCAAGGTCGCATCGACCACGTCGAATAATTTTTATCACCAATAAACAGTTCTAACATTCTAATACTCCTGTATTTATTACTTATTTTGAACTCAGCATACACAAGATAAGACTGTTCTAAAAGCATTTCAAAAATGCTCGCTTTTAAAACAAATCAAGGAGTAGATCAACTACTCCTTGATGATGTATCAGACTGAATTGGTTAGAATAAGAATGCCACACCTAAACCAGCTTTATAACTACGATCTCGCCCTTCCAAATCGACACCAACACTTCCATCAAGTTGGGTACGTTCATTGACCGCATAGATCAAACCAGAGCCTAGACCATACTTATAGTCTTGGCTTTCTGTTTTTGAATAAACAAACTCAGAGAACCCTGAAAGATTACCTGCAATTTTATAACCAACAGTTGGTACAGCGGTCACTGACCAATGCCCATCTTGCACAGCATAGTTCATGGTGATTCCAGTATTGACCAAATCGTTATACTGGTAAGCTAATGATGTGCCGATGCTATAAATATCATCTTCTTCACTAAAACCATCATTGCCCGTTGCAATCAAGGCTTGAGCCAAAATCGCCATAGATAATTTATCATCTTTTAAGTCGATGGCTTTTTTAATCCCAATAGAAACATCACCTAAGCCAGAGTCATCCTCTTTCATGCCTTTGTATTTGGTTTGTGTCCAAGCTGGACCCTGCCAGCCTAACTGTAATTCCATACTTGAGGTTAAACCAGTACGGAGCAGCATATCGCCATTGAGGGTTACAGTTTTTGCTTTTGCGCCATCTACTTTAGTTTCTGTATAGGTCGCACTTGGAAGACCTTGCTCCCAAGCCAATTGACCCACTGGCGTGATTCCTGTTCCGAAACCTGTTCCAGGACGATCAAAAGAAAATTCTGCTGCCATTGCGCTTATACTTAGACTCGAAGCAAGGGCTAATGTGATTCTATTTAAAATTGCCATATCAAGACTCAAAATTTACGATAATTCTTTGGACATTTTCGCACCACGACTACGTAGTAACTCTAAAGATTCTTTCTCTTCAGGTAAAGCCTGAGACCAATCTATTTGATCAAATTCACAATCAAAGAACAAATCACTGATCGAAGATAAAATGGTCTTACCTTCTTCATCTTTGGTATTCGGATCAACCTTATGATCTAAAAGCTTGTCAATTGCAGGTACACAAGCTGCGCTTGCTGCATCCCACAGTGGACCATAGCACTCTTCAGCGTCCCACAAATAAAAGTTTGCTTTGGCATTTATTAATGCATCCAAAATATCTAAATGTGGTTGTAAATCTTGCGCTTTTTGTTCTGCTGTTAAAGGTTCGCCCGCTTCATAAGCATCACAAATTTTTTCCCACCATTTAAACAATCCATCTGACCAAATCGAAACAGCTGGACCTTTTTCAGGTTCCATAAAGTTTGGATCAAATCCATCTGCAAGCAAACGTTTAACTTGAGCAAGGTCTAAATCTTCTAAAGCCTGTATAAAGACTTGTTGTTGTGCTGATAACATTTTGATCTCACTATTCTATTCCTATACAACATTATGACGAATATTTTTAAAATAGCTTTGAAAAATTTTAATCGTATCGCTTTTATTTTATAAATGGCATTTATTGTTCATTTATGACAAAGAAGACAATCCATAACTCTTTTAGAACAATAAAATTGAAGACCATAAAAAAGCCCCGAAGGGCTTTTTATCAGATCATGCTTCATCTGCATCAGCAAGTTCTAGTTTTCCACCACGTGGATTTTCAATTTTCTCTAATACGTGCTCTAGGCTACGCTTTACGCGATCTATCGCACCGTGTAATGAAAGATCAATGTTTTTCGCTCGATGTTTTACCACGACTGGCTTCAAACCCGCTGCTTTGACCTCAATCATACACTGGATATCATCCGCCCCACCTTTGTCACCGTTCTCATCACTGATATGAACTGAAAACTGGGTAATACGTTCGCTATGACGTTGGAATTCTTGATTTAGCTCATCGCGTACGTAAGTAATTAAACGATCACTATTTCTAATATTTTTATCTGTACGGATTTCTATATTCATAAAAAACATCCTCTTTCTAATCAAAAAACGAGTGCAAAACTTATATTTACGGCACACTTTGCGCCTGCTGTATAAGACAGCTTTTCACCTACAATAAATTGGAACCGTAACTCCTCTATTGCAAAGATGAACACTTTTAACGATCTGCAGATAGGTGTTCTTATACATTCAATATCAGGCCATATTGGAAAATATGCAAGTAGATTTTTAACTTTTTTATGAAAAGAATATGAAAAATGACATCTTGTTACGTTACTTTATAATTAAATGATTTAATTGATTTTTTAATGACTAATTCTGACTAAAAACATCAACTATGTTTAATTCTTAAGCTTTTAATCGGTATAAATTTTAAATCTTTGCTTTAAATATGCGACTCACGTTTTAAAACATTTCACCTCTTGATGTTTACATATTTATTTTCATTCCATCTAATTTTCGCTTTATTTTTATTTAAGAATCTGTATTCTTGAAGCGCTTTTCTTGGGGGAAAGGAAGAATTCATGAAACTTACAAAAATTGCGGCTATCTGCGCAATCGCTTCAACTGCAACTTTGGCTCAAGCTGCGCCTGTTTGGCAAGATTTTAGTATTACTGGTCTTTATGGTGAAAACTATGAATTAACACCAGATGAGAAACAATCTACTATCACTTTTGAGTATGCTGCAAAACTTAAATACGGTGATTTCTTTGCTTTTGCTGACCGTACCAACAGTGATGGTCAGTCGGATACTTATTTTGAGGTTTCTCCACGTCTTAGCTTAGGTGCTGTTTCTGGGAAAAAACTTGAATTAGGCCCAATTAAAGACGTATTAATCGCGACCACTTGGGAAGGTGGTAAAGACATGAACAACTACCTATACGGTGTTGGTGTTGATTTAGCCATTCCTTACTTTCAATATGCGCAATTAAATTTCTACCGTGCCAATAATGAAATCCAAGAAGATGACTATCAATTGACATTTACTTATGGAATTCCATTTAAAATTGCATCTGAAGAATTCCTTGTAGATGGCTTCCTTGATTGGTCAACTGCAGAAAAAGATCAAGTCGCTCACTCAAGCGAGTTGAACTGGACGACACAATGGAAATGGAATGCGGGTAAACACATTTCTCCAGATACGCGTCTATATCTTGGTGTTGAACACTCTGTATGGCACAACAAATATGGCGTTCCAGGCAAAGATGAAAATAATGTCAGTGCTTTAATCAAGTATCATTTCTAAGACTGAGCTAAATCCATTGATTAGAAAGCAAAACTTCGGTTTTGCTTTTTTTATTGCCCTTAAAAATAATTCTTTTTAGAATACCCCTATCAATTTTCCATTGACCTGTATCCATGAATTTTCAGATCCGCCCCGCTCAAGCTTCTGACCTAACTGAGATTATGCGTATTTATAATCATGAAATTGCAACAGGTTTAGCAACATGGAACAGCCAATTAAAGACTTTCGCAGATTACCAACAGTGGTTTCTAGAATTACAACAACAGCAATTTCCACTTTTTGTTGCTGAAGAAACAGCGACTCATGCCATTGCAGGCTATGCCGATTATGCAAGCTTTAGAGCAATCAACGGTTATCTATATACAGTTGAGCACTCTGTTTATATCGACCCAGAATTTACTCGACAAGGGCTCGGCAAACGCTTAATGCTGAAATTGATTGAACATGCTCAACAGCACAATATCCATGTTATGGTTGCTGCAATTGACCATGAAAATACTGGTTCGATTTATCTACACCAACAACTCGGATTTAAACAAACAGGTTACATGCCACAAGTCGGACAAAAATTTGGGAAGTGGCGTGATTTGGTGTTAATGCAATTAAATTTTGATTAAAATAGAGCAGTATTTATACAGCATCCGTCGTAAATTTTTTTGTCGCTTTTTTAAAATTTGTTGTATAACCATAAACAATATTGCTGAACTTCAGAGCGAATATCGATGAATAAAATGATAATCAGTCTATTGGCACCATTTGCATTGATACTTAATACAGCAAGCCATGCTGCTGACTACGATGAACAAAATATAAAACAGGGTTGTGCCAAACTTAGTCAATATCGTAAATTGGGACAAAAATCTTACGACCAGAAAAACTATAAAAAAGCGCTTGATCAGTTTCAAAGACAAGCATCTTGGAGTGCTTTTTGTCAGTCTGTGGGTGAAGAAGACACTGGCATTCGGGTTTCAGATAATGACATCGACATTGCCAATAATAATGTGGGTTTAACGTATAGCAAACTCAATCAACCCTTATGGGCAAGAGCGTGGTTTCAAATTAAACCCACAAAAACCAGTCAATTTAATTTAAAAAAGTTAGTAACACCAAAACCAAACAATGACTTAACAGGAGAATATGCCAGTTATGCAGGTTTTGGCGAATGGAACAATATCACCATTAAAAAACGTGATCAGAAATATCTCATTCAATTCACTGGTCTATGGATGGGTGCTCGAAGCCTGATTTATGGCCCAAATATTGGCGAGTTTGAAACAGAAATGCCTCTTCATGCCAAGAAAGCAAGCTATCGTTTTGAAAATTGTCAAATTGACATCAATTTCACTTATAACGCCTCTTTAGGCAATTTTATTGAAGTGAAAGAATTAAATGAACAAGCCGATTGTGGCTTTGGTATGAATGTTTCATCAACAGGCTATTATCAGAAAGTTGAGCCTCAATAAAATTTTGATTCGGAATTCAAAATAGTTTAGTTTGTTGCATTATATGCTTTAATATCCTTTACTTAATACATAATAATTGGGTGAAAAATGGCAAAATTTCTAAATACGAGCGGTACAAATTTTTTCTTAGAAGAATTGATAAAAAATGCAAAAGAAAGACTGATTTTAATTAGCCCTTATCTTCGGCTTAATGACCGTATCAAAGAATTATTAGAGGATAAAAATCGTTTAAAAATTGATATTCGGATCATTTATGGGAAAAGCGATTTACATCCTGATGAAATTAAATGGATGCAAAAATTAGATTATGTTCGAGTAAGTTTCTGCAAAAATCTTCATGCTAAATGTTATTTAAATGAAACAAGTTGCATTATTTCCAGCTTAAATTTATATGAATTTAGCCAAGTAAATAATAATGAAATGGGGATCTTAATCAATAAAGAAGATGATACTGACGTCTATAAAGATGCCTATGAAGAAGCTCAACGTATCATTCGTATTAGCGATGAGGTTCGAATTTCTCTTGATGAAGTAAAAACAGAAGAAGTGGAAGATAATTCAAAAGAGCTATTAGAGAATTCGAGTAAATTAACTTCCTCAAAACTTGCTGCTAAACATAAGCTTAAAACGCCTGAATTATTAGATAAACTTGTAGCAAAAGGTTTTTTAACTTTAAACGATGGCGGTAAACATTATTTGACTGAACAAGGTAAAACTGTGGGTGGAGAATTCAGGTCAAGCCAATATGGTGGTTATTTTCTGTGGAATGAAAATACAGAAATCTAGACTATTTTCATGTGTATTCGTTTAGCCTTAATCGAATACAAGGGTTGAAAAGAATGAAGTTCTCACTATTCATTTTATAAGTTGAGAGCTTCATTCCTCATTAACCATCAAATCGCCACTAAATCTCGAATCCCCTTTTCAGGCATTTCTTCACCGATGCCCTGTGCAATCACTTGACCACGTGCCATCACGGTATAGTTATCAGCCAGCTCCTCGGCAAAATCATAGAATTGCTCTACAAGTACAATCGCCATTTCGCCACCATCAGCCAATTTGCGAATCACTCGACCAATATCTTTAATAATCGAAGGCTGAATTCCTTCGGTCGGCTCATCTAAAATCAAAACTTTCGGCTCCGATGCTAAAGCACGTGCAATGGCTAATTGCTGTTGCTGACCACCCGATAAATCACCGCCACGGCGATGTTTCATTTCGTCTAAGACAGGAAAAATCTCATATAAATGCTCAGGAACTTTACGGGTTTTTGCGCCTGAAAACTTTGCCATGCCGATCAAAATATTTTCCTCTACAGTCAGGGTTGAGAAAATATCACGCCCTTGAGGAACATAGGCCAAACCCGCGCGTACACGCTGTTCAGGGCTCATTTTAGCAATGTCTTTGCCATCCAATAAGATTTGCCCAGACTTAATCGGTAAAATTCCCATCAAACATTTTAATAAGGTGGTTTTACCCACACCATTCCGTCCTAAAACCACAGAACACTCACCTATCGGTGCAGTTAAAGTCACATCACGGAGAATGTGACTGCCCCCATAAAATTGATTGACGTCTTTTATTTCTAGCATATTGCTCCCCTTAACGTCCTAAATACTTTTCAATCACATCTTCATTGGCTTGTACTTCCGCCAAGGTTCCTTCTGCAAGAATGGCACCTTGTGCCAGAACCGTAACTTTCTCACTGATGGTGTCGATAAAGCTCATATCATGCTCGACCACAACCAATGTATGATTCTTTTTTAATTCCAAACATAACTCTGCTGTGCGTTCAGTTTCAGCATCGGTCATTCCCGCTACAGGCTCATCCAACAAAATCAGTTTAGGTCTTTGCATCAACAGCATGCCAATTTCTAGCCACTGCTTTTGTCCATGTGATAACAATCCCGCAGGCTTTTGAATAAACTCTTGTAAACGAATCTGTTGCAAAGACTCATCCAAAGCCAACTGTGCATCGGAACTTAACTTGCTAAAAAAACTTTTTTTCACGGTTTTGTCTTTTGGTGCAGCAAGGAGCAGATTTTCCATCACGGTAAAATTTTCAAATACAGTTGGTTTCTGAAACTTACGACCAATACCCGCTTCTGCAATTTGCTCTGTACTCATTTTGGCAAGATCATAGTTTTGACCAAAAAAGGCAGAACCTTCGGTAGGACGTGTTTTACCAGTGATGACATCCATCAATGTGGTTTTTCCCGCACCATTTGGCCCAATAATGCAGCGCAACTCCCCTTCTTCAATGTAAAGAGACAAATCATTTAAAGCGCGGAAAGAATCAAACCATACACTGACTTTCTCTAAATAAAGCGCAATACCATGACTGAAATCAGCACCTTCAGCTTTAGGACGACCATAACCCTCACCGATTTGACCACCATGCTGCGAATTTAAGCCCAAATCTGACAATAGCTCTGACATTAGTGATCCTCCTTTTTAAAGCGCTCAAGCAATCCAATCACCCCTTTAGGGAGGAAGATGGTTACAACGATAAATAATGCACCAAGGATCAATAACCATATTTCAGGATATGCAACGGTAAAGTAGGTTTTAACTCCATTGATCAGACCTGCACCTAGAATTGGGCCAATCAATGTGCCACGACCACCTGCCGCAACCCAAACCGCCATTTCAATCGAATTCACAGGATTCATTTCGCTTGGGTTAATGATGCCTGCTTGTGGGACATACAAGGCACCAGCAACTCCGGCAATCACCGCAGAAAGAACCCATGCCGAGAGTTTGTACCACAGGGTGCGATAGCCTAAATATTGCAAACGGTTTTCACTATCACGGATTGCTCCCAATACTCGACCATAAGGCTTATTCATTAAACTACGTAAGCCGATAAAGCTGAGTAACAACACTAAGGCTGTGAGGAAACACAATGTTGCTCGCATAGAAGCAGAGGTAATATCCATCCCAAGAATGGTTTTAAATCCAGTAAAGCCATTGTTCCCACCAAAACCTGTTTCATTGCGGAAGAACAACAGTGCAGCAGCAAAAGTCATGGCTTGGGTGATAATCGAAAAGTACACACCTTTAATTTTGGAACGGAATGCAAAGAATCCAAAGATAAAGGCAATCACGCCTGGTACCAAAATCACCAAAGCCAAAGCCCATAAGAAATGCTGGGTTCCGACCCAGTACCAAGGCAGCTCAGTCCAACTGAGAAAACGCATAAAGTCAGGCAATTGCTCGCCTGCTGACTCTCGCATCAGGTACATACCAAAAGCATAACCACCCAAAGCAAAATATAATCCATGCCCCAAACTTAGAATGCCGGCATAACCCCAAACCAGATCCAAAGCCAGTGCAACCAAGGCGAGACACATGATTTTGCCAATCAAAGTCACCCAGTATGCTGAGAGGTGTAAAGCGGAATCTTGTGGCAACACATGAAACCACGGCAAAATCAGCATCACAGCGAAACATACAGCTATGGCGATTGCACTATAGGGTTTATCTGAAAGTAATGATGTGATTTTCATAGGCTTACTCCACAAAACGACCTTTGATAGCGAATAAACCTTGTGGGCGTTTTTGAATAAACAGAATCACAAGAACCAAGAGAATAATTTTGGCGAGCACTGCGCCCATACCAATTTCGAGAATTGTTCCACTTACACCTAAACCTAATGCGGCAAGCACAGCGCCCCAAACCTGACCAACGCCACCCACAACCACCACAAGGAAAGCATCAATAATATAATTTTGCCCTAGGTCAGGTCCGACATTGCCGACTTGTGCCAAGGCACAGCCTGCCAGCCCTGCAAGTCCTGAACCCAGTCCAAAGGCCATCATATCGATCCGTGCAGAGCGAATACCGACAGCACGTGCCATCTGACGGTTTTGCGTGACTGCACGGACGAATAGACCAAATCGGGTTTTATTGAGCAGGTAAACCAGTAAAAGTAATACAGCGATGGTGAAGACGATGATCGCGATACGGTTATACGGCAGCATCAAACTAGGTGTAAGCGAAATCCCGCCTGACAGCCATGAAATATTTGATACTTCCACATTCTGCGCACCAAAAATCATCCGGACCAATTGCATCAAAATAAGGCTGACACCAAAGGTCGCCAACAGAGTTTCTAACTGACGGCCATACAATGGGCGAATCACAGTTCGTTCTATCAACATGCCAATCAAAGCACTGACTAGAAATGCTGCTGGAATTGCTGCAATCAGGTACCAATCCACATAAGCACTCAAATGGGTTTTAAAGAAACTTTGCACCACATAAGTGGTATAAGCACCGATCATGATCAACTCGCCATGCGCCATATTGATCACACCGAGTAAGCCATAAGTAATCGCCAGTCCTAATGCTGCGAGCAATAAAATACTTGCAGTACTGAGGCCTGAAAAAACATGTCCTGTCCATTCACTGGCTTGAATGCGGGTTTTAATACTACTTTGCGCACTGACCAATGCAGCCTTTAATTCTGGATTTAAATTTGGCTGTGTTAGCGCTTGTTCCATGATCGCCAAAACATCAGGACGACTAGAATCTTTTAGCGTTTTAACCGCCTGAATTTTGGTGAGCGTATCTGGACTATTAAAATCAATTCGTGCTTTTAACTGAGCTAAACGTGCCTTCACTTTATTATTTTTTTCATTGAGATAAAGTTGGTTAATGACCTTAATATCCAGTTCATCTAAATTATTTTCCAAAATATCAATCGCAGCCAATCGCTGTGATGCATCTGTGGACTGTAACTTGATCTTCGCCTGACCAAAGCTTAAGGCTTTGTGCAAGGTATTGACCAGCGTCACTTGATTTAAATCACTTGGCCAATCAGTAATTGCCTGTTCATCTGGATAACTGAACAGTTTATCGCCAGCTTTCATGATGTAGGTATTGCCCGAACTGTCGGTATAAAGCTCGTCGTTTTCGACATAGGCCACCAGCTTATCAAGCTCGTCTATACTTGCTGGCCATTGATTCAGCATCGCTCGACGCTTTGCAAAATCTGCACGTACAAATTTTTGAATGGCATCATCATGGCTTGCCGCTGGCTGAGCGGATGACGATTGCGCGATATGCACAGATTCAGCAAAAATCTGTTGAATAAGAAATAATTGAGAGATCGTAAAAAAAAGTGCTGCAAGTTTCAGTCTAAGTGACATGTGCAACTCCCCCTATTTTTGTTTAAATACAATGACCTTTAAAGTTGAGTCATCAGTTAAGCCCACTATGCATATAGCGGGCTTTTGGGGTCGTAAAGTCTTTATTTAGGAATGTACGGGCTCCATGGTTCCGCTTTGATCGGTTGAGGGCTCTTGTAAACCACATCAAATTGCCCATCACCACGAATTTGTCCAATCATCACAGGCTTATGTAAGTGATGATTAGTAGCATCCATACTTAAGGTATAGCCTGACGGTGCTTTAAAGCTTTGACCTGCCATCGCTTCACGGACTTTATCTACATCCGTTGTTCCCGCTTTTTCAACGGCTTGTTTCCACATATTGATGCCAACATAGGTGGCTTCCATTGGGTCATTGGTCACCAATTTACTGGCATTGGGTAGCTTATATTCCACTGCATATTGCTTCATCTTATTGACGAATTCGGTATTCACTGGATTCTTCACAGACATAAAGTAGTTCCAAGATGCCAAATGCCCGACCAATGGTTTGGTGTCGATCCCGCGTAATTCTTCTTCACCGACTGAAAAGGCCATCACAGGAATATCCGAAGCTTTTATGCCTTGGTTACCCAATTCACGATAGAACGGTACGTTAGAATCGCCATTGATGGTGGAAATAACCGCGGTCTTTTTACCAGCAGCAAATTTCTTAATATTGCCGACGATGGTTTGATAATTACTGTGCCCAAATGGTGTGTATTCTTCCATGATGTCTGCATCGGCAACGCCTTTAGACTTTAAGAATGCGCGTAAGATTTTGTTGGTGGTCCGCGGGTAAACATAGTCGGTACCTAATAGAACAAAACGTTGTGCCTTACCTCCCTCTTCACCCATTAAGTATTCAACAGCAGGAATCGCTTGTTGATTGGGTGCTGCGCCTGTATAGAAAATATTCTTAGACTGTTCTTGCCCTTCGTATTGCACTGGATAGAACAACAGACCATTGAGCTCCTCTACAACTGGTAACACTGATTTACGTGAAACTGAAGTCCAACAGCCAAAAATGACAGCGACTTTGTCCTGAGTAATCAACTGGCGGGCTTTTTCAGCAAATAATGGCCAGTCTGATGCAGGATCAACGACAACAGGCTCAAGCTTTTTCCCCATCACCCCACCTTTGGCATTAATTTCATTGATTGCCATCAGTGCCGTATCTTTGAGCGATGTTTCAGAGATTGCCATGGTTCCAGACAATGAATGCAAGATGCCCACTTTAATTGTGTCACCGCCTGTAGCAGTTGCCGATTTATTTTCTGCTGCGGGTTTCGCTTCTGTTTTATCTGCGGGTTTTGAGCAAGCTGTCAGCGCAATGCTCCCCATCATTGCCACAGCGAGAAGTGTTTTTGAAAACATTTTTTGTTGGAACATCATCTTTTTCTCTCCAAACCTTTTGGTGCATTTTTGAATGCGCGATTTTGCTTTTACCTGACAGGCTTAATTCAATTTTTATGCCAAGTGGAGAATTTGTGATTTTATCGTTGAATATTTTTCCTGATAAAAAATAATAAAATCAAAATATTAACTGCTATTATTTTTATATAAGTTGAAGATACATTGATAGGCATCAAATGCCTTTCAATCACTGAATATAGCCAGCACTTAGCAAGTGAAAATGCGAGATTAAAAGCCACACTGGTCAAATTAAGTGCGATTTTTTTTGTTTAAAATGAGCGATGAGAGTGCAAAAAATTTACCCAAAATTAAATTTTTAGGGCTTTTGGGATAAATTTTGCTTTACAGCACCAAACGATTTTTGACGGGATAATCCAATCCCTGAGATGTATGGCGTAGAGGCAAAAGAATAGGAGAAAAAATAGAAAGATAATGCAGAAATTATTTGTACGACGAAGAATGTAATTCTGTTTGCATCAATGCGATGTTTCAGAGGTATCAAAAAAAATGATGCTCTGAGGCATCATTTTTTAAATATGCATAAGTTCAGCAATCAAACACTCAAATCAGCTAAATTACCTTTTTGCTCTAACCAGTCTTTACGATCACCTGACCTTTTTTTAGCAAGTAATTTGTCCAGTAAGCCTGTTGTGTGATGCGTGTCGTCCAAATCCAACTGCACCAAACGGCGCGTATTTGGATCTAAGGTGGTTTCACGCAATTGACTGGCGTTCATTTCACCCAAACCTTTAAATCGCGTAATTTGCGGGTTTTTAGATTTAACTCTCTTTAAGATAGCTTCTAACTCTTCGTTATCAAGCGCGTAATAAACATCTTTGGCATCATCGATACGGAACAATGGTGGCATTGCAACATATAGGTGCCCAGCATCGACCATTGCAGGGAAATGCTTGACGAAGAGTGCACAAAGCAAGGTCGCGATATGTAAACCATCTGAATCGGCATCGGCAAGAATACAAATTTTGCCATAACGTAATTCGGAAAGATCATCACTGCCCGGATCTACGCCAATCGCAATCGCAATATTATGCACTTCTTGAGAGGCCAACACCTCGTCAGAAGACACTTCCCAAGTATTTAAAATTTTCCCACGAATTGGCATGATCGCTTGGAAGTTTTTATCGCGGGCTTGTTTTGCAGAACCACCGGCAGAATCACCTTCGACGATAAACAGTTCAGATTCTTCAAGGGTATGACCCACACAATCTGATAGTTTTCCGGGCAAGGTAGGACCCGCAACAATCTTTTTACGTTCAACTTTTTTTGCTGCTTTTAAACGGCGACCCGCTTTCGCAATCACAATCTCAGCCAATTGCATGGCCACTTCAGAGTTTTGATTTAGCCAGAGTGCAAAAGCATCTTTGGCAATATTTAAAACAATGTTAGATGCTTCTCGGCTTGAAAGACGTTCTTTGGTTTGTCCTGAGAATTGTGGCTCTTGGAATTTAAGCGACAGGATATAATTGACCCCGTCCCAAACATCTTCAGCAGATAATTTCAGATTACGTGGCAACAAGTTACGTAACTCACAAAACTCACGCATCGCATCGGTAACACCTGAGCGTAACCCGTTTACATGGGTTCCCCCTTGTGCCGTTGGGATCAAATTCACATAACTTTCCTGAATTTGTTCGCCACCCTCAGCATTCCAGCAAATTGCAAACTCAGCACTGGCGCGTTCAGCTTCACCCGTTGCAACAAAGGCAGGATCTGGAATGATTTCACGATCTTGTAATTCATCCATCAAATAGTCGACGAGACCATTTTCAAACTGCCATTCAATTTTTTCGTCATTAATCTGGTCAATATAATTAATTTGTAGACCAGCAGCCAATACAGCTTTGGCTTTGAGATTATGTTTTAACGCTTTTAAAGCAAATTTAGGAGAGTCAAAATATTTCGCTTCTGGCCAAAAATGTACTGTTGTCCCCGTAGCACGTTTTGGTGCTTTACCTTCCAAAATCTCTAAAGGCGCAACAGGTTCACCATGTTCAAACGCCATTTTATAAAGATTGCCGTGGCGTTGAACTTCAACTTCAACACGATCAGACAAGGCATTGACCACGGAAATCCCAACACCATGCAAACCGCCCGAAAACTGATAGTTATCGGTGCTAAATTTACCGCCTGCATGCAGTTTCGTCAGGATAATTTCAATCCCGCTTTGTCCGTATTCAGGGTGAATATCGACTGGCATACCACGGCCATTGTCTTCGACCGACAACGAACCATCTTTATATACCGTGACAGTAATTTTATTGGCATGTCCTGCAAGTGCCTCATCGACAGCATTATCAATTACTTCTTGCGCCAAATGGTTTGGACGAGTGGTATCGGTATACATACCTGGACGGCGACGTACAGGATCTAGACCAGATAATACTTCAAGTGATTGGGCCGTATATTGAGACACGTTGAGTTTTTTCCTTTTATTTTACGGAGTATGATAAAAATTCCAGAATCATGGGTATTTTATCTGCAAAATCTTCCATCGCATGATTACCATGCATTTCTGTCATGATCAATGATGTGTGTGGAGCTGCACTATAATACCGTTCAGCGTCACGATAATCTAAAACTTCATCACCTTGTTGCAATAAGACCAGTATTTTGTCTGCATCTTGTACAAATGGCACGGCAATCGCTTCCAAGTAGTCAAGTTGTAAACGATCTAAAGTCCATTGTTCATTGATCTTATAGGGAATCTGTTCAATTCCAAATAAATTACTGAACAATTGCCATGGTCGCATAGCTGGATTAATTAAAACAGCAGGCACACCATATTTTGCGACCAATTGTGTCGCATAAAAGCCACCAAAGCTACTCCCCACCAGTGCAACATCAGGCAATTTTTCAATGAGCGCTGAAATTTGATCTAAAACCAGTTGCGGATGCTGGTTTAAATCAGGCAAATGCACACTATGCGATGAATAACATCGACAATAATCATCTAGTTGTTGCCCTTTTATTGATAAAGGACTACTTTTAAAACCATGTAAATAAATAATATTCATTGAAAATAGTTTGCTTTTTTACCACCAATGTTTTAGTTTTTAATGTGATTCAAATCACATTATTGTTTTAATTTGTATATGTCAGGATATTGTCCGACAAAAAACTAAAACTTAATCGCAATTATCGGTATTTTAAATAGCGTTCAGGATGAACAAGATAAGATGATTGCCTAGGGATTTATACATTGATCTACAGCAAAAATAAAGTCTTTGTTCCAGATCAATATGGATGAGGAAATAACAATGCCAAGCTTAACCCCTTTACACGAAACCTATTGTAAGTGGGATCGTTCGCCTCCAAGTCAGGCCGACGTATTAGAAGGTTTAGCGCAGTTAGTGAGTACGCCACTCAGTGGCATGGTTCAAGACTTCATCCAGTCGATTCAACGTGAAATGTTGCTGAGTATTTTTGGCTTAAGTAAACAAAAAGCCAAACGATTCCAATCCCGTCCAATTGTCGATAAATTCTATCAATTTGGTTATCACGCATTGCAAAATTATGGTAGCCACCTGATTGCCCCAATTTTACGTAAAACCATTGAACGTTTCCCAAATTTACATGATAAGCCATTGACCTCTCATATGACTTTTTTGGTCAGTGTTTTAAATGGGGTATTGGGTGATTATTTGTTGGCAACTCATAATCCGCTCGCACTGTCACCTGTGCTTTATGATCATTATGGTTCATTACAGCAAGGTGATTTGGCTGGCCGTGTGGTGATTTTCTCTCACGGTTTATGTATGAATTATCAAGACTGGACCAATCGTAACAATGGCGGTATTGGTGAGAAACTCTTGGCGCAACGTGATCACAACACCATGTTGTATTTTCACTACAATACTGGACGTAGAATTTCAGCCAATGGACGTTCATTGGCAAATCTTTTAGAAGATTTAATCAAACGTAACCCTCGCATTACCAGCATTGATTTAATTGGCCACAGTATGGGTGGCTTGGTTTCTCGCAGTGCGCTGTTCTATGGCAAACAAAACATGCATCAGTGGTTCCACATGGTTGAGAATCTGGTTTGTATTGGCTC
Source organism: Acinetobacter sp. GW821-FHT01C12 (assembly GCF_059422625.1). Taxonomy (NCBI): domain Bacteria; kingdom Pseudomonadati; phylum Pseudomonadota; class Gammaproteobacteria; order Moraxellales; family Moraxellaceae; genus Acinetobacter; species Acinetobacter sp. GW821-FHT01C12. Next base: position 120,703 of record NZ_JBWKXD010000009.1, read on the forward strand.
CCCGCATCATGGTGCGTTATTAGAACGTTTCGGATTTGCCATGCAAGAGAAAGTGGGTAATTTCCCGATTGTTAAAATGATCAGTCATATCGTCAATATCCGCAGTAATGGCATCTTAGACTTGCGTTATGGAAGTGTTCGAGATGATGACTGGGAGCATAACAATGCCCGTATTGGCTTGATGGATGACAACCGCAAACCAGCTCCGCTACCATCGCATATCAATACCTTTTTAATTGCAGGTACCTTGGAATTTGAAAACCGCAAAAACCGCACCTTAAAAGTGATTGGCGACTATCTGGTCAGTGTTAAAAGTGCCTTAGGTGAACACCCAAACCCACGTTTTCAGTTGAAATTACCTGAATCGCATAAAGCTGTGTTTTATGGCTTAAACCATCTTGAGATTCAATATCATCCTTTAGTTTCGGAACAAATTGCCAAATGGTTTTATCCGCACCATGATGAATTGGCAGAAGAACAAATTCGCAAATATTTGATTAAATTAGAAAGTATGCAAGGGATTGTTGAGACCTAATTGTAAAAAAAGCTGATCTTCAATCAGCCTTTTTTGCTATTTCACTTCAATTTGATAAGACTTGTTCTGCTGAGGATCAACCATGTCACCATATTCATCAAAGTTTGATTTTTCTGCACATTGGGTATCGATCAATAAGCGTTGATTTTTTACAATAAAACCTTGTTTTAATTCACAAGTCCAAGCTTTATTATAAAATTTTTGGCTGAGCTTTTTGCCTGTTAAATCAAATTGCGTCACCTCAATCAACGACTGAGCAAGCGTTCTAGCAGGATGGCTCTGCGACACAGACAATACGTAGTATCTGCCACCATGTAATTGACAGTCTTCAATTCGACTTGAAAAATAATCTGGATTGACAATAAATTTTTTAAATGGCTGAGCACCCAATTTGATATAGGAAACATCGGCTGGAATGGTGTCGTCAAATTCAGATTTAAACTGACAAGACACATCTTTACTGACCACTTTGCTGGCTGGTTTTGCAGAGACTTGTGCTGTAGCCAAACAGACCAGTATGCCGATCCCGGCTAAATTTATTATATGTTTCATGATTTTGCTTGATTTATAAATAATTGAAGTTTATATGAAAAAGAGCCAGTTTAGACTGGCTCTTAATGTTTTTAAATTAGTACTTTCTAAACAACTGCCATAGACTGATCAATGCCAATACACTGAAAAACAGTAATGACCAAACAGGTAAAGATTGTCCTAAGAAAGTCCAATCGACCATGGCACATTCGCCAGAACCCTTAAGCACATTTTCAAACACAGCCTTTAAAGGTAAAGTGTTGACCCAATAGTCCAGACCTGGACCACAACTTGGAACCTGATCTTTAGGTAGGTTCTGTAGCCACACATGCCGAGCGGCAACACCAACTGACCAAGAAATCGCAGCTAAACCCAAAACGCTATAAATGCGTTTAAATACATTTGTTTTTGGGTTATGCAAAAAGGCAATCAATGAAATTAGCCCTAGACCAATCAATCCAATACGTTGAAATACGCATAGTGGACATGGCTCAAGCCCTTGTACATGCTCTAAATAGAGCGCAAATGACATACCAATCACACTTGCCAAAAATAAAAGACCACTTACGAAGCGATAACTACGCCATTGCATGGAACTTCCTCATTATCTAATTAATGCTTTATCTAAATTTACTCAGATAATCCTCGAAACTTATACTTGTATTTTGTTCAAGTTGCTGTTGTTCTGCGAGAGATGTTCGAGTAAGTCCCTCAAAATACGCTAAAGTTTCTGGACTTAATACATGTTGTTCGTAACTTTGGATATGTTGATTGGCCATATAGCCACCAAAATTCCATGTACCACCTTGCTCTACAGTATCGGCAATCACATGCGCTGATAGTGTTTCATCCACATCATCAATACGTGTTTGCATCACCGTCAATGCTTGACGATATAAATCTGTTGCATAGGATTGGTTGAGTAGATCTGCAAGTGGTTGCATGGCAGTGATATGCTGTTGAATCCACTCAAGTAATGGATATTCAACACCCGCTTCAATGATTTTCGCATTTGGCGCACGACCACGATTGACCACTTCAGCCTGATTTTGCTCAATAATATCTTGTTCTTCATCCCATAAATCTGGGCTTTCTTTAAGCAAGCAATACAATGCAACCACTTCCAAGAAGCCTGCTGTATCCTCATCGATACCAATCGCACTGTATGGATTTACATCTACCGCGCGTAATTCAACATAGCCAATCCCACGATTTGACAAGGCCTGAGATGGCGTTTCCCCTGCTTGTGGCACTTGTTTTGGACGGACTAAGCTGTAGTATTCATTTTCAATTTGTAAGACGTGATCATTAATTTGAATCGGCTGACCATTGGCATCGTTTAAACCTAAATGACTAAACTGCGCATAAGGTGAATTGACCGCTTTTTGTAATTCAGCCACATAACTTTCTAAATTGTTGTAATGAATACCCAATTGTTTTTGTGCGGAATTTTGATAACCAAAACGCCCCATGCGCAATGCTGTGGCATAAGGTAGAAATAATGTGCCTTTGATTAAAGGCAACAACTGATGTTCACGGCCTGTCATAAAACATTTACAGACTGAAGGGCTGGCACCTACCAAATACATCACGAGAGGAGTTAAACGAATAAAGTTACGGATCAACCCAAGATAACGATGACTGCGATAGTCTTGCAGGCTTAAGGCTTTAAGCGCTTCATTGCTTTCATGTTGTTGTAATTGTTCAAATAACGCATCTGGGAAAGACACATTATAGTGCACACCCGAAATCGTCTGCATACGGCGCCCATAACGAATGCCGAGACCATGACGATATAAGGTTTTGAATTGACCAATATTGGATGTGCCATATTGCGCCAAACGGATATTTTCTTCTTTGTCATCCAGCATACATGGCATGGACAAAGTCCATAGCTTTTCATCATTTTCTAAATGACGATGCACAACAGCATGTACATCGGTTAAAAAGCTTAACGCTTCAGGAATACTTTCTTTGGGAGGTGTAATAAACTCCATCAAAGCTTCTGAATAATCTGTGGTGATATGCGGATGTGTTAGGGCTGAGCCTAAAGACTGAGGATGATCAGCCTGTGATAAAAAGCCATTACTTTGCATACGCAGGCTTTCACGTTCGATGCCACGTAACATGCCTCTGAATAAGGTAGAATCCACCCAATTTGGTACTAAAGATTGGGAAATCGTTTCGGGTTGACTCATACTTACTCGCTTATCTTAAAGAATTTTTTAAAATAAAATGTTTTGATGCGCGCAGTATAACGTTATTTATCGATATACACGTATAAGCATCGTTGTTTTAAATGAATTATTCACTTTATTTCGGAAAAGTTTTTAACACAAACTACCTCTACAAGACATCTAAAATTTGTGATTTTATAGAAAAATTACCACTAAAGAATTGTAACTACTATGAATTATCAAGAAATTATCGATTTTTGGTTTAGTGAAGAAACTCAACCATTTTGGTTCGCAAAAAGTGACGCATTCGATCAAACTTTGCACCAGCGATTTGCACATACCTTGGATCAAGCCAAACATTGTGAGCTATGGACTTGGCGTGCCACAGCAGAAGGTCGCTTGGCTGAAATTATTGTTTTAGATCAATTCTCGCGTAATTTGTATCGAGATCATGCTGAATCTTTTGCACAAGATGCCTTGGCACTTGCGCTAGCACAGGAAGCAATTCAGCTGAATTTAGATCAACAATTAAGCCCCGAACAACGTTCATTCCTGTATATGCCATTTATGCATAGTGAATCAAAAATTATCCATATCCAAGCTTTGCAACTTTTTGAAGAGCTGGGCAATCCACTCAATTTAGATTTTGAGAAAAAGCATAAAGTGATTATTGATCGTTTTGGGCGTTATCCTCACCGTAATCAAATTTTAGGGCGAAGCTCAACGGCAGAAGAAATTGAATTTTTAAAACAGCCGAATAGTCATTTTTAATCCTAATCGTTTTTATCTAAACAGCTTATGCAGAAATATTTTGCATAAGCTGTTTGACCAGCACATCAAAGCATGCTGATCCATCAGAAACAACAAGCGTTAGAAAACATAGCTGTGTTTAATAATGGTATTTTCAATCATTTCTGCATGTATGGACTTTAACTGCTGTTCATGCGAGTCAAAACTTGGAAATAGCGGTATGCCCTTTCCAAGAAGAACAGGCATGATAAAAACCTCTAAGGTATTAAGCAGCTTCTGTTCAATAAAAGTATTCTGCAATTGTGTTCCACCGACAATCCAGACATTGCCGTTATAATTCTGTTTAAGGTGCTCAACAAGTTCATCCACAGCTAAGTTCCATCGCGAAAGCGAGGCATGAGTTAAAGCTAAATCAGGATTAAGAAGTGACGATAAATCCTTTCTGATTTGGATAAGGCCACGCCTCACCAAAAGAACAAATCACTTCATATGTTTTACGCCCCATAATCACAATATCGATATCTTGGATAAAGTCATCATATCCACAGTCAATACTTTGAAATGGCGCTAAAAACGCTACAGAACCATCTAGTGTTGCGATATAACCATCTGCGCTTGTTGCAATATAACCTTTAATTTGAATACTCATTTAACCCTCTCTCAACAGCCTTCACTCTCAACAGTCTTTATTTTTTATCATGGATTAAATACGCATAATACCGTGCTTATTGTTTAAATTTTACGTGAACAGTCATTTATCTTGTTGAGTATCATCCTGAATTAACAAAATTCTTCTTGAAATTCATTGTCAGTCCATCAATTTAGAACAATATACTGAGGATTATAAATTCATTAAATTCCATCCAAAAGAATGGAAAGGAGAGACACATGAACAAAGTACTCATTGGTCTAACTATTGCAGCGGCGCTCACCATAACAGGTTGTGCGACGACACCAAGCAAACCACGTACCTTTGACCAGCTTGGGCAATACACTACGGTTCCACTTAACGATCATAGCTATCGCATCAGCTTCCAAGGCAATAGCAATATGAGTTTTGGAACAGCTGAAGAAATTAACCTTGTTAAAGCCGCACAAACCACGCTTTTAAATGGGTTTACTTACTTCAAGGTTTTAGATGACCCAAGTAATCGCACTCAGCAACCGCCTCGTAAAGCGGTAGTTTACCCATCATCAAACTACTATCCATATGGCTGGGGCTATCGTCGTCATCCTGTGTTCTGGAATGACCCATTTTATGATATGCCACAAGTGGTGACCATTGACCCTGTGCAAATTTCCTATACGATAGAATGTTATAAAGATAAAAAATCATCACCGAATGATGCATTTGACGCTCGTCTGATTTTGCAATCTTTAGGACAAAAATATGGTGTTAGTCCGACAGGACAAGTACTGCAACCACAGCCTGATGCGGTAACATCAACGAAATAAAAATGCTGAAATCGATTTAGGAAAATGAATGAGCGGAATTGAACAAAGTGAAGTTCTCAATGAAATTCCAAACTTAGATCGAAGCAAACGCTTTGCGACCATCGCCTTGGTGGTGGCTGTTGTCGCATGGTTTGCTTTGATCATTTCCGCCAAACTGATGCCTGAATATGCTTGGTTTATTCATATTCTCATGCTGGGTGCTGAAGCTGGCGTGGTCGGTGGCTTAGCCGATTGGTATGCGATTACCGTATTGTTTCGTAATCCCTTTGGGAAAATTCCCATTCCTAAATTCCTCAAAGATCACACCGAAATCATTCCACGTAATAAAGCACGTATTGCGGAATCGATGGGTAAATTTGTCCAAGAGAATTTTCTCTCTCCACAAATTGTTGAACGTAGTTTAAAAAGTATTGATCTTAGTTTTGCTGTGGGTCAATGGCTGGCCAATCCTAAAAATAACGGTCAAGTGGTGGATGTGATTCAGCAAACGGTTCCGAAAATTTTCGAATTTGTCGGGCAGGATCAAATTGGACGCTTTATTCAAAACAACAGTGTGCAATGGGTTCGAAATACTCGAATGAACCAATTGGCAAGTGAAATGCTGCGTGCGGTTTTAGAAAATGATTTCCATCAAGATGTATTACAACGTGGACTGGATATTGCCCATGAATGGATGATGACCCATCCTGAAAAAACCCGTGAAATCACTCAAACCATGTTTAAAGAGCTTGGTGTTTCCCGCCTTGCCAAAGGTGCCAGCTGGATTGGGATTGATGTTGAGCAACGGACCATTGATTCAGTGATTGAAAAAGTGGAATCCATGCTTGCTGATCAGGAGCATCCTATTCGTCAAAAAATTGAAGAAGCTGCACATGAGCTTATGTTGCAATTGGCGGATAACAATAGTCATGCCAGCATAAGCTTAAATGAAACCAAGAATGCCCTTTTAGACAGCGAACCGGTACTCAACTTTATTACTGGTGCTGTGGTGATTTTATGTGATGCGGTTAAATCTGACTTGCTTAAAGCAGACTCGGGTATTGCCATGAATTTACGTATCGCCATTCAACAGCTGGGTGAAAACTTGATGCAAAATCAGTCAGTACGAGAATTGCTGAATGATCGAATCAGCGGAATTGCCATCAATTTAAGTGACCAATATAGTGAGAAAGTGATTAAGTTTATTAGTCAACGTATCCATGAATGGGACTCTACCGAAATGATCGCCAAGATTGAAAATGAGGTAGGCGGTGATTTACATATGATCCGTGTTAATGGTGTTGTGGTGGGTGCATTTATTGGTCTAAGTTTAGGTGTGATTCGTGCTGTGATTGATTTTGCGATTTAAGAATATAAAAAATGGGAGTCTAGCTCCCATTTTTTAACACTGCACTTTTTATCAATTTAAATGCTGTATCAATCAATCGCATAATTGATGGTCACGACAACCCGCGCAATTTTATTAATGGTGGCTTTATCATAAGCACCGCCATAATCGCTATCATCATCAGAACCACTTTCAGGTAAAATATAAAACGCACCCTGACTTGCAGAACGCATCGCACCGACTTTTACCCCACCGACTTTTGCAAACTCATTGGCACGACTATGCGCATTTTTAGTTGCATTGGCGATCAATGACATTTTTATTTCTTCTAGATTCGACACCAAATACTGCGGTTTTTGCTCGATGGAGATCCCCTTTTCATCTAATAAATACGCATCTTTTGCGGCTTTCTCAATCTTTTGAATATCACGACTATTTATCACTAGTGATTGCATCGCAGTATAGCCTCTAAACTCGCGGGTAAATTTCCCCTCGCCTTGATTCACTTCTTCATAATAGGGTTGAGAGCTTTTATTACCCAGTTTCATTTCTGTTGCCTTAAACCCGTGCTCAATAAAGAAATCTTGTAGTGCTTTTATTTCTTGATCTAACAATTGATAGGCGGCTGAAACACTGTCTGAAGCACGACTGGTTTGCAGATGAATCTCCCAGCGCGCTAGATCCGCTTGTATGGGTTTTTCAGCCAACCCTTTGACCACTATTGAATTTTTTTCACCATTAAACTGCTTAAGTGCATAGCTCATGACACTTGCTGAGATAATGAATCCTAAACTTAGAATGAGTGCAAAGACCCATAAAGTTTTATATGTGATTGATTTATTTTCCATTATTGTAGTATCGCTAAAATTATTATAAATAAGTTATAGTAAGGATCCTACAACAAGTCAACCCACTTTGCCCCTATAAACAATATTGCTTTATGGTTTGCATCGCCTATAAAGATTGATCACGCCTTATTAAAATCAGAATAATTCATCTAATCATCATATGAAATCTACATGATCTGATTCAGCGCTTAAAATCACTGCTAAAGTGCATTTAAGCCATCTAAAATTGCTCTGAAACGAATGAATAAAATTTCAGTTTGGATCTTGTAGGCTTAAAAATGAGAAATTTAGCAATCATCTTATCGGTAATTTTACTTCTCACTCTTTTGTAGTTCTATTTAGTTAATCTTTCGCATCATACTCGGCGATATACCATAATGTTTTCTAAACTCACGTGAGAATTTCGACATATCATCAAAACCACACTGATAGGCAATTTGATTAATCTTATGCGTATGTTCATTGGTCTGTATCAACATCTTCTTGGCTAATTGCAGACGGCTTTGCATTACATAACGGCCAAATGTGGTTTCATTCTGTTGAAAAAGTTTACTGATATATCGCGAACTAATACGAAGATCTTGAGCAATATCATGAATACTCAGCCCACTATTGTCTAAATGCTCCAGAATTAAATGCTTAATCTGCACGAGCATACTGTGGCTACTGGATCGAGGCGTTTTGTCTTTGATCTGATCGAGAACCACATAACGCAGTAAATCAAAAAATTTATGCAGTACCACCTGTTGAAGTTCAGTTGAAGCCTGCTCAGGAAACCAAAATAAATCATGTGCGTAATTTAGTAATAAAATTTTCAGTGGATGCCCCTCACCAAAAGCATGACCACACAACTGGTCAGGTCGCCCAAAATACTGTTGAAATTGTTCACGTGGGAACATGAGCACTAGTTGATTGAATTGTCCATTCAAATACAAATCATACGGCTGCTGGGTGTCATGAAAAATAAATTGTCCTTGGCTGAGACATTGTTCACGACCATGATACTGAACGCCCATTTGACCTTCTATCAGGAAGATAAATAAAATCTCATCATGATGACTATGTCTAATATTGGAAGCATGCCGTTCAACATGTTGACCATAGCCTTTGATTTCAACCAGTTGAATATTGCCTATATGTTTTGCAGACAAAGCACCAAAAAAGCCATCCTGTACAGAAACATTACAGGTCAATGGTACAAATACTTGACTAATCGCATCCTGCCAATAGTCACGTTGCAGCTTATTTTTGACACGCCTTGTGTCATAGTTAAACATCATTGTCTCTCTTATTCTTAGACGCTTATACAATAAAGCTAATCCGTTTAGCATAATTTGTAAACCTTCAACTCAGTGCCCCCTAACTTTGAGATCAAGCAAAATTTATCTCTTTTACATTTGAAATCATTATTTGGATTTTTAGTTCCGTATAGATCTATGTTTTGTTCCTGCTCAGCATACCCCCTGATCAATCTTTGGCTCTATAACCAAAAGTGCAATATTGCTTAGTTATTGAGAAAGGATCACTCATGAAAACTTCAATTAAAGTCGCTTGTGTACAAGCGGTTCCTGTATTTCTCGACTTACAAGGAAGCGTAGACAAAACCATCAAAATTATTGCTGAAGCAGCAGAAAAAGGGGTCGAACTTATCGCCTTTCCAGAGACTTGGATTCCTGGCTATCCCTGGTTTTTATGGTTAGATTCTCCCGCTGCAAATATGCCGTGGGTATATCAATACCATCTCAACTCTCTTGAACTTAACAGCGACCAAGCCAAACAAATTGCAGATGCTGCAAAAAAACATAATATGCATGTGGTTTTAGGCTTGAGTGAGCGTGATCATGGCAGTCTGTATATTTCCCAATGGATTATTGATCATCATGGTGAAACCATCGCTGTACGTCGAAAATTAAAAGCCACCCATGTAGAGCGGACTTTATTTGGTGAAGGTGATGGTAGTTCTCTGCAAGTCTATGACACTGCACTTGGTCGCATTGGAGCACTGTGCTGCTGGGAACATTTACAGCCCTTAAACCGTTATGCAATGTATTCACAGCACGAACAAATCCATATCGCAGCATGGCCTAGTTTTAGCTTATATACGGATATGACTGCCGCACTGGGCGCAGAAGTCAACAATGCTGCTTCACGTCTGTATGCAGCTGAAGGACAATGTTTTGTGCTTGCATCTTGTGCGATGGTTTCTCAGGAAATGATTGACGCTTTATGTAGCGATGACACAAAGAAACAGTTACTAAAAACTGGTGGCGGTGCATCACGAATTTATGGCCCTGATGGCGGTGATCTTGTCAAACCACTTGCCGAAGATGAAGAGGGTCTGTTAATCGCTGACATTGATCTTAATCATATTATTTTTGCCAAAAATGCAGCAGATCCTGTTGGGCATTATTCTCGTCCAGATGTTTTTCAATTGGTCTTTAATGCTCAACATAAACCCAACGTGATTTATTCAGCACCTATTGTACGTTCCGCTATCGAACCAACAAATGTAGATGTGACAGCAGAATTGGAAGTTGAAGGAGAATAAATGATGATTTGCTGTTTTTAGTTGTGGAAGCTGTATAACTCAATCTTGGTTAATTTTTAAATAAAGGAAGGTTCTATAAGGGTCTTTCTTTAATAGAGGGCTCTTTGGCTATAAAATAATTTATTGTTTAAAATAAATTCTAAACCATGTCTCAAATAATAATTTCCTAAATTTTGATAACCTTTTTGTATCAAATTAAATTATTTCTAATTAGCATCCCACTGTTGCGATGTATGTAAGACTCTTAAAATACGGACTGTATCTACAATGTCATACACCACAACATAGTGTGGATGAACAACCAATTCTCTTGTTTCTTTCTTTTGTCCAATTCGTCCCATGAGATTATTATGGGCCAGTAAACTTACTTTCTCTCGAATTAAGTCATCTAATTCAATTGCAGCAAGTGGATTCCTTTCATCAAGATAATCATAGATTCTCTCACGATCTAATTGTGCATCTACGGTCCAAAGAATATTCATTACTTTTTAGCAGTCAACCGTGCCAATGTTGCAGCTCGTTTTGCAGCAAATTTAGCTTCTACGTCCTCATGAGAAATCAGATTCCCCGCATTCGCCTGATCTAAGCCAATTTGTACTTGCTTTTGAAACCAGACATCATAAGATGCCGCTTTTTGTTGTTGCTTTACAAAATCGCGCATGAAATCACGTAATAATTGCGCTCCGCTACGATCCATATCTTTCGCAAAACTAGAAAACTCTTTCTTTAAAGACTCATCCACTCGGAATGTGAAAGTCGCTTCTGTCATAGTTTCAGCTCCAATGTGTTACATTTGAATTCAAATATAACACAAAGCAATATATGACGCACAAAAAACCTTTAGATAGATCTTGAAGTAAATGACTGCTTGATTCATAGATATTTAGCTATAAAAACGAACTAGTTGCCATTAAACAATTGGATATATCGGTTTGTGTAAATTACTACATCAATCGAATAGCACCGATTTATCAGAATCAAAGCCAGTATGATCCCTTAATGAGCCAAAGTTTTGATATATTCTTTCAAACTAAGAATAAGTACATCTTTGGTCATGTTCCAAATACTCAGGATGAGCCATTGGAAGTTAGAGGGTTTTAACCAAACCAGTAAAAAGCGATTCAATCTAGTATGTTCAAAAATATTTGATCAAAAAAATCTTTATGATTTTCAATTATGTAAAAATTGGATTAAAAAAGCGTGGAACGTGAAAAATCACGAAAAAGCCGTTCTAGTGCGCTGAACCCTAGAACGGCTTAGGCTAATACATTGATGCTTATAGGAAAAATTCAAGCATTTCGCATAAGCCGTATTATGTTAATTTTAGGAAAATTTAAAAATGACTATCAAAAATATCCATTTCATTCTCAGAAATTTTAAAAGAATTTGCTACCACTATAAATTCAGAACCATTTGAAAATAAAATATAAGTATTATTTTCAATAGGTTTTTTTAAAATATTTTCAATAGGTTTTTTTAAAATATTTTCAATATGATTTATATTAGTTTCTGTTGGGGGCTTAAATTTAATTCCTTTTAAAAATCTAGGTAACTCCATATAATCAACCCCCATAAAAATTAGATCAATATTTGTATTATATGAGGAATTCATAGGACTCCTAATTAATAATTGACCTAAACTAACTTTATATTCCCATACCTGAAAATTTCTATATGTATAATCATCAACAATCATTAATAATCACTCCTAACTATTTGAAAGGATTATCTACTTTTTTACCATCATTCCAAAATGTAATTTTATCCCAAAATTGTGGATTTTCTTTAATTTTTAAAAGTTCCCAATCAGTTGCACCTCCTCGTCCAGATGCTGCTCGTTGGACACCCTGCCATACATTTACATCAGTCAAATTAAAATGAACAGGAACATTTGGATTACTTAATGCATCCATTACACCATTTTTCCATTTTGTTACATCTAGCAAATTTTTCCAAGTAGAGGCATTTAAATTTTTTGCAAAATCATCTAAATGTTCCCCTATCCCTAAGTCTTACTTTCTCAATCTTAAACTCCTCCCGTACACCTCCCCCTAACCAATAGATTACTTAATCCTATTCAGCTCCTTAAAACGACCTGCTAAACTGCCACCAATGCATTTATAAAATCAGTCTGGTCATGATCGAAATCCACTCCAAACTCCCTACACAAGGCGTCACCATTTTTAGCATCATGACCGCTATGGCACATCGTCTTAACGCCCTTAACTTGTCACAAGGTTTTCCAGACTTTGACGCGCCACCTGCGTTGCTACAAGCTCTCAGCCAAGCCACATTAGACGGTTTTAACCAATACGCAGCGGGCGATGGTTTATTAGCGCTAAGAGAACAACTGGCTCAACTATTTTTAAAACGTGATCAATTACAACTTGATCCAGTCACCGAAATCACCATCACTCCTGGGGCAACGATCGGGATTTTTAGCGTAATACAAGCCATCATCCATCAAGGCGATGAAGTTATTATTTTTGATCCAAGCTATGACAGCTATGCACCAAGCGTGCAATTGGTCGGTGGTAAAGCCATTCATATCCCACTCAATGCGCCTGAGTTTTCCGTGGATTGGAATCAAGTCAAATCTGCGATTACAGATAAAACCCGTATGGTGATTGTAAATACTCCACACAATCCAACTGGGGCAATTTGGTCTAAACAAGACTGGCTAAATTTAATTGAACTGATTCAAGATAAAAATATTATTGTGCTTTCAGACGAAGTCTATGAGCATCTGATTTATGACGGTGAAAAACATTATTCAGCATTGTCATTTCCAGAACTCAGAGATCGTAGTTTTGTGGTGGGTTCTTTTGGTAAGACCTTTCATGTGACAGGTTGGAAAACAGGTTATTGCATTGCGACACCAGAGCTCATGAAAGTATTTCGTCAAATTTATCAATTTGCCAACTTCTGTGGGGTAACCCCCGTGCAAATGGCACTTGCCAATTTTATGCAACAGCATCCTGAACATATTGACGGGCTATCAAGCTTTTATCAGCAAAAGCGTGACCTGTTTATTTCAGGTATTGCGGATTCAAAATTCAGTTTAATCCCCTCTCAAGGCACATTCTTTCAAAATGTCGACTACAGCCAAATTCGCCCAGATTTAAATGATGTAGATATGTGTAAATTCTTAGCAGAAGAACATAAAATTGTGGCGATTCCAGTTTCTGTTTTTTATAAGCAAGCCCCTAAAAACTTACGTTTAGTGCGTTTTTGTTTTGCTAAAAAGGAGCAAACTTTGATTCAGGCCTGTGAAATTTTAAATCAAATTTAATCCCGATCCATACAGATCCTCTCTGTAAAATTAAAGCCTGAGTTACTCAAATACTCAGGCTTTTTACCCAGCGTTTGTTATATTATCAATAAGATAAAGACACTCGAAATAGACAGTAGAATAAAAGATGCCAGCTCGTCCCGATATGCTTCACCAACCCAAATTCTGGAAGGTTTTTTTAATCTTCCTTGGCCCCCTGATTCTAACCAATATTCTGCAAAATCTGTCTGGAACAATTAATACCATTTTTGTTGGGCAAATGCTGGGGGTAGAAGCGATTGCCGCAATTTCGGTATTTTTTCCGATTCTATTTTTATTGCTGGCTTTTGTGATTGGTCTATCTACAGGTGCAACTGTTTTGGTTGGACAAGCGTGGGGCGCCAAAGATATCGAAAAAGTGCGTACCATTGTTGGCGCATTGTTATTTATGACCCTGATTGGTGGATCAATCATTGCCTTTTTAGGGGTGTTTTTTGCCAAAGAAATTCTATTGCTTTTGGGTATAGATCCCAAAATCATGCATCTTGCACTGCCCTATGTTCAATGGATGTTAATGAGTAGCCCTTTTCTATTCATCTATATTACCTACACCTCTATTTTACGTGGTGTGGGTGACAGTACCACACCATTGATGGCCTCAAGTCTGACGATCATTGTGGGTGTGATTGTAACCCCAGCCTTGATTGGCGGTTATTTTGGTCTACCTAAGCTCGGCATTATTGCTCCAGCAATTGCCAGTGGCTTAGGCTTTATTTCGACCTTAGCTTTTCTCTATATCTATTTGAATAAAAAAGATCATGCTTTAAGACCAGATTCAGCGTTAATTCAACATATCCGCTATCACCCACAATTTAGTCGCAGTATTTTGCGCTTGGGTGTGCCGACAGGTATTCAAATGGTGACCAACTCGGTCGCAGGTCTGGTGGTGATTGGACTGGTTAACCAACATGGTGCACATGCAACAGCGGCCTATGGTGCAGTCAACCAAGTGCTCAACTATATCCAATTCCCTGCATTGTCGATTGCCATTGCGGGTTCCATCTTTGCGGCGCAAGCGATTGGTGCTGGGAAATCTGAGCTGTTGGCAAAAGTGACGCGAACGGCGCTGCTGAGTAATATTGTGATTACAGGTTCATTGGTACTCTTGGCCTATATTTGTTCAAAATATTTGATGGCGTTGTTTATTACAGATCCATCAGTGATTGAATTGGGTCAACAATTATTATTTATTGTGTTATGGTCGATTATATTTTTTGGTGCAAGTGCAATTTTTGCCTCGATCATGCGTGCCAGTGGAACTGTAACTGTTCCTATGATTTTTAATATTTTATCCATCCTGCTCATTGAAGTTCCATGTGCTTATTTATTTAGCCAGTGGTTTGGTTTACAAGGCATTTGGTATGCGCTTGCACTGACCTTTTTCAGTCTATGCCTTATGCAAGGTTTGTATTATCAATTTGTTTGGAAAAAGAAAACGATTGAGATCTTAATTTAAATGAATGGATATTGAGTTCTTATTCAGCGCATAATTTCACAATGTCTAAAATGAAAAAACCGTCAGCTTGACGGTTTTTTCATTTTATAAATCAATTATTTTGGTTCTAGCTTTTTACTAAACTTGGTCGCAAAACCTGTAATTTTTTGATATCCAGTCGGTAAAATACGCTGAATTAAATCCAAGGTTTTTGCATCATTCCCAATAAGCAAACGACGTTTGTCTTTTAGGACAGCATCCAACATCTGTTGAGCAGCATCTTCTGGTGGCATACGTAATAGTTTATTAAATGCTTTTGCTGATTTGTCAGGATTCATTCCCAAAGAACGTAAACTGTCATTCATACGCGCATCATTTGCAATATTGGTACGAATACCGCCTGGATGAACGCATAGCGCTGATACACCACACTTTTCGATATCTAATTCTTGACGTAATGATTCAGTAAAACCACGTACCGCAAATTTAGATGCATTATATGCAGACTGGGTCGGTTGCGCGGTTAAACCAAACAAGCTCGAAATGTTGATGATATGCCCATCACCTGTTTTCTTGATATAAGGTAAAAATTCTTTTGTTCCGTATACAACGCCCCAGAAATTGATATCCATAATCCATTCTAGTTCGTCATAAGATGCACCTTCCACGGTAGAACCTAAAGCTACACCAGCATTGTTAAAAATCATGTTTACAGAACCATGATTTTGCACTGTGTCCGCAGCCCAAGCTCGCATTTCTTCAACTTTGGCAACATTCACTTTCTTTGAGGTCACACGAACATTATACGGTTTGACCAGTTCAACGGTTTCAGCTAAACCTTTTTCATTCACATCACTAATGGATAAATGACAACCTGCTTTTGCCAATAAAATAGCAAGTTGTTGTCCCATACCAGAGCCAGCACCAGTAATTGCAGCGACTTTGTTTTTAAAATTTTTCATTGTCTATCCTTTTTTAAACCCGCACAAAGCATTCAGAGTGATGTGCAGCTCACTTGCTCAATATAATTTTGACAATCATTATTGTCAATATTATATTATGATTTAGCCGATGTTTTTTTATACAAAAATTCTAGAATAGGTTTCAATGGCTTTTATTGCTAAAATAAGCGCTTCTTTGTGACAATCAAATATGACACGAGTAATTTTTTACAATGAATGAGCCACTTTCCACTGAAAAGAAAACTATAAATAAAGCAGCCAAAGAGCGTCAATTTAAAGGCATGTCCTTATCTGAGCGGAAACTTGCACGTCGAGAAAAGTTAATCGAAGCAGGGATTGAAGCTTATGGTACGCATGGCTTTTTTTCTGTCACCGTCAAAGATATTTGTAATGAAGCCAAGCTGACTGAACGTTATTTTTATGAGTCCTTCAAAAAAAGTGAAGAACTGTTCCAAGTCATCTTTCTACAGCTGATTGAACAATTACAGCAAACCGTGATGCAAGGCGTCATGCAAGCAGCACCTGATCCTAAAAATATGATTCGTGGTGGCTTAACTGCAATCTTTACCATGTTAAAAAATGATCCACGTGTGGCGCGTATTATTTATATCGATGCCATGCTGGTTCAGGAACTGCATAATCATGCCACGATCCATGAAACGATGGGCCGTTTTGACCGATTAATTCACTCCTTTGTCACCCTAATGATGCCGCATATTGAACGCAGTGAACAAGAAATTTCCTTGGTTGCCACAGGTTTAAATGGCTATGTAACTCAAATTGCGGTGCGCTGGGTCATGGGTGGATTTAAACAATCGCTTGAAGAAATTGTCTCAGCATGTGAAATTGTATTTATATCGCTGATTGATTCATTTTCATCTAAATAAGCTTTTTAGCCTGAACAATCCTGTCATAAAATCGTCACAAAACTGTCAAATAGAAGATTTTTATGTTCAGTTGAAATAAATTTCTTTTCTCAAAATGGAACATTTATTTAAAAATGTCATGGATTATTCATCATATCGACGATTATTTGTCACATTTTTTTGCAAAAATTCGTCAACATCTTCTTTTTGCAATGATACTGTCATAATTAATCTTTGTAATAAGCCTGTCATAAATAAAAGACGGTACACCGTTCATACATAGGATATTGCGTTGTGAAAGATGACTATATATTAATCGTCGATGACGAACTTCCGATTCGAGAAATGATTCATACCTCATTGGATATGGCAGGTTTTCAATGCCTGCAAGCTGAAGATGCAAAACAAGCCCATCAAATGATTGTTGACCAACGACCATCTTTGATTTTACTCGATTGGATGATGCCTGGCGGTGTGAGCGGTGTAGACTTATGTCGTCGCTTAAAACGTGATGAAAACTTGGCAGAAATTCCAGTCATCATGTTGACAGCACGTGGCGAAGAGGACCATAAAGTTCAAGGTCTTGATGCTGGTGCAGACGATTATATGACCAAACCATTCTCTACCCGTGAATTGGTTTCGCGTATCAAAGCTGTCCTTCGTCGTGCCAATGCACTCAGTGGCGAAAAAACCATTGATGCCAATGGATTAATACTTGATCCAGTGAGCCAACGTGTCAGTTTTAGTGATAATATTTTAGAAATGGGTCCAACGGAATACCGCTTATTGGCATTCTTTATGACACATCCTGAACGTGCTTATACACGTGCCCAGTTACTTGATCAGGTCTGGGGTGGTAACGTGTATATTGAAGACCGTACCATAGACGTACACATCCGCCGCTTACGTAAAGTGCTTGAACCTTATGGTGCTGATCGCTACGTACAAACTGTACGTGGAACGGGTTATCGCTTCTCTACCCGTGCAGATGTTGCTTTAGGTTAAGCATTCTCAAGGTAAATAAATTTCTATGTATGAACCCTACCCCGTCCCAGATCTTGCACGAGAACATAAAAAATTCCGTTATAGTAGCTTGTGGGAATTTGCAAAACAAGATTTACGCCTGCTTGGTTTTTTACTCATCATTGGCGGATTTATTGGTTTAGGGATAGGGTATTTTTGGATTTGTATTTCCATTGGTTTTGCTGTTTTTTTTCTATTTCAATTACGCTCTTTATACTTGGTGAATGAGTGGATTTCGAATCGTCCTTACGACTCTCCACCCAATCTAGAAGGTATTTGGGGGGCACTGCTTTTTAATGTTTATCGTGCACAACGACAAGAACGGGTTGTTCAAGCTGAAATGGTCGGATTGATTGACCGTGCGCAATCCTCACTGATAGCTTTAGCTGAAGCTGTGGTTTTAACCGATGAATTACATCAAATCGAATGGTGGAATCCTGCTGCGGAAAGATTGTTGGGCATTCAACCGCTAGATCGTGGTCGTAACATCTTGACCATTATTCGCCAGCCGAGCTTTATTGAATATTTTAATAATATCGACCAATCTCCAGATGGCATTAAAATAAAATCTTCGGTTTATGAAGAGCATTATGTACAGATTAAACTGACACGTTTTGGTAGTGAAAGCCGTTTGCTCGTCGCTTACGATGTCACACGTGTACATAATCTGGAACAAATGCGCAAAGACTTTGTCGACAATATTTCACATGAACTTCGTACCCCGCTGACTGTACTCAGTGGTTATATCGAAACCTTTACCGACCAAGAAGATTTAAATCCGCGCTGGAAACGTGCCTTTGAACAGATGCAATCGCAAACACGTCGAATGAATGCGTTGGTCAATGACTTACTCTTGCTTTCACGTTTGGAAGGCAATAAACAAGTCGCAAAAAATCAAATCATCGATATGCCGAATTTGATGAATCAGCTTTTTGATGATGCACAAGCCTACAATGTCGATTATGGCCATACTTTAAATTTAGATATCGACAGTCATTGTGACCTGATTGGCTCTGATGCGGAGCTTGCCAGTGCGTTTAGTAATTTAATCACCAATGCGATTAAATACACCCCTAAAGGTGGCACTGTTACAATCGGCTGGCATGATGACAGTGAACATGGTTATTTCACTGTTGAAGATACCGGGATCGGGATTGACCCAAAACATATTCCACGTTTAACCGAACGCTTTTATCGCGTAGACAGTGCACGAAGCCGTCAAACGGGTGGAACTGGGTTAGGGCTTGCCATTGTGAAGCATGTTTTAATGCAACATAATGCGTATTTAGAAATTGATTCTAAAGAAAATCGGGGGTCTATTTTTAGAGTGGTTTTCCCCAAAGAGCGCCTTGATTTTGCAGGTTAATATTTGATTTTTTGATTAATTCTGATGAAACTATTTCTAGATTGTGAATTTAATGGCTTTGGTGGTGAATTAATTTCACTGGCATTGGTTGACGAGAATAATCAACATTTTTATGAAGTTTTAGAATGCGCTGACCCAATTACTTGGGTTAAAGACCATGTCATGCCTCGTTTAAATCAAAAACCGATTTCATTAGCGCAATTTCAAAGTCACTTACAGCTTTATTTATCTCAATATACAAGTCTTGAAATTGTGGCAGATTGGCCAGAAGACTTTGCCTTGTTTACCCGTAGTCTGGTACTTTCTGCAGGAAAATGTATCCGAACACCTCCGCTGACCATGCAGTTATGGATGCAGGATCCAATCGAAACCCATGTTGCCTCTGAAAACCCACACAATGCATTAGCAGATGCACAGGCTTTAAAACTGTCTTATTTCAATGCCATAAGGCTTTAGACTCTGTGACTTTCTACAACAGAAAGTGCACCTCATCATAGAACACGCAAATTAAACGGTATGCCCTAAAGCTTCGCCCATCACCACAATAGAATTGGCTTTAAACTGTTCATCCCAAGTGATTTTATTCTGTTCAAACAATACAACTGCGGTTGAACCTAAATAAAAACGTCCAAGTTCAGCACCCTTTTCTAAGGCTAAATCATGCTGGTTTAACTCTAAACGCCCTGTTGGTTTTACTTTACCAGTCGCCACAGTTTCAATTCCTGCCACGATCATTGCACCCACGAGAACAACCGCCATACGTCCTAATTCGGTATCAAACAAACAGACCATACGCTCATTACGCGCAAATAAACCAGGAATATTCTCTGCTGTCGTTTGGTTTACTGAAAATAACTCACCAGGGATATACAAAGTTTCTGTCAACGTTCCTGCAAATGGCATATGGACACGGTGATAATCACGTGGTGACAAATAAACCGTGGCAAATTCACCATTGATAAATGGTGCAGCCAATTGCGGATCGCCAATCAATTTGTCTACAGAAAAACTTTGGCCTTTGGCCTGAAATACATCACCATCTTTAATTTTACCCAACTGAGAAATTGCACCATCTGCTGGAGAGACAATACTGGTCTGATCTGTGTCAATTTCTCGGACACCGTCTTTTAAAGCACGGGTAAAAAATTCATTGAATGATTTATATTTTAAAGCATCACTTTGCTCGGCAATAGAAAGGTCTATTCCATACTGTGCTTTAAATGCTTGAATCGCTAAATTTTTAACAATTGGATTTTCACTGGCTGCAACTTTACCAACAACACGGCTGAGTTGCTGTTGCGGAATGACTTTTTGTGCTTGGATAAAAATTTGTTTTTTTAACGTTGATGTAAGACTCACGCAGGTGATTCTCCAGTAATAATTGGACTATCGAGGCGATTGCCCCACTCGCTCCACGCACCATCATAGGCTTGAATATTCCAATCCAATAACCGACCCAAGATATAAGCCAGACCAGAACGATGATGTGACTGACAGTACACCACCACAGGCTGGTCAAATTGAAAGCCTAATTGTTCTAGACGTTGTTGCGTGCGTTCTAGAGGATGCAATTTTAAATGATTTTGACGATTAATTGCAGTACTCCATTCAAAATGTTGTGCACTTGGAATGTGACCGCCGCGTCGCGCTGCTAAACGCTGTCCCGTATATTCTTCTGAAGTTCGACAATCCCAAACTTGAATCGCTTGCTGTTCAACCTTTTGCAACAGTTTTGCATATTCAATTCGGTGTTGATCAAGATGTTGTAAATTGACAGTAACTAAGGGTTCAACTTTGCTAAAGCTTTCCGCTTCAGCCGAAGTTGGGTAGCCTGCTGCCAACCATGCATGAATTCCGCCATTGAGTAGACTGGTATTATAAAAACCAAGGCAATGTAAATTCCAAATCAAACGCCCAGCCCAAGCACCACCTTCATCATCGTAGACCACAACATGATGCTCGGGAGAGATGTTTAAATACTCAATCAGCGCTTTTAAACCGTCCTCATCAGGCAATAACCCTGAAGCTTGTTCTTCCTGTCGAACCAACAGTTGTGGTTTAACATGTAATGCATGTGGAATATGTAATTGTTCATACACAGAGCTACGACTTAGATCGACAATACGAATTTTGTCATGCCCTAAAAATGGCACAAGTTGTTCTGCTTCTATGAGTAATTCGAAGTTAAAGGCTGATGTAGTCATACGTTTTTCTATTTTAAGACCTTGAGCACAAATGATCTTAGCACAGTGTTTTTTACCAATATGCTGATTTTTCACATTCTTTTAGCAAAAATTCAGATATCAATTTTCACTGCTTCGACAACTTCAGGTATTTCAAAGACCTGTCGTAAGTAAGCCAAGAAAGTATCGTTATCCGTCATGGTTTTTCCGGGACTATCTGAAATTTTCGCTACAGATTGACCATTACACTCCACCAGTTTTAACACAATATTGAGTGGCGTTTGCCCCATATCATTGGTCAAATTGGTACCAATACCAAAACTGACTTGAAAACGATCCTTAAAGTATTGATACAACGCCCACGCACGTTCAATATCTAATCCATCACTAAAGGTTAGCATCTTGGTTTTGGTATCAATTTTTAGTTTTCGGTAGTGTTGATAAGCTTTATCGCCCCATTCAAATGGGTCACCACTGTCATGACGTAAACCATCGAATAACTTAGCAAAATACAAATCAAAATCTTGTAAAAATGCATCCATACCGACCACATCGGTCAAGGCAATGCCCAGATCACCACGATACTCTTGTACCCAGGTTTCTAAAGCTGCTTTTTGAAAATCTCTTAAACGGACATCTAGCGCTTGGAATGCTTGTAGAAACTCATGCGCCATGGTACCGATTGGATGAATATTTAATTCCTTTGCCAAAAGGACATTACTGGTACCTCTAAACACATTCGGTACAGCTGCATGGAAAGTCTGAATCACATGTCTTTGCCAATCTAGACTATAACGACGACGAGTACCAAAATCTGAGACTAAAAATGGAGGAGCTTGAGTGCCTTGTTGCTGTTCAAATTTCTTTAATAATTCAACTTTGGCTTGTAGACGACGTTCACCTTCAACATAAATGTCATCATTACGAATCCGGCTAAAATAAAGTTCATTGACAATCGCCAGAACAAAAATTTCAAACATCATCGCCTGAACCATTGGGCCTTCAACCCAAATGTCTAAACGACCTTGTTCATCAATACCCGCTTTAATAAAACGGCGTTTGAGTTGGAATAATTCTAAATAGTCGACAAAATCACTTTTGATAAAACGCATACTGCGTAAATATTGCAATTCATCTTCTTGGAATTTGAGTAAGCAGAGATGATCGAGCTGCTCGTTCAAATCATCCAGAATATCTGTCAGGGGATAAACCGTAGCATCCAGATTACGACAGCGAAAATGATACACACTGTGCGTTTGAGGAAATTTATGTAGCACCACTTGTAACATGGTAAATTTATATAAATCTGTATCGAGCAAGGATTGGATGATTGGCGCCATATCTATTTTAATTTCGCTATGCTGTTTTTATTAAAGCATATTTTTCACTGAGATAACGTAATCATTTATAAGTGATGAACTATATTTTCAGTTAAGCTCAACAGAAATCTCAGCAGAATTATTTTTTCAATTTATCTACTCATATGATAATTTTATAAATTCTATTTTTATTCAAAAGCTTATCAATATTTTCAACTTTTCAGCAATGGCTTACTCGCATCAACTTACAGGGTTTTCCCTGTTAGAATAGCACTATCGTATTTTAGTCTTATTGTTTATATGCGCGCATTATTACAAAGAGTGTTAGAAGCCAAAGTTGTTGTTGATGGTGAAACCACGGGAGAAATTCAAAAAGGAATTTTGGTTTTTCTAGGCTTAGCGAAGGATGATAATTTTGAAAAAGGTCAAAAATTAATTGATAAAATTTTGAAATATCGTTTCTTTGATGATGAGCAAGGCAAAATGGGCTGGAACGTCAGCCAAGCCAATGGCGGGATTTTATTGGTTTCTCAATTCACCTTAATGGCACAAACGCAAAAAGGCTTGCGTCCAGACTTTGGGCCAGCCATGCCGCCCACTGAAGCCCAGGCACTGTATCAACAATTGGTTGATTATGCTCGATCACAATTTAAAAATGTTGAGACGGGTATTTTCGCAGCGGATATGAAAGTGCATTTGGTCAATGATGGGCCTGTGACCTTTAACTTAGAAGTTGAATAATTAAAAGCTGAATAATCAAAATTTTGAGCTTAATGCCAATGTTTAAATCTTAAAAAGCCCGATCAGATCGGGCTTTTTAAGATTTTCGATTCGCTTAGCGTCCAATCTTCTCTTTTAAGAATTGGCGTGCCAATTTAATTTTATCTTTCACTGGTTTTGGAACTTTTGGTGGAATCAGTTTAGCCACTTGGTTAAACCAGACCAACAAACTGAAATCGCCTTCCATTTTGATACTGCCGTTTTGCATACCCGTCATAAAAGCCGTTGGATCGCCTTTTACCAAAGTTTTTACACCTTGCTCACTGTCAGCAAACTGTAAAACAAAATCAGCTTTTTGTTCAGCACCTGAAACTGTATCAATTTGACCATTGTTCACAATAATTTGGCGTGCCACGCCCAAGTCAGTACCAATCTGAATACGGAACTGACGGTCATGGGTCAATTCAATAAATTTTGGACTGGTACGAGCCAATTGTTTCATACGAAGTGCTAAACCCAATACAAGCAAATCCAGTGGATCTGTACTTGCATCAACGATTGGTAACTTCACAACTGGAATTGCAGAAAGTTTCATGACATTTAAGCCTGTTGTTTTTTAAATTAGATTCGAATTTGCTCATCCTAACATAACTTGTCATTGCGTAGACATGGCTTTCAGAGCAAAGTATAAACTGAAAAAAAGGTATACCATTATGATATACCTTGGAATGTCTAAATTGATTTTTTTCGTGTAATTAAAGTCACTATTGTTATCTTAGCGTTCATATTGACTGAAGTTTTCACTCAAAACTTATTCATCTTCATAGACTGGGGTATGTTCAATATATTGGCGATTTGCCAATGCTTTTTGTGCACGACTGTCTTCACGCAATAAAAGAGCAATCAATGCAGACATCGCCAACATAATCGCGGTTAAATAGCTATATGCGACCGAAATATCAAAGATGTTCTGTACACTATAACGCATTGCTTCCAAGGTGCCCCAGAAGATCATGCCTGCAAACATAAACCCTAACCAATGACGATAAGGGGAAAAGAAAACGGTAGCCAACGCTGCAGCAATTAGACCGAATCCAATCAATGTTGCAAATGTTGTTGATACCATAACAACCTCCGTCAAAATGATGCCTTATAAAAAAACCGTTTAAATAGGTGTTTCACAACAATTTCAAGCTTTATAATTTTTCTTAAATCACCTTATAGAAGCTTATGCTTTGCATTATGTATAGTTTTTAAGAGAAGGAAAGCGCTGTTTTCTGGTTAAACGACACACTTTGTCGCAACATTCATTTGTCATTACATTTTTTAAGAATCCTGTTTTTCTCACAAACTAATTACCATCAATCATGCAGTGTCATTACAAAAAAATACACACAGCTTTTAATCCCTGAAAAACTTTTTTTAAGTTCTAAAACGAATATTTTTATCAAGCTGTTTTATTGAGCGCGAATGGCAGCAAAGTGATTCATTTTCAAATAAAAAATAGCGACTTAAAGTCGCTATTTGTCATGATTCTGCAATATAACCCATGTCATTTAAGCACGGGACAAATCTTTATCATGGACGCCTAAAAGATAAAGCACACCATCTAGGCCTACACTTGAAATGGCTTGATTGGCATTTTGACGAACCACAGGTTTCGCACGGAATGCGACTCCGAGCCCTGCAATTGAAAGCATCGGCAAATCGTTTGCACCATCTCCAACCGCAATCGCTTGCTCAG
Source organism: Acinetobacter sp. GW821-FHT01C12 (assembly GCF_059422625.1). NCBI lineage: Bacteria > Pseudomonadati > Pseudomonadota > Gammaproteobacteria > Moraxellales > Moraxellaceae > Acinetobacter > Acinetobacter sp. GW821-FHT01C12. Next base: position 145,823 of record NZ_JBWKXD010000009.1, read on the forward strand.
GTGAAATCCCCATTTTCCCAGCCAACTCAGTTAACAAATACGCCTTGCGCGCTCCATCAACGATATGGCCTTTAACCTCACCTGTCACGACTCCATTTTCAACATCGAGGATATTGGCATGCACTTCATCAATGCCCAATTTTTCTTGTAGATATTCAGCAAAGTACTGAAAACCACCAGATAAAATCGCAGTTTTATAACCTAGTGATTTTAGTGTCGAGATTAACCGCTCGGCACCTTCTGTCACGGTTAGTCGTTCAGCAATTTGAGGCAATACTGTGGCATCAAGGCCTTTAAGTAAAGCAACGCGTGCACGGAAACTTTGTTGAAAATCCAACTCCCCTTGCATTGCACGTTCAGTAATTTCAGCGACTTTATCGCCCACCCCTGCTTCTTTAGCAAGTTCATCAATCACTTCTTGCTCAATCAAAGTCGAGTCCATGTCGAAGCAGACTAAGCGACGATTACGGCGATAGGCATTGTCTTCCTGCACCGCGACATCAATATTTAATTCAGCAGAAAGCCGTAAACATGCGGCTCGCATCGCCTGTGCATCCAGCATTTGCCCACTCAAACCGAATTGAACACATGAACGTTTCAGCCCATCTTGGTGTCCATTACGCTCGGGACGCCCCGACAAGCGCGTCACTGTTTCAATGTTAAAACCTTGACTTGAAACAATATTGGTTACCGCTTGTAGATGTTCGGCTGTGAGCTCTGGTGCTAAAGCGGTTACGATATAACGTGTGCGCCCACCTTCACTCACCCATTGGTCATATTCTGCGCCTGAAATCGGCTTAAAACGAACAGTTAAACCAATATCATGTGCTAAAATAAGAATGTCTTTCATGGCTAAAGCTGTTGCAGTTTGATCGTTTGACGACACTACAATACCTAAAGTCAATTGATTATGGATGACCGCCTGTCCTACATCTAATATTTGCAAAGAATGTACGGACAACACTTGCATTAATCGAGTAAACTGATTGGGTTGGTCAGGTCCTAAAAATGAAATAAGAATGATTTCTCGCATGAATTGACTCGGGTCTGAGCTACAACAATTGGAAGAATCATAATCGAAATCGAAATTTTTTGCTTTGGAAGTTTACGTTGAATGCGCCAAGACAAGGGCTATTTGCTAGCCTACTTATTGTAAGTTTTGCATTTCATACCTTTTTATTGGTAGTTGCAACAACACATCAGTTGAATGAAAACCGTGCCAGCCAAGGCCAACTCATGACCAGCCAATTGGTCACGGACAGCCTATCTGAACTCGAACCCGCAAATACGGTGTCATTGGCGCTGTTGGCAAATCGCTATGCGACCAATCCAAGTGTGGCTTCGATTCGAATACTTGATGCTAAAAAACAAGTACTGGCAACCAGTGGTATGGCAAAAACGCGTCAAGGTGAAGTTTTTGTTCGTGATGCATTACAGAACGAGAAAAAAGTCGGCACTATTGAAATTACCTTGATCAAGCCAAGTATTGGTGAAATTTTACGGACCCAATGGCTGGCTATTTTAGTGTCCTTATTGATTCATACCTTCTTATGGTTGGCCTACCGCGCCATCGCTCGCCCAACGCGCAGTGAATTTTTGGCTCGCATCAACAATGAAGCCCGTTTAAAACACGAGATTCAACAACTGACTGAAGCACTTGAAGCTGAGAAAGCCAACCGCACGATTGCGATTGCCCAAGCTCAACAACAAGCGCAAGCCAAAGCAAAACCTGAACCCAAAACTCCTGTAACCACAACACTGGAAAATGACCAAGAGATTTTGGCGCTGAATATTCAGTACTATGATCCAAAGCAACTGATGAATACGGTCAACCAGTCGGTTTCACTGCCTTATTTTAATTTATGTCAGATTTTTCTGAATAAAAGTATTGAACTTTGCGCACAGCATTTCAAATTGAATGCAAAAGATTTCACCATTCATCAAGAATTTAATCAGAATGGTGCAATCCTGAGTATTGATGCTGAAAAACCCAATGCAGCACAATCTATATTAATGGTTGGTTCGGTATTTCAATTATTGTCAGAAGTTCTGTATAAACGTTACCGTGAAGATAAGCGCTTTGTGTTACAGACACGTTGTGCGGTCACCACCTCAGTAGAGGCGATGCAACTTGATGCGTCTCAAGCGGCTGAGCGCTTGGTGAATCATTTAATTGCCAAAGAAATGGCATTGTATTTAAGCAATGATCAACTCAAGCATATTGGTGATTGTTATCAATTGGTTGCCTTACCAAATCCAACCAATGTGTTGACCCGTCACTCATTTATGATCAATGGTATGAATAATGACTGTGCTGAACTTGCACAAAATATTCGTACTGAAATTTTAAAAGGTAAGAAAAATACACCAAGTTCTGAAGCAATCTCAGAGAATTAAGTATTTACCATCTATTAACCCTCCTCTTTTTTAAAGTGCGAGGGTTTTTCTTTTATTACGCTCAATTTCCGATAAGTTAATCTTATTTTTTTCGAAATGAGTGTCTGATCTTTATACTAAATCACGATAAATCAATTTTCTTCTCTTTTCATTGCCCTACAAGCTTGTGTATAACTATCTATCTCAAAGGAAGATGATAAGCATAGGCAAAATACGTAAAAACACGTTAGACTATGCTCCAAATGTACTCAATGAAAATGTCATACGACAGAACAAAAAGGTGAAGGTTGATGCCGCTCAATACTGTTGAAGAGCTTGTAGCAGATATCCGTGCAGGTAAAATGGTTATCCTGATGGATGACGAAGATCGTGAAAATGAAGGCGATTTAGTCATTGCTGCAACACACGTACGCCCTGAAGACATCAACTTTATGATCACCCATGCTCGTGGTCTTGTATGCCTAACACTGAGTCGTGACCGCTGTAAGCAACTCGATCTACCATTAATGGTCGACCATAATGGCGCACAACACAGTACAAATTTCACGCTTTCTATTGAAGCTGCAAATGGTATTACCACTGGTATTTCTGCCGCAGAACGTGCCCATACCATTCAAACTGCAGTTGCAGCACATGCCAAACCTGCTGATATTGTACAACCTGGACATATCTTCCCATTGATGGCACAACCAGGTGGTGTATTACACCGTGCTGGACATACTGAAGCTGGCTGTGACTTATCTCGTTTAGCGGGTTTAGAGCCAGCATCTGTGATTTGTGAAATTATCAATGAAGATGGCACGATGGCACGTCGTCCAGATCTTGAAGTATTTGCTGAGAAACATGGCTTAAAAATTGGTACAATTGCTGATCTGATTCATTATCGTATGACCAATGAACAAACCGTAGAACGTTTGGATCAACAAAGTATAGATACTGAATACGGTACCTTTGATTTATACCGTTACCGTGAAATTGGTAATCCAGACATTCATTTGGCTTTGGTCAAAGGTGAACCGAAACAAGGAGTGACGACTGTCCGTGTACATGGTTTCAATCCTGTACGTGATTTATTGAAACTCAATAAAAAAGATGGTGAGCCTGCTTGGAACCTTGATAAAGCACTCAAAACGATTGCCGACAGTGATCGAGGGGTTTTGGTCTGGATTGGTCAACGTCATCTATCTGACTTAGGCCCTGCTTTGGCAGAACTTGGTAAGCCAAAACCAACAAAATCAAATGCTGCACTTTCACAGCAATACCAAACGATTGGTGTTGGTGCACAAATTTTACGTGATCTCGGTGTTGAAAAGATGAAACTTCTTAGCTCACCATTACGTTTCAATGCATTATCAGGCTTTAATTTAGAAGTGGTGGAATACATCACTGCTGACCAAAAAACTGGTCAATAATTTTTAATCAGACTGCATTTATTGCTCAATTAGGTTTTTAGTCGGGAAATAAAAGCAGTCGGTACAACCACTTATCTGTTAAATTATCGAGGTTGCCATGGCGATTCGCCGAATTGAAGGTTTATTACATCTCGCGAGCGAAGACCGTTACGCGATTTTAGTTGGTCGTTTTAACAGCTTTGTTGTTGAACATTTATTAGAAGGTGCAATTGATACATTGCATCGTCATGGTGTAAACGACGATAATATCACTGTCGTTCATGCACCGGGCGCATGGGAACTTCCAGTTGTGGCTAAAAAACTAGCAGCTTCTGGTAAATTCGATGCAGTGATTGCACTTGGCGCAGTGATTCGTGGCAGTACGCCACATTTCGACTTCGTTGCAGGTGAATGTGCCAAAGGTTTAGGTGTAGTTGGTTTAGATACTGGCCTACCTGTAATCAATGGTGTATTGACTACGGATAGTATTGAACAGGCGATTGAACGCTCTGGTACAAAAGCAGGTAATAAAGGTGGTGAAGCTGCCCTTACTGCTATTGAAATGGTTAACCTGTTAAAGGCAATTTAAAGCATGTCGCAAACACTCCAAGCTACTTATGCAGCAAAACGTAAAGCACGTCGCTTTGCTGTACAAGGGATTTATGAATGGCAAATGAGCCACAACCCAGTGCATGAAATTGAAGCACGTACCCGTGTTGAAAACGCAATGCATAAAGTGGATCTCGGCTATTATCATGAGTTGCTCACAGCCGTGATCGCAAACCATGAAGCATTGGATGCTTTACTTGTTCCTGTTCTGGATCGTGAACTAAGTGCATTAGACGGTGTAGAACTTGCTACATTACGTTTAGGTGCATACGAACTCAAAGACCATCTTGAAGTCCCTTATCGAGTTGTGCTCGATGAAGCCATTGAGCTGGCAAAACACTTTGGTGGTGCTGACAGTCATAAATACATCAATGGTGTATTAGATCGTTTAGCAACAAGCCTGCGTGAAGCAGAAAAGCAACAAAGCAAATAAGTTGTTTTTACATGGCTGAGTTTTCAATTATTGAGACCTATTTCAATCGTCAGCAACAAACTGATGTTGATTTAGGCGTCGGTGACGACTCAGCTCTGCTCTCCCCACCTTTGAATCATCAATTGGTGATTTGCACAGATACCCTTGTCGCTGGTCGACATTTTCCCTTAGAAACATCTCCACATGCCATTGGCTGGAAATCTGTTGCTGTCAATCTTTCAGATATTGCTGCAATGGGTGCAAAACCCCACAGTATTTTACTCGCATTGAGCCTATCCCAAATTGATCATGACTGGCTAAAACAATTTAGTCAGGGTTTATATGATTGTTGCGATCAATTTGGCGTACGTTTAATTGGTGGTGATACCACGCAAAGCCCACATCTCACTATTACCGTCACTGCACTCGGCTGGATTGAAACAGGCAAAGCCGTTACCCGTTCTGGTGCACAAGTCGATGATTTAATTGTAGTCAGTGGCTCGATTGGTGATGCCGCTTTTGGGCTAAAACATTTAGGACATCCCCTACAACAACGTTTAGATTACCCAACACCGCGCTGTGAACTAGGCGTGATGTTAAAAGACTTGGCGTCCAGTATGATTGATGTTTCAGATGGGCTTGCTCAAGATCTCGGGCATATCTTAAACGCCTCTGGTGTCGGTGCAAAAATAAATTTAAATCAACTCCCGATTCAGTCAGCTTTAAGGCAACTCAGCGACAATGAGCAATGGAAATATGCTTTAGCAGGCGGAGATGATTATGAGTTATGCTTTACAATAACTATGCAAAATTATGCTAAACTTTTGCAATTAAAACCAAATGTAACCACTACAATCATCGGCCAAGTTACACAAAAATCTGGGATTGTATTTGAGAAAGATGGCTTAGACCATCCACTTCAACTTCAAGGGTACCAACACTTTGCATAAACCTCCGATTGTCTTTAAAAATATGACATGGGCTGAACGCTTTATTGTGTTCTGCGGTGTGGGCTTTGGTTCAGGCTTAGCGCCTAAAGCACCAGGTACATTTGGCTCAGCATTTGCGCTTTTGTTTATTCCGATTTGGCTTGCAATTGGTTTTTATGGCTCCATATTGGCCATCATAATCATGTCATTGCTCGGTATTTGGATTTGTGGGAAAACCGCAGATATTATCCATGTGCATGATGATGGGCGTATTGTTTGGGATGAATTTGCTGGGCAATCAATCACCTTCCTGCCTTTGATTTATTTAGGGCAAATGAATTGGATTTGGGCACTGGTTGGATTTGCACTGTTTCGTTTATTTGATGTCTGGAAACCATGGCCTATTCGTGTCATTGACCAAAAAGTTGATGGTGGCTTTGGGATCATGCTTGACGATATTATCGCAGGCCTCTGGGCAGCAATATGTATCGTGATTTATTTATATTTTAAAATGGCTTAAGCCAGATCTGTTAGGTGTGATATGTCTACAACTGTGATCATTCTTGCTGCAGGTAAAGGAACACGTATGCGTTCTAGTTTACCCAAGGTACTCCAACCGTTAGCAGGACGCCCACTACTCGGTCATGTGATTGAAACAGCAAAACAATTACAAGCAAAAAATATCATTACAATCTTTGGTCACGGTGGTGATCTGGTTCAAAATGCATTTGCGCATGAAAATATTCAATGGGTAGAGCAAACAGAACAACTCGGTACGGGTCATGCAGTTAAAGTGACTTTACCTGTTTTACCCCAAGACGGCATTTCTTTGATTCTTTCTGGTGATGTGCCTTGTGTACAAGAAAGTACCCTACAACGTTTGCTTGATGTATCCAGTCAAACAGGCATCGGTTTAGTCACATTAACGCTTGAAGATTCTACAGGCTACGGTCGTATCGTACGTAAGGATGGAAAAATCCAAGCGATTGTTGAACATAAAGACGCTTCTGATGAACAACGTCAAATTAAAGAAATCAACACAGGTATTTACTGTGTCAGCAATGCCAAATTACATGAATGGTTACCGAAACTCAGCAATGACAATGCTCAAGGCGAGTACTACCTGACTGATATCGTGGCAATGGCTTTAGCTGATGGTATGGAAATCGCATCTATTCAACCAGAATTGGCTTTTGAGGTTGAAGGCGTAAATGATCGCATTCAACTTGCAGCATTAGAGCGTGAATTTCAAAATTATCAAGCCAAATCACTGATGCAACAAGGCGTGCATTTGATTGACCCTTCACGTTTTGATTTACGTGGTCAACTCACGGCGGGTACTGATGTTCGTATTGATATTAATGTGATTATTGAAGGTCAATGTACTTTCGGAAATGGCGTTGAAATTGGTGCAGGATGTATTATCAAAAATACCCAAATTGCGGCAGGAACCAAAGTTCAACCATATAGTGTTTTTGAAGATGCGGTAATTGGTGCAGATGTACATATTGGTCCTTTTGCACGACTACGTCCAGGTGCAAAATTGGCAGATGAAGTTCATATCGGTAACTTTGTTGAAGTGAAAAACTCTTCTGTTGGTCTAGGTTCAAAAGCCAATCATTTCACCTATTTAGGCGATGCAGAAATTGGTGCGGGTTCAAATATCGGTGCAGGTACAATTACCTGTAATTATGATGGTGCCAATAAACACAAAACCATCATTGGTGATAATGCCTTTATTGGAACCAACAACTCACTGGTTGCACCGATTAAAATTGGTCATGGCGCAACCACAGGTGCGGGTTCAGTGATTACCCATGATGTAGCAGACAACAGTCTTGCATTTGAACGTGCAAAACAAATTTCGAAAGAAAATTATCAACGTCCCCAAAAGGTCAAGAAATAAGAGGATATTATTATGTGCGGTATTGTTGGTGGCGTTGCTGAACGAAGCATTACAAATATTTTAATTGAAGGCCTAAAACGTCTTGAATATCGTGGTTATGACTCGGCGGGTGTTGCACTGGTTGATCAGGGGCAAATCTTACGTGAACGTCGTGTTGGTAAAGTTGCAAATTTAGAAGGCGCGGTTGCAGAGTCGAATATTTTAGGTTCTGTGGGTATTGCACACACACGTTGGGCAACCCATGGTAAACCAACTGAAAATAATGCCCATCCGCATATTTCTGGCCATGTTGCAGTGGTACATAACGGTATTATTGAAAACTACCAAGAGCTTAAGGATGATCTTGAAGCTTTGGGTTATGTGTTTACATCTCAAACCGATACTGAAGTCGTTGCTCACTTAATTACTGAAGCACTGAAATCATCACCAAATCTATTAAAAGCCGTTGAAGAAATCGTACCTCAACTGAAAGGTGCTTATGCACTGGGGATTGTACATACCGATTACCCAGATGAATTAATTGCTGTTCGTGAAGGCTCACCTTTAGTCATTGGTGTCGGTATTGGTGAGAACTTTATTAGTTCAGACCAATTGGCACTATTACCTGTGACCAACCGTTTTATCTATCTTGAAGAAGGTGATATTGCGCGTTTAACTCGTGAAACGATTGAGGTTTTTGTTAATGATCAATTGGTTGATCGTCCAGTGAAAGAGCTGGATGCAACCGTGAGTAATGCCTCTAAAGGTGAATATAAACACTACATGCTCAAAGAAATTTTTGAGCAACCTGAAGCAATTCAACAAACGATCTCTCAAGCTTTAAATGGCAATACATTACGAGAAGACTTTTTACAAAATGCTGAAATAGATTTTAAAAATGTTCAGCAAGTTCAGGTGCTTGCTTGTGGTACCAGCTACCATGCGGGAATGATTGCAAAATATTGGTTTGAACAACTGATTGATCTGCCTTGCCAAGTTGAAATTGCCAGTGAGTTCCGTTATCGCTCGCCTGTGATTGTAGATAACACCTTGTATGTTTGTATTTCCCAATCAGGTGAAACTGCAGATACCTTGGCTGCATTACGTGATACCCAAAAGCGTGCTAAAGCAAAAGGCTTAAATATCTATACCATGACGATTTGTAATGTCGCGACCTCATCTATGGTTCGTGAAACAAATCATCATTTATTAACCCTAGCTGGTCCTGAAATTGGGGTTGCATCAACCAAAGCATTTACCACACAGCTTGCGGCTTTGATGTTATTGACCCTTAAACTTGGTCAAGTTAAGCAAACCATTTCAGCTGAACGTATTGATGAAATCACTTCCGCATTGTGGCATATCCCTAAAGTCATTTTAGATACCTTACAAAATGATGCAGAAATTTTACGTTTATCTGTTCTGTTCAAAGAGAAACAGCATTGCTTGTTCTTAGGTCGCGGTACAGAATTCCCAATTGCACTTGAAGGTGCATTAAAACTTAAAGAAATTTCATATATTCATGCCGAAGGTTATGCTGCGGGTGAATTGAAACATGGCCCACTGGCTTTGGTCGACAATGATATGCCTGTGGTGATTCTTGCACCGAATGATGACATGCTGGATAAACTTAAATCCAATATGGAAGAAGTCCAAGCACGTGGTGGTGAACTGTTTGTTTTTGCTGATGAAAATAGCGGTATCGTGGCTAAAGATCGTCAACATGTTGTCTATGTTCCAACAGTAAATACTTGGTTAGCGCCGATTGCTTACAGTATCCCAGTACAGTTACTGTCTTATCATGTTGCAGTATTACGTGGTACTGACGTAGACCAACCTCGTAATTTAGCAAAATCAGTTACAGTTGAATAATCAATCAGTTACTTATTGTAGTGTATGAATAAATTAAGTTTCATACACATATCAATAGCTCAAGCAATCCACACAAACCATGCATTAAAATTGCATGAATGTGTGGATTTTTTATGCCTAATTTTTATAGATCCAGCAATTTAAAAATAACCTAAACAGAAACCATCTTCTTAGACTTGAACCAACAAAATCCCTGAGCGAAAAAATAGCCTCCTTTTACTTCGTGTCAAAGTAAATAAGCTCGAAAGTGAATTAGTCCGTTTTAAAAACTTTATTTCTATTCTGTTTTATTCAACCTAAGTGCCTTATGGCATCAGTTTTTTAAAATTTTTGATTCACAATGCAATAAAAAATTAACATGAAGCTATTTGACAAAACAAACATATGAACATATATTCATATGTAAATAATCCAATTCAGAGGTCCTTATGGGACACAATCATAATCACCCCCATAATAGCCATAGTGATCACAACCACGCACATGTACCTGAAGCAACTACAGGAAATGAAAGAAAAATTCTGATTTCTTTCTTCATTATTTTCAGTTTTATGCTTGTTGAAGCTGCTGGGGGAATCATATCTGGTTCACTGGCACTGTTAGCTGATGCAGGCCATATGATGACGGATGCACTTGCATTAGGACTAGCATATGCAGCGTTTCGCTTTGGGCGTCGTACTGCGGATAAATCACGTACTTTCGGCTATATGCGCTTTGAAGTGATTGCAGGCCTGATCAATTCTCTAACCTTGTTTGGGATTGTTGGATGGATCGTCTATGAAGCGATTGTACGCTTTCAATCACCTCAACCCGTACTTGCAGGACCGATGTTTATTGTCGCAATTGTTGGTATGTTGGTGAATATCTTTGTTTTATGGTATCTCACACGAGATGATACGGATCATGTAAATATCAAAGGTGCAATTCTGCATGTGATGGGTGACTTATTGGGTTCTGTTGCTGCAATTATCGCTGCAATCGTCATCTGGTACTCAGGCTGGACACCGATTGATCCGATTTTGTCTGTGCTTGTATCATTACTTGTATTGCGCAGTGCATGGTCTTTGTTTAAACAAACCATTCATATTTTATTAGAAGGTGCGCCAGCCAATGCGAATACAACAGATATCACCACTCACTTATTAAAATCCGTTCAAGGCATTCAGAAAATTAGCCATATTCATGTATGGATGATTACTTCAGGAAGAGCAATGGCAACATTACATGTCCAACCTGAAGCAGGTGTTGATATTAAGACACTCACCGAACAAATTGAACATGAATTAAAAACCAAATTTGATATTGAACATCCAACTGTCGCGATTGATTGGCAAGGTGATAGCAGCTGTAGCCTTGAAAAACCGACAAAAATTGATCCTCATGCTGGACATAGTCATTAAGATCAATATGGATCAAGCACAAATTGCCACAAGGTCATTGATTGTTGCCTTGTGGCATCCACATTTTGAAATTCACTTTGCTTTTTAATTCGATTTGAAAAATAGAAAATTTAACCACACTGCTCTTCTGCAATATGTTTTGCCATATCAGACAAAACATGGCTGACATGCGTATCAGCGATTTCATATAAGACTTGTTTGGCCTGACGCTCACTTTTAACCAAACGTGCTGAGCGTAATAAACGTAAATGATGACTAACCAAAGATTGCGATAAATCGAGTGCTTCACAGATATCGCCAACTGGACTAGGTCCACGCATACAGAACATAAGAATTCTGAGACGTGAGGCATCTCCTAAAAGCCGAAAAGTTTCAGCCAGAATGATAATCTCGTCTTGCGATATTTCTGTTGAGCCGTCTTTAAAAGTCATATATTAATCACAATCGTTGTTCATAATTTTTCATCATAAAAGATTCTACTCTTGTGCTTCTCATAAGGACAAGACTTAATCGCGACAAAGTATTTTTCTGGAGGTGCGGTTTTATCAAGCTTGAATAAAAAACCAATTCTTTATAAAGATTGGTTAAGTTGTAACTTCAGCTTCTTTCCACAAGCAATAATGGTTTTTCGATCGGCATCAATTGCGCCATAAGCAATCGCCATCACACGCATTTGCAGGGTAATATCATAATGCGGATAAGACGCTGAGCGATGAAATAAACGGGCATCGATTTCCAGCATTTGCGCAAAGTGATGTAATTCCTCCAGTGTATCTGCCATCAAATGACACCATTCTTGGCCTTTAAACGGAACTTTTGCGCGATCGACATACACACTCATAACAAGATTCATTTTCCCTATTTCAGATTGATTATCCCATGAAATTCATCCATGATTGAATACAAATTCAAGGTATAGCAAAGCGTCATTTGATGACAAAATATAATGAAAATTTATCCAGCCACACCAATCCATCTCAAGCAACTCAATCAGCTTGCCTGCACCACATATCGCCAACATTTTGCTGATCTTTGGTCAGAACAAGGCCTACAAAGCTTTCTCAATCAAAATTTTAGTTTAGAAAATTTGTCTGAATCTCTGCGAGATCCTGATCAAATTTGGTTATTGCTTGAAAATGAACAAGCGCAAATTATTGGATATGCCAAGCTAAATCTCAATCAATATGAGCCCCATCTAGATATTATTGGTGCAGAATTACAGAAAATTTACTTGCTTGAAAATGCTGTTGGAAAAAGTTTTGCATCTGCACTCATGCAAAATGCGATTGATATTGCACGTGAACATCAACAAGCTTCTGTATTTTTAGAAGTATTGAAAACTAATACGCGTGCAAAAAAATTCTATCAAAATTTTGCTTTTACAGAAAAATTAAACATCGACTTTAAAACCGATTTATATGATATTGGTATGGATTTAATGCAACTCGAATTAACCTCAAGATAATGAAAAAATATCTGATTAGTGCATGTCTTGTAGGTGAAAATGTTCGCTACGATGCCAAGAACTGCCTACAACACAAGCTTAAACAACTGCTAGACACTCAACAAGCCGTGGTGATTTGTCCTGAAGTTTCAGGCGGTTTAACTACACCTCGACAGCCTGCTGAAATCGTAGGCGGTGATGGTTATCAAGTTTTAAAGGGACAAGCCAAAGTAAAAGATGCCAATGGTGATGATGTTTCAGCTGAATTTATTCTGGGTGCAGAAAAAACTCTAAAACTCGCCCAATACCATCAAGTTACACATATTATTTTAAAAGCCAACAGTCCTTCTTGTGGTTCACAGATGATTTATGATGGATCATTTTCAGGGCATAAAATATCAGGCAAAGGGGTTACAGCAGCCCTACTTGAACAACATGGCTTTAGCGTACTCACTGAAGATGAGTTTTTAAAACAGTTAGCGCATGAATAAGCACTATAAATAAAAAGAGAGCCAAGGCTCTCTAAATGAAACGTAAATTTTAAAATAGTATTAGGGTCTGTTGACAATTCGTCTATGTTTGCGACTACGTGTGTTTTTTAGGCGATACTAGGCGCGAAATACGAAATTTAGTTATTCTAAAT
>NZ_JBWKXD010000010.1:0-97072 GCF_059422625.1 Acinetobacter sp. GW821-FHT01C12
GTTTTACCATGGTCGACGTGACCAATTGTACCCACGTTTACGTGTGGCTTATTACGTTCAAACTTAGCCTTAGCCATGAGAGCTTCCTTTTTAAACTGCTCATGCAGGGTCACTGCATGAGCACTTGGTTTTTAACTATGAATTAGTTTGGGCTTATAGTAATCGAAAGATTACTCGTCGTCACCTTTTTTACCGCCAGACTGGAATTTAGAAATGATGCCTTCAGCCACGTTACGTGGAGTTTCAGCATATTTAGCAAATTCCATAGAATATGTCGCACGACCTTGAGACATAGAACGCATTTGAGTCGCGTAACCAAACATCTCAGCAAGTGGAACTTCAGCACGAATTGCTTTAGTACCGCCAGGTAAGTCGTCCATACCCTGAACCATACCACGACGACGGTTTAAGTCACCCATGATATCGCCCATGTAGTCTTCTGGAGTTTCTACTTCAACTTTCATGATTGGTTCAAGCAAGATAGGATCTGCTTTCATGAAACCATCACGGAATGCGTAAGAACCTGCCATTTTGAACGATAATTCGTCAGAATCGACATCATGGTAAGAACCATCAAATAATGTCGCTTTGATACCCACAACAGGGTAACCAGCCAATACACCATTCTTCATACGTTCTTGAATACCTTTGTCAACCGCACCGAAGAATTCTTTAGGTACTACACCACCTACAACTTCTTCAGCGAATTGGTATTCTTTACCAGCTTCTTCAACATCCATAGGCTCTAAACGAACATATACATGACCGAATTTACCTTTACCACCTGTTTGACGTACGAATTTACCTTCTTGCTCAACACTCTTTTTGATTGTTTCGCGGTAAGCAACCATTGGTTTACCAATGTTCGCTTCAACGTTAAATTCACGCTTCATACGGTCAACAAGGATGTCAAGGTGAAGCTCACCCATACCCGCAATAATCGTTTGACCAGATTCTTCGTCTGTGCGTACACGGAACGATGGATCTTCTTTAGCCAAACGACCAAGAGCGATAGACATTTTTTCTTGGTCAGCCTTAGTTTTCGGCTCAACAGCAAGAGAAATTACTGGCTCTGGGAATTCCATACGTTCTAGTGTAATGATGTTTTTCTCATCACAAAGCGTATCACCAGTTGTTACGTCTTTAAGACCTACACATGCAGCGATGTCACCAGCGCGAATTTCTTCAACGTCTTGACGATCATTTGCGTGCATTTGTACGATACGGCCAATACGTTCACGTTTAGACTTAACTGGGTTATATACTGGGTCGCCTTGTTTAAGAACACCAGAATAAACACGTACGAAAGTCAAGTTACCTACGAACTTATCGTTCATGATTTTGAACGCTAATGCAGAGAACGGCGCTTCATCAGATGCTTCACGAATCGCTTTAGTTTCAGCTTTGTCGTCAAGAATACCTTCGATAGGCTTAACTTCTGTAGGCGATGGTAAGAATTCAATTACAGCATCCAACATACGTTGAACACCTTTGTTTTTGAATGCTGTACCACAAAGCATTGGTTGGATTTCGCCAGCCAAAGTTTGCGTACGAATACCCGCAACGATGTCTTCTTTAGAAAGATCACCTTCTTCTAGGTATTTGTCCATCAACTCTTCAGATGCTTCTGCAGCAGCTTCAACCATATTGGTGCGCCATTCTTCAGCAGATGCTTGAAGATCAGCAGGAATATCACCATATTCGAACTGCATACCTTGAGAAGCTTCATCCCAAATGATTGCTTTCATTTCGATCAGGTCAACAACACCTTGGAAATTTTCTTCAGCACCAATTGGAATCACTACAGGTACAGGATGAGCACCTAAACGAGTACGCATTTGTTCAACAACACGGAAGAAGTTTGCACCAGTACGGTCCATCTTGTTCACGAATGCTAAACGAGGCACTTTATATTTATTTGCTTGACGCCATACAGTTTCTGACTGAGGTTGAACACCACCTACAGCACAGTAAACCATGCACGCACCGTCAAGAACACGCATAGAACGTTCAACTTCGATTGTGAAGTCTACGTGTCCCGGTGTATCAATTACGTTGATACGGTGTTCAGGGAACTGCTTGCCCATACCAGACCAGAAACAAGTCGTAGCAGCTGAAGTGATTGTAATACCACGTTCTTGCTCTTGTTCCATCCAGTCCATTGTTGCTGCACCGTCATGTACTTCACCAATTTTGTGAGATACACCTGTGTAGAACAAAATACGTTCAGTAGTTGTAGTTTTACCGGCATCAATGTGCGCAGAAATACCAATGTTACGATAACGAGAAATTGGGGTTTGACGAGCCATGATTTCTTGCATTCCTAAATTTTGTTGTTTAAAACAGGACGCATCAATGAAGCATTGATGCGTACGGATACTCGATACGTAATGGGCAACTTAAATACCCGCAAATCCCCCACTTTGGTAGAGGGCGATGTTAAATCGTGCTGCAGTACGCATGAGTATTCTCCTGATTAGGGACTGTTTTAGCCGCTTAGAAGCGGTAGTGAGAGAAGGCTTTGTTAGCTTCAGCCATACGGTGCACATCTTCACGTTTTTTGATCGCTGCGCCTTTACCTTCAGCTGCATCAAGCAACTCACCAGCAAGACGTAACGCCATAGTTTTTTCAGAACGCTTAGCAGCAGCATCTACCAACCAACGCATAGCTAGGGCAGTACGACGGGATGGGCGTACTTCCATAGGTACCTGATAAGTAGCACCACCAACACGGCGTGCTTTTACTTCGACCATAGGACGAACTTTTTCAAGAGTAGTCTCGAAAAATTCAACTGGGTCTACTTTATTTTTTTCTTGAACGCGGTCTAAAGCACCGTAAACGATACTTTCAGCAATAGACTTTTTACCATCTTGCATTACGTGGTTCATGAATTTAGCGATTGTTTGGCTACTGAACTTAGGATCCGGAAGGATTTCACGAGCAGCGACTACGCGACGTCTTGGCATTTTAATCTACCTATAAATATGACACTTCAGGTTTATCCAGCATCAGCACAAAGTGTCGTGTGCTATTCGCTGGCCTTACTACACGTCGCTTGAATTTCACAAAATTAATGCAGAAATCAGACAAGCGAGACGATAAAGGATTGCGGCTCTATATTCTTAAGAAGCTAATCTTTAAAAGATTATTTCTTAGGACGTTTAGTACCGTATTTTGAACGAGACTGGTTACGATCTTTAACACCAGCACAGTCCAAAGAACCACGAACGGTATGGTAACGTACACCTGGTAAGTCTTTAACACGACCACCACGGATAAGAACAACACTGTGCTCTTGTAGGTTATGGCCTTCACCACCGATATAGCTAGAAACTTCGAAACCTGAAGTTAAGCGAACACGGCAAACTTTACGCATTGCTGAGTTAGGTTTTTTAGGTGTAGTTGTATAAACACGTGTACAAACACCACGACGTTGTGGACAAGCCTTCAACGCAGGAACTTTTGATTTTTCAATCAAAGTTGTGCGACCCTTACGGATCAACTGATTTGTTGTTGCCATATGGCAATTCTCCCGTTAATAAAAAGCCTCAAAAAATTACCACTTTTTGAGGGCATGCAATTGTAAGCCAAGAAGTAAAAATGGTCAACATTCAACATGGTGTCAAATATTGACCATTTCAAGCTTTGGCTAAATGAATGATTTAACTTACTCAGGCTTACTTTCTGATTTTGTTTCAGTAGCTTCTTGCGTTTTTTCAGACGCTTTTACCGCATTTTCTGTAGCAGCTTTGGCTTTCACTGGGGTGCGCTTTTTTGTTACAGTTTTTGCAGTTGTCGATGTTTTCGCCACATCAGTTGCTTTCGCTGTAGTGGTCTCCACTGCTGCGACTTTCTTTTGCGCGGTACGTCGAGGTTTTACGGGCGTCGCTTTGTCTTGCTGTTGAGTTGCATGTTTATCTTCAATGTGCGTTTCAGCCAGTTTTTGAATTCCCTGTCCAACTTTTTGCTCAGCATTGGGTTCATCAACAGTTTCACTGGTTTTTTCTTTCACTTCAACATGAGTAATTGCTTCATTTTCAACCTGAGGCTCGACTTTCTCTACAAGCATTTCTGCTTTGCTGTCTTCTAAAAGCAAGGGGTGTGCATCTGAGATCAATTGACTAAATTTTTCATAAGCATCTAATACATCAATTTTTTCATCAGAATGCTGTAGCAGATATTGCCTTGCGCCAGAAAATACGATTTGAGCTCTATCGGTTGCATCATCGACCAGTTTCCAGCTATATGCAGCGCTGATGCCCATCGTGGCTAAGGGGGTGAGTCGTGTCAACAGGCTAAAATGTGGAAGATTATTCATCCATGGCAACTTAAATGTGCCATCCTCATTTGCCACCCATTTTTTTAACAGCTCTATATCATTGCTTGAACCTAATAGCTGTTGCAATTGGCTCACATTGTGAGTTTGCAACACCCCTGCAAAAGTTCGTATTGCCGCCATCAATGTGTGTTTTTCAGCAACAGTGCCTAGATCAATTTGTTTAAAAATGTATTCAACAACAGCATGATCTTTTGCATTCAACTCAAAACCATGCGCTCGCCCAGTGTGATAAACACTTCGGAGTGCCAAAGCCAGTGAACTAGGTACATCAAGAATTGCGCCTAAGCCGCCAAACGCACCTGTCACTGTACCTTGAATTGCAGCAATAATTTTATTCTGATTCGCCAGCGCTGTACTGATCCGTTGTGAACGTTCAGGATCCTTAGCCAATTCTGCCAAGCTTTTTGCACCCACTTCTTTTAGAACAGCTTCTACAGAAGTCAGTTCTGAAACAAACTCATTCAGCTTATCAAAAATAAAATCAGACAATTTATCGTTTAAATCTGGTGAAATAAACGAAGCGACATTATTGATTTTTTTATAATGTTTCCCCAAAAGCTGCCCAGTTACATTAGGTAGATGTTCCCGTAGCATTTGTTGAGGATTTTCATATTGTTTACGTTCAAAAGCACTTTTTTCTTGAGCAGTACCTTGTACAACGGATTCATCTTTAGGACTGTGGCTCAATTTACTCACCGTACCAGGAGCAACATGATTGATCACACTTAAGCCTGTTTCGCTTAACTTTTTGGCCACGCCAAAAGCATTTGAAATAAATCCGCCTGATTGTTTTTTATTAGAATTTGCCATGTGCACCCTCGTAACTGTGGTTTTTCAAACACTAAAGCTTGTATTAAATAGTTTCTCAACGCTTACATTAATGTACTGATTCACGAATCAATACAATCACTATTTCACAAAATTTCAATACAGATCATCATACTATACAATTATAAACAATCTAACCCTAGTTCACTTGCAATTACAGCACTCAATTTACTTAAAAATACTTTTTATAACAAACAGATGTCACAATTTGTCGCGAACAACTTATGTACCAGTGGTCATCTCAGCCTTTGCCAGTTATGATAGATTCATTGGATAAAATATATATAGAATCATTATGAAGCAAAATTTTCAAAATCAAATTAAGCATAGTTCAGAACAAAAATACCAAGCGGAACTAGAACGCTTAAAAGAACAAGATCAACATAGAAAGCCAGTAGGTTGGCAACTTTCTGCTTACGCTGTTCGCTCATTTATCTTGGGTGATGCTAAACTGGATATTCAAAAAAAGTTTTATGGTGATGATGCCTTAGTTGACCGTGCCTTGGTTACGTTGATGGGCAATCAGGGTTTGATGTTGGTGGGTGAACCAGGTACGGCAAAATCGATGCTTTCAGAGCTATTTAGTGCTGCCATTTCAGCCAATTCTCAGCTCACAATTCAAGGGACAGCAGGGACAACCGAAGACCATATTAAATACTCTTGGAACTACGCACTCCTTTTATCGGAAGGACCAACAGATAAATCACTGATTCCCTCCCCGCTCTTCTATGCCATGAAAAACGGACAAATTGCCCGCTTTGAAGAAATCACCCGTTGTCCACCTGAAATTCAGGATGTGTTGGTGTCTTTACTGTCTGAGAAGCAAATGATGATCCCTGAAATGGGACAAGATTTTAGTTTGCAAGCGACACAAGGATTTAACATCATTGCAACAGCAAACTTGCGTGACCGTGGCGTACATGAAATGTCAGCAGCATTAAAGCGCCGTTTTAACTTTGAAACAGTAAAACCGATTCGTGACCAAAAATTTGAAATCGAACTGGTGGGATTACAACTTAAGAACCAGCTTGCTGATTTATACAGTGAAATCCAAATTCGCCCAGAAGTTATCGAACTCTTGGTGACCATTTTCAATGAACTCAGAACAGGACAAAGTCTGCAAGGCGCAACACTTAAAACGCCTGATGCTGTTATGTCTACTGCTGAAGCGGTCAATATTGCCCATGCGGCGGGTCTACAAGCGATTTATCTAAGTGATGGAAAATTAAAAGCAGAACATCTCGCACAACAATTAATTGGGGTTGTGTTTAAAGATAATCCAGATGACGCTAAACGCCTACGTTACTATTTGGATACTGTGGTGAAAGAGCGTGCACGTAAAGATGCCGACTGGAAAAGTTTCTATGAAGCCAGCCGAGAGTTTTAATCATGCAGCTGTTGGATCGAAATATAGAGAGAGGTGAAATGCCTGAACGCTTAAAACAGGCATTTCACCTGAAACAGCAAATGGCGGAGCAAAACATTTTTTTTGCGCCAATCCGCCATCATAGCCCCGCTTGTGCATACGCGTTAAAACAATATATCGATGAACTGAAGCCCACTCACATTTTAATCGAAGCACCAACAAGTTTTGAGTTTTTAATTGAAAGCTTACAGAACCAAGCCACTCAGCCTCCTGTGGCTATATTTGCACAAGCACAACGCTCTTCAAATAAAACCTCTCCCAAAAAAGGCGCTGCAAATAAAGAGAATGCTGGCGACGAACATGAAAGTGATGATGATGTTCAACCAGAAATCTTTTCTGCCTACTTCCCTTTTTGTGAATACTCCCCTGAATGGGTCGCCATCCAACAGGCAAAACTCATTCAAGCAAACATTAAATTTATTGACTTGGATTGGGCAAAACAAAGTGCCTTAAAAACGCAACAGTCCGATTTGGACTGGCAACAAAAAAGTTTGCTGTCTGAACGTTATTTTGCACATAGCCAATATATCCAAAAACTTGCTGAAACCATGCATTGCCGAAATCACGATGAACTTTGGGATCATTTATTCGAGCTGCAAAATGTTGAACAACTGCAACATGCTCAAACATTTTTTGATGATGTTTTTGCTTGGTGTTCATTGGCACGTCTGGATTATGAGCGTGAGGTACTCTTACAAGATGCTTCATTACATCGTGAAGATGTGATGTGGAATTGCATCCAAGACAGTATTGATCCCAAACATAAAATTTTGGTGATCACGGGTGGCTTTCATAGTCTTGCCTTAATTGAAAATCTAGCAGCCCCACAGCAAGCAGAACGTTTTATTGTCCAAGATCAAAAGCAAAACTGGCAAGAGCAAGCTTGGCTGATTCGCTATAGTTTCGATCGTTTAGATGCTTTAAATGGCTATGCTTCGGGTATGCCCTCACCTGCATATTATCAACAACATTGGCAAAATTTAAAATCTGCAAACAATCCAACGGTTGAACAAACGCAACTGCAATTTTTTCAATATTTAAATGAGTTATGCCATTTTTTAAACCAAGAAAATGCACTGGATGTAACGCCTTATATCGCACTAAAAAATACCGCTGAACTTGCTTGGCAATTGGCTTGCCTTCGAGGGCATTATCAACCGAGCCGTTATGACCTCCTCGATGCCTTACAATCCACCTTAATTAAAGGGGAAATGGATGATGGACAACAGCATTTATTTACCCTGATTTTTCAGTTTTTAAGAGGGCAACAGCTTGGTAAGGTTGCTCAAAATCAGCACAGCCCTGCATTATTACAAAATACCTATCAACAGATTAAAGTCTATCGTTTTAATTTAAATGACACCATTTTACGCAATCGAAAACTCGATATTTATCGTAAACCTTTACATCAGGACATTAGCCAATATTTGCATTTACTGGAATTTGTCGGCTGTAATTTTGCTCAACGTATTTCAGGTCCAGATTTTGTACAAGGTGCCAGTCTGGATTTGCTGTTTGAGGAATGGCGTTATGCATGGACACCCAGTGTCGAAGCGCGTTTGATTGAACTGGCAGAAATGGGCAATCAACTCGAACAAATTGCACTACTTAAAATTATTAAACTACAGCAAGAAAATGAAGCAAAAGGTGTCGGGCAATCTGCCTTTGAAACTGCCAAATTGCTGGCTTTGGCGTGTCGCTTAGGATTAAAACAGCAATTAGAATTGCTCAGTCAACAACTCGATACTTTTTTAGAAAGTGATCAAAACCTTGCCTCGGTGATTGGTGCAGCACAGCAATTGTATTATTTGTGGCATGGTCACAAGCTGTTAAATTTACCCGAAAATATCGTGATACAAAGTTTAAGTTTTGCCGTCTATCAGGCCTGTTTTTTACTTGATCAAATTTACGATACCCATGAAGAAAAAATTGAACAAAATCTTAGCAACTTAAAAACCTTGCATGAACTGATTTTAAATATTAAACAACGAAATCTTTCACTACAGCATGCAGTTGTAAATGCACAAGATGTAGATTTACTGGAACTGATGTATAGCCAAATTGATCTGACAAAAATTGATGAATTTCATCTTAGTTCACTCAAAGGTGCGCTGCATACTTTGCAGTTTTTAGATCATCAAATTGAGCAAAATCAGCTTCAACAACAATTACAACTGGCTTTTGCAGTGGGAAGTGATCCTGAAGACGCTGTGCAGTACCTACATGGCATGTTTTTTATTGCTCCTGAAATCTTTGTGCAATCCAAGGTTGCAATTGATGCACTTCACCAATTGGTCAGTCATTGGACGGAAGATACCTTTATTCGGATTTTACCTGATTTACGCTATATCTTTAGTCAGCTCACCCCAAAGCAAAGCACCAAAGTATCGAAAATTATCGCAAAAACCACAGGACTTGGAGAGGATGTCATTCTCGATCAGGTGCTCAGTCATATTGGGGAACAGGATGTATTCCAAGGCATACAACTTAACCAGCAACTGCAAAAAATATTTGAATATGATCACTTAGATCGCTGGGCAAGCAATCGCTCAAAACAACTGAATCCAGAACAACTCAACCCAGAACAACAGCTTGAACAGCAATCAGAACAACAAGGAGTGAATAAATGAGTCAATTACCTCCTGAACCAAATCTTGATGAAAACTCAGATACCCCCGCTTCTCTTGATGCAATGGATCAAGCACGCCGTTGGCGCTTGATGCTCGGTCGCTATGCCGACCAGAATTTATCAGCAGCGGCATTGTCAGGCGATCAACTAAAACTTGAGCGCAACCTCGATTATCTCTACCAAAATGAATATAAACGTCGTGGTATCCAACAAGGGAAAAATCGCCATGGCGGTTTGGAAGCCTCGCAGCTTAACGCGATTAACTGGCTCAACCAAAGTCGAAAACTGTTCCCTAAATCGACCTTTGAACGTATGCAAAAACAAGCCATAGAACGCTATGAGTTAACTGAGTTATTTAAAAACCCAGAGCATGTAAGACAACTTGAACCCAACCCTGCAGTGGCTAAAGCTTTGCTGAGTATGCGTGGTCGTTTAAGCAATGAAATGAAAGATGCGATTCGAGAATT
The DNA here is from genome assembly GCF_059422625.1 of Acinetobacter sp. GW821-FHT01C12. NCBI lineage: Bacteria > Pseudomonadati > Pseudomonadota > Gammaproteobacteria > Moraxellales > Moraxellaceae > Acinetobacter > Acinetobacter sp. GW821-FHT01C12. The sequence goes on from NZ_JBWKXD010000010.1 coordinate 9,691, forward strand.
AATTCAAAAAGTCGTGGAAGAACTCTTACAAAAAATCCGCACACAATTTTTAAAAGCGCTACAAGGTCGTCGTAATCGTTTTAAGCGTTCACATCTTAAACAGGCACAAAACTTTGATTGGAAACGGACCATTCAAGCCAATCTCAAGAATTATCAGCCTGATTTACAAAAACTGATTATCCAAACCCCTTATTTTAATGCCCGTGTACAGAAACATTTGCCATGGGAAATTGTACTGTGTGTCGACCAAAGTGGCTCGATGATGGATTCGATCATGTATGCAGCAGTATGTGCCAGTATTTTGGCAGCTCTCCCTGCGGTCAATATGAGTCTGGTCCTGTTTGACACCCAAATTGTTGATTTAAGCCATTTGGCACATGACCCAGTTGAAGTCTTACTGACCATTCAACTCGGTGGCGGAACCAACATTGGTCAAGCTTTGCAATACTGTCAAAAGAAAATTAAACAACCCAATCGCAGTATTTTAGTCTTGATCAGTGACTTTGAAGAAGGTGCCTCCGTTCAACAAATGCTCAACACCACCAGCCAACTCAATCAACAAGGCTGCAAATTACTTGGACTCGCTGCGCTGGATCAAGCAGCCAATCCTGTTTATGACATCAATATGGCACAAAAACTCCAAGAACGCGGTATGCAAATCGCAGCAATGACCCCTGAACATTTGGCAACATGGTTTGCAGAGGTGATGCAATGAGTTGGCATATTTATACCCAATACGATGAAGACAGCCTAACCATGCACAGTAATGCTGGTCTTTTACGTCGTGCCCGTAAATCCTTAGATGCTGTTGAACTACTGCAACAAGAGCACGATCAACTGGTATTTAAAGTCGAAGAATGTGAAGTTAAACTGCCCCTTGAAGGTATCACCAAAGCACTGTGTAATTGTTCAGCACAAGGCTGTTGTAAACATATTCTCAGCAGTATTTTATGGGTTCAGGAACATGAAACACTACTAACTACTGCAAATAGCCCTAACAATAATTTAGAAAATGCAGTACCACTAACTCAACAGGAAACATCTCAACACGGTAAGATATCTGAGCAAGCAACAACATCAACCCTTGAAACTGTTTTAGAATTTGATCCAAGCAAAATCCAAAAACAAGCAGGCAAAGCCAATATTCGTTTGGCCTATGAATTTGTACAAAATTGGTTGCTGCAACCTGAATCCTGTCAAATTGATATTCAAGAACATAAAATCACTTTTCAAACCGATTTAAGTCCCAATCCAGTTGTTCTCTACCCTGCAACAGGGTTTGAAGGCATATTGTCAGAAATTGCAGACAAACAAAAAGTTGCTGGGCATTTGGCATGTATTGCTTATTTATTTCTGAAAAATGCCCCTGAAAAATGGCAATGGTCAATTGATACAACAGCGCAACAACACAATTCTACGCAGCAACTTTCGCCTGATGATCAGGTACTGATCCAAGAACTTAAACTCATTTGTCAAAACTTTATTCAGCAAGGTTTGTCACATCTGGCCAAAGAAATAGTCATGTCACTGCATATTTTAAATATGCAAGCACGCGCACAAAACTTACCACGTTTAGGGAGCTTATTGCGTGCCCTACATGGCTCAATGAAGCAGTTTTTGGAAGCAGATGTACAGGTAGATGAGCAGCAGATTTTTAATCAATTGGCACATTTGTATGCCTATTTGGCTGCACTGTCAGAAACTGAGCATTTAGATCCAGATGTTCAAGCCGAAGCATTGCGACAACTTCGTGGTGCTGTACAACGTGACTATCAACAAGAAAGCATAGCGCATCTGATCCCTCTTGGTTGTGAATGGTGGAATACAGAGAGTGGTGCACATGGTCTAACAGTGTGCTTCTGGGATGTAAAAGAGCAACAACTCAAAGAAGTGACTCAGGCACGTGCCAATCATTTAGATCGTACCTTTGATATGCACAGTGCAGCCAATACTGGAATTTGGGGAAGTTCTCTCAGCTTTTTACTCCAACATCAACTTGAATTAACCCATGCAAAATCCAGTTCAGAGACACAACTTAGTGCCAGCACAGATACTCGTTTTTTACCAAAAGGCTTGTTCAATGCACTTAGCCAATCTGACTTAGAACGAATGAATATTGGCATTTCAACATGGCAATCTTTACAGCAAATGCTTGTTCCGCATTCAAGCCTAGAACAGCTTAAATCACGTTATGTACTGCTTCGCCATAAAAGTATCACAGCACCTGAACTCAACGAACTAGAGCAATATTTTGAATACCGTATTACTGACGATGAAAATAGAGCACTCAAACTGGTCATTCCAATAGAACCAGAATACCGTGCACGAATTAAACATCTCACCCAACTGATTCATAATGAAAAAATTATCGCAACGTTAGTGCGTATCGAAGCAACACAGCAACAGATTCAATTCATTCCATGTAGTGTGTTTTTAACAACGCCAAAAGGTTTAAAAATATTCAGTCTGGATTATGATCATCCTGTACAGAAGAAAAGTAGCTTGGTTGAGCTGATTACTGGTCGAATTGAAAAACTGCTCGAACAAAAAAAGCAATGGAAACATCAGCAACATTTATCTGCATTAGACCTTTTGATCTTGGAATCACAAGCCGTGTTTGAATTCTATGCAAATACAGGTCGTTCAAAACTGGATACGGATGATCTGGTTAAGCTGGATGATTTTGCTGAAAAGTTTGCAGATTTGGGGTTAAGCTTTATTCAAAACTCACTTAAATCAGATTCCACACAGCACAATTTAGCCAGTCAGCTTTTAAAATGGCGACATGTTTTATTACAACTACAACGCCTAAATCATAGAATCGCTTTAGATGGACAAGTTACGTCGTGATAAATTAAGCTTGCTATTTAAATTGATGATATTTTTCTATAATTTTAGTGAACTACCAAGCACAGTATTAAAGCCTAAAGTATTAGCGCCTATAGAAAAGCAACAGCGAGTTGCTCAAAAGGAATACAGATGTTAAATAAACTTTTTTCAAAAATTGAGTCGATGTTTTTAAAGCCTGAGGATAAGGCAGTGAAAACGCAACTAGTAAACTCAACCGCTGATCATGACCACATTCAAAAACATAATGAAGATTTAAAAAATAAAGTTGAAAAACTCTACCATATTTTCCAGCCTTTGGCCGTCATTGAAGACCAACTTGATCAAAATGTGGTTTTGTTTATTTTGGATGGAGAAAATCCAGAAATATTACTTAAATTACAGCAATACCCAAATGAAAAAGCACTGCTTTTACTGGGAAAGCCAGGTACCTATAGCTGGTATTGGCCTCAAAACAATCAATCACTGGATAAAAAAGAAAATAAGCTTGCTGAAGCAGCACTAAAACTACGCCGACGTTATTATGGTGAGATCTTTGAAGAATTAGAATTTGAACAAATTATTCGTTTTGCCAAAGTGCTTGAAGCGGCAACACAACAGAAAAATTTTACCAATATTTATGAAAAAGTGCCCGCTTGGTTTATTTATCTCACAGTAGACACATTTATTACCGCGTTTGACAGCCAGCATTTTAGCGAAGCAGATCCGAATAAATTGTTAAAGCAAAATTGGACCCAACAAAAACTATTTGATTTACTTGAAAGTGATCAACAGGGTTTAGGCCATGAACTACTGCCTTATTTATTTGAGCGCCAAAATATCGACAGTTATCATTCTAATAAATTAGATAAAATATTATTACTCAAGGACACCCAAGATTTCATTTCAGCCCGATTAGATCAACTCAGAAAACTTATTCCAACACTGAGCATCATTGGACAAGAAAACTTTTTAGACTATATCGCCAAACAAACGACATTGATCAAACAAATCCCCGACTTGATTGTAAAACTTTCTGTAGGGAAATCTAAAATCATTCGTACTAAAGCCACCAGTTTATTGACGAATTTAAATCCAGAAGATAGCCAAAAATATTTAAATCAAAATCTATTGGAAGGTTCAAGTCAGGAACGTGGCTTTTCTGCAGATCTATTGGCACGTTTAGGTGCTGACAATCTGACAGTACTAGAACAAGCTTTTGCACAAGAAAAACAAAAATCTGTACAACAAATATTACAAATGGCAATTCAGCGCTTAAGATCTGTTGATACTGCACAATTACAGCAAGATTTTGAAGCACCAACCTTTCAACCATTTGTTGAACAAAAAATTCCAGCAAGTTTTACCGAGGTTATTTTAGAAAACTATCAAGAAATTTTGGCTAAAGCTGAACAGAATGCTGCCGATGAAATTGAAGAGAATAAAACAGCAAGTTATAAAAGAACTTGGGCTCAAGATCATTTAAAGCAGCTTAAAAAAATCAATCATCAAACCTTAACGTCGATTGTTGACCAATTGAACGGTGATGCATCTTTTAAAAATGTCCACCAAGTTGAAAATATTATTACCCATAAAAATAAATATAAAAAATATCCTGAGTTTTCCATTAATCATGCCATGAGAATCATTGCGATACGCAATCGGAATTGGATTTATTGGCCTAATTTATTTGAAATGCTTAAACCTGAAGAATATGCCAATTATGAACTTCGCCATATCGTTCAGGCCTTAGATGCGGCTAAATTTAATGATCCAAAACGTAGAGTCGCACAAGGGATGCTAGCGGGATCATCCTATTATCAAAGTTTACAAGATCATATTTATGAAAAAGATAAAATTTGGCCATTTTTTGCGGAAAATCAAGAGTATTTAACTGAAGCGTTGGGGCTTTCTCCATCTTTAGAAAAAAATGAATATCAAAGCTTTAACCCATCCGATGCAATATTTGTACTTAAATGTTTCCCATCCTTACCAGTACAATTTATTCCTCGCTTACTCGAATTTGCATTGGGTGAAAATAAGCGTTTGCGTTATGAAGCGCAAGAAACCTTACAGCACCTTCCTGACATTCATCAACGTGCCATCGAAGCCCTAGATTCGGGTAAACAAGACATTCGAATCACTGCAATTGAATGGCTAGCACGTCTACAAAATCAAGATGCAGTAAAACCGCTGAATGCTTTACTAAAAAAAGAGAAGAAAGAAATCGTTCGAGCTGCTCTTCTAACAGCATTAGAAAAGCTTGGACAGGATATTAGTGCCTATCTCAAACCAGAAGTGTTGCTAAAAGAAGCAGAAGACGGTTTAAAAGGCAAACTTTCAAGCAGTTTTACATGGTTTGATTTTGACACATTGCCAAAAGTGAAATGGCAGAATGGCAAAGAGGTTGACCCTAGAATTGTCAAATGGTGGGTGATATTGGCGGAAAAACTGAAAGAGCCTAGAGCCAATGCCTTATTACAACGCTATAGTGACTTACTCGATCAAAAAGATCAGGTACAACTTGCCAATCATTTATTACACAGTTTTATTCATCAAGATACCTTACAAACACCATTGGATGAAGCAACGCAATATGCAACTACAGAAGCGTCTGGCCGTCTAAGTTCTTATCGGGATTCATACAAACGTTATGGTGAAAAATACCCTGAATATTATGCCAAATATGGCACCATCACCTTAGAAGAAGTGATTGAAGAGATTAAACGCGAACGTTTAGGACTTTATCTGGGTTCCGCGATCAAAAGTAAAGGTATGCTTTCACTGACCGCCAATGCACAAGGAAGTTTTGCAGTAAAACAATTGCAGAACTATATGAAGCAACACTACCCTCGTCGCTCACAAATTGAAGCCATGATTAGTGCATTATCGATCAGTAATGACCCATTAATCATCCAACTGTTGCTTTCACTTTCACGTCGTTATCGGACTGCTTCAGTGCAAACACTTGCAAACACATTAGTTGCTGAAATTGCTGAACGTAATCAATGGACAAGTGATGAGCTGGCTGACCGCACTATTCCAACAGCAGGCTTAGATGAAAATGGTGTGTTACAGCTACAATATGGCTCACGTAACTTTAGTGCCATTGTTGATGATAAAGACAAATTCATTCTTAAAAATGAAGAAGGTAAAGAAGTTAAAGCATTACCTGCTGCCCGCCAAAATGATGATGAAAGCCTGATCAAAGAAGCCAAAGCACTATTTAGCACCAGTAAAAAAGAGTTTAAACAAGTCGTGGATATGCAAACAGGTCGTTTGTATGAGGCGATGTGTAGCGAACGTCAGTGGAATGTTGCTGAGTGGCAAGAGTATATCTTTGCCCATCCAATCATGAGACGCTTAATCCAAAAACTGATTTGGCTTGAAATCAAAACCAATGGTGAAAAAATCAGTTTTAGACCAAGTGATGATGGTGCATTACTGAATTTAGATGATGATGAAATCGAACTCAGTGCAGACAGTAAAATTCAAATTTCTCATGCGGTTTTGGTTGGTGAAAAGGAAGCCAAAGATTGGATTGCACACTTTAAAGACTACAAAGTGAAATTCTTATTTGAACAGATGACCCATCACCTACCGAAGCTTGAAGATGATAATGTCACTGAAATTAAGGATCATAACGGCTGGCTTACAGACACCTTTACCCTCCGTGGTGTAGTAACCAAATTAGGCTACCAACGTGCCAGTATCGAAGATGGTGGTTCATTTGACCGCTATACCAAGCCGTATAAACAGTTGGGTATTGATGTAGAAATTACATTTAGCGGAAGTTATGTACCAGAGGAAAATATTCCAGCTGTACTTTATGAACTCACCTTTAGCAAGAAAGCCAGTCGCTCTTGGAACAACAATGAACTTCCACTTAAACAGATTCCACCAATTTTATTGGCTGAGAGCTATGCAGACTATTTAAAAGTTGCTGCATCGACATCAGGTTTTGATCCAGAATGGGAAAAGAAAACGCCTTGGTAATCTAGATCAAAATGTATAAATAATCGCTAAAAAAGGGATAACAGCCAGTTTTTCAAAACTGGCTGTTTGATATTTTATTGTGAAAATGGAATATTAATATTCACAAAGACACATCATGTCGTCATAAAACTAAGCACGATATCATCCATAAAAAATTTAGATTAAAATTCAATGAGATCCAAAAATGAAATTTAATAATAAGGTGCCAAATGCAAGATATGACATATATGCAAATAAATGAATTATTTGCTCCATTTAGCCTAGATACAGCTCAAAATTTACAAGATATTTTTAAACCTTTAGTCGATATTGATGCTGATTTACCAGCCCAAACCTTAAAATTTGTAATCACTGGTGAAAATCCAGAAATATTACTTGTTTTTCAAAAACTCCCTGATGATCAAGCCACTGCCCTACTGGGTAATCCTGGCACGTACAATTGGTATAGACCCAATTTTCATATTAATCGTCAGCAAGAGCACATGGCTTATCATTCGCAAAATGCACGTCAAAAATTATATGGCGTAATTTTTGATGAGCTTGATCATGCGCAGATTGTACGTTTTGCAAAAGTGTTAGAAGCAACAACCAAGCGACTTAATTTTATTAATTTTTATGAACAAGCACCTGTTTGGTTTTTATATTTTATCGTCGATGCATTAAACACAACTTATGGTGTTGGTTTTAAAGCTTTAGGACAGTCACAAAATATCAAATCTCATTGGACCTTACAAAAACTCTTTGAATTGCTCGAAAGTGAACAAGAAGGTTTCGAACAACATTTATTATTGGCCTTATTTGAACGTAAGAATCTGAGAAGTCACGATTTTGATCGCTTAAATTTGCTTTTCAATTTGAAAGACACAGAATCTTTTTTAGCACAATATGCAGATGAATTAATTGAAAAAATCCCCAATTTAACCAGCAACGGAATTCATATATTCTTAGATTTCTTGCAAAAACATGGCGATTTATACGATAAACTTAGCAAACTCATCGTACGACTTTCATTGCATAAAACCAAAGCCATCAGTGATAAAGCTTCGCCATTATTGAGCATCATCGATCAAAATATCGTTCAAGAACATATGCGTTATTTCTTATTTTCAGGGAATAGCCAAGAACGCTCTGCGGCAGCGGAACTTTTTGCACGTTTAGGGCAAGATCATGCTCAACTTTTAGAAAAAGCCCTTAATGAAGAAAAGCAAAAGTCAGTACAACAAACCATACAAATGGCATTACAAAGACTAAAACCAAGTGAAAAAACTCAGCTTGAACAAGTCAAACTGCCAGACTTTGTAGCGCTGGTCGAGAAAAAACTTCCTGAATCTTTTACTGAAATCATATTGGAAAATTATCAAGAAATTTTAACTAAAGCAGAGCAAAAAGCATTATTGGAAATTGAGAAAAATAAAACCTCAGATTATCAATCACGACATTTTCAAAACTACTTTAAAAATCGGACATATGTCAAAAAAACCAATTTAGAATCAGTTGTACAACAGTTAAATGGTGAAATAGAACGTAAATCATTTGCTTATGATTTTGAGATTATTCATTATAAAAACCGCATAAAAGAACAAAATAATTATACGATATTCCATGCACTTCGTTCATTCCACTCTGAACGTGGAAATCTATATTGGGAAGATTTATTTGATATATTAACAACAGAACAGACAGCAACACTCGATTTAAAACAACTTGCCGATGCCATGCATCGGACCAAATTCAGTCAAGCTGATCGTTTAATTGCTCAAGGTATGTTAATGGATGAGTACAATATGTTGTCTCATTATATCGTTGACCCTGAAAAAATTTGGCCATTTTTTGCCGATCATCAAGCATTTTTAACAGAAGCTTTAGGCTTAACACCTTCTCTTTTCAAAGACAGTTGGCAGCAATTTAATCCCCAAAAAGCAATCAATATTTTAAGATATTTCCCACAAGTGCCAAGTGAGTTTATTCCCAAATTATTAGAATTAGCACTTGGTGAAAATAAGAGCTTACGCTTTGATGCACAACAGGCTTTGGAAAAGATTCCAGACATCCATCTACAAGCCATCACAGCACTTGAATCTGGTAAGCAAGAAGTAAGAATTGCTGCAATTGAGTGGTCGGCACGTTTGCAAAATCAAGATGCAGTAAAACCACTGAATACTTTGCTGAATAAAGAGAAAAATGAAATCGTTCGAGCTGCACTTTTAACGGCATTGGAAAAGCTCGGACAAGATATTAATGCTTATCTCAAGCCAGAAGTACTGCTTAAAGAAGCAGAAGCTGGGCTAAAAGGTAAATTATCAGTGAGTTTTAAATGGTTTGATTTTGAAACTTTACCAAAAGTGAAATGGCAAAATAGCACAGATGTTGACCCCAAAATCATACAATGGTGGGCGATTTTGGCAGAAAAATTGAAGGAACCAAAAGCCAATCAATTGCTACAACGTTATGTAGGATTATTGAGTGAAAAAAGCCAACAAGAACTTGCAAATTTCGCCCTACAGAGCTTTATTACTGAAGATACTCGTGGTCCTAGATTGGATGAAGCAACAGAATATGCTGTTAAAAATGCGCCACAACGTTTACAACAGTATCGTAATGCTTATCAGGCTTGGGCGAAAAATGACACTTATTATGCATACTATGGGACGATTACACTTGAGGAAGTCATTACAGAAATCATAAACATTCAGCTTTCTTGTATTTTAGGTTCAGCAATCAAAAGTAAAGGTTTCTTAGCACTGGCATTTGCAGCTCAAGGAAGTTTTGCCGTCAAACAAATACAAGATTTTATCAAACAGCACTATACGCGCCGAGCTCAATTAGAAGCCATGATCAGTGCATTATCGATCAGTAATGACCCATTAATCATCCAACTGTTGCTTTCACTTTCACGTCGTTATCGGACCGCTTCAGTGCAAACACTTGCAAACACATTAGTTGCTGAAATTGCTGAACGTAATCAATGGACAAGTGATGAGCTGGCTGACCGCACTATTCCAACAGCAGGCTTAGATGAAAATGGTGTGTTACAGCTACAATATGGCTCACGTAACTTTAGTGCCATTGTCGATGATAAAGACAAATTCATTCTTAAAAATGAAGAAGGTAAAGAAGTTAAAGCATTACCTGCTGCCCGCCAAAATGATGATGAAAGCCTGATCAAAGAAGCCAAAGCACTATTTAGCACCAGTAAAAAAGAGTTTAAACAAGTCGTTGATATGCAAATCGGTCGTTTGTATGAGGCGATGTGTAGCGAACGTCAGTGGAATGTTGCTGAGTGGCAAGAGTATATCTTTGCCCACCCAATCGTGAGACGCTTAATCCAAAAGCTGATTTGGCTTGAGATCAAAACCAATGGTGAAAAAATCAGTTTTAGACCAAGTGATGATGGTGCATTACTGAATTTAGATGATGATGAAGTCGAACTCAATGCAGACAGCAAAATTCAAATTTCTCATGCGGTTTTGGTTGGTGAAGAGGAAGCCAAAGATTGGATTGCACACTTTAAAGACTATAAAGTGAAATTCTTATTTGAACAGATGACTCATCACCTACCGAAGCTTGAGGATGATAATGTCACTGAAATTAAGGATCATAACGGCTGGCTTACAGACACCTTTACCCTCCGTGGTGTAGTGACCAAATTAGGCTACCAACGTGCCAGTATCGAAGATGGTGGTTCATTTGACCGCTATACCAAGCCGTATAAACAGTTGGGTATTGATGTAGAAATTACATTTAGCGGAAGTTATGTACCAGAGGAAAATATTCCAGCTGTACTTTATGAACTCACCTTTAGCAAGAAAGCCAGCCGCTCTTGGAATAACAATGAACTTCCACTTAAACAGATTCCACCAATTTTATTGGCTGAGAGTTATGCAGATTATTTAAAAGTTGCTGCATCGACATCAGGTTTTGATCCAGAGTGGGAAAAGAAAACGCCTTGGTAATTCATAAAGACAAAGAAATTTTGTTGAGGCTTGCTACAGGCTATAACAGTTGTATTGCAACCGATATGATTTCTGTTGATAGTCATCATATCGGTTATATGGGTAATTCAACTCAGCAGGTAAAAAGAAGCCTTGTTCTACAATAGGGATAAAACACCATGCTTATTCCAGCAATTTAAAATTTATTTCAAAAATTAGTGCTTCAAACCATCTCAGGTAAGCCCTGCTTATGGATGGTTTTGCCTAATTGATGTAAATATCCATCATGAATTCATATTATTATAAAAATAATAAATATATTTATTTTCAGTTATTTAATTAACTTTTAAGCATACAATATATTGTTTTAAATGATGCGTAAGAATCAATATCTTTCGCCATTGAACTAAAAAAGTAAACGCGTTTAAATGTAAACATTCATTCTGTATTCTAAAATAAAGGACTTTGCATGAACCGTCGTGTTGTCATCACTGGTATGGGCATTAACTCATGTATCGGTAATACATTGGAAGCTGTTAAGCACTCTTTGGAAAATGGTATTTCAGGGACACGTCATAATTCAACTTACGAAGAACTTAATTTTAAAAGTCATGTCAGTGCCGCAGCAGAACAAGATTTTGATGGTATTGACCGTAAACTCAAGCGCTTCATGGGCATATGTGCAATGTATGCCTACAATTCTGCGCTTGCAGCCGTTGAACATGCAGGCTTAACACCAGAACAATTGGGCGGTAATCCTCGTTACGGTATTGCAGGGGGTTCAGGTGGTAACTCAACTGCGTCTGTTACAGAGATGGTTAAACTTTTAGAAGAAAAAGGTGCGCGTAAAATTGGCCCGTTCTTCGTACCACGTAATATGTCAAACACCATTACTGCCAATGTCGGTGTTGCATTTAAATTACAAGGTGTTGCTCATTCAATCACCAGTGCTTGTGCAACTTCAGCTGATGCGATTGGCTATGCTTACAACCTGATTCAATTGGGTAAACAAGATTTAATGTTGGCCGGTGGCGGTGAAGAAGATCACTGGTCACAAAGCTTATTGTTTGATGCAATGGGCGCACTATGTTCTAAATATAATGATGCTCCAGAAACAGCGTCACGCCCATACTCAGCTGACCGTGACGGTTTTGTGATTGCGGGTGGTGGTGGTTTCGTTGTACTTGAATCACTTGAACATGCTCAAGCACGTGGTGCAAATATTCTTGCAGAAGTGGTTGCTTATGCTGCAAATTCGGATGGTGCGGATATGGTTGCACCATCGGGTGAAGGTGCGACCCGTTGTATTTTAATGGCTTTAGAAGAAGCTAAACAACATGGCGTAGATAAGGTTGACTATGTCAATACCCATGGTACTTCAACACCTGCTGGTGATGTGACTGAACTTCTTGCGATGGGTCGTGCATTTGGTGAAGGCAATGTTCCACCATTAAGCTCAACCAAGTCTATGACAGGTCACAGTCTGGGTGCTGCTGGTGTTCAAGAAGCCATTTATTCTGTATTGATGATGCAAAATGACTTTATCGCGCCAAACATCAATGTCACTGAACTTGATGAAGGCACAAAAGGTTATGACATCGTACTTGAAAAACGCGATACAAAATTGAATACTGTGATGAGTAACAGTTTCGGTTTTGGCGGTGTCAATGCTTGTCTCATTTTTAAAAAATGGGAAGGCTAAACAAAGAATTGTTGATCATTCAAATTTAAAATAAGTTTGGGTGATCAACATCTCGCACACTGCCCTTAAAAGGGTAAATTGATGGATGCTCCTTCAGAAGCTTTCCTTTGGGTAAAAGCTTTACATATCATTGCAGTCGTGTGTTGGTTTGCAGCACTGTTTTATCTCCCGCGTTTGTTTGTCTACCATGCCATGAGCGATGACAATCTAAGTCATCAGCGTTTCGAGATCATGGAGCGTAAATTATATCGCGGCATTATGTGGCCTTCGATGATCGCAACATTAATCACCGCACATTTTCTCGTAGACTGGGGTGATGCAACACGTCATTACCATGAAGCTTTATGGTTTTATCTAAAAGTCGGTTTAGTTGGTCTTTTGGTGATCTACCACTTTGTTTGTGGCTATTACCGTAAAAAACTGATTGGCAATGCACATTATAAATCGCATAAGTTTTGGCGGTTTTTCAATGAAATGCCAACCCTGATTTTATTTGCAGTGGTGATTTTAGTGGTCGTTAAACCAACATTTTAACTTGTAGATAGAAACCTCCTAAATGGAGGTTTTTTTATTGATTGTATGTAATTTACAGGCCCACCTAAATAATCTTTTAATAAATTCAGCAATATGAAATTATAAAAACTTAATCCATGTCGCCATACGATAGTTACTCCATATACGATTCAATAATGTAAAAAGTAGTTGTTAATACCTTAAACAATGCACAATCACTCTATTGCGCTCAACATCAAGTCCGATTAGATCCGTTCCCGAATAACCATTTACTTGTGCAAACTCAATAAATATAGGATTTTTTTCAATGGCGCTTAATTAGCCAATTTCTAATTTTTGTATTCATCGGCGTTGAATAATACTTTTCAATGGCCCAACTCAATACAAAAACAGCAATAAAATAAATTGGCAATAGCATTAATTTTTCAATTGCTAAGGTTTCTTTAGGAAAATAAAAAACTTTAAATAAACCCAAGATAATCAAATGAAACAAGTACATTTCATAACTACGTTGTCCAATCCACGCTACACCATTTGACAATATAGAGCGAGATTCAGTGTGTGGGTTCTGAGCAAAACAGAAGATCAGCATTGCTGACAATATGGCAAAAATGCTGATTCCCCACGTACTAACCTCTTTAATTGGTGCATATAAATAAACAGCGGCCATCAACAAAACAATGATTGGAACCACGATTTTTGAAACCTGTATTTTTTGTCCCATCTGTTGAGTCATTAAAGCAGTTAAGCAACCAATCGCAATTCCATCAAAACTTGAGAAGTAATGATAAAGATAAGCCCCGCTTTCCTCGGAAAAATGTAATGAACGGAAATAAGGTGCATAAATGATGATTGCCAATAAAAATATAATAAAGCCTTTACCACGGCCTAATACAACACACAAAATCGGAAATGCTAAATAAAAGACTTCCTCAACAGATAAAGACCACAGCACACCAAGTGCATAATTCACCCAGCCATTTTCAATGATCAGAATATTCATCCAAAAGGTAAAAGCAGAAAATACAGTTAAGCCGTAAGAAACTTCAATACCGTTTGGCGCTTGGTTGATAAAGGGTTTTAGCCCCATTGCACCCAGTGCCGTCACCAGCACCACCAGTAGTACCAAACAAGGCATAATTCGGGCAATACGGCGGATATAGAAATCTTTGAGCTTAATCTGCGCGAGTGTGCCGCTTCTTTGTATAGTATGTTGGGTGATTAAAAAACCTGAAATCACAAAAAATAAGGTCACGCCATAATTACCATTGCGGGCAATTAAAGTACTTAAGCTTTCGCCAAAGATTTGTACACCTAGAAATGTGTCATGCAGTTTATAAGGAATATTAAAATGGTGGAGAAGTACCAATAAAATTGAAATTCCACGTAAGAGATCGATCTTGTTATTGCGCATATATGCTGTTGTTTAGCGTAAATGATGCTATTAAACGTGTTTTTTATTTTTATTTCAGTATTTTATTTTGAATAATTTGTTAAATTTTACATTTGGTCTATGCAATCAATCACGGAGAAAATCAAAAAGTTAAGTATCTTATATTTAATCTAAGTGTTTAATTTTTAAAATTAATTTATATAAGATTTTTTCATATCATAGTTATTCAGGAGATGATCTAACACCATCTCCTGATCAATTGAATATTCAACATTAAAGCTGTTGATTACGCTTTTTCATACGCGGTTTGTACATCATTTGATAGGTCACCGCTAAAATAATCACCCACAATGGGCTGATGATTAAAGCTTTTAAAGTATCAGGCTCAAGACTTAAAATCACCAAAGTAAAGGCAAGGAAGATCAAAACAAGATAAGACATCCATACACCCCCCGGCATTTTAAAGTTTGATTTCTCATGCAATTCTGGGCGTAATTTACGGTAGCGTATATAACACACCATAATAATACTCCAGATACTAATGAATAAAATCACACATAAAGAACTGGCTAAGGTAAATGCTTCAACGGTATTTGGAACAAAATATTGTAGTGCTGCACCTGCCATAATAAAGCCACAAGAGAACAACAAACCTTTTGCAGGAACGGCACGTTTAGACAGCTCAGCCAACTTCGTCGGTGCTTGCCCTTCTTTGGCCAATCCAAACAACATACGGCTGGTTGAAAATACACCACTGTTCATCGATGACATTACCGAGGATAAAACCACCAAGTTCATAATCACAGCAGCTGCACCAATACCAGCATGTAGGAACAATGTGACAAATGGACTTTGATCCGCAGGAATTTCATTCCAAGGGGTTACCGACATCACGATAAAGAGTGCCAATACATAGAACAAAATAATACGGGTCGGAATCGCATTAACCGCTTTAGGTAAGTTCTTTTCAGGATCTTTGGTTTCTGCCGCCATAGTACCGATCAGCTCGACACCGACAAAAGCAAACAAGGCAATTTGGAAACCTGCTAAAAAGCCACTTGCGCCTTTCGGGAACATGCCACCATGCGACCAGACATTGCTAAAGCTTGCAACTGAACCTGTCGGTGCTTGGAAATGGCTCAACACCATATAGCCACCAATAAGAATCAATCCGACAATGGCTAAAATTTTGATCAAAGCAAACCAAAACTCAATTTCACCAAACAACTTTACCGTGAGGAGATTAATCCCCAAGACCAAGAGTACGCATCCGGCACTAATTAAGGCTTGTCCCATGGGGGTAAAGGCGGTTCCGTCAGGAAGCCAAAAGTTGAGATAGTTGATAATTGCAGCCAAATCCGCAATACCCACTAAGATCCAACCGAGCCAGTATGACCAGCCAATATAATAGCCAGCACCCGGACCAATTAAGTCATGTGCCATATCAATAAAGGATTTGTAGTGCAGATTTGAAAGTAAAATTTCACCCAATGCGCGCATCAGGAAAAAGAACATTGCACCAATGATCATATAAATGATCAGAATTGAAGGGCCTGCAAGGGAAATGGTTTTCCCAGAACCCATAAATAAGCCTGTACCAATTGCACCACCAATCGCAATCAATTGTAGGTGACGATTGGATAATTTCCGTTGTAGCTCATTTGGCGACGATGGTACGTCATCTGAATGGCTTGAAGTTGTCATAAAAATATCCTTTTTGACAATTTTTTGGAGGTAAAACCCGCTTGTGGCATAAGAACATTCCCGTTCTATTGTTCTACCTAACGCGAACTGGGCCACATGGTTTACATGTGTCCAGCTTTAATTCGGGGCAAATACTGCTTTAATTATTGACAATAATCAATTCTACTTTATGACAAGAGATTAATTTATGCCTGCGCCGCAATAACTGCGATCTCAATCAACCAATCTGGATTAACCAAATCCGCTTGAATTGTTGCGCGAGATGGTGCAACACAGCCTTCTAACCAATCAATCCAAATGGTGTTAAAAGTTGCAAAATCATCCAAATTTTTGATGTAAACATGAGCAGACAATAAGCGTGATTTATCGGTATTTGCCTCAAGCAATAACTGATCAATCGTTGCTAAGATTTCTTGAGTTTGACCAATAATATCCTGTTGGGTATTTTTAGGAACTTGACCAGACAAATAAACCACTTTATTGAAAATGGTGACTGCACTCATCACTTGATTGCTGTTAAGCTTTTGAATATCTGCGTGTTGAACGTTGTTTGACATGTTGATGTCCTTATTTTGAAATTTTAAAATTGACCCGTGCAGTTACACCACACATGAGCTCATAACCTACGGTTCCAGAACTTGCTGCAACTTCATCAATCGGCAGTACAGTTCCATTTGACGACTGTCCCCAAAGCACCACTTCGCTTCCAACTCGCGCATCTGGGATATGGGTTAAATCAACCGCTAACATGTCCATGCTGACACGGCCAATAGTTTGGGTTCGTACAGAATTAACCAATACTGGTGCATCCATAGAAATACGTTGGTAACCATCTGCATAACCACATGCCACGATTCCGATTTTCATGGCTTGGGTTGCAGTAAATCTAGATCCATACCCTACTGTTTCACTTGGCTGTAAATCTTGAATTGCAATGATTTCACTGCGTAAACTCATGCTTGGTTTAAGGTTCCAGTCATGAATTGAGTGTGTTGGATAGTCTGGAGAACTGCCGTACAGCATAATCCCGCTACGAATATAATCTGAACGTAAATCTTGTGAATGTCGGAGAATGGCCGCACTATTTGAAACTGAGCGCTCACCATCTAAATCTTGAATAGTTTGTTCAAAAATAGCCTGCTGGTAGGCAATCCCAGATTGCCCCAAACGCTCACCATCAGCATCTGAAAAATGCATCATATGCGTGATAGATTTCACCACATCGAATTGCTTTAATCTCTGCCACATTGCCCGATACGCATCAGGTTTAAAACCAAGGCGATTCATTCCTGTATTCATTTTTAAAAATACATCGAATTGCATCTGTGCTGGATTGTCTTTGAGAGATTGGCTTTTAAATTGTTCTAGCCAATTCACTTGATCTTCATTATGCAGGCTAAAACTTAATTGATACTTTTCACAATCCAATAAATCATCGGCTGAAAAAATGCCTTCTAAGAGCAGAATTGGACCTGTCCATCCCGATGTTCTTAGACGTTTTGCTTCATCGATATCCAACAAAGCAAAACCATCTGCGGATTTGAATGCATCATAGACGCGTTCAATACCATGTCCATAAGCATTGGCCTTGACCACGGTAAAAACTTTACTTTGTGGCATAAATTGACGGGCGACATTCAGGTTATGCAACAAAGCATCCTGATGAATGACGGCAGTAATTGGTCTAGGCATTTTATTCATCCCTGAATATGGATTGGCGTTGTAAATTATTTATCGCTAAACAATTTATTTATCACTGTTTTAATAAAGTGGCACTTAAGCAGCGTGTGGATAACGCTGAATAGATAAACCTTCGGTACTGATATCGGTTTGATGATTAAGTACCAAATCACTAATCAATTTTCCTGAGCCACATGCCATCGTCCAGCCTAAAGTGCCATGCCCTGTATTGAGGAATAAGTTTTTAAAACGTGTTGCGCCAATAATTGGTGTGCTGTCTGGGGTCATTGGGCGAAGACCGGTCCAAAATGATGCTTGTGCCAAATCACCACCCGGGAATAAATCTTGGGTCACCATTTCCAATGTGCCACGGCGATCCGCATTTAAACCATGATTAAAACCGCTTAATTCTGCCATTCCACCAACACGAATACGTTGATCAAAACGAGTAATCGCGATTTTATAGGTTTCATCCAAAACTGTAGATTGTGGTGCAAATGTTGGATCAACAATTGGAATAGTTAAAGAATAACCCTTCACTGGGTAAACAGGTAAATTCAATTCCAGCGGCTTTAAGAAATCACGTGAATAGCTACCAAAAGCCAATACATAGCGATCAGCAATTAACACTTCACCATTGATCACAACACCTTTGATTTCATCACCTTCAACCACCAATCTTTCAACATTTTGGTTGAATTTAAACTCGACACCTAAACCTTTGGCTAAATTGGCTAAAGCATTGGTAAATAAATAGCAGTCGCCCGTTTCATCATTTGGAAGATGTAAACCACCGACCAATTTATCTTTGGCATGTTCAAGTGCTGGTTCTACTTTAGCAAGATCATCTTTAAGCAATAACTCATGTGGAACACCACATTCTTTAAGTACAGCAATATCACGCTGAACCATTTCTAATTGAGCTTCATTACGGAAAACTTGCAATGTGCCTTTTGAACGGTTTTCGTATTCAATCCCAGTATCTTTACGCAGTTCTCTTAAACAGTCACGACTATATTCTGCAACACGGGTCATACGTTCTTTGTTGATCGCATAACTTTCTGAGTTACAGTTTTTAAGCATTTGCGCCATCCACTGTAACTGCCACATACTGCCATCGATATTAATCGCGAGTGGTGCATGATGTTGAAACATCCACTTAACCGCTTTAAATGGAATACCGGGTGCAGCCCACGGTGTCGAATATCCTGGAGAAATTTGACCTGCATTACCAAAGCTGGTTTCTTCAGCTGGACCTGCTTGACGGTCTAAAACTGTAACTTGTGCTCCTTGCTGCGCGAGGTAATATGCACTTGCTACGCCAATCACACCACTACCTAATACTATTACACGCATTTCTTATCCTTTATGCATTTACTAGTTTATTTCACTAGTATATTTTTGGTTAAATAGTTTATTTCACTATTTTTAATGCTAAAATTTAGGTGTTTTAATTTATTGTCGTGAAAAATGATTAAAAAAAAGGGAATAATTGATGCGTAAATTAGACCGTATAGATCGAATGATTTTAGATATTCTTCAAAATGAGGGTCGAATTGCCATCAGCGAATTGGCTTCACGGGTCAGTTTATCGACCACACCTTGTTCTGAACGCGTCAAACGCTTGGAGCGAGATGGTATCATTATGGGCTATCATGCTCGTCTAAACCCGAAACATCTTGATCGCAACTTATTGGTTTTTCTAGAAATTAGCTTATCAGCAAAGTCTGGTGATGTGTTTGAACAAGTGGCTAAGGACTTAATGGAAATACCAGAAGTACAAGAGTGCCATCTTATTTCGGGAGATTTTGATTATTTAGTCAAAGCCCGACTAAAAGAAATGAGCGCTTATCGACGCTTACTTGGTGATTTACTTAAAAAACTTCCATCTTCAGCCTCTTCACATAGCTATATAGTGATGGAGGAAATTAAGGAATCATTGTATTTGGATGTGCGCTAATTCCATCATTTTACCTTTATACGGAGTGACATGGGATGCATTGCAGATTTGAATATCTCTCCACCTTAAAGCCAAGTTTTACTGCAAGTGAATCGTAAATTGAGCGGTGATGGGTTTAAGCGTTTAACGATTCCACATCATGCAGTATCTCTACCCAATTGAGTGAATGACATTAAAAGACTACTGGGGATTTAGTCCCTGTTTAAATATGTGATTGCTACTAACTAACTATGTGATTACGAGTAAAATCCCCAACACATCGATAAAATATTCTTGGTTGGGGATGATTAAGGTAAATTCAAATTATCCCAAAAGTCTGAACTAAAAGCAGATTTAGAGTAGGTTTAACAATTCAGAGAACTTTGCAATTCTTGCTTTCGGCGCTGCTTCGTCCAATTCTTGTTTTGAGCCATATCCATATTCTACCGCAATGGTTTCAATCGCATTTTTACGTGCACCAAAAATATCATGTTCCCGATCTCCCACCATCAAACACTCTTCTGGATTTAACTTTTCTTTTTCAAGGATATAAGTGATTAACTCACCTTTATTGGTGCGCTCGCCATTTAACTCACTGCCATAGGGATAATCAAAATATTTTAATAAATCAAAATGATCTAAGATTTGACGTGCATAAACTTCAGGTTTTGCGGTGGCTAAAAACAGTCGATAGCCCTTACTTTTTAAGGCTTCCAAGGTTTGCGCTACATCATCAAAAACATGATTTTCAAATAGGCCAGTTACAGCAAAACGTTCACGATAACCCAATAAAGCTTGCTCAGCTAAGAGGTCATTTGCTTCAACATTGAGTAGCTTTGCCAATGATGCCTTTAACGGTGGACCAATAATCCAGTCGATATTTTCACTGTCAGGAATCGGATGCCCAACCTTTGCAAGTCCATAACGTGCAGATGTCGTAATGCCTACTTTTGGGTCGGTTAATGTGCCGTCGAGATCAATTAAAATATTCTTTATCACCATCCAATCCTTTAAATCTGTGTTTGAAACAATTATCAAATTACTATCGAGTGTTCTCGTAAACTTGCCTATACTAACGTAAATTTGTGAATTAAGGACATCATCGTGCGCCCTACTGTACTTTGTTTTTCAGGTCTAGACCCTTCTGGTGGTGCTGGTATACAGGCTGATATTGAAGCGATTGGTCAAAGTGGCGCACATGCGGCAATTGCTTGTACAGCATTAACCATTCAAAACTCTCAACAAGTTTTTGGTTTTGAAGCCAGCTCCAAAGAACTACTGCTTGCTCAGGCCAATGCTGTTGTCGGTGATTTACCTATTAAAGCCATCAAATCGGGGATGTTAGGAACCACAGATAATATTGCTGCGCTGGCTGAGTTTTTACGTGAACATCCAGATTATCTATATGTACTTGATCCTGTTTTAGTGGCAAATAGTGGTGGCTCACTGGGTAATCAAGAGACCTTAGTTAAAGCCTTTATCGGACTAATTCCACTGGCAACAATCATTACCCCAAATACTGTGGAATTACGTGCCTTAACAGCAGAACAAGACATAGAAAAAGCCACTGCCAAGCTGTTTGAAATGGGCGCACAAGCTGTTCTGGTAAAAGGTGGGCATGAAGATACCCCAGACTATATTCGCAACGCCTTGTATGTGAATGGTGAAATGATCGCTGAATCTAAATGTCCCCGTTTAGAAGGTGAATACCATGGTTCAGGCTGTTCATTGGCAAGCTTTATTGCAGGACGTTTAGCACTAGGAGATCCGCTTAAAATCGCGGTACAACATGCTGAAACATGGTTATTTGGTGTATTAAAAAATGCCGAAACGCCGATTGAAGGTGGGCAAAAAATTCCAAAGCGCTTTTAAATGTTGAATATTACTCTGCACTTTTGAAAATAGCATCCAAGTTTCAATAAACAGCTGAAACTTGGAAATCCCTTAAAACAATGGGAATGACAACGAGAATAACAATGCATAAAACACTCACGACAATAATGCTATCAAGTTTACTTTTAACCCCATTCGCATTTGCTCAACCACAACAACAAACTGTAAATCGCAATATTAACGATGTAGTGAATGGGCAAAAAACCCATTTTATTTTTAAAGATGGCGATGACGAATCAGGTCAACTCATCATTCAAACAGCGGCTAAACAGCAAGCATTTGATCTTGCAGAATTACCATTTGAACGAAAACGACAGATTCATTTTCAAGACTATAATTTTGATGGATATACCGATATTGCTGTGTCTACACCTGATATGGGAATGGGGGTTTATTCTATTTTTGATATTTTTCTCTATCGCCCTAAAAGTAAAGATTATCAAGTGTTGGACCAAGAAAAAATTGATTTTAGCCATGCACAATGTTCTGGATTGACGGATCTCAAACTGATTCCCCAGAAGAAACAAATGACCAGCTCATGTCGAGGCGGTGCAAGATGGTGGATCGACACTTACCAGTTTAAAAATGGGCAATGGAAATGGTTAAAGTCTAAAGCTGCGGATGAGTGATTTCCCCCCTCATCCTCTGCTGATCTTAATGCCACAGTTACAGCATATGGATCCAATCATACAAAAAATATAATTTAATCAGTACGATGTTGATTATGAGTAATATGTTCATTTCTCAGTATATTTATCTTTAAGGCTTTGTATGTGTTGGCGATTGGTTTTCCACGACTTTTCTAAAATTTCTTTCTCTAGACGATACTGAATACGTTTTAATTTCATTGGAGAAATGTTGATTTGCTTAAATTGTTTGACATAATCTGTCCAACCTGCACCACGAAAGACATTGTTTGGCATTTGGGTTTTAAATTCGCAATCAGGCATAAAAACCACGATTGAATGGATCTGAGTGGAATCAACAATATCTGTGAGCACACTTTCTAAAACTTTTTGGTGCTTATAATTTTGATGTAATGGATTTTGGAACTTATAGCTCTTTTTATAAATCTTTTGTGTCCAAATTTTTTGACGCTCGCCACCAAATATCCAACCTTTATAATTCTTTGTTTCAATGACAAAAATACCATAAGGACTTAATAAAATATGATCTATTTGGGTGGTCTGATTTTGCTCATCAGGCAGCGTACAATCATTCAATAAAATATAATTTTCTTTGTCTAAATAGAGTTTTACATGGGTGCTGACAGTAAATTCACCTATTTTCCCTTTTAAAAAGAGCTTAAATAATTTAACCAGCGTAATCGCAACCAAAAGTAAAACGATCCAACCTAGATTTGATAACAATGGTGCAAAAATTTGTGCAATCATTTTAAATTGTAATGTAATAATGAATAGCGTTGAGTCTATGGCACTTGTTCAATTTTTAAAAGAATATCCTTATTATCCAACCCACCCGCAAAACCTACTAATTTACCATCAGCCCCGACCACACGATGACATGGCGCAATAATAGAGATCGGATTTTTACCATTCGCTGCGCCCACTGCCCGAACCGCTTTGACATTTCCAATCTGTTCTGCGATCTCTTTATAGCTCCGCGTTTCACCAAATGGAATCGTCAATAAAGCTTGCCAAACTTTCTGTTGAAACTCAGTCCCCGCAAAATCTAGCGGTAAATCGAACTGGGTTCTTTTTCCTTGAAAATATTCATTCAATTGTTTCGCCGTCTCCAACAAAACTGGATGTGTATTGTTTTTAATTAATTCAGCCAAACGAACCCGTTTAGGATTTTCATTTTCCCAAAGTACTGCAACCAAGGCATGATCGTGGGCGACTAATTTTAATATCCCGACTGGGGAGCTCATTTCCATAAATGAAAGTTGCATGTCCTTATTCCCTTTCCAACTCAGCAACAGCTTAACTTAGCTTGAAGATAATTTCATCAAAATAAGACCTGAAATAATCAATACAGCAGCCAACATCCGCATCGCTGAGGCTGCTTCACCTAAAAAGAAAATTCCGACGGCAAAAGAACCAATCGCACCAATCCCCGTCCACACTGTATAAGCAGTACCAAGTGGTAATGTTTTCATTGCATAAGAAAGTAATGCAAAACTTGCAATCATAAAGATGATGGTCAAGATACTCGGTGTCAGCTTGGTAAACCCGTCAGACACCTTCATAAAATATGCCCAAACCACCTCAAACACACCCGCAACTGCCAATAAAACCCATGCCATTACACATTCACCATTTTCTATTGGGTGTTTCCACTATTGATTACACCATGAACTACACATAAAAAAAGTGCTATCTCCTACAGAAATAGCACTTAAACATTTCAATAAATTAAGACGAAGAAAGTTTCATTAAAACTAAGCCAGAAACAATCAGTACAGCAGCGAACATACGCATTGCTGTTGCAGGTTCACCCAAAATAAAAATACCAACCAAGAATGAGCCTATCGCTCCAATCCCTGTCCAAATGGTATAAGCAGTTCCCAATGGCAAAGTACGCATCGCATATGCCAATAGACCAAAGCTTAAAATCATGAAAAATAAGGTGACAATACTTGGTGTAAGCTTTGTAAAACCTTCGGACAATTTCATGCTATATGCCCAAACGATTTCAAAGATACCTGCAAAAATAAGAAAAACCCAAGCCATGACCATCTCCAAATTTAAATTAGAATCAGGCCGTCCTGACGATTTTTCTCAAATTGAGGGAGGTCGTTCCTCCTGAAGAAGCCTAATTATATCAACTCATGTTGAGGAATTTATTAAAATTTACAAAATTTGACCTTTTTTACATTTCGAATAATTTTTTTTATGAGGCTTACTTTATGATCAAGCATGCTAAATATAAAAATCAGGGATCAAAACCATGAAACATGATTATTGGGGTGATATCCACCCAAGCTGGGCTGGGTTTAGTTCAGAAACATTTTTTTCACATTGTTTTTTTAATCAAAATGCTGATCGGGAGATTTTCTTAGGGGAAGAGTTTGATGAAGATGGCGATGAAATCGAAGAAGCGCCCAATCTAGATCAACTCAACGCTTTTGCGAAAACCTACCAATTATTTATCAACAGTATTGAACAACATATTCAGACCATTCAGCAACATGCTTTTGAACGCTATCAAAAGCTTTATGCACATTATTATGAAAACCCAGAAAAATCAGGTGAGGCTGCATTGAATATTCAGGATGTGGAATCTCATAATCCTTATATACAGACCATGTTAAATTTGCGTGTGAGTGCACCCAATACCTTAACCCTCTCTATTCACTATGATTTAGATACAGAGCATGGAATGGAATTTAAATTTGTAAATAACCAGCTTGAACGTGTTGCTGGCATTGCAGAAACGTAAAAGGTCACTCCCAAAGAAGTGACCTTTTGCTTTATATGAAAAACGAAAGCTTAGAATCTAAAACGCAGACCTGCACCATATAACCAACCTGATTCGGAGTCGGTTGCAGTTTGCCATGCGGTCTCTTTGTTACCTTTAGAATATGCATAGGCCACACTTACATAAGGCATCACCTTTTTTGTGATTTCATAACGGGTTTCTAAACCTGTTTTAATACTGTTTAGCCCTGTTTTTTGGGCATAACGTGAATCATCGCTAAAGACCACATTTAAATCTAAATAAGGCTTTAAAATCAGCTTTTGTGTCAGTAGTAAATCACGTTCAGTTTCTAGGCTAAATGCAACCCGACTGTCCTGTCCGAAATACAGATAAGCATCTGTTTCAAAAAAGTACTGCGCCAAGCCGTGTAAACCCAAAGCCGCATCTATACGTTCCTGATCAGTGGTTCGTTCAGGATTATCACTGTAACGCACACCCGCCTGTACATCCCAAAAATCAGCAATGTTACGGCTATAGAGAGCACTTAGATCATATTCTATTTTGTCTGATTCAGCCTTACTGGAGTTCCCTTTAATGAATAACTTATTTTCATCAGTACCTATGCGTAACTCTAAAGATGAATCTAAAGTACCTTTTCCATCTTCATCCAGCATCCAAGCATTATCAATAGTCACTCGCTGATAAACCTGTGCACCATGTTCTTTACGATGATCATGGGTACTATGCGAAGCTATGCTCTCCTCTCCCGTAGTGGTTGTAATCGCTTGATGCTGTGTATGATCTACAGCATTGCTTTTCTCATCCAACTGATTCATTTTTGAATGATCCATGCTTGAATGATCAGTCACGACAGCGGAGTCTGTCGCAATACTCACATCATTTTGCATCTGATGCCCTTCATGGGCCAAAGCCAAACCACTCAGCATAAGTAATGAACTTGCCAGAACTGATTTAGAAAAAAGATTAATGATTTGCATGTTCGTCTCCTTTCACTTCAGCCTTTTGAGTAGTATTTGTTGTTTGAACTGGCTGGGTGGACACTTTGCCATCACTCACATTGGCAACAATCAATTTATTCATCATCCCGGCACTCATGTGGTAGAGCAAATGACAATGGATTGCCCATTCACCCAATTCATCAGCGGTTAATAATGCTGTAACTGTTTTTGCAGGTGGAACAACAATGGTGTGTTTATTAGGCATATCCACAGCAGGCTGACCATTTTCCAATTGCATAAACATGCCGTGTAAATGCATTGGATGCGCCATCATACTGTCATTGATAAATTTAATTCGGATACGTTCGCCATATTTCACTTTGAGTGGTTCAGCATCACTGAATTTTTTTCCATTAATCGTCCAAACGTAGCGTTCCATGGTTCCACCTAAACGAATCACCAATTCACTGGTGGCATCCCGAGTATCGGGTTGTGGGGTTAGTGATTTTAAATCACTGTATTGCAGTGCTTTATCTCCTTGCGGTGTCGAGGCATTTGCCCAACCATAAACCACTTGATCATTTTTTTGCGCTGCCGATGAATTGCGATGCTGTGAATGATCCATGCCTTGCATATCGTTGGCATTCATTTTTGAATGATCCATACCCTGCATATCTCTCGCATTCATTTTTGAATGGTCCATACCATGCATATCGTCAGCATTCATTTTTGAATGATCCATGCCTTGCATATCGTTGGCATTCATTTTTGAATGATCCATACCTGACATATCACCCATACTCATCTTAGAGTGATCCATCCCTCCGCCACCATGACCTCCCATATCTTCCATAGTCAGCACAGCACGTGGACGAGCAGCAGGCATATGAATAGCAGCACTTTTTGCTGTTAATTCATTATGAAGTGTTCCAATCGCAAATCCTGAACGATCAATAGACTCTGCTTCAATCTGATAATGACTGGTTTTTGGTTCAACAATTACATCATAGGTTTCAGCTGTACCAATACGAAACTCATCCACATTCACTGGCTTTACAGGCTGTCCATCGGCACTGACCACTGTCATTTTTAGCTGAGGGATACGTACATCAAAGAACGACATTGCTGATGCATTCACAAAGCGCAGTCGAACTTTTTCATTTGGCTTAAACAGACCTGTCCAATTTTGTTCAGGGGTTTTTCCGTTTACAAGAAAGGTATAACCCGTCACATCAGACATATCTGTTTTTAGCATACGCATCTGATTCCACATTTTGCGATCAGACCACGTTGCTTTTAGACCATCACGTTGTAACTGTTTCCAAACATCCCCTAGTGTTTCACGTCGATTCTGATAATATTCTGCGGAAACCTTTAGATTTTTTTGAATCTGGTCACTGGTTTGCTCATGAAAATCCGACAACATCACCACATAATCACGATCTGTGCGTTCATGCGCTGCCAGCGGTTTTTTATCCTTTGCATAAATCACTAAAGAACCATATAAACCATCCTGCTCTTGGCCTTTCGAATGGGCATGATACCAATAGGTTCCACTCTGACGAACTTTGAACTTATAGACAAATTCTTCGTTGGGTTTGATCCCGTTATATCCATTAAAGCCAGGTACACCATCCATAATGCCGGGCAATAATAGACCATGCCAATGGATCGATGAATCCTGATTCTTTAAATTATTTTTCACTCGAATCACAGCTTCATCACCTTCTTCAAATTCTAAAAGTGGTGCGGGGAACTGGCCATTTACAGTAATTCGTTTTACGGGTTTACCTGTTACATTGACAATTCCTTCATCAATGCTGAGTTGATATTCTTTGATTGCGGCAATTCCCCAAGTTGAGGAGACCAAGCACAATGTCGCAATCAAGCTTTGAGCTAATCGCTTTTGAGATAACTGAATAAACATAACTTAACCTAAATTTTAACAAACAATTTTGAATAAAAAAGTGTCTAAAATCAGATTAAGCTTTTGGAGGGCGTAGGATTTCTTGCCAATGCCCTGCGAGGTGCTGAGCTTGGTAATTGATTTGATAGGCTTGAGTATTGTGCAGATGATCGGGTGCAATCAATTTGGGAATATCAGGATTGAACCAAACCACTGAAGATTGGCATGAGAATGCAGCACAATCTGGGCATTTGCTCTGCTGCGTATCTTGAGATTGAACCTGTTGGTTATGGCAATCTTTTAGATTTTGTAGCTGTTGCTCATGATTGAGATGCGAGTTTTGATCATTTTGTTTTTGTTGTATATCGACACAGTGCTGTTTCATTTCTTGTACAACACTATTTTTCATCATCGATTGATGTTCATCTAAAAGTGATGAATTCATCATTTGCTCATGTTGCATTACATTTACAGATGCAATAGACACACTGCTCCACCCTATGGCAAAAACCATAAGACAAACAAACCAAAGCTGTTTGTGCAGTTGTCTAAACAAAACTAAAACCTATGTTTTAATCCATGATGAAGCTAAGAGCATAGCCAATAATGATGAGTTTGGCAAATATCACGTGGAAAGATTACCAATACCACTGAATAATTTTGCATCAACTGCACTTTGAATAAAAAATGAATAATTAAATCGATGAATAGCGGATGATTCTTATAACAAAAGAGCCCGTTTGGGCTCTTTTTAAACAGAAATTGCATGTATGATAAACGATTGATCACACTTTGATTAATCTATACCCAGCTTATCCATATGCTTATCAACATGGTTATCCATATAGTTATCATCAAAGTTATCCACAATTCACACAATACATGTGTGGAAAAGTTTAAGCCGAAACTTGTCCCACTTTTGCTAACTCAGCGCGCATTTCATTAATCACAGCTTGATAATCAGGCTTACTAAAAATCGCCGAACCGGCAACAAACATATCAGCTCCTGCTTCAGCAATTTCACGGATATTTGCTGGGCCAACACCGCCATCAATTTCTAAACGAATGTCACGACCTGAAGCATCAATAATTTTACGCGCCTCACGTAATTTATCCAAAGTGGTAGGAATAAATTTTTGACCGCCAAAGCCAGGGTTTACACTCATTAAAAGCACTTGATCTACTTTATCTAAAACATAGTCGAGATAATGCAAAGGTGTTGCTGGATTAAACACCAAACCTGCTTTAGCACCACCATCTTTAATCAATTGTAATGAACGGTCGATATGATGCGTTGCTTCAGGATGAAAAGTAATAATATCTGCGCCTGCTTCTAAGAAATCACCAATCATACGATCAACAGGTGAAACCATAAGATGCACATCAATCGGAGCTTTGATCCCATATTTCTTTAATGCCTTACATATACCCGCACCAAAAGTTAGGTTTGGCACATAGTGGTTATCCATGACATCAAAGTGGACAACATCTGCACCAGCTGCCAATACATTTTCCACATCTTCACCCAGACGGGCAAAATCAGCAGATAAAATTGAAGGTGCAATCAGATATGGCTTGGACATGAAACAACCTGGCAAAGATAAAAATTTTTCCCATTATAACAAACTTAGCCTACAGGGTTGTTTTAAAAAGCAACAGTTTTACTTATCTTGTTTACTTATCTAGGTCATTTATCAGGTCATAACAATCAATCTGGTTGAATCAGCGGCTGTCTCTTACTTGATGATATGGGTTTTAAAGAGTGGTCTGATCTTTTGAGAAAAATACAAAAAATAAAGGGCTTCATTAAGCCCTAGATCCAGTCACCGCCACCTTGCACAATCTATAGATAAACATCGCTTATCTACACTGTTTAAGATTTAGCCTGTTGTTTTTTCTCAAAATCGCGAACCATTTTAACGCGTTCTTCAGTTGCAGGATGTGAAGACAAGGCATCAAAAATCTCTAAAGAGCTCTCTTTTTCACTAGACTCATTTTGAGGTTGTTTTTTATTTGGGTCAGCTTTTTTATCAGCTTCAGCCGTTTTGCCCGCTTGCTTTGGTTTTTCTTCCAGTGCAGTTTCATCACTTAAGCGTTGTAAGAAATTCGCAAAATGAGACACTTCAATGCCTTTACGATCCATCAATTTCAGCGCATACATATCCGCTTCAGCTTCAAATTTGCGTGAATAATTCGCACCAATCATCGCGGCAGGTAACGAGGTCAATAGGTCTGAGCTGTCTCCCGTCATGGCAATATACAACACACTCAACCCCAAACTGGTTAAGCCTTGTTGTAAGCTATGCCGTTCCACCAAATGTCCTTGCTCATGTGCCAATACACCTAAAATCTCTTGGTCACTATGCGCCATTTCAATCAGCTCATCGGTAACAATGATCGTATTGTTGGGTAAAGCCACTGCATTGGCCCCCAATCGCCCACCTTCACGAAAGACCAATTTTGCGGGTTTTCCTTCAGCGATGGTACTTAGATATTGCTTAGAAATTTGATCTTTTTGACCTTGTGCCAAATGACTAGGATTAGTCCAATTGTTCAATACATATTTTTCCGCTTCATCACCTAATTTATTCAAACTATTTTCAGGCAGCTGAAAAGCAACATAATGTGATGCTGCTGGAACACCCCATTTCACCAAAGCAAAAACAAAAGCCACCACAAAGATGATACTGAATACAATTAAACTTGGAGAACGTTCTAATTTCCAAATCGAATGCTGAACATTTTTAGTCCCAAAATTAAACCATTCTGGTAAAGCCCCCTGAAACTCAATCCTAGCGTCATCTTTAAGCTCAATCGCAGGATTTAATTGCCCCAGTGCGCCAATTAATTCCATATCGCGATATGCATAACGGCGTTGATGTTCTAAACGTTCACCATACTGAATCAATACCTCGGACTCAGATTGAGCGGAAAGTTGGGCATGGTGTGGTTTAGACACCACACCATCATAGAAAATGACTTCTATTGGTCGTGACATAAATTATTCAACTCATATCATTATAAAGAAACATCAATGTCGAAGATGTCACTAATTTCTTCAGCTAAAGCACTTTGCTCTTGCTGTGCAAGATTCATCATTTGATCTGGATCATCATGCAAAATTAAACTCATCGAATCAACTTGATATTTGTGAATACGAATTGCCGCCCATGCAGACATTAAACCAATGCTTAGAATTTTAACCAGCCAATTTGATGCCACAATCCATGCATAACGCCATTGATTACAATCTGTTTTAAATTGGCTGCTTCCAACCGTTGTATTGTTCCATGTGGTAATAAAAATACGTGCCGCGATCAATGGATAAATAAACAATCCTGCCACAGCGTACATCGCAAAGACACCAAAGATAAAAAAGTTTGGCGTATACCCTGCAATAAAACCGATAATACCGAAATAGATAATGCCAAATGCCAGCATAATTCCAAAAGACATAAAAATTGGAATGTAAACTGCTGCCATATAGGTTGACCAATCTGCATTCAATTTAAAATCCAACTGCCCTGCATATAAATGATCGATGTAGTATTTTTTATACAGCCAGATCGCAACAGGAGCAAATATCCCTAAACTAAAAATATAAATTAAGATACTGAGAAAAAAGACTTTATAGGATTCTTTTGTGGTTCCCGCAAAATAAAACCGACTGTTGCCAAATTTACTGTTTCTTGCAGTAAAGCGCATTGTTGCCCGAATCAGCCATGGTACTGCTGCATACAACACCACTAAACCAACTACCGTCGCAATCATGGAGTACTGCGAGGAAATTGAAAAGGCGGCATAAATACCCAATGCAATCAAACGTCCAACTAAAATTTTGGTAGGAATACCAGTAAAGTCAAAACGTCTTTTAAAGAATTCAGTATTACCATAAAAATAACGTAAACGACGCACTTTCGCCCAAGGCGCATACAAACTTAAGGTAATGATGGTCAATAAGATATTCACAATCCATATACCAAAATATTCCATCGCATCACCGTGAAATTTAAAACGGTGAATTCTAGGATATTGCTGGTCTGCGGGCTGCTGTATTTCTGGTGGTGTAGCGCCTTTTTCCAAACTCAAATGACTCGGAAATGGAGGCGGTATTTGTTCTTGCATATTCTTCTCTTTATTCAAATTATTTGATGACAATCTAAAATGATATGAAATAAAAAACCTCAAAAAGCAGTTTATATTTTTTCTGCGCTGAAAGAAATAGAGTAAAAGCAAACAACGATTTAC
Source organism: Acinetobacter sp. GW821-FHT01C12 (assembly GCF_059422625.1). NCBI lineage: Bacteria > Pseudomonadati > Pseudomonadota > Gammaproteobacteria > Moraxellales > Moraxellaceae > Acinetobacter > Acinetobacter sp. GW821-FHT01C12. The sequence goes on from NZ_JBWKXD010000010.1 coordinate 41,763, forward strand.
TTTTACTCAAAATTCAGTTTTTGTTAGACGATTCAATTATTTTTGTAGTTGCAAAGCATGAAATTGTAAATGGTCATCAATAAAACTTTGAATGAAATAATAACCGTGATCATAACCTTCATGAAATCTTAATGTGAGTTTTTGCCCAACTTTATGACAGGCTTGTTGGTATTTCTCAGGGTTCAATTGACTATAAAACTGATCTTTTATACCTTGATCGATAAGCACTTCGTCAAATAACTGACCTTTAGAAAGCAGTAATTGGGTCGCATCATGCTTTGCCCATTCAGACTGATCAGTGCCTAAATAGTGTGAAAAGGCTTTTTCACCCCAAGGACATTCTGTTGGTGCACAAATCGGGGCAAAAGCTGATACTGATTTAAAATAATTTGGATATTTCCAAGCCAGTGTTAACGCGCCATGCCCGCCCATACTATGACCAAAGATTCCCACAGCTTCAGATTGAATCGGTAAACTTTTTATTAGCAATGGATAAAGTTCATCTACTATATAACTTTCCATCTGAAAATGTTCAGCCCAAGGTGCTTGAGTTGCATTGAGATAGAATCCTGCACCCTGCCCCAAATCCCATGAATCGCCTTGTGCAACCTGCTCACCACGAGGTGATGTATCTGGTGCGATTAAAATTAGACCAAGCTGAGATGCTAAGCGCTGTGCATGCGCTTTGATAATAAAGGTTTCTTCCGTACAGGTCAGTCCCGCTAAATAGAATAATGCAGGACATTTCTGCCCTTTTAATGCTTGAGGCGGAAGATATGTCGCAAACTTCGTTGCCCCTTTTAAATAATTTGACTGAATTTGATAAATTCGTTGTTCACCATCAAAACAGATATTTTTACTTAAAAGTTCCATCAGCGCATCGCTCCACATTTTGATCTTTAAATTGTTTAGGGCTACCGTCTTATAACATCAACAGATTCAACTCAATATAAATTAAAGCGCTTTTGCTTTCGCATTTAAAGCGCCGTTATTTATTATGGCTTTTGTTGTGTATCCAGTTTTACATTTTGGGTTTGCGCAGTAGTAATAACGCCTTGTTGTGGAAATAAATGTTGTTCCAACTGCGGTAACATCATTTCCATATTTTTCCCAATCACCCATTGCGGTTCAGATGGATCAAAGCCTTGTGCATTTTCCCATTTCGCAACTGTTTCAGTCGCTTCTTTAAATGCAGCTTTGAGAGAACCTTGTTCACGCATTGCCTGATCAAAGAAAGCTCGACCAAAATAAGTATAATCAGCTTCATTTGAACAACCAAATGAAGCACGGTCTGCGGCAGAAGCAGTAATAATCAAAGTGTCTGGTGATTGGAGTGCTGAAACAAAGCTACCCGAATAACAGGCTGAAATTACGATCACTTTCCAGCGAATACCTGATTTATCGAGGGTTTCTCTTAACCATTTTGGATCAACATCATCCAAATTAATCGGTTCATTTTCGAGTTCAAAACGATTAGGCAAGCCATGAGAAGTCATATAAAGAAACAATACATCACTTTCGCGATTCATTTGCTGGCCAATACGGCGTAAAGCCAGATCTATACTGGTTTTAGATGCAATAGGAGTGTCTTTAATGCTCTGTGGGTTATTGACCAATTCAACAGAACGCCCAAAGGTTCCAAAGCGGGTATCAAATTGTTCTTTAATTCGATCTATTTCAAATTTGAACACGTCTTGATAACTTGCACCAGCAACACCTAAAAAGTACCAATGCGTTTGAGCAAACTCACCAAACTGAACCTGTTCCAATGCCTTATTGAGTAAATGGCTTTGTGCATAAAAAGCACTTTCACTAATACTTGGCGGAACATCTTCTACTTTCCAAATCGGCTGTTCCTTAATCGAAACCTGCCAAGTAAACAAAGTGGCTACAGTCGCAAACATGATCAAAGCACGTTCCCACCATGGCCATTGTAATTCTCTTGAAAATACCCACACTACAGCAAGACTTTGCCAAATAAACAAAGCAAAAAACAGCAGTGGGATCACATCATAAGTGAAATAAGGCAGCAGATCTTGATTGCCCAAATATTGCAGCAAGCATTGAAACAACATGATGTGCGTATCAAGTACCAACCATAATAGTGCTGGAACCAACATCAAACGTGGATTATTGGTCCGTTGTGATAGGAAAATCCCCACAATCAAGGCAATAAAAGGCCACAATGCGTAGCTGACAAGACCTTGCCGATTAAAAACACCACCATCACCAGCAACTAACCAGCTAAACAGTGTATTTGCACCTGCACCCAACAGTCCCCAAAAAATCAATTGAAGAATCGATGGACGAACAATTTGTAAAGACTTTCGCGAACCTAAGAATAACCAAATCCCTGCACGTTGGTTACTTTTCAAATCATGCCAAAAGTTAATCGAGGGTTTAAGATCTATCATAAAGATTCTGTTAAGGCAGTGGCTTCAATCAGCCTATCTAGTTTAGGCTTGGCTAAAAAATTATCAATGTTTGATTTAACTATATATCAATAATTCGACTATTATTGAAACAGTTACCAAATTACTCAATAAGATTGCTGTTAAAATAGGCATCAAAACGACAAGCATCACCTTGCCACTGATGATCGGTTGCCAGATCATTTAAAAATACAGCCAGTCTAGGACGTTTTACCACAACTCGCTTGGCAATTTGCCTTGCTAAGACTAAAAGATGATCGCCTAGATCCATTTCACCATCTTCAGGTAAAAGCATGTGTAATAGCTGCATTTGCTTTTTCACTTGCGCCTGTTTTTTAATGGCTTGCTGATTTTGATCCCGTTGCGGAAACATCGGATCTAAATAAACCACATCGACAGTTTGATGCGTGATGACCAATTGTTGTAAATATTGAGCTGAATCAGAAAAAACCAAATCAATACGCTCAACAACTTTGGCTAAAAACGGATCATTTTCCAATTGTTTTTTTGAATCTTCCAATAAGGTAAATAAAATTGGATGACGTTCGATCAGGGTTACTTTCGCCCCTAAGTGCGCCATCAGTAATGCGTCATGCCCTAGACCAGCAGTTGCATCAATTAAGTTTGGTTTTTCTGAAATATTACATGCTCGTGCAATCATTTCAGATTTTAAAGTTGCACGTTTTAAACGAGGGATCTCAGCTTTCCAATCAGGCTGCATTTTCATGCCATTGGCGCACAGGCTTAACCCTTGTTCATCAACACACAAGGCAAGTTCAGGATTCAGTCTTAAGAACCGTGCATTGAGTTTTTCAATCGTTGCAATGTTTACCACGACACCACGTAAAGAAAGCACAGTTTGGTAGGACTGTGCTTTCTCAAAAAATGTGGATTCAGTAAATAAGCGAATTTCGCTTACCATAATTTCCAACCTGTTAATGCAAACAATAAAATCAACAAACCTGAAGCAATACGATACCAAGCAAAGACCATGAAATCACGCTTAGAAACATAAGCCACCAAAACACGGATCAAAATTAAAGCAGAAACAAAAGAAACAATTAGCCCCACAAAGAATACGGTCCAATCTTGTGTTGTTTCATAAATATGGTAATTTTTAAAAAGATCTAATAAGCCTGCACCAACAATAACAGGTATACCGAGGAAGAACGAAAATTCGGTTGCAGCCTTACGCGATACACCCAGCATCATGCCACCAATAATGGTTGCACCTGAACGTGAAGTCCCTGGAATAAGCGCCAATACCTGAATTAAACCAATATAAATTGCTTCTTTAATCGAGATATTTTCCACTTCAACCGCATTGACTTTTGGTGGATTTTTTTCAACCCACCAAATGATTAAACCACCGACGATTAAACCAATCGCCACAGAAATATCATTAAACAACAATTCTTTTACGATATCACCAAAGGTTAAGCCAACCAGCATAATTGGAATAGAAGCTGCAATAATACTGACTCCAAGATGACGCCCTTTCGGCTCACCTGAAAATAGACCGATTGCTGCGCCCCAAAGCTTGCCCCAATACTCATAAATCACCGCAGCGATTGCGCCCATTTGAATAGCAACAACAAATAAGTCACTCTTTTCTTTGGTCCAGAAATTCATGAGCTCAGACGCAAGAATTAAATGCCCTGTACTTGAGATAGGTAAGAATTCGGTAATACCCTCAACAATACCCATAATGGCTGCTTTGAGTAGCAGTAAAAGATCCATTGTGAAATCCTAAAAATTAAAGCGAAAAACGATTATGGTTTACCTTGTTCTGGAATTTTCTTCCATGCATTATCACGTAAATATACAGGTAAAGCTTGTTCTGCACTAAACCATTGCTTTTGCAGTGCATTTTGACGCGCAATTGTGGCGATATCATTGGCAGAAGCAGTAATCTGCTGAAACGCGATTGCCTCTACATTCACCAAAGCTGAACCTGAACCGATCAAGGTATATTTTTGATATTCTGCAGCGTGTTGATAGTCTAATAATTTTTCTTCGTCTACAAGTTGCATAATGTTATTTGGGTCAAGCTTAAAACTTGCCATATAAACTTCTTGCATACGTGCATCTAAAACTGCGGTGACTTCAGTCAATTGGGCTTGCTGATAAGCAGCTTGCGCCAACGCTTGCAAGGTTGAAACTGGAATCACAGGAATATCATTTGCCCAGGCTAAAGCTTGAGTCACTGCGGCATTGATACGTACACCACTAAATGAACCCGGCCCACGGCTAAATGCAATTGCAGTCAAGTCTTTACTGGAGATTTGATTTTGCTCAAAACCTTGCTCAATCATCGGCAAAATGGTTTGAGTTTGTGCTTTTGCTCGCGTATCAAGTTGAAAATAGAGTGTTTGAGTTTCATCAACAATCGAAACGGAACACTGCTCATTGGCAGTTTCCAATGCCAGCAATTTCATGCACAACCTTACTGTGTTAAAAATGCTGCCTATGATACTCCACTCATTTCAATAGCGCGAGGACTTAGAGATAAAGCCAGTCAGATAAAATCCATTAGACCAAAATAATCCATAAAAATGCCAAGACATTGTGCTTGGCATTTTTATGGATTATTTTAAAACCACGACTTTAATCAAATTTAAATTCTTCTAAATCAATAAAATTCTTGTAATGAGAAGCATAGTGCAAAGCACTCATTTTTAATAAATTCTCCGCATTCTCATCCAAAGTTCGCACGACTTTACCCGGTGAACCCACCACTAAGGAATTATCGGGAATAATTTTACCTTCTGGAATCAAACTATTTGCACCGATGATACAATTTTTACCTATCACAGCATGATTTAAAACTACGGCGTTAATACCAATTAGACTGTTATCGCCTATCGTACAACCATGCAACATGGCTTGATGCCCAATGGTTACATAATCACCAATGGTTAATTCAATCCCTGTATCTGTATGTAAAACGGCATTTTCTTGAACATTACTAAAATTCCCAATATGAATTTTGGCATTGTCAGCACGAATGACTGCACCAAACCAAACACTGACTTGTTGCCCCAGTTCAACCTGTCCAATTACTGTTGCATTATCCGCAATCCAACCATCAAAAGGTGCATGTAATGCTTTTGGTACAAAACCTTTAAATTTATACATCATGATATTACATTCCTTTGAAATATTTTAAGAGCATTGGCTTTGATCATAGCTTTTCAGCATTATTTTTTATTGAATATCTGTGATTTAAAAGATGGCGAGTTCAATAAAAACGGCCAATTTTTTTGATAATCCAAACCATATTTAAATAACGAAATCAGAATTCTGGCGGTTAGACCCCAAATGATTTCGTTTTCAATTCTTAGACTGGGAAAATACACCGATTGATGTGCCAAACGCACCTCATAAGGAATAGGCTGTGATTCCATCATTTTTTTAATCGGGGCATAGAATATACGATCAATTTCACTCGGCTGAGCAATCAACTGAATATCTGGAGGAATTAATCCAACTACAGGTTTTACTGTCAATCCACTTTTCGCCCGTTCCATGGGTAAATCACCAATTAGCTTAACATCAAAGGGATTGAGTGCGGTTTCTTCCCATGCTTCTCGCAAAGCCACAACAATATTACTGGTATCATTTGGATCACGTTTTCCACCTGGAAAGGAAACTTCTCCAGCATGATTTGATAAATAAGCAGAGCGTCTCGTCAGTAAAATTTTAGGATCAGCTTCTTGAGTAATTGCAATCAGTACTGCGGCATTGGCCGGATAGGTTCTTTTGCCAAAACGTAATCGATTTTGCAATACTTGGGTTAGCTCATCATCCTTCATTGATCTCACTCTATCTTTTTTGTTCTCGTTCTATCATATAGGAAATTTTATCGATAAGGCTATAAATGATGCGAAAGTAGAATTTTTCAGTTATGCTGAGTTATCTCACATTTTTAATGAAGCTTATGAGTTTTTGCAGTGCTTGTGGTCATCCAACCATAGAAAAAATTCCTTTAGGTGATCAAAAAATCCGTAAAGTTTGTACACACTGCGGCACCATACATTATGTTAACCCTAAAGTGATTTGTGGCGCTTTGGCGATCTGGGAAAATAAAGTTTTACTATGTCGCCGTGCAATAGAACCACGTTATGGACTATGGACCTTACCTGCTGGTTATATGGAACTTTTTGAAACCATGGAACAAGGTGCAGCACGCGAAACACGTGAAGAATCTGAAGCTGAGGTTGAAATTGAACAACTTTACTGCATGTATAATATTCCACGTATCGGGCAAGTTTATGTTTTGTTTAAAACACAAATAAAAGATGGTGTATTTGGTGCTGGTGAGGAAACCATAGAAAGTCGTTTATTTGAAGAACATGAGATTCCTTGGAACGATTTAGCTTTTCCAAGTGTAGAACGCACGTTAAGACATTATTTTGAAGACCGTAAAACCAATACCTTTCCAATGCATCTAGAAACATTAGGCACCCGATTAGATCAGACAGGATAATCACAAATAGCTATTGCTTCGACCAATGGTTGAGCATTAAAAATATGAGCACAAAAAACCTCAATTCAAATGACTTGAATTGAGGTTTTTTAATTAAGATAAATTACTTGGTTTTAATGGTATAACACTGCGGTAAGCTTACAGTTAAAGTCCCTGATAAACGCTTTGCTAGCTCTTTTTGCTCAGGTGTAACTTTCTCTTTATTGGCTTCTACATTGTTATAAATTGACTGATAAACCGCATGTAAATTCACCCAAGTCGCTGGCAATGTCGTGTTCCCCGACCAACTGGTAATATTTACACCACTGGTGGTGTTTTGTTCATTAATTAGTCGCTGAAGATTTAAACGTATACCACCAGAAGAAACCGAAGCCTTGGCTAATTCATCGTTAGATGCACCACTAGTTGGTGTAATAACTAATGTTTCATTTAAACCCGCTAATGCACCATCAAGATTACCAAATACAGGGTTTGCAAGAATCATACGCATTGTAATCGATTTTTCAACATTGCCATTAATATAGGCTGTACCCGTAGTACCAATACGATATTGTTGTACCCCTGTTTCTTTATCAATATAAGTACTTGGATCTACATCAGCACATGTAGTTGAATTTAGTGCATTATTTTTTCCTAAGTTGGTACGAACATCTCCATTTTCATCAATCACAATACCGAGTGTTTGCGTATTTGGATTAACTTCTTTGTTGTCAAAGGTAAATGTAATATTCGCATACAGTGGGAAATAATATTTTTCACCTGTTTTCACTGTATTTTTAGTCAGGAAAACTTTTCGATCTAAGTAGTTGGCAGGATTAGTTTTATAGATATCAATCCCTCCAGAAAGCTGATCACCATTTAAAGTTTGGCGCCATTTCCCATATACAGTTGTGTCCGTAGGTGCCGTGGTTGCGCCTGTTGCTCGTTTATACATATATTCAGTACCAGCAACATTGGTATTATTTAGCAAAGCACCCTGATAAATTTCAAGTTTATCCGTTGAACTTTGATCTTTTTTAAACACAAGTGGGGAGGTAATTTTACGGGTGAGTGGATTGATCCAATCTGGTTGGCCATTTACATTGAGTTTTTGTGGAACAACTTGATTGAGCAATAAGAATTTTAACAGTGAGTCGGCGATTGTACTGCCTTCTACTTTTTGAGGTACGCCAACCCATTGCATTGCATAGCCAGAGGTATAACCTTGACGGTCAGTCACGACATACATATTGGCAATAGATTCATTCTTGGTACTTAACTCACTTTTACCTGTAAAGCCCTGAATATCAACATTCGCCCCACTAAAAATAAGGAAGTTTGTCGAATAAATATTGACCAATGACTGTTGAACCAAGCGTTGTGCAGTTGCTATCGCAGAAGCCTCATCAACTGCCTCTACATTGACCCATGGTTTTAGTTTAGCAACATAACCACCATTAATAAAATCACTTACAACAATATCGGCATCAACTGCTTTTAAATTGTTTTTTATATTATCTGTTAATTCAATTGGTTGTACATCACCAACTTGGTTAGCATCTTGTTCTAACCCTATTGCTTGGAAAACGCGAACCAGCCCAACCATTACCTTGAATGTATCATCACTCATGGTCATACTTGCCGGTTGTTTGCCAGTCATGGCACTTGCAATGTCAATCAAACCGATTGCAGCAGGTTGACCACGCACTTTTAAAGGACGAATTTTTGCAAGATCAACATCACCTAAAATAATTTTTCTTTCCGATTGAGAGCCTTGTATAAAGAACTTCGCTTTATCACCAATTAAACAGCCACCGAGTGCTAAGCCACCCTCGAGTTTAGTTACATAGTGATTTTTAGTATCCGTACTACAGTCAAAATTTAGACCATCCACAGGATAGTCAACATAAAAACCTAAACATTTTTCTGTAGAATCTGCATCACAACCATTTGAATAGGTTTTGATACCTTTATACGGGTCTTCATTGACTGTTGAGCTTTCACCACCACAACCTGCGAGCGCTAAACCTAAACTGGTTAAAACCAAAGGGGCGAATAATCTTTTTTTCATATTTTCATCCTTACTGAATTACACTCAGCTTAATTTGTCCATGATTTGTTAACTGCTTATTTTCCACATCTAATGCTGAGGATAATGGTGTTAAAAATAGATATACAGCTTGATCAGGTTTTCTTAAAACGCCTTCCATCGCTGCGTATTGTAAATTATTGTCGTGAGACTCTTCACTTTTAAAACCGCTCACGCCTTCAAGGACACAGCCTTGTCCATCTAAAAATACCACCAAAGGCCAATAATAACTTTGAACCTTTGAAGATGATGCATAGGATGTTAATAAAATATTTTGCACTTGAGAATCTAATTTCACCACTTCATAAGCAAAATTCTCTTTAATGGGAGCAACTGGCCAAAGTCCAACTTCTTGGTTTTTGATTGATAAATCTTTTGCTTTGACTATTTTCTTACCAGAGAAGCACGCCTGCTCTAAGTTTTGAACAACCTCATCTTTAGCTAAGCGGAAATAAGTTGAAGATAAAACAACAGGCTTTTTTTCTTCAGATTCTGAATTACCACGAATACGGTTCAAAAGACTCGCACTTAAACCTTTTTGTCGCTCAATGGTTTCATAGCGTCCATGCACTGCGCCAATTTCTGGCGTCATATAAAATCTTTTTTTACCTTCTAAATTAAATTCACGATCTTCTAAATACTCATTATTGACATATTTTTCACCATCAATGACCGTGAAATGCTGATCTTCTATAGTTTGAGTGCTTTTCGGCACAACTTCTTCTTTATTGGTCTTGACCGCAGTTTGGTCTACTGGCGTTATTTTGTCTAGTTTCTCAACCTTATTGGTTTGTTGAGTAATATCAGTGGACTGCTGTGGCGGTTTTTCCACAACAAATTGAAGCACTATTTTCTGTGATGCTGGTGCTAAAGATTGTTCTGGTACCTCAACAGGACTTTGAGTTTTAGCTTTATGCTCCATTAAAGCGGGTTGACGTGTAGGCTGAGCAGTAGTAACCGTTGATGGCACATTTTTAGGCTCGATCTCTTTTTGACTTTGTTTAACAATGGCTGGAGCTTCTACCACTTGTACATTAGGCTTGGCAACTTGAGTCTCTTGTATTTGTTGAGTTTGCTGTATTGGTTTTACTTCTTGTACCTGTTTATCTTTTTGCTTTACTACTACTTTTGGAGCTACTTCAGGCTTCTGAACAATCATCGGGTGCCCATCTGGGCCAATAATTGTATAAAAATTGGCAGCATAAGAAACCGATGTGGCTAGACTAAAACTTAAAGCTAACCACAAAGAAGTTACGACTATTTTTTTATCAACGTTCAAACGCATTACCATCTCGTTCTGTAGTTAAGCCCTAGAATTGTAACTTTTGTATTGGTTTTTACATTTAAACCAGCGTATGGGTTGAGTAGTAAGTTATCTACTCCTGTCTTGTTCGCTAAACTACTGCTGTTTGCAGGGATATTATCTCGGCTACGTAAGAAACCAATCGATAAATCTATATCACTATCTTCATCAAAACGATAACCTAAACCTAAACCAAATAATTGCGCATTGTTAATTGGCACCATGGTATTACGTTTATCATCTGGGATCGCACTAGCACGAGGTTCATAACCTGCACGAAGTTTTAGACGATCATTTGCTGAATACTCAATACCAATTCCCCAACTCCACGGTGATTGAAAGCCTAATGGAAAAGCCAATGAGGTATCAGTGACTTGATTGGATAATAATTTGGCAATTTTTAATGCTGAAATTTGTCGATCAAATTCAAACTGAAACTTTTCCCATGCTTTAAAGTCAGTCCAACCTACATCGAAGTTTACCTGTAAATCTGGTAAAACCTTATATTTTATACCAGCTTGGAAATGAGCAGGATATTCCAAATCCATTGAAATCAAACCTGATTCGGTTGGTGGAATATAGCCTGGAAACCCTAAAATCGCTGCAAGAATTTGACCTGTTGCTGAAGAGTTGAGGCCTTTTATAAGCTCGCGTGGTGCGTTGGCATTATCGATAAAATATTTACCTTTCATACGCATTTTTGCCGAGCTTTGATAGACCATACCGAAACCAAAGTTATCCGTTGGTTCCCACATTAAACCCAAGTTATAGCTTGGACTTAGACTCTGTTCAAGACTGACCTGCATCTTCCCGAATTGACCGAATGGGTTCATACCCTCATCAGCATTACAAATACCAAATAGTAGAAGGTCAGTAATTACATTTGAATTATTTCGGAAAGGTCCACAAACCGATTCATCAATCAGTCGTAGAACACCAATCATTTCATTTGGAAATCTTAGATCGGTTTTTAATGCCATTGCGTTGTATGACATCCCGATCGAAGCACCGATCGACAATTCATCACTGACTTGGTATGCAATAGATGGCGACAAATAGGTTATACGTTCAATAGCAACTTGTTGCCCCATGTAATTACCAGGGTTACCGTCTTCTGAGCCAAAACCAGCCACCATTGGCGCATATACAGCAGTTGCATAGGTCAGTTTTGAGCCAGGTGGGTTATAGGAAATTCCCCCCGTTGGTGCTAACACTGGCCAGCCAGGCCCTAAATCCACAACTTTTTTTAGAATAGGGATATATAAACTTGCATATTCTACATCCCCTCGCACTGAATCTTTATAATCTGTACAAAGGCCCGAAGGATTGTCTGGCGCATCATTACAAATCAGTGGATCATCAGAATAACCAAATACGTTATAACCAGGCGGCGCAGAAAATTCACGTTGTATATCAAAGTTTGCAACAATCCCTTGTACGTCAGTTTGTAAACCTTTGAGTTTAGTTAATGCTGCGGGGTTAAAATGAATCGCACTAATTCCCGGCGGGTCTGCAGTTACTGCATTCCCCATGGTCAATGAGCGTATATCTACCGATAGGTTGAGTCCTAGCGCCGCAAATACTTGAGTTGAACACCCTGTTAATAAAATCGCTGTAACTATTGGGCGCAAACGTATGTTTTTCATACTTTACATCCCTTTAGTGAGCTTTCTTCTTACCGAAGCCTAAAATATCCAACGGGAAAGATAGACCAAGCGAAATATCTGGTGAGTCTTCTGTTAAACCAATCCCCAAGGTACCATTGACAATCGTATCTGGATTGACACGTACACCTAAAGCAATAGAAAACATCCCACTGGATTGGTCTGCTGCTTTATAGGAATCTGCAAGTCCTTCTTGAGCCCTATATTTAAATGAAGTATTCATATTAAATGATTGTTGATATGACATGGTCATCGAAACATCATAGTTAAACGAATAGGCAAAACCAAAAGAGAAACCACCGGTCATACCTGGATCAAACTCTTCTAAAACGCGTTGATAAGTCTGATCGCCACCTTGTCCATTGGCATTACCACCACCACGCACTTGATTTAAACCCGTTTCTTTAAATCCATAATTGGCAGAAACCGATGCAAACAGTACAACAGGGTCGATATATTTACGAGTACTTGCACCGACACCCACAGAGTAATAGCCTTTACCTGTGGAAAGATCTTTTTCAGGGTTTATCTCATATGGGCTATCACCGGTTTTGGTCGATAAGCTACCAAATAAAATAAGCGGTAAACGACCTGCTTTCAGCGGGAAAGGTTCCCAACGTGCACCAAAGTTAATATCCCCTAGACCCGCAGCCGTGGCATCTTTTAAGCTATCTGATTTAGCAATAAATGGAATAGATGCGGTAAAGGTTAAATTATCACGTATCCCATACTGTGCAGTAAATGTATTGCTGATGGTATGGCTGGCATCCTCATCAACACGAAGTTGATAAGCTGTGCCTTCGTTGATTCCTAAATTTAATTGCGAATCACGATAGTAGGAATAATCTAAATCATAAAAAGTTGAAAATTCACCTTTTTTAATTAAAGAATATTGACGTTCATTTGAAGTAAAGACTTCTTGTAAATTGGTTTCTTGAGAAGCATCACCTTCTTTCTTCTGTAATGCTTCTGCAGCCTGTGTACCAGGTTTAGGTGTTAAAGATTTTGTTTCATCTTTATTAATTTTTACTTCTTCTGTAGCTTGTACCGCCGCATCTGGAGCTGTTTGACTGATATTTGCAGAACTGGCTTCATCTGTACTTGTAGCCTGATCTGCTGCTACATCAGCACTTGTCTCTGCTTCAGCTGCATACAAACTTCCAATTGCAAACTGAATACTCACTGCAAGTAAAGTTCGCTTCATCCATTGATTATTCATATTATTCCTATTCCAAAAAATCCAATTCAGTTATCTAATTTTTAATCCATCTTTTACTTACGTTTATAATAGAGTCGCATATAAGATGTAATTGGCTGATTGTATGTCGCAGACTTGGTATCTTGGTCAATCACCTTACGCATTGTCGAAGCCTTATCTGCTAATTTATTGGTATAATCTGTTGAATATTGCGCTTCAACTAAGGCATAACGGTTGATTGTTGCATCATCTACATGACGCATATCGGCATCTTGTAATGCCAACAAGTTACGTTGCTGATCTTTTGGCGCGTTGATCACAAATAAGGTATTATTTTCCCAAATTTGCTTAAATCGCTCTTGATCAAAACTAATATTCCCCAAGGCTGGATCTGCCACATAAACACGACCATCTTTATAAGCTTTAAACACAACAAAATGTTTAAAACCCGCATAAGAAATTGGCACAATCACCGGTTGATTTTGATTGATTAGGTCTGTGAACTCGCCTCTATAGCCACCGCTTTCATATCCAATTGCAGCAACAAAGCGCTTCATATCCAGCAACGAAAAACTTCGCCGTTCAATAATGCGGTTGTATTCTCCAAATCGTAATAAGCCTTCCATGGTTTGTTGTTCGGTTAAATTTGTCCCAACATAGCCATTTAATAGTGTTGTTAATGCAGCTGAACCGCAACTATAGTCATATCCTTGACGTACAATTCCACGGAATTGATTTTCTAAAGCAGGTTTAACATGCACCATTTCACGATGATTGCGTGTAAATGACTTGTCTCTGGAATCCGCAAGCTCAGTGTAGTAAATCGCATCCTTTGGCTTGGGTTTCACATCTAAGGCGTGGTTGGCAAAATAATACATTAATGCCGAACCTAAAGTAATTTCTATCATAATTTTAACTATCAAGTATCGGCAGTATTTTGCCTAAAGTGCTGATTTTATTTTTAGAGTGAACACTCTACGTCCCTGTGATTATGAAGATAACGGTTTTTGAAAAAAAAAACAGTCTTTTTTTCAACTTTTGTCGCTTTTTCTCAGCTTTTTTGTAAAAAAAAGACGCATGCTTTGCATGCGTCTTTTCTGAAATTTTAATTCTAGGCTTAGTGACCAGAAATCGTCAGTTTTACACCATTTGCTGTTGCTGAACCACCGTTATAGAATTTCATGCCTGTAATCGCAACATCACCAATTGAGCCCGAACCTGTTCCTGTACCTGCAGTTCCAGGTGTGCCTGGTACAAAGCCAGTACCACCACCCAATACAACTTTAGTTAGATAAATATCTGTACCTGTTGTACTTTTCATTGCAGTTACAGCCAAACCTTTCGTGGTAACAGCAACATCAGCATCTAAAGCCAAATTAGCTGAACCACTGTCAGTCACTTTAATACCACCCAGTACGATATAACCACCGCCTGCTCCAGAAGCATCTTTCAAGGCTAAGTTACTGATTGATAAACCACCAATCATCGAACCATTCAGTTTAATCATTGCACCTTGAGGTGTATTACCCAACTGAATATTTGCTGTCGTAGCACCAGTATTGATTGTCAAACCACTTAAAATCTCAGCAGATCCAGCATCAGGCTTATATGCACCAGCTGTTCCAGTAACATTATTTACTTCAATTTTACCTAACTCAATTTTCAATGCATTAATTGCAGCAGCAACGTTTAAGAATGGCGTACCAGTATTACCAGCGGTAGCACCACCGTCAGTATCAATGACCAAATCAGCTAAGTTACCTGTACCTGTTTTGGTTACAACCACGTTATTTAAAGTAATCGCACCCGCTTTACCTGTACCACCTGTCGTTGCATTTACTGCCAAACCATCACCATCAAAAACATGTAGTTTTGCAATTTCAATTTTATCTGCATCAATACCAATACTGATACCATCCTGACCAGTCGTTGCACTCAGCGCGGCATCATCCATTGCTTGCATCGCCATTGCGTTTGAACTCATAGCCACTGCAGAAACTAAAGCAAGTTTAGTAAATAATTTCATAATCTGTACTCTCCCAAGAGCATTTTTTTTCATTTTTAACCACTCTCCATAGTTCCCTGTTGTTTTTAGTTGTTTTACAACTTAGAACACCAATCCTTGAGTAGTCCGTTTTGCCCTTTTAAATTAACGGTATGTTACTTTTTGTTCAACTGCTGTTTATCAAAAACCCAATTAAACCGATAAACGGTAAACACTTTTATAAGTGCTATTTTCAGGTAGAATAGTGCGTTATAAACCCTTTTCGCACTTGAGTTAATCCTCCCTATGTTACGGAAGTTATTAGATTTTTCATCAAATAGCACTGCAGATTTATTACACTGTCTTGACTCATTATTCGGTTGTATCTATTTAAAAAATGCGGGTGAAGATATTGTTGCTTTTTCACCTGAACAATACTGTATCTCAACCCAGCAACAACTTTCTTGCTATACCAGAAATCATTTTACCCATTATCAAAAAGATAAAAGCGATTCTCATTTAAATCACCTCTTTAACTTCACCGCTCAATCTGCACCAAAACAGCATAGTTTTCAGGGTGGATATATGGGTTTTATTGATTACAACTATGCCAGTCAACAACACATTGATGCTAAAATCAAATCTCAACCCAATTTTTACATGGGTGTTTATAAAACATTTATCAAACGAGAAAACGAGCAATTCTTTTTTTATAGCATGGAAGCCTGCGCAGAAGAGTTTTTCAACTTTATACAAGATTTATTAACCATACCTTCCACACAGAATCAAAGCTTTAAACTTTTATCAAACTGTACTGCGACATGGACAAAGCCACAGTATGATCATGCATTTACACAAGTTCAAGAATATATTAAAGCGGGTGACTGCTATCAAATTAATTTAACTCAGGAATTCACTGCAAAAGCACATGGTTTACTTTTAGATACCGCCGAAAAGTTTTGGACACTCACGGATGCTCCCTATTCGGGTTATTTAAAAATCAATGATTTTGAATTACTGAGTTGCTCACCTGAGTTATTTATTGATTTCGAAGCTGATCATAAAATTACCACTAAACCCATAAAAGGGACAATGCCGCGTTATGACGACCCAACTTTAGATGCACAATCAAAAAATACTTTGATTCAGTCTAAAAAAGATCAGGCAGAGAATGTCATGATTGTGGACTTATTACGCAATGATCTCAGTGTCTATGCTGAAACTGGTTCAGTAAAAACCCCAAAACTGTTTAATATTGAATCCTTTAACCAAGTACATCATATGGTGAGTGAGGTGACTGCTATTCTAAAACCAGATATCAATCCATTTGAGGTTTTATTTACAGCATTGCCAGGCGGTTCAATTACTGGTGCACCCAAAATTCGAGCCATGCAAATTATTGAAGAACTCGAAAGTGCACCAAGAGGCGCCTATTGTGGTTCACTGGGCTATTTTAATTTTGATGGAACTGGTTCTTGGAACATTTTGATTCGTTCAATTCAAAAATATCAAGATGAAGTGTCGTTGTGGGCAGGCGGTGGAGTTACTATCGCTTCAGATTGTGATGCAGAATATCAGGAATGTTTTGATAAAGTTACTGCCATGCTTGACTTACTCAATACATGGCATCAACCTCAACATGAATCCTAGACTAAAATCTCATGTTTTAGTGTATCAACAAGGCGTTGATTTTGTTCATCTGTACCAATAGTGATACGTAAGAATTGATCAATACGTGGTTTATTAAAGTATCGAACAATAATGCCACGTTCACGCAACGCTTTCGCCAATTCACCAGCATCTTTTGAGGGTAAGCACGCAAAAATAAAGTTAGCTGAAGATGGTAATACTTTAAACCCAAGCGCCACTAAATCTGCAACCAGTTTGTCACGACTTACAATGACTTTTTGACATTGTGCTACAAAGTATTCTTGATCTTCAAATGATGCGACAGCTGCAGCTATTGCAAAACGATCAATTGGATAGGAGTTAAAACTATTTTTAACAGCTTCCAATGCGGCAATCAAATGTGGTTGTGCAATTGCAAAACCAACGCGTAAACCAGCTAAAGAACGCGATTTTGAAGTCGTTTGGCAAACCACTAAGTTTTCGTATTTCTCAACCAGACTCACAGCTGACTCAGCACCAAAATCCACATATGCTTCATCAATCACAACCACCGAATCAGGATTGGCTTGCAAGACCTGTTCAATTGCCGACAGCCCCAATGCAATACTGGTTGGCGCATTAGGGTTGGTAATGATAATCCCACCATTCGGCTGTTTATAATCAGCCACGTCAATTTCAAAATCATCATTTAACGGCAAGATTTTAGTTTGGGTTGAAATTCCAAAAAACTGACTATAAACAGGATAAAAGCTATAGGTAATATCTGGGTATAGAATCGGCTTATCTTGAACAAAAAATGCTTTAAAAATATGGGCTAAAACCTCATCAGACCCATTACCAACAAAGATATTTGCAACATCTACATGTTGTTGTTTCGCAATCGCGTGTTTGAGTGCCGACGCATCTGGATCTGGATAAAGTCGCAATACATCTGCTGAATCTATAAGTACAGACTGAACCGCTGCAACCACTTTTGGCGATGGTGGATATGGGTTTTCATTGGTATTCAGTTTTAATAAGTTTTGGATTTTAGGCTGCTCTCCTGGGACATACGGTTCTAATTCACGTACTTCAGGACTCCAAAAACGCATTTGCTCAGGGCTAATATTTGGCATTTTTATCTCGTATTTTTTCTCACTTGACTTACTTTATATAAGCGCTCTCACTCTAGGAGAAGGTTTGGGTATTTCAATAGAATCCCCAAACTAAGTCAGTTAAATTTTTACACCCTCATCCACACCCTCTCCCTAAGGGAGAAGGATTTTTACGGATACTGGGCCATTGGTGAATTACTGATAACGATATCTTGCTGATCGGGCATGCGCATCTAAATTTTCTTGTTGTGCAAGAATATCTGCGGCCTTGGCAAGCGATTTTACCCCTTGCTCAGAACACATAATCAAACTTGAACGTTTTTGAAAATCATAAACACCCAAAGGTGATGAAAAGCGTGCTGTACCAGAAGTAGGCAGGACATGGTTAGGTCCCGCACAATAATCACCAATCGCTTCTGGTGTATAGCGCCCCATAAAGATTGCACCTGCATGGCGAATACTTTCTGACATCTGCTCAGCGTCATCTAAGCACAATTCCAAATGCTCAGGCGCAACTTGATTAATCAAATCAATGGCTTCTTGACGATCTTTAACCAAGACCAAAGCACCACGATTTGCAATCGAAGTTCGTGCAATTTCAGCTTTGGGTAGTGCAGCCAAATGTTCTTCAATGGCCTGCTCGACATCATTTAACAGCTGTTCATCAGGCGTAATAAAAATCGCTTGCGCAACCGTATCATGTTCAGCTTGTGACAAAACATCCATTGCCAACCATTTAGGATCATTATGACCTTCTGCATAAACCAAAATTTCTGAAGGCCCTGCAATCATGTCAATACCGACTTGACCAAAAACAGCACGTTTTGCCGCAGCAACGAAACGGTTACCCGGTCCTGTAATTTTATCCACTGCTGGAATCGTTTCTGTTCCATAAGCAAGTGCGGCAACTGCTTGCGCACCGCCAATTGTAAACACACGACTTACGCCTGCTAAATAAGCAGCTGCCAATACCAAAGGATTTAAATCACCATTTGGCGCAGGTACCACCATAATAATTTCTGCTACCCCAGCCACATGCGCAGGTAAAGCATTCATCAGCACAGAGGACGGATAAGAAGCTAAACCACCTGGAACGTAAATACCAACACGGTCTAAAGGGGTGACTTTTTGACCAAGGGTATTTCCTAATTCATCCACATAAGACCAACCGTCTTGTTTTTGCGCCTGATGAAATGAACGAACCCGATTGGCCGCCAATTCCAAAGCTTCACGTACTTCTACGGTTAAACCTTCAAATGCAACTTTAAGTTGTTCTTGTGTCAGTTCTAAATCTGAAAATTGATGCGCTGGATGTCGATCGAACTGTTGAGTGAGTTTAAGTACATGTGCATCGCCATGTTGACGCACATCTGCAATAATTTGGTCTACTGTTTTTAAAAGCTCAGGATCACTCACTGTTTCAAAAGCTAACAAGTCAGCAAAGACTTGTTTAAAGTTCTGCTCTTGAGTCGATAAACGTCGCATCAATTTACCCACAAGGTTGTTTAGGAAAGATTTAGTTTACCTTGTTTTGAGTATCTTGTGGGCGACATCACCTCAACATTTCAACTTACTTTAATAGGAAAGTTTGATTGCAAATCACTTTTGACACAGCAAACTTTTATTTAGGTGCTCACATCTGGGTGATCCCAATCACTATCTGCCTGAATCAGCCAGTTCAATGCACCATGCCGTTCCACAACAATAGATGAATTTAAATTTTCAGGTGCATCCTGTTGCTTTAAACGCGCATTTACACATGCCCAATCATAACGATAAATTAAATCAGCCTGATCTAAAATTTCTTCGCTATCCCGCAATTGTACTTTGGTCATAAATTCTGCAAAGGTATCGCATGACGATACGGCTTGAATGGCAAAATCACAATCAACGATATCTGCTGGATAACTCAATTCATCCACAATCCCCAAAGCCCATAACAATACCCAATAGGCTTCATATTTCCACACCATATTGATGATATCTTGTGCTGAAGCCTCACGCTTTAAAATTGCCTGTTCTTTCTCGGTTAAAGCATCTAGCACCTGCATTTTCTTCAAAATATCAAATACAAATAGCTGTGTTTCATCATCATATTGATCATTATTCAAATCACAAGCGACTTGAATCACCCACAAACAAGCAATCGCGCGTTTTGCAATCTGTTCTGCACTGCGCGCTTGCACGTCTTCAGCAGCTTCGATCACAGGTAACCAGTCAATATAAGGAATTGAATACTTTTTAAGTTTTAAAATAGATTGTTCTTTGCGCTGTTGAGGTGTTTTCATAAACTCTTTTTTTTAAATCATGGATGGTTATTTTTTAACATAAATTGCAAAAAAAAACCGCCTAAAATTAGACGGCATCTTTATCGAACAAACATGAATGAATTAATTGCTCTTTTGACGCTCTTCTACTGCTTTTTCAAGCTGAGTAAGAATTGGATTTAATAAAGTTTGCTTACGCTTAAAGCTGGCTTTATTGACAATTAAACGTGAAGAGACTTTACAGATTTCTTCCAGAGGCTCTAGACCATTGGCACGCAAAGTATTCCCCGTATCCACCACATCGACAATATAATCACCCAAACCAACCAATGGGGCTAATTCCATTGAGCCGTAAAGTTTAATCACATCAACTTGCTCACCTAAGCTTGCATAATATTGACGAGTTAAATTTACATACTTGGTGGCAATTTTTAAACGACCTTTAGGACGAACCATGCCCACTTTACCAGCTGTCATTAATTTACAATTGGCAATCTTTAAATCCAATGGTTCATAGACATTTTGAGCGCCATGTTCCATCAACACATCTTTACCCGCTACACCAATATCCGCAGCGCCATTCTCAACATAGGTTGGCACATCAGAAGCACGCAAGATTAAAATACGAACGGATTTGTGTGTGGTTGGAAAAATTAACTTACGAGATTTATCAGGATCTTCCAATAAGTTAATTCCAGCAGTTTCAAGTAAAGGCAACGTTTCTTTTAAAATACGCCCTTTACTCAATGCCAAAGTTAAACCATGATCAAAATTGCCCATTACGTCAAAGTTTGGATCATCGTTTCTCATATCGCTCATTAACTTACTCGCTCACTCGCTTAATTTGGGCACCTAGACCTTGTAACTTTGCTTCGATATCTTCATAACCACGATCAATATGATAAATACGATCGATGATGGTTTCCCCTTCAGCAGCTAAAGCAGCCAAAACTAAAGAAAACGAAGCACGTAGATCAGTTGCCATAACAGGTGCAGCAGATAATTTTTCCACACCTGTAACTACAGCATCATTGCCTTCAACCTGAATATTTGCGCCCATACGTGCTAATTCAGGTACATGCATAAAACGATTTTCAAAAATCGTTTCAGAAATTGTTGCAAAACCACGCCCAATGGCATTTACCGCCATGATCTGTGCTTGCATATCTGTTGGAAATTCTGGATGTGGCAAGGTACGGAAGCTGACAGCTTTCGGACGTTTCCCCAGCATATCCAATTCGATCCAATCTTCACCGCGTGTGACTTCTGCACCCATTTCTTCAAATTTATCTAAAACAGATTCAAGAAGATTTGGATCAGTATGTGTGGTTTTAACCTTACCGCCCGTAATTGCTGCCGCCGCCAAATATGAACCGGTTTCAATACGGTCAGCAACCACTGAATATTCACAGCCATGCAGACTTTCAACACCAGTGACCACTAAGGTATCTGTGTCTAAACCTTCAATTTTTGCACCCATTTTAATAAGCATTAGTGCAAGGTCTGTAATTTCAGGTTCGCGCGCAGCATTACGAATTGTTGTAATACCCTCTGCCAATACTGCTGCAGTTAAAATATTTTCAGTCCCACCGACAGTCACCATATCAAAGATGACTTCACCACCTTTTAAACGACCATCCACTTTGGCGTGAACATAACCTGCTTCGACCTCAATTTGTGCACCCAAAGCTTCTAGGGCTTTTAAATGCTGATCAACAGGGCGTGAACCAATCGCACACCCACCAGGAAGTGAAACTTTTGCACTACCATAGCGCGCCAACAGTGGGCCAAGCACCAAAATAGATGCACGCATGGTTTTAACCAGTTCATAAGGTGCGAACTGATTATCCAATGTAGAGGTATCTGCGATAACCGTTTCGCCCTCATAACTCATGGTGATACCTAAACCACCAATCAGCTTAACTAAAGTGCGAACGTCTTTTAGATCTGGAACATTTTTTAATGTAATTGGTGTATCTGCAAGAATCATTGCAGCCAATAAAGGTAAAGCCGCATTTTTCGCACCAGAAATACGAACTTCACCTTCGAGTTTTACACCACCTTGAATGACAAATTTATCCATTGACGCTTAAGCTCCAAACATACTGGCTTTGCGCCATTCTTCTTTAGTCATTGCACGAATAGTTACCGCATGTACCTCACCACTGGCAATATAAGAATTAAGTGGCGCGTAAACAGCTTGTTGACGAGGAACAGGACGTTTCCCTTCAAACTGATTGTCGACAATACGGAGGTCAAATTTACCTGCTTGTCCACTGACAGCAACTTCAGCATCAGGAAAAGCTGCTTTTAAGATTTCAGTGAGCTGTTCACTATTCATTGCATCGACCTCTTATAGGACTGACAGTGTAAAAACGGGATATTTTACTATAACTCACCGAAATAATTCATTAACTTGTACAAAAAATATAGATAAAAAAAAGAGGTCTTTTCAACCTCTTTTAAAAATATCAATTTTATGTCGCTAAAACTTCCATTGGTTGATAATCCAACTGCATTTTTCGATGCTTATCTAATTGCCTTTTTAATTTATCTGTCAATTTTGTAATCGCATTATACATATCATCAGCGCTCGCTTGGGCGAAAAGCTCTATCCCTGGCAAACGAACAATTGCCTCAGCAATATGATTTGCACTGCCTTTTTTTGATCTTTTATCCAATTGATGATCTTTACTCAGCTTGACCTGCATACTATTGACCTGATCAATATGCTTGGTCATCTGGGCAAATCGATCTCGAATATTTTCTTCTATTGCTGGTGTAATACTTAAGTGATGTCCACGGATTGTAATTTGCATAGCTTTATCCCTCTCCTTATATAGGAATATGAAAGTCATAACCCAAACGATCTCATGACAGCATTCACCAAGGAAAAACTGTGCTCAATATCATGCAATCATTTAAGTTACTCCAAAAGACAAAAAGCGATTCATTATTTCGTCATAATGAACAATTAGAATAGCCACACTTTAAAATTTAGATCAACACTTTTCGGTCAGATGAAGACGGAATATGTAACGATTCACGATATTTTGCGACTGTCCGTCGTGCCACATCTATCCCCTCTTCTTTTAATAAATTGGCAATTGTATTGTCTGACAACGGCTTACGTGGGTTTTCATCTGCAACAAGCTTTTTGATTTTTGCTCGAATGGCTGTTGACGATGCTTCTCCTCCAGAAGTTGTTCCAACATGGCTAGAAAAGAAATATTTCAGCTCAAATAGACCACGAGGTGTCAGTAAAAACTTATTGGTGGTGACACGGGAAACTGTTGACTCATGCAATTCAACTTCTTCTGCAACATCTCGCAAGACCAAAGGTTTCATTCCTTCAGCACCGATTTCTAAAAACTCACGTTGATGTTGCACAATGCAACTTGCGACTTTTAATAAAGTTTTATGACGCTCATCAACACTTTTAATAAAGTTTTTCGCTTCAAGCATTTGATTGCGTAAATACTGGTTATCGTCACTTTGATCAGCACGTTTAATCATGCCTGAATAAAATGAGTTAATTCGAAGTTTTGGTAAAATATCTGGGTTCAGTTGAACATACCAATGGTCATTTTTCTTAGACACCACCACATCAGGAATTTGATAATCTGATTCTTTTTGCTCAAATTCAGCACCCGGATAAGGTTTAAGGGTTTTCAATAAATCAATTGCTGACTTTAATAACTCAGCATTTAAACCCGTTTGCTTAATCAGTTTATTCAAGTCATTACTGACCAAAAGCTCATAATGTTTCAACAACATTAGCGCTTCTTTCCTAAACAGTGTAGTGGTAGCTAAAGCCTCAATTTGTACAAAAAGACATTCTGCAAGACTACGAGCACCAATACCAATCGGTTCTAAGCGTTGGATATGTTTTAAAACAACCAAAACCTCATCCTCTTCAACCTCAATGTCATAATCCATTTGTTGTAGTAGATGCTGTACTGAGCTAACAATTTCTTCAATATCGGCAGCCAAAAATCCTTTTTCATCTAAAGCATCGACAATGCAATATGCAATTAACTTATCCACTGGAGAAAAATGCAATAAATTGACTTGCCCCAACATATGTTCTTTTAATGATGCTTCTGAATGACGATTGTCTTCCCGATCCTCAAACTCAGGGCGCTCCATTGCAGTTGATTGATGGGTATAGACATCATCCCAATCTGTATCTACAGGCAGCTCATCGGGTAAATGGTTGGCATTTAAAGAATCTGAAAGCTCATATTCTTGTTGTTCTTGTTTTACATTTTCAGGGCTTTCATGTGTCTCTTCTTCAACTTTTTCAAGCAAAGGATTACTATCAAGTTGAATTTGAATTTCTTGCTCAAGCTCCAAACTCGATAATTGCAGTAATCGAATGGCTTGTTGCAGTTGTGGCGTAAGCGACAACGAATTTGCAACTTTTAATCCAACCGATAACTTCATACCCATAATTCCCACACTGTATTATTTCATTTCATCTTATGTGAATAAGCAATGCAAAATTCATGCCTATTGATTTTTTATATCACAGGAAATGGTTTAGGACTAGTAAAAAAAATGAATACCTTACATAAAAATGTTTGTTATTTATCAATTAAAGGTAAATTTCAATTATGTCGTTTTTTTATTCAATTTTTAAAAAAGACCTTCGATCCAGATCTGTTGAAATAGTCATCAATTATATAAATAGAGATTTAAAACCTATAAGCAAAAATAAATGGCTTTAGGGCTATTTATTTCAAAATATTTAAATAAAATAGGTTCCACTTTGTGAGACCAGTCACATTTCTAGTTTGTGAAATTTATTATTTTTATCCTTTACTTATTGGAATAGTGAGTATAAAAATAATGATATAAAGAAATATGATGAATCGTAGTTTCAAGGAAAAGGTTTGGCACGATAACTGCTTAATTTTAGAAACGAGCGGCTTAAACTGCCAAAAAAATCATGTAATGGAGAACTCAAATGACACTATCTACAAAAACACTATCAAAAAAAGTTTTAACCACAGCGCTTGGTGTACTTATGGCTGGCGGTGCTTTTTCACAGGTTCAAGCAGCAGATACATTAGCAAAGATCAAACAATCAGGGAAAGTGATCATTGGTTACCGTGAGTCATCTGATCCGATTTCCTATGTGATTGGTGGTAAACCAATGGGATACGCTGTTGATATTTGTAATAACTTTGCCAATGAGCTGAAAAAAACGCTCAAGATGCCAAATCTTAAAGTTGAATATAAAGCGGTTACCTCTTCTACGCGTATTCCAGAAATGTTGGCAGGTAATATCGATATGGAGTGTGGTACAACGACAAACTCTGTTCAACGCCAACAACAAGTGAGCTTCTCAACCAACTATTATGCAACAGAAGTACGCATGGCAGTTAAAGCCAATGCACCAATTAAAACAATCGCCGATTTAAATGGTAAAGCAGTTGTGACCACCCAAGGGACGACATCTGACAAATACATCAAAATGGGTGAGAAAGGCGAAAAAGTCAATGTAAACAACGTTTACGGTAAAGACCACTCAGACTCATTTGCCATGGTCGCTTCTGGCCGTGCTGCAGCATTTGTGATGGATGACAATATTCTTGCAGGGTTAATTGCAAAATCATCAAATCCAAAAGACTTTAAAATTGTAGGTCCAGTACTTTCTTCTGAGCCGTACGGCATTATGTTACCGAAAGGCGATGCGGCGTATAAAGCAATCGCAGATAAAACAGTAACAACAATGTGGAAAAATGGTCAAATGGCGGCGCTATATAAAAAATGGTTCCAGTCACCAATCGCACCTAAAAATGTCAATTTAAATATGCCAATGAGCTCATCATATTTAAAGCTTAAAGCCAATCCTACGGATGCTGGTATTAACTAATAATGTAGTTTAAAACAACGGTTTATAGATCAGATTAGGTTTAAAGTCTGGTCTATAAATTTTTATAAAATTAAAAATACAAGGAGCACACATGTCCGTAGGCTCACTTAACTGGACAGCATATTGTCTCCCCTCGAATGAATATAGTCTTGATAAAGCTGCATGGGCTGAATCTGTCTGTAAAGCGATTGGTGGTGAAAGTTACTCCCCTGTTGCAGATGCACCAACCTGGCTACAACTCCTAGGCTCAGGTGTTTGGACCATGGTCTGGACCGCGATTGCTGCATTTTTCATTGCATTTCTTCTTGGTTCTCTGATCGGAATTTTACGTACATTACCCAATAAACCACTTTCATTTATTGGTACTTGCTATGTCGAACTTTTCCGAAATATCCCGCTGATCGTACAACTATTTTTCTGGGCATTCGTATTCCCACAATTACTACCACTCAGCTTAAGTACTGGTAGTGGAGAGATGGTTAATGGTGGCTGGTGGCAAAATATTCTCAATGATAATCCCGCAGTGGTTGGGGTGTTTGCACTCGGTCTATACACCGCAGCACGTATCGCTGAACAAGTGCGCTCAGGCATTAATACGGTTTCAAATGGACAAAAAAATGCGGCTTTTGCAATTGGTTTAAATCAAAGCCAAAGCTATCGCTATGTCATTCTGCCTGTCGCTTATCGTATTGTTTGGCCAACACTTACCTCTGAAGCAATGAATATTTTCAAAAACTCTGCTGTACTGTATGCGCTGAGTGTTTTGAACTTCTTTGCTTATACCAAAACCATGCGTGAAGAAACATCCCAAGATATTGTTATTCTTATTCTTTCGACACCAGTTTACTTAGTCATTACCTATACCATTAAGTTGATCATGGCTTGGATTGAAAAACGTATGGCTGTTCCTGGTCTAGGCTCGGGGGGTAAATAGTCATGGATTTTAGTATTTTACAAAATCAAGATGTTATTCAAACGCTGATCGCAGGGTTTAAATTTACCGTTACGGTGACGATTTTATCAATTATTGGCGGGATTCTGATTGGCACACCTTTGGCCATGATGCGTTTATCCAACAATAAAGTTGCCAGTAATTTTGCTAAAGTTTATGTCGATTTCTTCCGTGGTGTACCACTGATTCAAGTGATCTTCATTTTCTATTTCTTATTGCCAAAGATTTTTGAGTTTCAGTCAGATACCTATTATGGCCCACTGTTTTCAAGTGTGGTGACCTTTGCAATTTTTGAAGCTGCATTCTTTTCAGAAATTGTCCGTTCAGGGATTCAGTCTGTTTCTAAAGGTCAGGTCAATGCAGGTTATGCACTTGGTTTCACCTATGGACAAACCATGTCCAATGTAGTGTTGCCACAAGCTTTTAGAAACATGCTACCTGTCATTTTGACTCAATCTATCGTACTTTTCCAAGACGTATCCTTAGTTTACGTGATTAGTGCGCCAGACTTCTTGGGCAATGCCAATACCTTAGCAAATACCTACGGTGCTGAAACCAAAGCAACTTTCTACCTAATTGTAGCTGTTGTTTACTTCTGTATCTCCTTTGCGCTTTCACGACTTGTGAAGCGTTTACATCAAAAAATAGCAATAATTCGATAATTGGAGAATCAATATGCCAATGATAGAAATACAACATATCTCAAAATGGTATGGAGATTTTCAAGTTCTTACAGATTGCACCACTTCAATTGAAAAAGGTGAAGTTGTCGTGGTATGTGGACCTTCTGGTTCTGGTAAATCCACACTGATTAAAACTGTAAATGCATTAGAACCATTCCAAGAAGGGAATATTGTTGTGGATGGAACAGCCTTAAAAGATTCAAAAACTGATTTGGCAAAATTCCGTTCTCGTGTGGGAATGGTATTCCAGCACTTTGAATTGTTCCCACATATGACTGTTTTGGATAATTTAACCATTGGGCAACTTAAGGTTTTAAATCGTTCTAAAGCAGAGGCTGAGAAAAAAGCGTTGCAATATTTAGATCGCGTTGGTCTGGCAGCTCACAAAAATAAGTTTCCAGGGCAACTGTCTGGTGGTCAGCAACAGCGTGTTGCGATTGCCCGTGGTCTATGTATGGATCCAGTCTGCATGTTATTTGATGAACCTACTTCGGCATTAGACCCTGAAATGGTGGGTGAAGTGCTTGAAGTCATGAGTCAATTGGCAAAAGAAGGCATGACCATGATGTGTGTAACTCATGAGATGGGCTTTGCTCGTAAAGTCTCAAGCCGAGTTATTTTCATGGATCAAGGCAAAATTTTGGAAGACTGTGCAACAAATGACTTCTTTAATAAGCCTGATGAGCGTCATGAAAGAACCAAATTCTTCTTAGACAAGATTTCTATGGTGCACTAATCAGCAATATGCGTTAAACATAAAAACCCCAATTTCTAAATTGGGGTTTTTATTTAATACTCACAAACAATACCAGTGCTTAAGGTTTCACTGCATTTTGGCTAAAGTTTGGCGAACGTGGTCCATATAACAGACCTTTTTGCTGATTTATACTCGGTGAATATAATTGCGAACTTACAGTACTGGATAAAGTATAGGCCTTGTCTGACAGATGATTGGATATTTGATCAACTAAAGCACCAACCAACGCGCCAATCAAACCCGCATTGCTATTATCATTGGCTTGCTGAAGTCGCTGTTCACCTTGCCAAAGTAATGTGCCAGTTTGCAAATCTACAAGTTTGGCTTCTACTGCAACTGCTGCTACAGATTGAATCACCTGATATTTAGAACCATACTCTTTAACTTTAATATATAACGCAGCGTCCGCTCCGAAAATCTCTTTTAACTTTTGCGGAGGAATTGCTTGAGCATCAAATCCATTGGTCACCCCATTCTCTTTAAACATGGTGTCAACAACAGAGATTGGAAATACATAATAACCAGCCTCAGCCACAGGCAATGTTACTGTTGACCAATACCCATAGGTTGCACGTGTATCAGGAGACTCATTGATTGGGGGAAGTACCAAAATCGACTTAGGGATATGCTCACGATATGCTGCTAAATCACGATTCTGCTTAGGTGATACCGCACAACCGGTGAAAAGCATCATCAGTAAACCAAGTACGAATAATTGTTTCATATTTTTCATTTGGGATTTACCTCAGTCGATTGAGTGGTCATTTTCTTCAATAAACGATCCATCAATACGGTTGACTCAGGATAAATTTGGCGCTCTAACTCAAAATACTGAATTGCACGTGGGCCATTTTGAATATTAAGATTTAACAAGCCCAAATGCGCATATAAACCTGGCGGCACTGCGGCATTTTTTGCTTTTGCTTTCTCAACATCTTTTTCAAGCGCTAAAATTTGTTGCTGAGGCGAAGTTTTTTCTGGAACCGCCAGCATTAAATAGGTTTGCTGTGGATATCCGCCCCAACTATATAAAGACTGTGGTCCAGATGCACACCCAACCAAAGTTAACGTTGCAAAAAAGCTTAAAAATAATAAAACCCGTTTCATTTATTCAAACCTATTGTACGGACCACTTATTTGTTTGAATATCTGTGACAAGGTGATTAACCGCTTCGCGTACAGCCAGATCTAAAACCTTACCATTTAAGGTTGAGTCATAAGATGCTGTAGAACCAAAACCTAAAATTTCGCGTTCACTGAGCGCATATTCACCTGCACCCTGCACAGAATGGACAACTTCTGCTGTATTTACATCAACAACATTAATATTGACTTTTGCATAGGCAATTTGAGTTTTACCACGCCCTAATAGCCCAAACAATTGATGGTCACCCACTTCTTTGCGCCCAAATTCAGATACATCCCCAGTGAGCACATAACGTGCGCCCTTAATGGATTGAGATGATTTACCAAAACCAGCCTCTTGTTGCAGCTCTGATAAATTGTCTCGATTTAAGACTGAAAAATATCCTGTTTGTTGCAAGTGCGTTTCTAAAATCGTTTTTGCTTGACCGCCTAAACGATCGACATTATCAGAGAAGATACCGCGCATATAACTTGAGCGGTTATCAAACTTACCAATCGAAACTGCTGTTTTCGCACCTGAATATTTTACCGCTGAAGTCACAGCAGCCACTTGAGGAGCTTGGATGGTTTTAGAGCTTTCAGTGGTAGAACAAGCAGTAAGTACCAAGCCATTTAAGGCAGCAATCAATAATATTTTTTTCAAAATTACATCTCTCTAAGGTCTAAACCATTATAATGAATAAATATATAACACAAACTAAACATACTGTTAATTAGTTTTTAACAAATAAGATCTGCTAATAAAACCCATGACCATTTTTACTCGTAAAAACAATCATTTCATACCAAAAATCAACTTTAAACCGAGTAAGGTCATGACACCACCCGCGACTCGATCGAAGACTTTTTTAAACTTCAAATAAACACGGCGCGGCTTTTCCGCTGAAAGCGCAACAGCAACCAGTGAATACCAGCCAGCATCGATAAAGAAGCACAAGATAGGCAAAACAAAATAAAAATACGTTGGAATTTCTTTGGGTAAAAGCGCAGTAAAAATACTGGCTAAAATAATCGCAATTTTAGGATTACTTAACTGGGTAATTAAACCTAAACGAAACGCTTGTTGATAACTCATCACCGTAGATGAGTCAGATGCCTGTGCCATTGGATCTTTAGCATGTTTAATAATTTTATAAGCCAGCCAAAGTAAATACAGACCACCACAAATTTTTAAAGCTAAATATGCAGAAGGTACAGCCAATAAGATTGCCTGTAATCCCATTACAGCTAAAAAACCAAATAAAGCTGCGCCCATGCCTGTCCCTAAAGCAGTAAACAGACCATGTTTACGAGAAATCGCAATTGAATTTTTAGCCACATAAACAAATGTAGGACCAGGGCTAATTGCGCCTAGCATTAATGCCAATGCAATTGAACCCAAAATCAATAATGATTCCAAGAGACACCCCGACCTAGACTATTTTTAAGAATAGATATTTTACGCCACAACCGATTTTTGAAGATATAAAAATCTTTATTATTTCGCGATTACACTTTTATTCAATGCAAATTCATCAAAATTTCAATCATAAATTTAAGTACACTTGCGCATTATCACCACAAACAGAGCAAACAAATATTTTTAGAGTAAAAACTCAATAAAAAATTTATTTTTCAATATCTTAATTATATCAATAAAATCATCAAGGTATATAAAATATCCTAAAAATCCATAAAATAGACCACATTAATCACAAAAATTAACTTCCATTTTCATGTATTTATAGGCTATAAAAAACCATAATAAAACTATGGTTTTAAATTATCCAAAATCAATATTTATACTCAGGGGTAAAAAATGCACAACAACAAAACCAACCGCTTAGATGCAAGCCAAGCACATTTGTGGATCATTGGCGGTGGAATTGCCGGAATGGCAGCTGCCGCATTTGCCATACGTGATGCCAAAGTACCAGCTAAAAATATTCACATTCTCGAAGAGTTAGACGTCTCAGGTGGTTCAATGGATGGCGGCCATACGCCACATGCTGCACAAGCATGGGTTACCCGTGGCGGGCGGATGCTGACAGATGAAACATATTTATGTCTTTGGGACTTATTTTCGAGTATTCCATCCTTAGAAAATCCTGAAATTTCTGTTCGTGAAGAATGTCGTGAGTTCAATGAGCAAGTCAAAACCCATGCACAAGCCCGTTTAATTAATGCGCAGCATGTAATTTCAGATGCCGCTAAACTGGGTTTAAATACACGCCATCGTGCGCAAATGTTACGCTTATTGGCGGCGAAAGAAGAAAAAATTGGCAGCCGCCGTATTGATGAATTTTTCGATGAGACCTTCTTTGAAACGAACTTTTGGCGTATGTGGCGTACTACATTTGCCTTTCAAAAATGGCACAGTGCAGCAGAACTTCGTCGCTATTTCTTACGCTTTATCCAAGAGTTACCACGTATTC
Organism: Acinetobacter sp. GW821-FHT01C12; assembly: GCF_059422625.1. Lineage (NCBI taxonomy): Bacteria > Pseudomonadati > Pseudomonadota > Gammaproteobacteria > Moraxellales > Moraxellaceae > Acinetobacter > Acinetobacter sp. GW821-FHT01C12. The sequence goes on from NZ_JBWKXD010000010.1 coordinate 73,724, forward strand.
ATACCCTCGCTGGGGTAAAAAGAACCAAATACAACCAATATGATTCCATGATTTTGCCGCTACAACGTTGGTTGCTTGAACAAGGCGTAGATGTTCGTTTTGGCAATTATGTGACAGATGCAGACTTTCAAACCGATGAAGCAACCCTAGAACGTCGTGCAACACGCTTGTATGTCAACCTTCCTGAAGGTACTGAGCAAATCAACCTTCAAGAAAATGATCTTGCCATATTTACTTTAGGTTCAATTACAGCAGATTCCCGTTATGCTGGGAATGATGATGTTCCAGCGCTTATTCGTGATCGACTTGATCATGGTTGGACATTATGGGAAACCCTTGCGAAAAAAGCACCTGACTTTGGCCGACCAATGACCTTTTACGGCAACATTGATGAACATAAATGGGAGTCTTTTACACTCACCATGAAAGACGATGTTCTATTAAATCGCATCATTGATTACACAGGTAACCAGCCAGGTACTGGAGCACTGATGACTTGGTTTGAATCTGGTTGGCATTTATCGATTGTGGTGCCAGCTCAACCTCATTTTGCAAATTTACCAGAAGGCACCTTTACCCTCTGGGGCTATGGTTTCCAAATTGATCAAACAGGTGACTACATCAAAAAACCGATGTCACAAGCAACAGGCAATGAAATACTCACTGAACTGATTCTACAACTCGGTTTTGATGACATTCTTGAGCATGTTCTAGCAAATACCATTGTAACAACTGCAATGATGCCTTATGCATCAGCTTTATTTGCTTGCCGTAAGCCTGGTGACCGCCCACAGGTTATTCCACAAGGCTCACAAAACTTCGCATTCTTGGGACAATTTGTTGAAATTGAAGATGATGTGGTTTTTACTGTTGAATATTCTGTTCGTGGTGCCATGATTGCAATTTATGAGTTCTTTGGCGTAGAACGTGAAATTCCTGAGATCTATAATGGATTACTTGATCCTAAAGTCGGACTAAAAGCTTTAGAAACTGTTTTTCATTAATTCATTTAAAATCAACTCGGTTAAATTGAATTAAAACCAAACGAGTGCATCCTCTTTTGATGCACTCGTTTTTATATTTTGAATAAAAATCAGGGTTGTGAATCCACTGAACGAGCACTGAGACGATAATCTTTTTCATACACAGGCATACCTGCGATATGGATTGAACGAACTTCAGTTTTTGTTGGTGTAGGTGGTTTCTTTTCACACCCAGCCAAAAATACTGCAAGTATTACACTCAAACTGATGGATAGCTTTTTCATGGCATCTCCTCCATTTTTTGTTTTATTTATAGTTCGAGCATAACAGTTCTGATTAAAAATACAGCTATTTTTTATTTCAAAAGGTGTCTATCTATAGAAAGTGGCTATACGTCACAAGGATGTATCATTAAAACAGTTTGATCTTCACCATTTTTATTTTTGTAACGGTAGTGAAAGCCACTATTTCCATCAAATTCCATGTCACTAAAATATTGAAAAGCATCTATGCTTACAGACTCAATTTTAGGGTGTTGCTCTGGCTGAAGTTGAATTTTGTTTAAAACTTTCGCGGTAAATGCTTTTTGGAAAATAATCGTAGGCGCATCTTTTAATTCAAATCGAGCGATACACCCAGTGTTTTCATCCACAGCAACAACGTTGTCTAAAGCCTGAACAATCCCTGCCTTCGAGATGAAAAGACTATGATGAACATTAAAGGTATAGCCATAGCTTAAATGCAAGAAATCCTCGGTTTGATTTTCAACATTTAAACCACGCTCCCAATCTACGACCAAGGGCAATCTATAGTCATCGCCTTCATAGAGTACAAAATCACAATGATCATTTGCATCTTCATCGCATGTTTGCTGAATAACTGAAAATTGTCCTATCTTGGCCATTGTGCGATGAATCTGCTCGGCATAACCACTACTGGAATAAGCCATCATGCTAAATAATATCGGAACTATTGTATTGATTATTTTTTTTGACATCAGATTTCTAATCAAGTTTTACTCAATACCAAATATACAGCTTCACTGGTAAATGTGCCATCTTGCTGAATCTGATAATACTGTTGTACTTGATCAGCGGCTTTGGACTGCAAATAGCGAATGGTATGGATACCCTCTACTGGTGTTTGCATACGCTCCACCCAACTTTGAAAATTTAACTGTAAACTTTGCTTTTCAATGATTTCTATCTTAAAGCCTGCTTGTTCTGCGATTTTTACCCATTCCGCCAAACTATAATTTCGAACATGGCTTGGATCGCGAATGGTTTCTATGGTCTGAATAAAGGTGTCTAAAATTGGATTAGAATTGCCAATAATATCAAATAGGATCACTTTGCCATCAGCACGTAATACACGATAAATTTCATCAATCGCTTGAGTGATACTTTGCCAATGATGCGCAGAATAACGACTGATCACACAATCAAAATGCTCAACAGGAAAATCCAATTGCTCTGCTGCACCAACCTGCCCTATGACATGATCGAATCCCTTTTGTTGAGATTGCGTGGTCACAAGATTGACCATTTCAGGCGTAATATCATAGGCAATTACTTGCTCAGTGAATGCCGCAATCTGATACGTGACATGCCCACCACCACAGCCTAGATCCAAAACTCGTTTGAATTGATGTTGTTGGATTAAATTTTGCATTTTTTCAAACTCAATGCCTTGTGCATGTACTTGGCTATTTAAGTATGCTTCTGATTTATTTTGATATTGTGCCTGATTAACTTGCTGTTGAGTGGTCATTGTCGTGTCCTTGTTGTTGAATAAAACGACAATAGACAACTTAATTCAAAAATAAAAATGATGAATTTTAATAAAATTAATAACTTTATTTTATTTATATTAACTCATAATTACCCGATAATCAGACTGACAAGGGTTTTGAATGATAACATCCTGTACCCCCATCTCGTTTCCGATCTTAATATTATAGTTAAATGAAAAATCACCATTATCCTCAAAATTTGCCGTTGCAGGATAGTTCAGCTTTTTAAATTGCAGCACTTTGTTGTTGAGCACTAAACGTACCCGAAAATCAGGAATGCTATAAAATACCAATGAATTTGGCATATTTTTTAAATTCGACTCAAAAGTTACAAAACAACTTTGCTGCCCATTCATCGCAAGAAAACTACTATAATCTTTTTGTTGGTTTTTATCATTAATCACAGTGAGATTATACTCACTTCCTGTTAGCCCCAACAAAAAACCCATTAAATTTGGATTAAATTGATAAACATTTGCAGTTTTACTCCATTTTTCCATTAATACCTGCTTCTTTCCTTTAGCATCATAGAGTACATAGTCACAACTAGAACCATGCTGAGTGCAAGACTCTTTTTGAATTTTCAGTTTCCCTGCACGCCCTAATACCTCGTATTCAGGGTCAACTTCGACAGCAGCATCAGCTTGCGCAAAAGCAGAATAACTACTGAAAAAAGGCAGAGCAAATAAACAGCCCTTTATTAGGGTCTGTAGACATTTCATAAATAACGTTCCAATCTCTCAGCATTTTTTAATATAGATTCAAGTTCAATTCTTGCCCAAAAATACAATTTTAACTTTTTACACACGGCGAACTTTTCGATTTAAAGTCCTTACCCCAAGTGCGATATCCTTGGGTATCAATATGATAGCGATTATTACCATAAACGCCTAAACCCATTTTATAACTTTTGCCTTCCACTTGCCAAAAATGACACATTTTTTTAAGCAATAATTCGCGATCTTTTTTAATGGTTTCTTTGGGAGATAGCACATGGAAATCGACTGCATAATTACTTAAATGCTTACTTTTTTCAGCCCCACCTATGCATTTATTTAATTCAGGGGCACGATAGATCGCTGAAATCGTATATGTTTTAAAATATTCATTTCGATTTAACTTTTCTACTAATTGCAAACTACTCACTACATTTTTCCAAAAGGCTTTAGGTGGGATGGCAAAACGCTTTGAGTTACACTGTTCCGGCATATAGTTTCGGCTGGTTGTTAGCTCCATCAGACTAGGCGGATGTTTTAAATACTGCGACATAAACTGATAATAATCCGCCAATAATTGGGGATCTTGTTGCGCCTTCCAAAGCTTGAATTGTTGTTCAATCTGTTGATCTGATGATTTTCTTGAATATACGGCCTGATCTGCTTTTTTCTCAGATGGCGTACAGGCATTTAACGCCAATACACCGATGCAGCAGATCGAAATAACAATATTTTTAAAAATTTTCACAATTTCAGCACACTTATTGTTTTATTTTAAAGGGTAAATATTTAGAAATCTAAACCTATTTATACGATTTATTAATCATTGACCTAAGTCATTCTAACCAATCTAATCAACTTTAAAGCTGCTATTTACAAAAATCCACAGAGTTAGTAATTTACAACGGACAAAAATGTCCGTTAAATATCAGAATAAAATTTAATGCAATTTCCCCTATGCGTATACGTCAAAAACAAGCGGCACAAAATCGCGAAGATTTGCTTAATGCTGCACTGAAAATATTCCGTAAACAAGGGATTCGTGCGCCATTACAGCTTGTGATTGATGAAGCTGGCGTTGGACGGGCAACCTTTTATCGTAATTTTAAAGATCGCCGTGAGTTGGTCATCGCCTTGATGGAACAAGCATTAACTCGTCTAGATGAACGGGCAAAAAGCTTTTCAGAATATCCTGATGGTTTAATTCGGTTAATTCGCAATCATGTCGAGAATCTGCCTTATCTCACCGCCTTGATGGAATATTGGCGTGTGATTGATCGTAATGACCCAAGTATGGTGGATATTTATCAACGGCGTGACGCAATTCTTCAACCGCTGATTGATCAAGCCATTGCCCATCATATTTGCCGACCAGATCTTACCCCAAAAGATTATGCGCTAATTACCGGTATTCTAAGAGCTTCCTTTCAAGGGCTAACTGACGAAGAACAAGTTCAACTGGCCACACGTGCAGTTGACTTACTGATTGATGGCATCAAGGCGTAATTGAGGCACTTATGGATAAATCGCCACGTTTACTTGAACCTGCCCCAGATTGGACACCTGAAGAGCGTCCAACCTTACCAGGCTCGCCTGCGGCTATTGCACATCCAACACATAAAAAGCTGATTTATTTTTTTATTGGCCTGTTTGTTGCGATCTCAGGCAGTTTAAGTAATGGTTTTATTACTGCAAATTTACCACTTATTCAGGGTGAATACTCGCTAACGCCTTCGGAAGCTGCATGGATTCCCGCAGCTTATGTGATGGCAAATATTAGTTCCAACATGATTCTGTTTAAAGCTCGGCAACAATATGGGTTACGGCTTTTTTCTGAAATTGGTTTAGTGCTTTTTATTTGTGTGTTGGTGCTACATATCTTTGTGCACACCTTTGAAATGGCATTGTTTGTCCGTGTGATCAGCGGTTTGGTTGCCGCCCCCCTGAGTTCTTTAGGCATGTACTACATCATGCAAGCCTTTAAACGAGAAAACTTTGGGCGAGGAATTTATCTCGCACTGGGCTTTCAACAATTGGGTATTCCGCTGGCATGGATCATTTCCCCATCGCTGGTCGATGTAAATGACTGGATTGTGCTCTATACCTTTGAGCTGGGTTTAGCGATATGTTGTTTGGCTATGGTGGTTTCTTTAAAACTACCACGTAGCTTAAGAATCGAAGTCTTTGAAAAACAGGATTTCTTCACTTTTGCTTTGCTTGCACCTGGCTTTGCCCTGCTATGTATCGTCCTGACCCAAGGCCCAATCCTTTGGTGGTTTGAAGTCAAATGGTTAGGGTATGCCTTAATTGCTGGTTTCAGTCTTATTGTTATCGGACTGACTTATGAACATTACCGTGTCAATCCGCTTATCATTACCCGTTGGCTAGGTTCAGCCACCACACTTAAATTTGTGTTTGGTGCGTTGGCGATTCGCTTGCTTATGTCTGAGCAAAGTTACGCGGCTGTTAACTTTTTAAAAACTATGGGTATGGGGCCTGATCAGTTCGTTACCTTGTATAGCGTGATTTTTCTTGGCATTGTGCTCGGCACCGTTTTTAGCGCCATGACCTTTAAAAGAGAACGCATCTCATGGCACTTGGTCGGTGCTGTAGTCTTGGTTCTTATTGCCTGCGCTTTAGACTATCACCTCACCAGTGATGTTCGACCTGAGAATTTTTACCGCAGCCAATTTATCGTTGGCTTTGCCAGTGGTATGTTTATCGGACCATTGTTGCTGACAGGGATTATTAATGCCTTACAAAAAGGCCCATCACACATGGTCACTTTTGTGGTGTTGTTCTCTGCAACACAAAGCTTTGGGGGTTTAATTGGAAATTCATTCTTTTCAACCTATCAACAATTACGCACCCAAAATTATCGGGCTGAAATTGTCAGTGACTTATCACCAACTGATCCATTGGTGGTGCAACGACTTGCGGCCTATCAGCAAGCAGCCAATAAATATACTTTAGATGCCTCACTTGAACAGAACCAAGCTTATCGCAATTTAAACCAGATTGTGACACGAGAAGCACAAGTGCGTGCCTATAATGATGTGATTGCATTAAATGGAATTTTCGCCATTTTACTGTTGATTTGGAGTAGTTTTAATATTGCTTGGACACGCTATCAACTCAAAAAACAGCAACAGGTCCTCAATAGCAGTTAGACAGATCTCAGGCTATTCCGAAATCAGATGATCCATGATGTCACGCTATGTATTAAAAAATATTTGAGAATTCTTATGTCGCAAGATCAAAAACCAACAGAGCAAGCAGCAGTTACACCACCACAAGCACCTGCAACAGCAGCAGCGCCACCACCATCCAGTAAGCTTATTCCAACAGCGAAAAGAACATTGCTGTTGATGCTCTTGGTCTTGTTGGTGGGGATTGCTGTGATTATGCGCGCATGGAAAATTGGCCCTTTTGATAGCAGCATAGAATCCACCGACAATAGTTATATCAAAGGCAGAACCACAGTTTTATCTTCTCAAATCAATGGTTATGTCAAAGATGTATTGGTGACTGATTTTGACCATGTCAAAAAGGGTCAGCCGTTAATGCATATTGATACCACAACCTATGATCAGAAAGTGACTCAAGCTGAAGCAGGTGTTGATCAGGCCAATACCACTTTAGCCAATCAAACCCAAGCGATTGAACAACGCAAAGCAGATATTGTGGCTGCACAAGCCAAAGTTGAACAAGCCAAAGCAAGTTATGAACTTTCAACAGCACAACTCAATCGTTATCAACAATTGGGAAATACTGGCGCAACCTCTAAAACAGAACAAGACAAAGCAGCTGCGGATGTAAAAAATAATTTAGCCTTACTCAAACAAGCGGAAGCCAATGTATTGGTTGCTCAAGAAGCATTAAAAACAGCTCAAGTGGCTCAATCGGGCTTAAAAGCACAAGTCACCAATGCCAAGGCACAATTTGATCAAGCGGTAACGACAAAAGACTACAGCGTGATTGCAGCACCGATGGATGGACAGTTGGGCGAAGTCACTCCTCGTGTGGGACAATATGTTGCAGCTGGCACCCAGTTAATGTATCTAATTCCGCAACAAACCTGGGTGATTGCCAATTTCAAAGAAACACAAATTGCTGATATGCACATCGGGCAAAAAGCAACATTTACGGTAGATGCTATGAAACATCAAAAATTTACTGGCCGTATTGAACAGATTTCACCTGCTGCTGGTGCTGAGTTTAGTGTGCTTAAGCCTGACAACACCACAGGTAATTTTACCAAGGTCGTACAGCGTATTTCTGTGCGGATTGCTATTGATCCCAATCAAAAAGGTTTAGAATTCTTACGACCGGGGATGTCTGTGGTGACTTCCGTCGATACCAGCACTCAATGATCCGCCTAAGTGAAAAGCTTGCGTTAAAAAGGCTTGAGTTAAAACCTAGAAATTTATCCCCAATAATAGACATGAAACTCAATCAAACCTGTCTTGCTTTACAGGTTTGATTAGAATATCTTGAACAGGCTTAATTCAAAGCAAAGCTACTCATATACCCCCATTCAGTTAAAAAATCAGCATGTTTGATCATATTGCCCAAACTATTCCCTACCAAAGTTTAGATGTTGCTGGATCTGTTCAACTTACAGTTAAACGGCTTGATCTAATCCATCCACAAATTTCTGGCAATAAATTTTTTAAACTCAAATATAATTTGATTGAAGCACGTCAGCTTGGCCTAAAACAGATTCTGACGTTCGGTGGTGCCTATTCCAATCATATCGCTGCCACAGCCTATGCAGCACAGTTATTTGGATTTAAAAGCATCGGGATCATTCGGGGCGAGGAGTTAGCACATAAACCGCTCAACCCTACTCTAACGACAGCACAGCAGTTGGGCATGCAGCTAGTTTTTGTTTCACGTGAAAAATATAGACAAAAAAATAATCATGACTGGATCGATGAATTAACACAACATTATCCAGATACTTATATTATTCCTGAAGGTGGAACCAATGAGCTTGCTATACAAGGTTGTCAGGAAATTTTAACGACAGAAGATTTAAATCATTATGATGTGATTTGCTGTGCGGTAGGAACAGGTGGCACAATCACTGGGCTGATTAACACCAGTTCATCACAGCAGGAAATTTTAGGATTTTCAGCACTTAAAGGTGATTTTTTACAACAAGATGTCAGTCAACTCACCCATAAAAGCAATTGGAAAATACTGGATGATTATTGTTTTGGCGGTTATGCCAAAACCACAGTTGAATTAGTTAGCTTCATAAACAACTTTGAGCAGCAATATCGCATTCCGCTTGAACAGATTTATACTGGGAAAATGTTTTATGGGATTTTTGATTTAATTTCAAAAGGTTACTTTAAAGAAAATGCAAAAATATTGATTCTGCATAGTGGTGGCTTGCAAGGACGCAGCTAAACCCTACCTATTTATAATTGTCCTGAAAATTACTTTAAATTTGTCTATAATCCCCTGCTCAAAGTTTCCATGAGTGTGATATGTCTTCTAACCAATATGATGTGATTGTCCTCGGTGCAGGTGCTTCAGGTTTAATGCTTGCGGCAAAAGCAGCTGCTCGTGGTCGTAAAGTCTTAGTGGTTGAGAAAGCCAATAAAATTGGTAAAAAAATCCTCATGTCAGGTGGTGGTAAATGTAACTTCACCAATCTTTATGTTGAGCCTGAAAATTTTATTTCACATAACCCACATTTTGTCATCTCTGCCCTGACGCGTTATACCAATTGGGACTTTATTGGGATGGTCTGTGAATATGGCATTGACTATGAAGAACGCAAACATGGACAACTGTTTACCTTAAATGGCGCAAAAGAAATCTTAAGCATGCTGCTCAACGAATGTGAAAAAACACATCATGTTGAGATTAAAACCAGTTGTGAAGTCAAAGCGATTAACACGCTTGACGATCAGACTTTTCAAGTCGCCACCAATTTAGGCTATTTTCAGGCTGAATCTGTAGTTGTTGCATCAGGAGGCTTATCTATTCCAACATTGGGTGGCTCTGGCATCGGCTATGAGATTGCCAAACAATTTGGTCACCACATCTATCCTACACGCGCAGGTTTAGTTCCCTTCACTTTTTCAGATCAATTTAAAGAAGTTACCACTCGTTTAAGCGGCAATGCGGTTGAAGCAACGCTATCTAACGAGCTGATCGCATTTACTGAAGCATTGTTGTTTACACATCGTGGCTTAAGTGGTCCAAGCTCATTACAACTTTCAAATTATTGGAATGCAGGGCAAGCATTCCATATTAACTTTTTACCAAGTCTTGAGCTGTTTGATTTTTTAAAGCGCAAAAAGCAAAGCCAACCTAAGGTGTTAATCAGAACCTTACTGACTGAACTTTTACCGAAAAGTGTGGTGATTGAACTACAAAATCTCATTTGGTCCGAGTGGGCTGAAACGGCGATTGGGCAATTAAGTGATGAAAAACTTGAAACCATTGCCAATAAATTACAGCAATTTGAAGTCAAACCCTCTGGTACTGAAGGCTATCGGACTGCAGAAGTCACTTTAGGCGGTGTCGACACCACTGAAGTTTCATCAAAAACCATGGAAAGTAAAAAACAAAAAGGTTTATTTTTTATAGGTGAGATCTTAGATGTGACTGGTCATTTAGGCGGGTTTAATTTTCAGTGGGCATGGGCTTCAGCACATGCTGCTTCAGAATATGTTTAATTTAAACTGATCAATAAAGATCTTTCATACATCAAAAAATGATCATGTGCAGTGAATCATATGGGTATTATGAAAGTGCCTTCTCTCGCTGGGAGAAGGCTAGGATGAGAGTGCTTTTATGTTGATTTATGGTTTTAAAAAGGACGTATGAAAGAAGTCTAATAGAAAGCTTATTCCAGATAATCTGTTTTAAATAAGATAAGTTGGTTCTGGATTTGCTGCTTCTGGGTCACTCGTTGAATCGCCAAATCCATCGACTTTAGATCATGGTTTTTTGCAAATAACGACTGATGAATTTTGTGTAAAAAATAGATGATCTTCATTTCAATTCCTTTGAAAATGATATTTATCAGATGAGTGTGTTTTATATTGCCTACATATTCGCCCATTCAATCTAGACAATAAATCATCTGATGTCTATCTATTTTCTATAAAAAAACCGATAAAATTCATGCTTTGCAAACACAATCACTCTTGAGATTTGTTTTGAGATTCATGTTGTTGCTTAACAATTTCGGATGGTTGCTTTTTCGGTTTTGCAAACACAAACTTATAAGCACTTGCTAAAAACCCTACAGTGATTCCTGCAATCACAATGGGTGCAATGAAATTATTTGGCTTTTTCTTAGACATCTCTATTCCCTCTCACTTTTGACCTAAAAATAAAAAGATCGATCAAGCATCAATCCTGATCGATCTTTAAAAGAATTTAAATGTTAATTCGGGTCATCTTTGTCCTGTTTCAATGAATCAGTAAGTGACTTGTACTCATTTTCAATCGCAGGGGTATCTGCGGTTACTTGCGTAGCGTCTGTACCGCTTGGCTGTGATGAATAAGTATTTTCTTGCTTTAAAGGATTCGGTTGACTTGCCTCTTTCTTTGCTTTATCGATTAAATCCGTTAAAACGCGTTCTGCAGGTTGACGTCCACCTAGACCAAAAGCCAATGCAAAAGCAACTGCCACAGAACCCAAGGTTAAGCCAAAAGCAAGATTAACGATCGAATCGGCAATTCCCATGGCTTTTAAACCCATTGCAATCACCAGCCCCATGATCAAAACACGAACCAAGTTGCCTAACCATCTTGAGCTATTGTACTCACCACGCTGTACCACATTCGCCACGATATTGGCCAACCAGAAACCGATCACCAAAATCACTGCGCCTAACAAAATGTTGGCACCAAAGTAAATAAACATTGAAATCAAATGACTAACTTGCTCAAAGCCCAGTCGATTTGCCGCTTCGGAAACAGCAAATAACATGGTAAAGAAAACAATCAGATAACCAATGATACAAGAAACTTTCGTGTCACCTAAAAAGCGTTGCAAATCTAATTTTGCAGGAATTTCATCAACACCCGTTCCAGCAACAACTTCTGAAACCAAACGCCCCACAAAACGAGACACCACATAGGCCACAATTAAAATTAATCCAGCTGCAATAATATGTGGAATTGCATACATGATTTCGCCCAGCATTGCGGTTGCTGGTTGTGAAATAGCTTGTATACCAAGTGCTTCAAAAGCCACAATTAACGCAGTAATCATGACAACGGCAAAAACAAAAGAGCCTAAAAACTTCGCTAAACCTTGGTTTGAGTTTTTAAATAGCCCTACTTTTTCAATTTGGGTTTGTAAATTTAGACTGTTGATTAAACCCTCAACAATCCCACGTAGGATTTTTGCCAAGATATAACCGACAAAAACGATGACACCCGCAATGAAAATATTTGGTATATAAGAGACTGCTTCATTCAGCATGTTCTGCACTGGAAGCAATAAGCCTTGCAAACCTAAAATTGATAATACAATTGGTAGGAACAGCAATAAAATTAGCCAGTACACAATATCAGCGATATTCTGACTGATCGGACTGACCCCCACATCGGCACTTAATTTTTCATCAAGTTGAGTCCGATCCAAGGCTTTTTTTAAACCAACTTTAACCAGATTTGCCACAATCCAGCCAATAAACCCGATGGCTACGGCAGCCAGTAATTGTGGAATAAACAATAAGAATTGCTGGATCATCAAACTAAATGGACTGCTTACGCTGGTAAGATTCAGTACATTTAATGCACCAATCACCGCAATCACCATCACCACCCAAAAAACAATTCGAGAAAGAATACTTTCAATATTTGAACGATGACCTGTTGCTGAAGACAATTTTGTATTTGTACCTAGTTTTTCTAGGATTTTTTTAATTCCTGCTGCAACAATCAGTGCAATAATCCATCCCACAATAAGGATGGCAACAGCGGCGAGAATCGGGTGGAATTGATCCCAATAATACATGGCATCAAATCTCCCCCTTGTTTGTAAAATTTCATTCATTTTTATTTCCTCAAGTTATAGATTTATAACAATCTGAGCGTGCTCAAATGACTTTAAGCAACATTCTTTATTTGAATTGGATACTTGATGAATTACTCTTCTACTTTATCTATTGCTTATATAACGAGCAAATTTAACTGCATAAATACAACAAAAGCATGCAAAAATGAAAAACTCCAGCTTTGCAGCTAGAGTTTGTCTGATCAATATAATCTTTATAGAGAATAATGGGATTAAACCCAGTCGGCGATCATGTAAACAAGCAAGGAAACAAGAAATAACCCCACAAGAATAAGCATATAAATGGGTAAGCGATTCTTATGCGTTATATCTTCAGTACTTGTTACATAAGATGGTTTATTGAAATCGTGTTTCATGACGTCCACCTCCATCGAATTGATGTATTTTTATACTAACAGGCTATTTGTGATCTGTGTGTAAAAATATTTTAAGCAAAAGTAAATTTTAATTCGAGCAGTTCTTGATAGATAAATGAGCTATAATATGTACCCCATTTTTTGGCTATTGTAGATATGGCTTATCAACGACAAAGTGTCGAGTTGGACTTGGACACTGATGTCACGCATCAATGCTTCACACATACCTCAAGAGATGATCATCTCATTGGAATTATTGAATTTAATAAGCCAAGTTATATTCTAAAATGGGGTGATTTAGAGTATTTCCGTCGCCGTACAGATGAATTATCCGTTATGCCTTTTCCAGAATGTATCAATGCGATGATTATTGATATTCGCAATATTGTGCCATTTCTGGATAACGAAGTTCCAATCGTGCCATGGCGTTTACTTGAAGAAGACTGCCCGATACGACTTGTTGTACCTCAAGATCGTTTAGAACATTATGCAGGGATCTTTGAACCAACGTGGTTAACCACAGACATTGAAATTGCCATTCAAGAATTACGCGAATTTATGGATATGTTCGTACACTAACAGCATATCCATAGCTTAAAAATAAAATTTATTTTTTGCTTATTTGTATTGACGCAGATTTCATCAATGACTTTGATTTCTCAAAGTAAAGTCAACAATTTAAATAGATCATTGACCAAACATTTTAGCTGCCATACGCTGCGCTTGCTTTCCATAAAACCAATAGGTAATTAAATATAAAGGGATTGCCAACATCAGCAACATGATCAATGCTGTGAGCAGAAATTGAGTATTTTGCAGATACATCACAAAAGTTTTCCACACTTCTGGATCATTCTGAGAAAAAAACCAAACACCCGCAAATACCCCAAGTAAATTATAGCCCCAAAATATTGCAGTATAACCAAGGGTCAGTTTTTTACGCTCTTGGTCTGTAGGCGCACGGCGTTGTTGTTTGAGAAAACGATATAAGACGATAATCATCGCAATCAAATATGGTATTGCGGTTAACACGCCAGCAATTTCATTGGGCAATAATGCAGCCAATACACCTGCAACCATGGTCAAGACTAAACAAAGCAGCAAAAACCACAAAAAATATTTGTTTAAAGACACCATGACGACAGCCTAGATTGCATAAAGAACAATATTATAATTTTTTTTCAACTTTTTTTCATTTTCTTGTCAACCAATTTGAAACTGCTGTCGTTATATAAGTATAAGGTCTGCAGCAACCAAATTGATTGCACGGCATCCGCAAAGAGATTTGGAGACCTTCTCTCAGAGAAACTAAAAACTTATGCTTCTTAAGATTCAACTTAGCAGCCTGAATCTTTATAACGAAGTATTTTGGCCGACGATTTACTCATCACTCGAATCGTCGGCTTTTGTTTTTCTGGTATTTGTGTTTTTCGTTTCTGCTTTGACCGCGTGTATGTATATCGCGTTCTTATTCTAACAATACAATCTCTTAGAACCTGTCAATTTCCTCATACTTGAATAAAAATACAGATCCTCTTTGATTCAATTAATGAAAATTCACTTTCGTCTTGTAAATCAACAAGACGATCTCATGTTCAGTATTGGTATAAGCTTAAATTTGTTTCATCTTGAACTGTTGAGCCACTTTTAAAATTGCCATAAACCCAGCCACAGTAAAAGCCAACATCAAAATTCCCATATTGAATAAATGATTCCATACAAGAAAATTCAATACCACACCACCCAATAAGCCACACGCAAATTGCATACTGCCCATAATTGCACTTGCAGTTCCTGCTCTTGAGCCTTGTTCAGACATCGCCAGTGCCATCGCATTCGGTCCAGTAAAACCAATCCCTGAAACAGAGAAAAATAAACCCAACATGACAATCGCCAATGGTGCATCAGACATGAAACCTGCGCTGACAATAATTAATGCGCCTGTAACCTGAATCAAACCACCAATTTTCAAGCGCAGGATCACCGAGAGTTTGTTGGCTAAACGCTTATTGATAGAAGACAGTAAAATGATACCAAAAGCATTAAAACCAAAGGCAATAGCAAATTGTTGCTGGGTTAAATGATAACCATCCATCAACACTGCTGCCGCGGAACTGATATAACAAAATAGTGCTGCACCAGTAAAACAACCTGCCAACATTGGAAAGCGAAAGCTTCGATCTTTAAAAATAGCAGCATATAAAATAAACACTTGTTTAAAGTTGAGACGCAGCCTGCGTTCTGGCGCGAGTGTTTCCTTAAATAAGAAGTGCACACAAAATAAGCAGAACAGACCAATCACAAACAAGGCGATAAAGACGCCTTGCCAACTAAAGAATTGTAGAATGGCAGCACCCAAGGTTGGAGCAAGAATTGGGGCAATCCCCATCACAATCATCATACTGGAAAAAGCTTGCGCCGAACCTTGCACATCTAAACGGTCTCGAATTGCAGCCCGTGCCATCACCACCCCCACACAGCCCCCTAAGGCTTGTAAAACACGTGCGGCAATCAACGACCAATGATCAGGTGCTAAAACACACAACAAGCTAGCAAAAGCAAACAAGGTCATACCAAAATAAAGCGGTTTCTTACGCCCGATACGGTCACTGATTGGACCATAAATCAATTGACCAACAGCAAGACCAAAAAAATACGCCGGCAAGGTATTGGCGATCTGCTGGGTCGTCACATTAAAATCTTGCGCCATTTGTGGTAATGCTGGCAAATACATATCAATGGATAATGGGCCCAAAGAGGTAAATAAAGCCAAAAGCATAATCCAGCCCGTTGAATACTGCTGACCCACGTTTTTTTCAGACATAGATGGTTTATAATTTGATAAGGAATGTTGCAGACAAGTTTACACTGTCCATTGTATGATTTGTCACAAAGATAAGTGAAAAGCCATATAAGCCAAATCGCATTGCCCAAGTAAATAACACCCTATTGATTTAACAAGGATTTCCTTTGAACACTTGGCTGTTAAAACTCAGAAAAGCAACCTACAACACAAGTTTCATGTATAACTTGAGAATGATCATTGCCTTTACAGGGACTGCATTTGTACCTTATCTGTTGGGACAGCAGTTAATGACCATTCCACTGACCTTAGGGGTGGTTGCAGCAGGTCTCAGTGATATAGACGATCGCTTCTCTGTACGTATCATGAATTTGATCTATACCTATATCGGATTCTTTATCACCGCTGCCTCAGTGAGCCTGCTCTTTCCTTACCCTATTCTGTTTGCGTTAGGTTTGATTGTTTCTTGTATCGGTTGGATTTTATTGGGTTCTTTGGGACGTCGCTATGCCACCATTTCTTATGGCTGTCTGGTGGTTTCTGTATATTCCATGCTTGGGGTGCATTTATTTGATCAATGGTATATCCAGCCAAGTCTATTGGTGATTGGTGCAATTTGGTATGGGCTTATTTCAACCATCAGTTTTTTACTGTTCCCAGTACGGCAGGTTCAAGACAAATTGTCTCAATGTTTTTCATCATTAGGTAATTTTCTATTTTCCAAATCCAATTTGTTTGATGTCGATATGACACCAACCAGCTATCAAGACAGTATGATTAGTTTGTCTATGGAAAATGGACAGCTCATCAGCATTTTTAATGATATGCGTACCGCCTTGTTGACGCGTTTAAAAGGTGACCGAGGACAACGTGATACGCGTCGTAGTTTACAATATTACTTTGTTGCACAAGATATTCATGAACGGGCCGATTCAGCACATATTGATTATCAAAAGCTGGCCAAAATGTTTGAACATAGCGATGTGTTATTTCGTTTCCAACGTATTTTAGCGCTGCAAGGTAAAGCCTGTAAGGATTTGAGTGATAGCATCTTACACCGCACCACTTACCAGCATAATGTCCGTTTTGAGCATGCTTTTAAAAACCTCAGATACTCGCTAGATAAACTCAAAAAAGAAGAAAATTATGACTTAATTTGGGTCAATTCACTGTTTGCGCTTTATCAAAACTTAAAGTCGATTGATGCCCAATTACAAAATCTCGAAACTGAACGGCATATAAAATACGATCAAAGTAAAAATTTCGAAAACCAACTTAAAGATGATGACCTCAAAGGTTGGGATGATATTGTCATTCGAATCAAACAAAATTTAACCCCTGAGTCTGTACTTTTTAGACATGCAATTCGCGTTTCGATTGTTTTGTTTATTGGCTATGTTTTTGTGCAACTCACCAATATTGAATACGGTTACTGGATTCTATTAACCGCACTGTTTGTCAGCCAACCAAACTTTAATGCGACCAAACGACGTTTGAGATTACGGATTATTGGAACCTTAGGCGGCATTATTTTAGGTTATGCAATTTTGTATTTTGTGCCCTCTATTGAAGGACAACTCTTACTACTCGTACTTAGTGGTGTATTGTTTTTTGATTTACGCAGTAAACAATATGCCCAAGCCACTGCCTTTATTACCATCATGGCGCTGATCAATTTTAACTTGGATGGGCTTGGCTATGAGGCTGCGCTACCTCGTATGATTGATACAGTGATTGGCTGTGCGCTCGCCTGGTTCGGTGTCAGCTTTATTTTCCCTGACTGGAAGTTCCGTCGTTTACCCCGCACCATTCAACGTTCACTGGAAGCTCAATGCAATTATTTGGCCAATGTAGTCGCTCAATATCATCAGGGACGCAATAATAGTTTAGAGTATCGAATTGTTCGCCGTGCTGCACATAATCGGGATGCAGATGTTGCCTCACTGATTTCAACCCTTGCCACTGAACCAGATTTTGACCCAAGTCAAAAAAGCTTAGCTTTTGAGTTCTTATGTTTAAATCATACCTTTCTTAGCTATATCGCAGCACTCGGTGCACATCGTGAGCAAGTGAAAGACCAACAGGTGCTTAATCTATTGGATCAAGCTTTAGATGATATCTCTGGGGCTTTATTACGGGATGAAATGCCTGATTTAACCGCGCACAATATGTTGAAAGCCATTCGTACCCGTTTAAGCCAATCCGAGTCAGAAGACTCTAAATCACTCATTATTCTTCAACAATTGTCATTAATGTTCAGTATTTTAAAGCAACTAAGTAGCTTGAAACAGAATTTAAGCCATGAACGAGATGATCAATCTACTGAATTGGCTTCTTTATAAATCTGCATCAAAATTGCATCGTTATTTGGTACAATAGGTGCACTAAATCTTGAGATTTAGTGCTAAACTCTGACTAGATTTACATACATTACTGACACTATGACTGCCAAGAATATTTACGCTTATACCTTACAACCTGTTCCGTACGAAGTTTCGGAAGCCGAACAACGCGGCGCTCAACTTGCAATTTGGCGTAGTACCAATAAAATTGGGATTAAAGCTTGGGCAATCATGGGTGTAGCAGTCATACTCTCATTACTTGGCATCGCTTTAATTAAAAACTATTCAACCATTATTTTTTGGGTGGTTCTTGCTGCGGTTGCCATCTATCTTTTGGTTCGCAAATTCGGTCTTGAATGGTATGTAAAACGCAAGATGAATGAATTTCCAGTTCAGGAAATCAAAGGTGTAAAATTAGGTGTACAGCCAAGTGGTATTGTGATGCGTCAACAAATGGGTGTACAAGAAGGTGTTGGAACCGTGGCTTGGAAAGACATTTATGAATGGTACAACACCCCTGAATTCTTACTGGTAAACTTTAAAGTGAAAGGCCAACAAGGCGCATATATTCTACCTAAACGTATGGATAGCAAGAATTTTCCCTTTGAAACACTGCGTAAACATTTAAAAGAAGTTGTTGGTGAACCCAAGACACTTTAATTTAAAATTTTAAAAGGCCTCCATTTTTGGAGGTTTTTTTGTACTTCGCTATTTTAATAAAAATGATAATGAGAATAAATATTATCTGCAAAATTCATTATCTCTCCGATTTATTCAGCTATAATTTGCTATCAAAAATATTCTGCCCTTTGCATTGCCATGTTTAAAAAGATTTTTTTTCAAATTCACTGGTTTCTAGGGATTACAGCTGGTTTAATTCTCTCAATTATGGGAGTAACTGGTGCAATCTATTCTTATGAACAACCGATTCAAAGATGGTTAAACCCAGACAGCTACACGGTAAAAGTTGAAAATCAGGCAAAACTCACGCCTGCTGAAATTTATCAACATTTCCAAACCCAAAACTCTGAAATGAAAATCAACAGTATTACTGTCGCGAAAGCTGCTGAAGAGGCTTCAAACATTAATATTGTCAAAGAAGGCGCACGTAGAGGTTATACCATGATGGTAAACCCTTACACGGCCGAAGTTCTTCCAGAAGTGAAAGGCAAAGATTTTTTTCAATTTATACAGCAACTGCATCGGAACTTAACTGTCGGTGAAGTCGGTAAACAAATTACTGGCGCCAGTACTTTGATGTTAATTTTCTTTGTACTCAGTGGCCTCTATTTACGCTGGCCGAAAAAGCATTCTTTTAAACAATGGTTTGCCATTAAGCCTAAACTCAAAGGTCGTAATTTCCTTTGGGATCTACATGCTGTAGTCGGCACATGGGTGGTGATCTTTTATTTACTTTTAGCATGTACTGGGCTGTATTGGTCGTATGACTGGTGGCGCAATGGTATGTTTAAAGTAATGGGGGTTGAACGACCTCAGCCTGAAATGCAAGCGGCACGCGGTGGAGAAGGTCAAGGACGTCAAGGGACTTCTGGCAATCCGCAACAACAACCACAACAACGTGGCGAAAAGCAAAATCCAACGACTGGTCATCAACAACCAGACCGTGAAAATAAGCATGAGAATAAAGAAGGTTTAAAACCAGAACAAATTCAACATGTACTTACTCAAACATGG
Source organism: Acinetobacter sp. GW821-FHT01C12 (assembly GCF_059422625.1). Classification (NCBI taxonomy): domain Bacteria; kingdom Pseudomonadati; phylum Pseudomonadota; class Gammaproteobacteria; order Moraxellales; family Moraxellaceae; genus Acinetobacter; species Acinetobacter sp. GW821-FHT01C12. The sequence continues at coordinate 93,469 of NZ_JBWKXD010000010.1, forward strand.
AATGGGTTTAATGCTCAAATTAAACGTGACTATTCGACACTGACTGTTTCGATCCCTAAAAAGCCAGATGGTAAAGTTGAACTCACCTTTGTTGATGCTATTCCACAACATGAGCGTGCACGAAATAAAGCAACCTATAACTATCAAACTGCACAAATTGAAAAATTAGACTTATACGAAAGCAAACCACTCAATGAAAAAATCATGGGAAGTATGCTCCCTGTGCACCGTGGTAGCTTCTTTGGCCCAGTTTTTCAATTCATCGCAATGCTTGCGGCATTGGCAATGCCATTATTTTTTGTTACTGGATGGATGCTGTATTTAAAACGTCGTAAGCAAAAGCGACTCACCCTTGCTGCAAAACAAGCGGGTTCAGCAATTCAAATTGATCCAAATGCAACACCTTGGTTAATTGCTTATGCCTCTCAAACAGGAATGTCTGAGCAATTGGCATGGCGCACCTCAACCAGTCTGCAAGAAGCCCATCAGCCAACAACAGTAAAAGCTGTACAACAACTCTCTGAAGATGATCTCAAGCAAGCCAAACAGATTCTCTTGATTGCAAGTACCTATGGTACAGGTGAAGCACCTGACTTAGCCTCGCACTTTGAGAAAAAGCTCATGGCTACATCATTGGATCTTTCGCATTTAAAATATGCGGTTTTAGCATTGGGTTCACAAGACTATCCTGAGACCTATTGTAGCTTTGGGCATCGCATAGATGCATGGTTAAAACATTCTGGTGCGCAACAATTGTTTGCTACGCTTGAAGTCAACAATGGCAATAATGCAGATATCCAACATTGGAATGACGCTTTAGCAAAAACCACAAAACTCGATCTACAAACAATGTCTATTGATAAAGTTTTTGATCAATGGCGTCTAACAAAACGAGAATTACTCAATCCAAACAGCTTAGGCGCACCCGCATTTAATCTTGAATTACAAGCCAGTTACGATACAACTTGGCAAGCAGGCGATATTGCTGAAATTCAAACGGGAAATAGTCCAGAACGTATTCAATTGTTCTTGGATAAATATCAAGTTCATGCAGAGACAAAAGTGGATTCACTCGAACAAAGCATTCAAGAAGCGCTTTGGAATCGCGATTTAACTGTTGCTATTGAACCTTTTGCCAATATGGAACACTTACTCGAGCAACTCCCTACGCTACCAACTCGTGAGTATTCGATTGCCAGTATTCCAAGTCAGCAAGTGTTGCGTTTGGTGGTTCGTCAGCAACAAAATCCTCAAGGTGAGCTTGGTCTCGGTTCTGGTTGGCTGACAGAACATGTGCAATTGCGTGATAAAATTGCGTTAAGAATTCGTAATAATGAATCTTTCCATTTAATTACCGATAACCGCCCGATTATCTGTATCGGAAATGGTACCGGGATTGCGGGAATAATGAGTTTGATTCATGCCCGTGTTCGTATGGACTATACTGAAAACTGGTTGATTTTTGGTGAACGCCAACAAGCAAACGATTATTTCTTTAAAGATACAATTCAAGCTTGGCAAAATACAGCGATGCTAAAACGTATTGATTTAGCATTCTCTCGTGATCAAGCTGAAAAAATTTATGTACATCATAAACTGCGTGATCATGCCGAAGAACTGAAAAAATGGGTGGCCAATGATGCGGTAATCTATGTATGTGGCAGTATCAATGGTATGGCAACTGATGTTGATCTCGCTTTAATTGATATCCTTGGAGAAGACACCGTTGAACAATTACGTTTAGATGGTCGTTATCGTCGTGATGTTTATTAGGGGCTATTGAATAAATTTACCTACCAAAACCCAAAACCGAGCTCAACTGCTCGGTTTTTTTTGATTCATATATAATAAATGCACAGATTTCGTTTAGAATTAGACTAATTTTTAATGATTTATTTTCACCCATGTATAACAATAAACTCTTCCGCATTGTCTTTTTTTTGCTGGGATTTGTCTTATTCCTCGATGGATTTATTTTAATTTTATATAAAAAAATCCACTTAGGAACAATACTCCCTTTGCTGATTGGCTTAGTCTTTATTACTACAGCAATATGGAGCCAACACATTCAGCAGTATTTAGCCCAACACTTAAAGTTAAAGAAAATCTGGCGCTTAGGATGGGTTCTATTTACGCTTTGGTCAGTCAGCTTAATCGGCTTCTTTGGTTATATCCACTTAAAATCCCAACAAAATACAGCAGAAAATAATCTACAAGCAATTATTGTGTTAGGCAGTGGCATTACCCAAGGAAAAGCCTCACCAACCCTCGCAAAACGTTTAGATCAAGCTGGTGAAATTGCAAAACAACAATCTCAAGCTTTGATCATTGTCAGTGGTGGTTTAGATTTTGGTGAAGAAAAACCTGAAGCAGAAATTATGTCGCAATATTTACAAGAGCATATGCAAATCCAAGCCAGTAGAATTCTACAAGAAAATAAAAGTACCAGTACTGACTTAAATCTAAAAAATAGCCAAGCGATTTTAAAAGCGCATGGTTTAACTTTAGACTCTAAAATTGCGATTGTGACCAGTGATTTTCACACCTTACGTGCCGCAGCAATCGCCAGAAAGCAAGGCTATCATAACTTCATTACTGTAGGTGCTGAAACTCCACTCACGACACGCTATAATGCATGGTTAAGAGAGTATTTTGCCTATATCAGCGGTTGGGTGCTCGGTGAATATTAAGACGCAGAACGCCATGTCATTGTTTGTACAGCGTTACTGATGTAAGCGAATTTTACGTGGTAGCGGTAAGCGTTTATTGTTTTGAAATAACTCAGGTTGAGTCGTATACATCTGATATAAATAATTTTTGATGTCGAGTAAAAATTTATTTGTTGAAACTAAAATATTCCGCCCTTCAGGGGTTAAATTTATAGAAATTGCCGTATCATTTTGTTTGATAAAAGGAATCATCTGTTCAATAAAAACAATGAGTTCAACTTCTTGAACTGTATAACGGCTCCAGTTATCTTTAATCAGAAGTTGTGCCAAATTTTTACTTTGCCAAACAGCTAAAGACTGTTGCCCTGTCGGTGATGCGCACAAAGCCCAGCCATCATCATAAAGAACAAAAACCTTGGTTTGTGAAACAATCATTTCGACAAAATGTTTATATTGGTCTAGGGTTTGAACTGAGTTTTTTTGAGTTGAAGACGCAGCTTTACGTTGATATGGATTTCGCATAGAAAATTTATTTTTAAAATACTTATGCTTATATATTATACAGAAGTTCTAAACAAATAACTAGATTGGAAAATGTGGTGGGCGCTGACGGGATCGAACCGCCGACATTCTGCTTGTAAGGCAGACGCTCTACCAACTGAGCTAAGCGCCCTGAGTGTGGATAAACAAAGTTGTTTACTCTGTTTGAACCTATAAGAAAATCGATGATTTAATCTTAAGTTCTATCCTAAAGATGGGGAGTAAGCGATATGAAGTCTATAATGTTCGATCTTTAAAAATCAAAAACTTCAATTTCTTACTATTCCAAATATCTTGATCTCAGGAAAAAAGATAAATGGCGCAGCGGACGGGACTCGAACCCGCGACCCTCGGCGTGACAGGCCGATATTCTAACCAACTGAACTACCGCTGCG
>NZ_JBWKXD010000010.1:97170-134942 GCF_059422625.1 Acinetobacter sp. GW821-FHT01C12
GAAGTGGCGCAGCGGACGGGACTCGAACCCGCGACCCTCGGCGTGACAGGCCGATATTCTAACCAACTGAACTACCGCTGCACTAAAAATTCAACGTTAAAGCTTGGTGGGCGCTGACGGGATCGAACCGCCGACATTCTGCTTGTAAGGCAGACGCTCTACCAACTGAGCTAAGCGCCCTAACGACTTCATCGTTTGTGAGGTGCATTATAGAGAATCTTTACTGAGTGTCAAACGCTTTTCTCGATGTTTTACCTATTTTAGGTTTGAGTGATTAAAAAATAGATCATTTTAGTTTAAATTGGTGTTTTTTGTTTATTATTTATCTATTTATAAAATATTTAAACCCATATTTTAATTAAATTGAGTAGATCATTTAATCAATATTTTAACCCTATTATCTATTTGCTATAAACTTAATAAAATATTCAGTACTGAATGATCAAACATATCAAATAAAAGCTATTCGGATTTATCCACTTCATTCAAAGTTTTTACAATAGGTTTTGGTTCAGGGCGCAACCAAAGCCAGATAGCCACAATTAACATGGTCACATCGGTAAAAATTTTCACAGCCAGTGGCGCATTGGTGAATAACATGATCACCCCACTGATCAACATCATAATACTGGCGATCCACTTTGCTTTACGTGGCACAGTCCCATTTTCACGCCATGCACGAAGCGTTGCACCATATTTTGGATGATTGAGTAACCAAGCATCCACCTGTGGCCAACCTTTTGATGCCGCCCAAGCGGCCAAGATGAGGAAAACTGTCGTTGGCATTCCCGGTAATATTGCCCCAATAAACCCGAGTACAATAAAAACAATCACCAATGTTCGCCAAAACAAAACTTTCATAGATTAACTCAATCTGCCCATTCGACTAGTATACCGCCCAAATGATTTTGCCAGTATATTTTAAATCAATTGGAATCATTGTATTTTAAAATCACGGTGTTCATCATTTCCAATACTACCAAATTGAGCTTGCATGTATATCCACTTATTTGCTTGAATCTCAACACACTAAAGACCTTTTCTTTAAAAATAAACTGAGTGAGTCCTCAGCTTAGGACAGCATACAATGACAGACTACTTTGAGCCTTGGTTAAAGTACAAACACCCGATTGTTCGTCAATTGGCTTTTTGCATTGCCAGTCCCAATATTATTCAGCATCTGCCTGATGAATTAGAAATTAAAAATCGTTTTGAACTACACGACACGGCGTTTTGGCAACAACAATATATAGATTTTCAAACACGCTTAGATCAACTCGATCACGACCCCACCCCACTCATTGAATTTGTACAACAGCTTAAAAGCACACGTTTAGGTTTACGTTTTGAATATTTATTTTGGTTCTGGTTACAAGATGAAGCCAATCAACACTATCAACTGATTCAGCATAGTATCCAAATCATTGAAGCAAAGAATACATTAGGCGAAATTGATTTCCTTGTTCGTAATCAGGCCACAAAACAGATAGAGCATTGGGAAGTTGCTTTAAAGTACTATTTAGGCGAATCAAACTTACACTTAAAGCATTGGTATGGTCTAAATCGTAGCGACACCCTTTTACGAAAACTAAATCATTTCTCAGAAAAACAATTTCAATTTACCCAGGCTTTAGATCTTAAAATTGAAAAGAAACTGGCTGTGATGAAAGGACAGCTTTATCTGCCTGACAATAAAGACGATGTTGCACCGCCCTCTTGGATCAACACGCAACGTCGATTGGGTCAATGGGGACATCACATTGCAAAAGATTTTTACCGTCTACAACGGCATGAATGGATTTGCCCAGATCTAAAACAAAGCTCAGTTGCTGCCCAATTTTGGTGTAATGGTTTATATCATGATAAAAATAGCCTGCAATTTTATATGTACCGCCAAGCTCCTCTGGCGCTTTTCTTTGACATAAATGCTTAATTATTCACGTTTCTTATACACGGATTAACCAATCCACTCATAAAAACATAACGATATATTAACCCGATGCTCGTATACTAAAATTCTAATTAACGCGTGAAACACGGAGATAGTAATGAAAAAAATTTTAGCAGTTTCAATGTTATTCGCTTTTGTTTTAGCTGGTTGCAACACATTTAAAGGTGTTGGTAAGGATGTATCTAAAGCGGGGGATGCTGTTACGAATTCTGCAGAAAAAGTTGAAAATAAATTGTAAGTATCAACTTCATTCTACAACATGAGCCTTATCTCAATAGATAAGGCTTTTTTAATGCCAATTTAAATAGTTTTATCCTTTCTCAAGCTTTAAGGTTTTCATTCGGTTTTATCTTCCTCTATTATATTGTTCAATTTACTTACTTGATCAATGTCCATGAATCATTCGGATACCTTAGAACTGAGTTTACAACTTCTTCGCCAGCCTTCTGTGACACCTATAGACCATACCTGCCAAACCATCATGGCAGATCGTCTGTCTGCTATTGGCTTTAATATTGAAAATATGCGTTTTGAAGATGTTGATAATCTTTGGGCAAGACGCGGAACGGCATCTCCAGTTTTCTGTTTTGCAGGTCATACCGATGTTGTGCCTACAGGTCATCTAGATGCATGGGAGTCTGATCCATTCCTACCTGAAATTCGTGATGGCAAACTCTATGGTCGTGGCAGTGCTGATATGAAAACAGCATTGGCTGCAATGGTGGTTGCATCTGAACGTTTTGTAAAGAATCATCCCAACCATAAAGGTTCTATTGCTTTTTTAATCACCTCTGATGAAGAAGGCCCTTCTATCAATGGTACGGTTAAAGTTGTCGAAACCTTAGAAGCACGTAATGAAAAAATGACATGGTGTCTTGTCGGTGAGCCTTCAAGTACAGATACGCTGGGCGATATCGTAAAAAATGGCCGTCGTGGATCATTAAATGCAGTGTTAACGGTAAAAGGGAAACAAGGCCATGTTGCCTACCCACATTTAGCCATCAATCCCATTCATACCGCGTCAAAAGCCTTAGCTGAACTCTGTGATACGGTATGGGACAATGGCAATGAATACTTTCCTGCGACTTCATTCCAAGTTTCCAATATTCAAGCAGGTACAGGTGCAACCAATGTTGTACCCGGCACGATGACCGTTACCTTTAACTTCCGTTACTCAACTGAAGTGACTGCAGATCAACTCAAATTACGTGTTCTTGAGATTTTAGATCGCCACCATATTGATTATGATATTGAGTGGACGTTATCAGGTTTGCCCTTCTTAACCCCAGTCGGTGAATTGGTCAATGCTGCACGAACTGCAATTAAAAATGTGACAGGAACAGAGACTGAGCTTTCAACCAGTGGTGGGACTTCTGATGGTCGTTTTATTGCACCGACAGGCGCTCAAGTGCTTGAGTTAGGTGTTTTAAACGCAACGATTCATCAAATTAATGAACATGTGAATATTGCTGAATTAGAGCCTTTGGCTGAAATCTACGAACAAATCTTAGTCGAATTACTCGCTTAAGCTGAGCGATTCTCACTGAGTAAAAAAGGACGCATTTGCGTCCTTTTTTACAGATAAGTTTTGAAAGCATTACAGATCAAGTCTTCTTTATTCCAATCTGTAATTGGATTTGATCCAAATCCGGCACATGATAAGTCTTATCGCCAATTTTCACATATTGTAAAATCGTCTTATCTTTGATGCTATCCTCTGCGTCGACCACTTCTGAAATCCGTAGCCGTATCGAACTTGGCATTTCATTGCACATCAAGGCAAAACGCTCGTCTGCATCCTCCCCTTCAATGATCAGTGCGACACCCAAGGTCTTTTTAGGATCACTGACACTAAATGTCGGCAACTTCTTTTCATGCCATTCCACGACATTGACATAGGTTGGACTATTCTGAGCAGAAAGCACCACATTTTGGGGTAATAACATTGGTGCTTTATCATAACAATCAATAATATATGCATCAATAAACCCAGTAGACACCGTAATTAAATGCTGTAATTCCCGTGTGCTAATTTTATCAATTGCAGATTTTTCAATATTCTTTGTCATGAGCGTTCCTATTTAACCGTCAACAAAGCTTCAATATTTTCCAATAAATCAGCTTCTTGGAATGGTTTACCCATATAATTTGTCACACCTAAGCTAAATGCCCGTTCACGATGTTTTTCACCTGTTCGTGACGTAATCATGATGATTGGCAAATCGCGGTGAATTTCGTGATGGCGAACCAAGTTGGTGACTTCAAAACCATCCATTCGTGGCATTTCAATATCCAGTAACATTAAGTCTGGTTTGACATTTTCAAGTTGCTCAATCGCATCCACACCATCTTTCGCAGTAATCACATCGAAACCTTGGCGTTCAAGCAAACGTGAAGTGACCTTACGAACGGTAACTGAGTCATCCACAATCATAATCAAACGGCGTTGATCACGATGACGTTGTTTATCATGTTGAAGATGTTCTGCACTACCACGAGTAGATGCTTGAACTTGTCGTGCAATATTTTGCCCATCCAGAATCAAACACACCTGACCATCACCCAGAATAGTTGCACCCGCAATTGCATTGATGGTAGCAAACTGCTTACCAATCGGTTTAACCACAATTTGTGAACGTGAACCAATTAACTGATCAACCAGAATGGCAATCGATTGCCCCAAACTTCCCTTGATCAACAACACTGGTAATGAATGTGCAAGCCCATGTAACCGTGGAGTGACTTGATTCGAGGTAAACTCACCCAAATAACGTAGCTTATAGCTTTGGAAATCGATATCAAAATAGTCATTTTGAGTTTCAAAATATTCTTCCAAAGCAGCTGGTGAAATTCGAACAATACGATCAATTTGCGATAATGGGACTGCAAATTGCTGATCACCGACTTTCACCATCAAGGCATCGCTGACCGCAACTGTTGTAGGTACGGTAATCGTAAAGGTTGAACCATGCCCCAACTCAGAACTGACACTCACTTGTCCACCAAGTGATTTAATTTCACTTTGCACAACATCCAAGCCAACACCACGACCAGAGATTTGTGTCACTTGTTGCGCTGTACTAAAACCTGGATGGAAAATAAACTGTAGGATTTCCTCTGGCTCTAACTGTTGATCTGTTTTGATCAAGCCTTTTTCGATTGCTTTATCACGAATAACTTTTGGATCAATTCCTTTACCATCATCTTTAAACGAGACAAGTACATCCGTACCTTGACGACTAATATTCAAATCAATTCGACCAGTCAACGCTTTGCCCGACTTCTGACGCTGTTCCGCATCTTCAATCCCGTGGTCAATCGCATTCCGCAACATATGCTCTAACGGTGAAACTAATTTTTCCAGAATATTACGATCCAACTCCCCTTCAGTATTATTGACTAAAAGTTCAGTGGGTTTATTCACAGTTGAAGAGGTCTGGCGAACCAAGCGCTGTAATCGAGGCAACAGTCTTGAGAATGGTACCAGACGAGTACGCATCAAGCTTTCCTGAATTTCAGCTTGAATACGAGATTGCTGAAGCAATAAACCTTCAGTATCACGAATCTTTTCAGCCAACGTGGTTTTAAAATCAACCAAGTCAGATGCGGATTCAGCCAACGATTTTGATAACTGGTTTAGAGATGAATATTGGTCCATTTCTAAAGGGTCAAAATCAGCATAGCGAGCGCTTAAATCACCATGTTTTGCAATAATTTGGCTTTCTAACTCGCCTTCCATACGGCGTAGCTGATCCGCCAAACGTTGAATAGCCAACTCCATATCAGTCAAGGTATTCCCTAACTGCCCTAAATCCATCTCAATACGTGAACGGTTGATCGCGTTTTCACCAGAAAGGTCGATCATTTTTTCAACCAAATCGGCAGAGATACGAATCATCTCATTGTTAGATTCAGTTTTTTGTGACAGATCCCATTCACCCAACATTGACGGTGGCTCTGTACCATCCCCCTGAACAAACTCACTGATCGATTGCTCAAAGATTAAGTTTGTTCGAGATAGTTTTTCTGGAAGCTGTGCGGATACATCAACATATTCAATACTATGTAAGCTCGATTTTAAGCCTTCAAAATTATCATAGTGATGTTTAAAGATTGCAGCATCTAGCCAATGAAATGTTTTTTCCAATAAACCATCATAAACATTCGAGTTAAAATTATGTAAACCAAATTGCTCAAATGCATTTTCTAATTCATATGCAATATCAGCCACTTCTTCCAATTTCACCATTTTTGCACCGCCTTTTAAGCTGTGTGCAATACGTTGTAATTGGAGTAGGAAACTACGGTTGCTACGCTGATCAAACCATTGAGATAAAATGCTCAAACCATCATCAATCAGCTCTCGTGCTTCTTCAATAAAGGTTTCTCGAGCAACAACTTCAACAGGATCTAAACCTGCATCTTGATTTGCATCTATAAACAATTGAGCATCATCAATTGCAGGTTGTTGATCTTGATCCAACGGTTCAGTTTCAAGCAGTTCTGGAGTTTGATCAATCGCTAAAACGATATCATCTGCAACATATTCAAGTTCATGCAAATCTACTGCATCATGACTAAATTGTGGCTCAACCGCAGTTGATGCTTGAACAGCTTCAATCGGACCTTGCTGATCAATATTGTGTAAAACACTGAGAATATGAGTAGCTGGATAATCAATTGATTTTTCACGGATCAATTGAATACGATCTGCCACATCATCTTGAATTAAACGAATCGCTTGAATAATGTGTGGTTCTGCTTTGAGTTGACCTTTAATCACGCGTTCATAAATGGTTTCCAACTCATGCGCAATCAAACCAATATGGGTGGCTTGCACCATATTTGCACCACCTTTTAAGGTATGCAAATAACGCATCAAATTGTTTAACGCGGTTGTGTCATCAGGATGGCTTGACCAAGTATTTAAGTCATGGTCCATTCCAACCAACAATTCGTCGGCTTCTTCAATAAAAATGTCGAGAACATCAGCATCAAATTCACGTTGACTATGTTCTGAGTCAATATTCTGTTTATCCAGATTAATTTGCGTCAGTACATAGTTCCCTACAGATTCAACAGGGTTTGCTGAAATTGAGACTGTATCTGGCTGCTGTTCAGTATCAAGCGCAGTCCTTGTTTCAACAATTTGACCAGCAACACCAGTGTCAATTTCTTGGTGTAAATAGTCATGTAACTCAGCCAAAATCGCTTGTGTTGATTCATTTAGGCTGACTCTTTGTCCTGAGGCCAAAGTATCGAATAAATGAATAAATTCCTGATGGGCCTTAGAAAACATTTCAAAAGCATAATCAGTATTTAATAAATCAGGCTTGCGAATAACTTGTTCATAACCATCTTTTAAAGCAAGACTAAAATCATGAATGCCTTGTGCAGCACGATTATTGGTATGATCTATCAACATCTGCGCTTGTTGAGCCAGTTGTTGGAAATATGCTGGATATTCAACTTGGGCGCGCTTATCAAACTCAAACTCGGCATCAAGTAATAGATCGATCTCAAGATCAACCAATTGTGTGACTAAACCCGTTTGTGAATGTTGATATTGGTGTTGGAAATCGTAGCGTTCCCAAGCATCATTAAATTTTTGATAAATGGTTTGTAGCTCAACAGCTTGATTACCTTTCAGTTTTAAAACATAGAGATAATCACTGACAAATTCAGCATAGTAAGTCAGTAAAGCATTTTCATTTTTTGAGGACTCGGTATCTTCTTGAACCAATACTTTAAATAAATGCTCGACCTTACCACTTGCTTCAAAGACCTCATTGACATGCGCCATTGAAGAACTGCCACGCAAAGTATGCAAGGCACGAATCAAGCGATTATATTGATCAGGCGTATGTTCTTCTAAGTGCAAAAATTCTTTAATTGCCGCCAGATGCTCCTCTGACTCTTCAACAAAGATTTCCAAGGTTTCAGAGGTTAAACTATCATCTGCAACAGTCGATTCAACTGCCACTTCTTCTTCAGTCGTATCTGTAGAGCTATCTGCAACGAGATCAACCACATGCGGAGTGGTCACTGAGGTTACTTCTGCTGTTACAGTATCTTCACCAATCTCCAAACCAGTAATGACATTTTCATTATCCAATGTATTAGATAATGCCAATAACTCATCTAAAGCAGGTTCTAAGCTTTGTTTCTGTTGTAGCCGTTGCCCCAAATACACCAAAGGTGCTAAATCTAAATGATGCGGTTTTCGATTTAAAAACTCTGCGTAGAGTTTGAACTTATAAATATTAAATACTGCACGTACATAGTGTTGAATCTCGGAAGTAAGTTCCAGATTTTTCGTAATAATACGATTTAATGTATCTTCAACGGTCCAAGCAAGTTCACCAGAACGTTTAGCCCCCACCATACGCCCAGACCCCTTAAGCGTATGAAAATAACGGCGAATATTGACCAATTCGGTATCTTTAAACTCGTCGAGTTGCCATCGATCAAGAGAGGTTTGTAGCTGTTCAAAAATTTCTTCAAGTTCTTCTACAAAAATTTCTAAAATTTCCTCATCCTGACCAAGATACGCATCTTCAGGTAAAGTAACGTGTTCCACTAAATGTTTTAATATTTCTTTCATAGCTCAGGCTTCTATGTTAGTTCCCGTCTTTGGGACTAAAACCTTTCAAAATACAGTTAAGCTGAATGGCTTTAGAAGGCGTTCCATTCTGTGCAATAGCCACTTGTTACAGTCGATATTGCACATATATAAAGTATCAATCGTTTTAGTCAGGCAGTTTAAAGTCTGAAACTGATTGACGTAATGAATCCGCCATACTTGCCAATTCAGAAACCGAACGGGCTGTATCAAATGTTGCACCAGTGGTTTGTGAAGTAATTTCTTGTACAACATTCATCGTATTTGCAATATGACCTGCTGAAGCAGACTGCAATTTCGCCGACTCAGAAATACTTTCAATCAAACCAGCCAAGTTACTTGATACTGTTTGAATCTCACCCAAGGCAACACCCGCATCTTTTGCAAGGTTCGCACCACGCACAACTTCCGAGGTGGTTTGTTCCATTGAAATTACGGCTTCGTTAGTATCGGTCTGAATGGTTTTAACCAGTGTTTCAATCTGTTTGGTTGCAGATGCTGAACGTTCAGCAAGACGCTGTACCTCGTCCGCAACCACGGCGAAACCACGACCCGCTTCACCGGCCATAGATGCCTGAATTGCTGCGTTTAATGCCAAGATGTTGGTTTGGTCGGCAATATCATTAATCAACGATACGATGTTACCAATCTCTTGAGAAGACTCACCCAAACGTTTAATACGCTTAGAAGTTTCTTGAATCTGCTCACGAATCGTATCCATACCTTCGATTGAACGGTTTACTACATCTGCACCATTTGATGCAATTTGTACGGAACGCTGAGCTACCTCTGCTGATTCAGCAGCATTTGCAGATACGTGGTCAATCGACTGTGCAATTTCATTAATCGCTGTTGATGCTCCTGCAATCTCTTGCGCCTGATGCTCAGAAGCTTCAGCTAACTGGTTAGTAATCTGTTGGGTATTCTGCGTATATTGTGCAACTTCTTGAGAAGTGTCATTAATTCGAGATACTAGGTCACGTAATTGGTCAATCGCAAAGTTAATCGAATCGGCAATTGCACCAGTGAAGTCTTCCGATACCGTTGCATACGAACTTAAATCACCATCTGCCAAATCGGCAATCTCATCAAGTAAACGTAAAATCGCATTCTGGTTACGGTCATACTCGTCTTGTAAGCGTGTTACACGAACTTTATCTGACTCACTACGTAAACCGAGTAGTTTAAATACAGCAAATAAGAATGCACCGAGCGCAAGGAGTAAAATCAATGCAGGTAAAATCGTACCCACACCGGTATTTATCGAAAGTCGATCCAAACCTTTTAATAAATTATCCGATTGAGCAAAGATGTCTGACGATGCCTGACGTACTTTAAAAATCTGATCAGAGTTCTTTAGTACAGAAGTTGATGCCAATTGCACAATTTCATTGTAATCCGCTTTAATGCTTTCTAAAGACTCACGTAGTTCAGGTTTATCAATACGTGTTACACCTAAATCGGCACTACCATTGAGTTGTGCATTTAAATACGTACCAAATGTTTCAGTATCCGCATTAAAGTCGTCTGCTGAAGCACGGGTATTATCCGAACCACTTAATACTGAACCAATAGAACGTAAAATACGTTCTGCAAGGAATACTTGGTTTTTCGCAATAACAACCTGAGTACTTGACATGTTGTCACGTGCCATTTGGTCAACCATTGCGTTATATTCAGCCTGCATGCCAGGGATCACATCCGCAACAGCAATGTTGGTGTCATATAACTGGTTAATGATTTTTTGGTGTGTCGCAATCATGTCGATATCAGCAGAAACTTGTTTCCAAGTTTTTTCAACGCCTTCCACTTGTTTTGAAGACGCATGAATATCTTTGACGACATCTAAGTTTTCTTTAAATTTCTTTTGCGATGCAACTAGAGCATCAATTGAGTCTTTCGAACCCGATGCGGTGGCTTCAGTTGCTTGACGTGATAAGGTCTGTGATAAAAGTTTTAATTCACCCAAGCTACGAGTTAAGTCGTTATTTCGAGGAACTGTATAGAATAGAACCAAAAGCAAAATAATCGCAACGATGATGCTGGCAATTGCCATTTGAATAAATGGCTTTGATTTGTCGCTTTCCCCAAACAACTTAGCAAATTCATCAATTTTTGATTTGGTTTTGGTTAATACGCCTGAACTACTTTTTTGAGCAGTATCCCCTGTATTTTTCTTCTTTAGTTTAAAGCCCATTCAGCTTCTCCCGATTCGCTTAACTCTCATTAGGCGTCAAAGCTAGTTTATAAATTTTTCTGATGCATTCATGTATTGAGGATCATTTAACAAACGACTAAACAAGAATATATTCCAAGCCTGATTATGCTGCTGAAAATATCCCTGACAATAGGTTTGAAGGTTTTCTTCTAATTGATTGTTTTTAGAAAAAAAGCCTTTTTTATTAAAATGTTGAATCCCCAAAACCTGATCTACGATCAGACCAACATAGTGGTCATTATGACTAATACATAAGACTTTTTGAGTAGGTAGAAATTGGCTTCTTTGCCCCGTTAAATAAAAAGCCAAATCAGAAACTGACAATAACCGTCCGCGAATATTCGCTAAACCTCTCACCCATCCCTGAACATTGGGAACGGGTGTGTATTTTGGCGGATAAATAACTTCTGAAACCTCACCCAAAGGCGCAACAAAATATTGCCCCATCATTTCAAATGCAATGCCTGACCATCGGTTTACTTCATTTTCATTGTCAGCGTAATTTTTATTTCCTCGCTTAGACAATCGAAGTAATTCGATAAATCCATTTGCTGCCATACATTATCCTGCTTGTAGATGTTGCTTAATCGTACTGATCAGCTGATTCTCATCAATCGGTTTGGTTAAGTAGTCACAAGCCCCTTGACGTTTTCCCCAAACGCGGTCGGTTTCTTGATCTTTAGTACTTACAATCACAATTGGAATATGCTTGGTGGCTGCACCACGTGCGATCTGGCGAGTCGCTTGGAAACCATTCACACCAGGCATAACAACATCCATTAACACAAGATCCGGCAATTCAGCTTGCGCCAGTGTAATACCATCTGCACCATTGGTTGCTTCAATCACTTCAAATCCATGCTTAGCTAGAATTTCTTTAAATCTAAACATTTCTGTTGGTGAATCATCAACTATTAAAATTTTTGTCATTATTTCCCCCAAATTAACCGTTCAGTTAAGCAGTCACATGATTGCGAATAGCATTTAATAGTTCATCTTTACTAAATGGTTTTGTTAAATATTCATCTGAACCGACAACACGACCTTTTGCTTGATCAAATAAGCCATCTTTACTGGATAACATGATGACTGGAATATTTTGATAATTTTGGGAGTTTTTAATCAAAGCGCAGGTTTGATAGCCATCTAGACGAGGCATCATGATGTCGACAAAAACAATATCTGGATTTGCTTCAGCAATTTTAGATAAGGCTTCAAAACCGTCTACAGCAGTGACAACTTCACAACCTTCTCTTTGTAATAATGTTTCAGCAGTACGACGAATGGTTTTAGAATCATCGATCACCATGACTTTTAGATTTTGAAATTTATCGTCCATTTAATGCCCCTTTCCGTAAGCTTGGAATGAATTGTGCTGTACAGATTTATTTTTACAATTAATCATGTTTTTTTAACATATATTAACTCACTTTATCAATGAACATTTCTTGTCGGAAATCTCACTTCAAACAGTAAAACACCGTAAAGCTCACATAAAAAAAAATATTCTGCTTTTTTTTAGAAGTTAATTGTTTATTAAAATTATGTAACCACATAAAATGAGCAAAGATAGTTTCAAAATCATATAACTTACATTGATTTTTTGGGGATGGTAGACTTTAAATGGATAGAATAATCTATTACCAAAATATAGCGTCAAAAACAAAAAAAATATGCAATACCGCTCTTTCAGTCAGCTTACTCATCTGCACTTTATCGGTCTATGCCGATACACCTCAAGCTAAAGCCGTGTGGTATCGATATTATGATAAAAATGGGGTGGCCAATATCAGCACCTCAGTCACACCAGCACACATAAAAAATGGTTATGAAGCGCTTGACCGTAACATGCAAGTGATCAAACGTAATCATGCTTATAATGTCGAGAAAGATTTACAGCAGTCGACATCACGCGCATCTGAAATGCGTAAATTAGAACAAGATGCGCGCTTAAAGCGTGCCTATGGCAACTCATCTGTCGCAGTTAACAAAAGAAATGAGCTTTTAAGCAATATAAAACAACAAATAACCTTACAAAACCAAACACTTAAACAGCTTCAAAGTGATCGTATTATACTTAAAAGACAAGAAATGGAGTACTACCGCAAAGGTAACTCTGTTCCTGTTACACTCAAAGATAGAATCAAATACAATTCTGAAAACATCGATAAAACAAAGGATTATATTGGAAGCCTACAAGACAACTACCGTAAGACACAAACCTACTATGATGATATTATTAACCGCCTTAAAAAACTTGAATAATCCCCCTTTTAATTCGAAATTTCTTGAGCCTATTATTGATAAAAACTTAACAAAACAATATAAATGATTTAAACAACCTTTCACGATATCAGATGATTTCCAAGTTCACATCGGGATCTGATCGCACCACTAACATAAGAATATAAAGTTTTCAATTTAAACAATCATTAAAAATGTTCAGCTTATTTTTTTATCGTATTTTTTTATCGTATAATCCTTTCTTTAAATCTAAAAATTTTAGGACAGTTTCCATGCGCGCGAGTCGCTTTTTATTTGCAACGTTAAGAGAAACCCCAAACGATGCTGAAGTCATTTCACATCAGCTCATGTTACGTGCGGGGATGATCCGTAAATTGGCTTCAGGTTTATACACTTGGTTGCCGATGGGTGTACGTGTGCTCAATAAAGTTGAAGCGATTGTTCGTGAGGAAATGAATCGTGCAGGTTCTTTGGAAACATTAATGCCCGTGACTCAACCTGCTTCACTATGGGAAGAATCTGGTCGTTATGTACAATACGGCCCAGAACTGTTGCGTTTTAAAGACCGCCATAGCAATGACTTTGTTCTTGGTCCAACACATGAAGAAGTCATTACAGATTTGGCTCGCAATGAATTAAAAAGTTATAAACAACTTCCAATGAATTTTTATCAAATTCAAACCAAATTCCGTGATGAAATTCGTCCACGTTTCGGTGTGATGCGCTCGCGTGAATTTATCATGAAAGATGCTTATTCTTTTCATGTCGATCAAGCGTCATTACAAGAAACTTATGATGTTATGTACGACACGTATTGCCGAATTTTCAGCCGCTTAGGTTTAAATTTCCGCCCTGTTCAAGCAGATACAGGTTCAATTGGTGGTTCAGGTTCACATGAGTTTCACGTACTTGCATCAAGTGGTGAAGACGATATCGCTTTCTCGACCGAATCTGACTATGCTGCCAATGTTGAAATGGCTGAAGCAGTATTGACTGGTGAGCGCGCAGCACCCACCCAAGATCTAAAAATTGTAGACACTCCGAATCAAAAAACCATTGCTGACGTTTCTGCATTTTTAAATACAGATCCAGCGCAATCAGTAAAAGCCTTACTTGTACAAGGTATTGCGGATGAAAAGGGTCATGTTCCTGTAATCGCGTTATTCCTACGTGGCGACCATGAGCTCAATGAAATTAAAGCTGAAAAGCACCCATTGATTGCTGCACCTTTAACATTTGCAACAGATGCTCAACTGAGTGCTCTTGATTTAACTGCAGGATTCTGCGGACCACAAGGACTGGTTGATAAAGGCTTAACTGTGATTGTTGACCGTGCAGCCTCTGTGCTTTCAGATTTTGTTGCAGGTGCCAATGAGGTGGATAAACATGCCACTGGTATCAACTGGGAACGTGATGCAACATTTACAGAAGTTTTTGATTTACGTAATGTGGTTGAAGGTGACCCATCTCCAGATGGTCAAGGCACGATTTTAATTAAACGTGGTATTGAAGTTGGTCATATTTTCCAATTGGGCACAAAATACTCAGAAGCATTAGGCTGTAAAGTTTTGGGTGATGACGGCAAACCATTAGTTGTGACAATGGGCTGTTATGGAATTGGTGTAACCCGTGTAGTTGCTTCTGCGATCGAACAAAACTTTGATGAAAAAGGTATTATTTGGCCATCCGCAATTGCCCCTTTCGAAGTTGCAATTGTTCCAATGAATGCACAAAAATCTCCACGTACACTTGAAGCAGCTGAAGCACTTTATGCTGAATTACAAGCCGCAGGTTATGATGTATTACTGGATGATCGTAATGAGCGTCCTGGTGTTAAATTCTCTGACTTGGAACTAACAGGTATTCCTCACCGTATTGTCATTGGTGAAAAAGGCTTAGATGCAGGTACTTTTGAGTATAAAGGTCGCACAGATGCCGAATCTGTAAATTTAAGCAAAGATGAGTTATTGGCTAAATTAGTGAAATAATTTTTCAATCGCATTAAAAAAGCTCTGAAATAAACTAAACCCTATAAGTTACACAACTTATAGGGTTTTTTATGTTTTGGTATTTTATAGACCATCATTACAGACCATTAATTTTGACTTTTAAATCTGTAACTGATGTTCCGATTGCCCCAAAGTTCCCCATCGAACCATTTTGCAGACCATTAAAAGTCCCTGCCGCACTTGCCCCACTCGTTCCCATAATCATCTGATTGATACCCAGATCAAACTTACTCGATTCACCCGTATTACCAAAGACAAAACCTGTTTGTTCAACACCAGCATAGAAACCGTTTAATGAAAAACCATTGACCTTATCCGTTCCAGTTAATTGGAAGTTAAAATTTGCACCAATATCGCTATCATCAGATAAAAGTGCAATAGCACAGCCTGATCCCGCACCACAAATCGATTGAATTGCACCACCAAAAGCAATCATACGTCCTTGAGGTGCATTACCTAACTGTAAATTAATGGTTGGTTTGGCTGCGGCAAAGTTGATATCAAAACCATTGTCCATTTTTAAAAATTTAATGACATCGGATTTTTCACTGGTTCCTGTAAAAATAGATTGATACCCTGCAGGTCCTGAAGATGAATTCGCTCCAGCCAAGTAAAGTGCAAACGGTGAAACTTTAATCCCGGTAATATTACTTGCAAAGCTCATTCCGATATTGGCAAAAGGTTTACCACTTGCTCCACCTGTAGCGCCCCCATCGGTATCCATGACTATGTTCATCGTTGGGGTATTTGAAGCGCCTAGAAAAGTGATATCAACAGTTTGGTCAGCAACCGTACCAGCACTTTTACCAGCAAGAACCAGCGATGCTTTATTTGCATCATTCACAGTTGAGCCTAACCCGTCACGATCAATAATTGAAATTTGATTGAGTTGAACTTTACTCAGATTTATACCAACATTTATCCCATCTTGCCCCGTTGTTTGGGAAAGACTTTGATCATCCATAGGTTCCATTGCCAGCGCAATTGGACTCAGTATCAATAATGATATACATCCTAGGTTTCTATTTTTTTTCATTATCCTAATCCTTAGGAAAATTTATATACTGCCTACCACATCACAGTCTAATCAGAAATTCTTTACAACAAAAGCACTAGCCGACCAATAACGCATTAATTCCGTGGAACAATGTTGAATTCACTGCTCAACCGACCTCCTGTCAACGCAATTTCACCTAAGCGTGCACCTGAAACTAAAGCACCATTCATAGATGGAGGATAGAAGTTTAAATCTCTCGCTCTAAATACACCACCGACTGACTGTGTAGGATTAAATTGTAAACTTGCATTAAATCCAACCTGACCAGTCCCACTCGTTGAGTTTTTACTGAGCACAATAGCATTATTAAAGCGAATATCACCGGTCAAGTTATCTAAACCAAGTATAGAACCATTGACAGGATCACTAATCTGGATGGTGTTATTTGTAGCTGCTAATTTTAAATCACCCACAACAGTTAAACGATTACCTGTTCCATCCGCTTTAATTTCACTATTTGGAATAAGCGACAAATCCATATCACCACCAAAACGAAGTTTTAGACCAAACAGTACATCATCACTTTTTGCAAAATTATTGGAATCAGATGCTCCCTTGTTGCCACAAGCAACACTTGCCGTTGCAATACCACCCGCACATGATGCATAGGTTGTTCCAGGTAAATAACCTGCCGCAACTTCAGCTGCCATCACCACCAACATATTTTTTAAACTTAAATTTAAACTTCCGTTTTCCACCCCGATACTGCCATTGCCTTTCAGCAACATATCGATGTTTCTTAAACCTAAATAATAGTCTTTAGAGGTACCCGCAATAGGTACACCTGCATCATTTTTTACCTGACCACCATCAATCACCAAAATCGAGGTTGTTTTATTGCCAAGCTTATTTGTGCCACTTTTATCTACCCCCTCTGTACTTAAACCTAAAGAAAAACCGAGTCTAGAGGTTTGCGTACCCGCTGTAGCTGCGACACTGCTTTTCGTACCATCTGCTGAATAGTAATAGGCTTTATCTGCATCAACTGTTGTGCCATACATCGCTAAATTGGCATTCAAGTTATAAAAGGGTAAAGCCAAACCCCACTGATTATTTAGACCATTCTCTGTAAATAAATTACCAGCAGCAACACCAGCAGTAGTGGTAAATCGCCCTCGTCTAGAGATGGCTTGGAATTCCCCACCGCGAATTGAAGCAACGACAGCATAAGGACGATTACCTGCTGATAGGCTTGTATAAATATCTTGTTTATAATCACTTGAATTGGTTAAAGCTTGACCATTACCAAAACTTGAATTTTGGAAGGTTGTGTTTATAGGTATCGTAACTTGCTTAGAATCGGTAAGGTTTAAAAAAACATTTCCTGTGTCAAAAGAAGCACGTGTTCCCTTTTGTAAACCAGTTAAATTACCAAACTCAAAACCGTAACTATTTAATCCTGCACCACCAATTTCCAGCGTTGTCGCATCTCCACCACCAGCAAGCATGGTGTCACCTTCTTTGGTGAAATCTGTCTTCATACGAAATGCAATACCCGAACCACCAACAATATCTTTCCCTGTATCTGTACCACTCGAATTAACAGCAGAACCAATTAAACTACTGGCATTTTGTACACCACGAAATTGTAATGAACCATTCACCATACGCCCACTGGCACCGACACGAATCAGCCCTTTTGCACCTGTTGGGGTATTATAGCTATCAACATCATAAAGCGATGTAGGATTGATGCCCTTATTATTCACCATAATTTCAAGATTTAAACCTGCATTGGTTGTGGAAGTCCCATTCCCATAACTGCCTGTGTTTATAAAACCCGCCTTTAATGAAGCAGGATCAACCACACGGGTTAAATCTACATAACCATAGTTCGAATCTGGTGCCTGACTTGCACCCGCGATATTACTTCCAGAATTGGTTTGTAATTTAAAGCCTTCAGCCGCATCGATAAACGCAAAACCCTTTCCTTTAAAATTAAAGTTAAAGTTCTTTAAAATCAGTTGATTTAACTGACTTGTGGCACTGCTTTGGCCTAAATAAATATTGGCATTTTGAAGCCCTAAAGTCAGCTCAACTTGATCTGTTTTACTTAAAAGCCCATTGCTTGTTTTTAACCCAATACTGGTATTTGAAGCCGTTTGTACCGCTAAATTACCCAGTTTTGCACTACAACGTGTTCCACTTGGGTCACTATCACAAACACGAAATGAATCGACGGTCATTAGCATAGGAGAGAGTGATAAATCTAAATTCACTCCAGTTTTGCCAGCCACTGTCCCCATATTAAGCTTCATATCTGCTTTTAATGGATCTGTAGAAGTATTGCTCTGTTGTATTTTAACCGTATCTGCTGTTGCAACAAGTGCTTGACTGGTTGCATCTGCTTCTGCGCGACCCGCCTGATCAGTCCAATATAATGTTTTGATATTGGCTTCTTTTAAGCTTGCCTCTATATGTACGCCATCCTGACCATTTACGTTTCTTAAATCACTATCATCCAAAGCTTGTAGTGCATAAACAGGTGCGTGTATAGCCAACAAGCTCAAAGCTAATGTATTTAAAATAAATCTTTTCCCATGTTGTTGTTTTTTGATGTCCATTCCAAAACCCTCAGATTTATTTTAGCAACGCTTATTCATTGTAGAATCACAACTAAACATCATCAGCTTGCCCTGCAAAACAAGATTACCGTTCATTTGTACACCCATAAAGCCCGTTTCTCGACCGACATCATAATTATTTGCGGTAGAGCCATTAGCGCCCGTTGTTTGAGGTTTTGCTACATATTTATTAGCTTTTAAATAACCATATTGGCTTTCCGTTGCACCCGATGCGCTTTCCGTAACTGTGCCATCTGCATTGGTCTTACTGGTGAAATCATCTTTTTCGATAGAAAGAGAGTTGAAGCCAAAATTACGAATTTGGATCGGTTGATTCGCATCAAAAGATAACTGAATTGAGGGTTTGATCATCTGCATAGCGGTGGTATTTTTATAGACCAAATCAACACCATCCAAACCTAATTTCTGAATATTAATCGTCCCTTGTACACCTTTAAAGACCACCCAAAGCTTGTTCCCTTCAGTACTACTGGCTAGACCATTTGCATCAACATAGCGATTATTTACAGACAATGCCAAATGGCAAAATTGTAATTTCTCACAAATACCGCCAGTACCATTATCAAACTTATAGGCATTATTTGTGGTGTAATATGAATCACTTGCATTAATTTGGTTCAGTACCAATTTTAAAGATAAATCGGCACCAGCTTGCCCTTCGACTTGCTGCATGTCTGAATCAGTTAAAGCCTCCATTGCTGCTAAATGAAAACTCACCAAACTGGTTAAAATAAGAAGTACTGTTTTTTTCATTATATTTCTTCCTATCCTATAGGCCTTTGGTGGTTATTTTCATATGCTGAATCAGCATTCCATCAATCAAGGCAGATCCTAAGTTATTCTGTGCATTTGAACTGGTCGCATTATTTAATTGATTAAATGAAACCCCCACAGCACCCGCAGATTTATCTGCAAGTAAAGTCTTTCCGGCATCAGTACTATAAACAGTACCAATACTAATACTACTGTGTGTTGCCGAACTGCCTTGATAACCCGCTATTGAACTTGCGCCACAGTTATAGACATTACAAGTAGAACCTGTATATGAAGTATCTGCCCCTGTATAATCTGTATAGATCTTCTTATAAATTGATTCTTTATTTGGGATTCTAGCCAGCTCTATACTAAAGTTTGTGCCATCAGATCCGAGAATCAAAGGCTGATACAATGAACCGAGCACCAAATTGGTATTCAAATTATAGATATAAATACCTTCTTTATCTGAAAAAGTCGGTGCTGTTCCACCGTTAATTGCTGGCGTCGATAAGATGTCTTGCGCTGCTGGAGTAGTACAACCATTCAAGTTGCCAACTCCACATTCTTGAGTGCTAATCCTAAAAACATGGCTCATCAAATTCGCTGGAGCAGTCCATGAGTTTGCTGTAGATGTTCCCAATAATTTTGAACCATCGCCACTATTTAATCGTATAACACCAGCCAAGCCTAAAGTATTGTTATAAAAAGCACTCATACCCCCCGTATTTGTAGCACCACCGAGTGTTTGGAATAATTGAATTTTACTGCCATTTAATCCAAAACCGTTAAAGATACCTTGTAAGCGAATACGGTTTGCTCGCCCCGTCGCAGTGGTACTAAACCCCTCGCCTAGATTAAATTGATTTGGATCTTTGTCAGCCTTACTTTGATCGCGTACAAAACCATCTGCCCAAAATGCAAGTTTAAGGTTATATGCATCTTCCCCACCAACATCATTGACAAAAGCACTGGTCGTCACTGTTTTCTTATCAGCAGCAAATGAATATAAATTTTCATATAACGGCGCTTCAAAATTTAAATACGTTACAGAACCCGCACCTGCACCAAAGTCAGGTACATTGAGGTCTGTTTTTACATTGAATATCCAAGGGTTGGTTGCAGTTCCCCAGCTTTTAATCGCAGCGTTCGCTACGCCATTGGTTGATCCAGCATCCAATCTAAGGTTGGCATTATTGCTGGCATTTTTAGACAACGCCAAACCATATAGATATAAATCAGCTTTGCCGACTGAATGATCACTAGCATTCACAACACCATCTTTATTGGTATCTTGAACGATTGATGACAATGGTCCCACAGGAACATAATAGATATAGCCAGTGTCTAAACTACGATTTGTAAGCACAGTATCTTGAGTTTGGTTAACTCCAGCGCCCTGAAAAACCATATAAGTGTCTCTAGGCAATAAGGCAATACCTTCACCTGTGGTATTACTTAACTTTTCATCAGACATTTCTTCGAGTGCGAAGCAAGATTGGCTTAAGCATAAACCAATGAAACTCACCAAAACGGTTTTATGAAATTTTACCGTATAATTGAGTGTAGTCATCCACGACCTTCCTGTGTTATACGATGCTCCGCACCATATTTTATTTTATTTCTTAAATTTCCGACTTCAAACTGTACAAAAACACATATCCTTGTTTATACAGTTTTGTTATGTCTATCACACTTCATACTATGTAATTTTTTTAATTATGACAAAGTTTTTTTGGTTAAAATCCATCATTTCCGACAAATGAATCTTTTTAAGCAATAAACTCATCATAAGTTTTAACACAGTTACTGCCAAAACATAATAAGCGTTTGATTAACAAAACTTTAATGAGCCGTAACAGTTTGGAGTAAAATCCTGTTTAGCTAACTGTATATTATTTAATGGCATAGTTGCATGAGGCGCATTAATTAAATCAACAGTCCCAACAGGAACGGCTGTCCCTGCGAGGCAGTTCAAAGCCAAAAAACTACCACAATCAACAGGATGATCGGTTAAATACGCACCTACTTGATCCATGATCGCGTTTAATGTCGCTTTTGGAATATCAACCTTATCTGTTGGATCAATTTTACCAATATCAATTGGATTAGACAGCTCTAACCACCAACCCTTTTGAGCAACTGATTTATTTCCTGTCCACTGAATATCTTGCCCTTGCAGAGATAAAGAAGCGGGCGTCCCATTTAAACTGGCTTTATGAAAATAACCCAAATCTTCATTAATTGTTGCATCAACGATTAAGTTATTGATGCTTCCTGAAGTTGATTTATTATTGAGGGGAATGATTGCCAATGCTGTTGCACTAATTGTACCAGATAAATCAATTGTTCTAACATTTGCAGTGGCGTTTAAAATTGCGCTATTGATACGCTTACCAGTGATAACTTGTTGAGGAAGAACTAAGTCACCCTTTAAAATATTACTTCCAGTTGCTTGATCCCTCAAATTAAGGTCATAAGAAGTCGTAGAAAACCCAACTGATGCTCCAAATATAAGACAACAAGCCCTACCATTAATCGCATTATAACCATCAGATTGTCTTAACTGTGTTCTGGCTGCTTCTCCAGCAACATTACTCGTACCAAAACCATTGACCAATGCTGTTCCAGTCGTAGCAGCAACTTGCATATATCCACTTAAGGAGTTAATTCCATTTTTTGTACTACTATTTTCAGTACCAAACGTCAGCAGCCCCACTGCTTTTTCAGAACTTAAATTTATTCCCACGACTTGCCGTGTAGAGGCACTTCCAGGGTTTTTAATTGCAAATTGAATAAATGGATTGGTTAAAACAGCACTTGATCCTACACGAGCAGCTCGGTCAGAAGCACTATCTGTATTAGATGTTGCAGCGTTTCCCACACCACTCAAACCCAAGTTATCAATATCAATGTCGCAGTTGCCTGCGCCATTTACACCACCGCAACCTAACTGTAATTTTTTAATATTAGCATTTAATTCAAGTTCAGCTTCTAAACCTAATTTATAAAATCCAATACTTTTATCTCCACCTGTTCGTTTTGCTTCCATATTTGCTGAATCTGTAGGTGCAACATAAGTCAAACTCATTAAGGCTTGACCTGTCGTTTCAGAGAGTTGCTCATCAGACATACTTTTTAAAGTTGTAGACTGTGCATATACAGCAGACATTGCAAAGACACTGAATGAAAAAAGTGCTACACGCAAAGGCTTTATTTTAAGCATGAACATCTCCTTATCCTTAGATTATGTTCAAAATTGTGAGGCTCTACTGTTCCAATAACCAAACCTAATTTTAGATAAACTTCATAAAATCTAGGTGCTTACAACCATAAATGTATTTTAGTTTTCAATAGAGAAATATAATGTGATTAATCTATCATAATGTTTTTAAATATAGGTTAAATTTCCGACAAAATGACTGTAATTTTTGTTAATAAACCAAGATGCCAAATAGCATCAAAAAACATTAAAAATATTCCATAGCAATTATCAAGAATAAAAAACGATTTAAATTCAAATATAAAAATCAAAGATAGATATAAAAATAGTTCAAACATTTTAATTAAAATGAATCCACTTAAATCAAGTATTTAAAATTTTTAAACCTTTTTATCGGATATTTTCACATCTATTCCATTTTAACTTTATAGTAAAATCTCAAAATAAAAAGGAATACACCATGAAAAGAATGATATTCGGTTTAATGATAAATTCAATCTGCATAAGCAGTTGGGCTGCATGTAGTTATAATTTTGATGCAACAACTGCTGAAATCCAACAGATGATTGGAAATCCTATTCCGCCTGCAAAAAAATTTCCCCACTTAAACGGAACAACTGCTAGTTTTCTACTTGAGAGCTCAGCATACCAATATCATGCAAGCACGTCTGCATTTGCACAATCTTATAAGAACTATATAAATGGAACAAATAACACAATTCTAGGTGATAAGAATTTATCAAGCACAGGAAAGTATGCAGTTGAGCTAAAGATTGATAACTTTGCAGATATCCCTACAGGATCTTATTCTGGAAATCAAAGTGGCGTATACACATTAGGATATAATTTTTTTGCTATCAAAAATGGAAACCTGAAGTATGGAGGCTTCGTATGGCTTACAAATTCAGATGATACGAAAACAAAAAAAGTCTACGTTAGTTTTTCTGATTTGGGTGCAGGCATTAATTATGAGAAAGAATTTGATATAGCTTACAGCTCTGCAAATAATTATAAAATTGGCCTTTATTTAGATCAAGATTCAAAACAAATTGGAATAAATTTAAATGGTATAGATAAAGGCTATATAAACAATACGCCATTATCAGACTCAGCTACTCAAATCAGTTTCCAAATGTTTGGTCTTGTTGGTGGTTATCCAACATCGCTAATAGGCACTTATCAACCAACAGAAACGCTTATCTTTGAGCGTAGCCAAATGACTTTAAACTATTCCTCCAACACCAAAGACATCTGCGGGAATACAATTTAAGGCATTAAAACCCACTTAGGTAGGTTTTAAAATTTTAAGATAGAAAGTTGATTCATCATTGGTATTAAATCTCTTTATTTTTAAGCCTCTAGAAGCCAATAAAAATTAACAGAATTTCAATGAACCATAGCAGTTGGGTGTGAAATCTTGTTTTTTTAACACTAAATCTTTAAGTGGCATTGAAGCTGCTGGAGCATTTGTTAAATCAACAGTTCCTACAGGAA
Source organism: Acinetobacter sp. GW821-FHT01C12 (assembly GCF_059422625.1). NCBI lineage: Bacteria > Pseudomonadati > Pseudomonadota > Gammaproteobacteria > Moraxellales > Moraxellaceae > Acinetobacter > Acinetobacter sp. GW821-FHT01C12. The sequence goes on from NZ_JBWKXD010000010.1 coordinate 121,327, forward strand.
TCGAGCTTCCAAAGAGACAACTTAGTATCCCCCAAGACCCACAATTAATTTCATTTGCTGGTTTCGCCAAAAAGGTGTTAATTTGACCCAATGTTTCTACTAATGTTGGTAATTCAATATTAACTGCTTTACTTGGGGTGATATCACCAATATCGATTGGATTAGAAAACTCTAACCACCATCCTCTTGCTGCAACCGACTTATTTGCTGTCCATTGCAAATCTTGGGATTGAAGTGATAAAGAAGCAGGAGTTCCATTAAGACTAGCTTTATGAAAAAAATTTAAACCCTCATCAATTGTTGCATCTACTTTCAAATTTTTAATTGTCCCTGTCGTTTCTCTATCTAAATTAATAATCAATAAAGCATTAGCGACAATATTTCCAGAAATTGCAATATCATTAACCGTAGCATTTGCTTTTAAGATAGCTGAGCTAATACGTTTACCTGTAATATCTTGCTGAGGTAAATTTAATATACCATTTAATACATTACTTCCCGTAGCTGAATCTCTTAAATTTAAATTATAACTTTTTGTTGTAAAATTTACCCCTGAAGCTTTTCCTTTAATGGCAACGCCTGTATAACTTTGTGTTAAAGCACCTTTTGCAGCCTCTCCAGATACTAAACTGGTTCCAAAACCATTCACCTTAGCAAGACCACTGGTTGCAGCAACAGTCATAAAACCACTTAAAGTATTAATCCCATTTGGCGTATCACTGTTTTCCAAACCAAATGTAATTAAGCCCATGGCTTTTTCTGAACTTAAATTAATTCCTACAACTTCACGCGTGGATGCACTATCTGGATTTTTTATTGCAAACTGAATAAAAGGGTTGGTTAATACCGCACTTGATCCAACCCGGGCAGCTCGATCAGAATCACTACCTGTATTAGAAGATGCCGAATTACCTAAACCGCTCAAACTAATATTGTCGATATCAATATCACAAACCCCACTACGAATAGAATTGTTAACTCCTCCACAGCCTAATTGTAATTTCTTTATATTTACATTTAATTCTAAATCAGCTTCTAGGCCTAACTTGTAAAAGCCTATATTTTTTGCACCACCATCCCGTTTTGATTCTAAATTACTTGCATCTGTTGGTGATGTATAACTCAAACTCATGAGTGCTTGACCCGTCATTTCTGATAATTGTTCATCAGTCAGAGCTTGTAACGTTGCAGCTTGAGCAGTGCTGATCCCTAAACCACTCAGTATCAACAATACAACATTTAAATATTTTATCTGGAACATCCTATGCTTCCATCCTTAGCAAAGCTTGACCTTATTTTTTATACCGATGCTAAAGTACTATTCAAATTCTGAATAAATAAAACGATATAAATCACATTTTTATTTAACATCAACGTAATTTTATTTATACCATAGATTAAAATTCATACCGAATAAATTTTAAATTTTCCGATAAAAAACAATTATTTAAAATAAAATAACATCTCCCATTAGATATACTTAATGATAAGTTTAACGACCGCACTTACTCCAATAAAAATAGTGCCTAAATCATATTGTTACTCATGATAAATACATAAAAAAAGCAAGTGATTTACACTTGCTTCTTTCAGCTCATTTTTAATTTAAGCTTTAGGTAAGGTTACCCCAACCTGACCTTGGTATTTACCACCACGATCTTTATAAGAGGTTTCACAGACTTCATCAGATTCAAAAAACAGCATTTGAGCAACACCTTCACCGGCATAAATACGCGCAGGTAAATTCGTCGTATTTGAAAACTCTAATGTCACATGACCTTCCCACTCAGGTTCAAGTGGCGTTACATTTACAATGATCCCGCAACGTGCATAAGTCGATTTACCTAGGCAGATCGTCAAAACATTACGTGGAATACGGAAATATTCAACAGTACGTGCTAACGCAAATGAGTTTGGAGGGATGATACAAACATCGGATTCAATGTCGATAAAACTACGTTCATCGAAATTTTTAGGGTCGACAATGGCAGAGTGAACATTGGTAAAGACTTTAAACTCACGTGCACAACGTACGTCATAACCATAGCTAGATACGCCATAAGAAATTAGCTTTTCACCATGTTCATCATAACGCACTTGGTTTTCTGCATACGGTTCAATCATACCGTGCTTTTCGCTCATTTCACGAATCCAACGATCAGACTTAATTGCCATTTATCTCTATCCCAAAACTGTGCTATTTACTGCGCTGTACTTTAACTGAAATTGCTTTTGAAAGGAATGTTTATGACGAAATAGAGCAGCCCAAGTCGTAAGTAAACGTACAAACTTAAGGTTAACTATAATCGATTGTTAAAGGCTTAAAAGTGCTGAATAGCTCAGTGGTACAGTAAAACTCACTAAAACTAAAGACGCAGTTCTTTGCATATTACGCTGATTGAGCCAAGTCACTTTATTACTGCAAATCACAGAACCAATAAATGTCCAAAAAAATGCAATCGGTACGATTAATAATAAAAACACCAACATATGTGAAGTATAAGCAGACGCATTTTGCCATACATGTGTTGGAAAAATTGCAGAAGCAAAAAGAAGTGCTTTTGGGTTTAAAAGGGTTGCAAAAAATAACTCACGCGCCCGAATTGTCGCATGATTAAAGTTTTCATCTCGATTTGCTGTACGCCATAATTTTAAAGCCAGGAATAAAATATAGCCTGCGCTAAATAATTTAAGAATAACAGGTACACTTGGAAACTGTTTAGACACAGATCCAATAATTAATCCCCAAATGGTAATGGAGATAAGATAGCCAAGCGCTTCCGCTGGAATTAATGCAAGAGATTTTCGAATTCCAACTTGAATTCCAGAAGATGCTAAAAGCGTATTGGTTGGTCCTGGTGTCAAAAGAATCGTCACCACCAAGCCAATAAAAAACCATGAAATCATTAAATGACCTCATCAATGGATTGATCGCAGATTAAATCTTTTAAATTGAATTGGCAAAAAATTAATTGTAAGAGAACTTATTGAAGAACATTACCCTAAATAAAAATATATTTTATTTTCAATGCTTTGAAAACCTAAAATCAGATAAAAACTGCAAAGTCACAGGTTGAAGAAATGCTGTTTTTATGTTCAAAATCAAACTTTAAAATCAATGATAATACCTTTTAAATCAGTAAGTTTATTCCCAAATAGAACACTGATTATCGGTAAAATACCAAGTAGTTCCGTTAAAAGCCATCTTTGGCATGAATCAAGGGCTTTTTAAGTAAATTTTCAGTTTTGTTGACTATTCTTTATCCATAGTTCTCTCTTACTCATTAGGTTTTTTGTCAGAAAGGTTGTCGTTTTTATCTACATTGGTGCACAATAGTTACCTTTCTTGCATTTTCTACTTTTATGGCAAAGCATTTTTTTCAGTCTTGGCTCCCTAGTCCAGAGCGAGTCAACAATTTGAAATTTATGAAGATTTTTGGCGATAAAGCCTTAAGTCCTCAGCTTTGGTATGTCAATCGAAAATCGATTTCTAAGGCAATGTTTATTGGTACCTTTTGGGGCATCTTGCCTATTCCATTCCACACCTTATTGATTATTTTTTCAGTATTATTCTTTGAAGCTAATTTACCAATTGGCCTAATTTTAGCTTGGATCATGAATCCCTTAACCATTGTGCCAATTTTGATTTTTGCCTTTTGGATTGGTTCCAAAATTTATCATGTGCATATGATTAATAAGGAAATGTTACTCGGTGTTTTCCATCAAATCATTCATTGGATCAAAAACTTTGGGCATGGGCATATCGATTTTAGTCTAGCCAAAATTCTTGCGACAGGTTTATTTATTGAAGCATTTGTATTTGCATCACTACTCTTTATTGCGACACGTATTTACTGGCGTTGGAGTGTGATTAAAAAGTGGAATAACCGTAAAAAACAGCCAAACATTCTTTAAACAAGCTCCAACTTATTCTGATAAAAAAATTTACTTCAAAGCTGCTTGTTTAGCTTTCATATATTCAACAACTACATCTAGAACATAATGCTGGCATGCTTCTCCAGTACCTGGATCATATGCACCGCCATTGGTAATATTGTTCGATAAAATACGAACACCAAGGAATGGTACTTTATATTGGCTGGCAATTTGTGCCACAGATGCCGCTTCCATTTCCTCTACAGAAGTGCCATAGTTTTTATGGAAAAAAGCAATTCGATCCAATTCATTGTTCCAAACATCTGCTGAACCAATAGTACCTTCAACTACACGGCCCTTGCTATAATTGGTTTTTGCACGCTGCGCCGCCAATAATAGATCTTTATCTGCTTCAAATTTACGAATCGCAATCGGTTCAGGATCAGACTCATCCGTAGGCAGCACATCAAAAGCTTCTGTCCATTCAAGAGAATTCGAACCCTCTCCAACTGCTTTTTTAGGTGTTCTAAATGCACCAATATTGGTGGTGTAACGACCTAAAACAATATCATAGACATTAAGATCTGGATCATGTCCACCTGATGTTCCTTGGTTAATAATCGCAATAGGTTTATAACGTTCAATCGCAATTGCTGTTGCAGCAGCAGAGTTGCTCATTCCCATTCTTGTTTTAGAGATAATCACCGGATAACCCTGATAGGTTCCTTTCCAAAACGTCCAACCACCGAACGTTTCGACTGTAGAGTTGCTTAGTTTTGAGGCCATTTGCTCAGATTCTACAGGTAATGCACCTTGAATGATGATGGGTTGCAATGATTTCTGTGTCGTTGAATTAGAATTGGTTTTATCTGAATCACTATCATTACATGCAGTCAATAACATCGAACTACAGATTCCCAAAGCACATAAGATTTTTTTTAATAGCATGGTCTACTCAATGGTTTAAATTAGAAATTATACCTAAGCAATGAATATACCAGTTGATCAATTTTCTATATTTTTATACAGATAGTTAAGAGAAGGCGATTTAAAGTTTATTTTTTGAGTTGGAAATAACTTCAATTAACTTAGCATAGTCTGCTGATCAGTCCTATTTGTACCAACCCCGTCATATTTAACATTAATTATTTGAATTTATTTGTGATATTAAAAATGGGCAATGCTTATAAAATTTTATTATCGAGTCAATTTAAATATTTCATTGATTCATTCTCAAGTATCCTCTCTTTAATTCAATTGTTAAAATAAAGAGAGGACGCTTAAGAGGTCAATTCTTAGAAAATTCTATGCGGATCTTTTTCGGCTTTAGGTAAAGCTTGTGCAATTTTTTCAGCAATAGCCATATAGTTTTCTGCAGCAACATCTCCTGCAATCACAGATGGTTTACCTGCATCAGCATTTTCACGAATTTGAACATTTAAAGGCAATCGACCCAGCAACGGAATATTATATTGCTCAGACAATTGATCTCCGCCACCTGTACCAAAAATTTGTTCTTCATGACCACAGTTTGAGCAAATATGTGTCGACATATTTTCCACCACCCCCATAACTGGAATATGTACTTTATTAAACAGTTCGATCCCTTTCACAGCATCCATCAAGGCTACATTCTGTGGTGTTGTCACAATCACAGCGCCAGTTACAGGAATACGCTGGGCAAGGGTTAATTGAATATCCCCAGTACCAGGTGGCATATCGATGACTAGAACATCTAAATCAGGCCATAGCGCTTGATTAAACAGTTGCATCAATGCACCTGTGGCTTTTGCACCACGCCAAGCAACTGGTGTATTTTCTTTTCCAATCAAATGACCGATCGAAAGTACAGCCATACCATAAGCTTCTAATGGTACAAAATTTTCACCTTCTATTTTAGGTGTTTGCCCAGCATTCCCCAGCATTGTCGGGATACTTGGGCCATAGATATCAGCATCCAAAACCCCGACTTTTAAGCCTAATTTGTGCAAAGCCAATGCGATATTTACTGTGGTGGTTGATTTACCGACCCCACCTTTACCCGATGATATAAGGATCACATTTTGAATTCGAGGGTGTTTCGGAATATCTCGTTGTTGTGGTGCTGCTTTTTGAATCGGTGGATTATTAGGATCTTCTTGTGTATTTGCCATTTTAGCAGAAGCATCGACAACTGGAGGAAGATTAGGATGTTGCTCTTTGGGCTTTGAAGCACAACTATGCCCTGCTTTTCCATGCTGATCACTGCCACAACTCGAATCATGTTGAATTTTTTGTTGAATCACATGCAAATTCAACTCTTGAATACCGCACTTCTCCAATGCATCTGCGAGATCATCATGAATTTTTTGTAAATGATCTGCCTCTTCAGGATAAGTATTAATTGTTAATTGTAATACTCGGCCTACAACATTCACTTGAGTAATACGATCTTTTAAGACATTTGAATTTGGCAAAATATAGTTTTGCAAAACAGATTGGACTTCTTCCTCTTTCACCTCCTGCGCAGGAGAAAAAACTGATTTAAGCGAAGAAAGCCACGACATAGATTTGCTCCAAATTTGCAAATACAATAAATACTGAGAACAGATAGTTTAACTGTAAAATGACCTGAGGTTAAGCAAACTTCTATTCAGCTTTTTGAATGTTGTTATTAATCCTACTGATTTAGTTGGTTTAGCATCCAAAATAATCCATTTAATCATTTTATCTCATTGTTCAAAATGAACTTTTAGTTTTTTGCGATTTAGTTTTCTAAGACAAAACGTCGTCTTAATAATTCCCATACAAATACTGGATAAAAAAATAGCTATAGTCACATTGGGTCAATAACAACTTTGTGTAATTTTTGACAATAATAAGGTAGCTCTATGAAGTCTCTATTATTTTTAGTTTTTTCTTTAATCATTTCGAGTTCAGCTTTTGCTGGAACATCTACAACTGCGGTGCGTACATCTTCAGGACAATTGGTTTCTGTAGGTGATAGTTTGACGGAAATGTCGACACGGATTGGCCAATCTCCAATTTCAATGAACACTTATGAACGTAAAGAAGGTAAAACGACGGTTACCGTATCCAACTATATCTATGAGATTGAGAATGTAACTTATACTTTTACGGTAGTGAATAATCAGATTCGTGAAATTGAGTGGATTCGTAAAGAACCTTAAGTAAACAGTATCACTGAACAGCGTGGCGCTGTTCAGTGATTATTCAAATTACTTTTCATCATCTTTTTTGTGCTTCAAATCATTTACAGCTTGCTCACCTTTAAGCAGTGTTTCTTTTGCTTTATGTTTGAGGTCATCTGCAACCTTTTCAGCACCTAATTTTGCTTCTTTGGCTTTTAACTTCACATCATCAATTACTTCAGAAGCTTTGTTTTTTAAATCGTCTAAATTTGTCATGATTTTCTTCCTATTTAATTAAGTCTCAGCCTAGTTATAACAACTGAAACTCCATAAAATGTAAAAAGATGCATTTCTTTAACAATTCATACACAGTTTGTAGCGATGTGTTTTTTTGTTTCAAAATGAATAAAATAGCCTATTCTGATTGATTGAAAATCATTGAATTAAAACAAACACTGAGTCTTATCGAATGCAACACTTAATGAAAGAAAAAATTATCCGAGTCTGTAATGATAAAATTGCTAAAAAGGGAGATGATGTTGGTTTATCTTTTTATGCATTCTTTGCCAATAAAAATGATGACCCAGAAACCTTAATGCAAGTGGCAGAATGGTGGATTAAAACCCATCAGCTTGATCATTTTGAAAAGGCAATCAAAATTAAGAAAATGATTGAAGATGAATGCTAAATATTCATTTTTTAAACAATTCATCATAATGCTGCATATGGGTAAAAATTCCGTCTTGTCTTCTATGTTGATCAATTTGCGGGACTAAATCCTGAAAATGAGAGGATTGGACATGGGCATCTAAAGCAGCTCGATCCACCCATTCCTCAATAAATACAAAATGCCCTGTATTGCGTAAATCATGATATAAGTCATAGGCTATACAGCCCGCTTCTCGTTTAGTTTGCTCAACTAATTGTTGATATAAAGGTAAAACTAAATCAATTTTATCCACTTGGATAAAGTCTTCGGCAATCAGTTTAAGCATAGGTAATTTCTTATTGATATCGAAGTTCGAACATAACATGAAACGCAAATTTAAACCCAATGATGTACTTGTTTTCTAAACATATTCTGCGCATTAAATTTTCTGCATAAAATGAAGTAAACTGCATTTCCGAGAACTAGACCGATACAAAACGGGAGCAATAACAGTAAATAAACGAAGATTAAGTAACTCAATGCCTCGATAAAACTAGATAGAGCACCATCTAAACATAAAACTAAGAATAAAAAACTTAACATCATGATAAAGATCAAAGTTATAGATTTTATAATCTGTGTTGTTTCGATGATTTTTTGAGGTACTTTAAATACTTTAAAAATAACTGTGTAGCTAAAAAAACCGACCAGCAGTAAAAATGGAGTTAAATACAATACGACTTCCATGCCTCGGCTTGAAGTTCGTTCAGAAGCTGAAATAAATAAATCGCCCTGATAAAAATATAGAAAAAGACAAAATGGTACAACTAAACTGAGAACAGCCGCTAAACTTGCAAATGCTGAAGCAACAAATACATACCAAGACCGCATGATTTTCTCCTTCTTCGATCTTGGTGTTAGTTTCTAAAATTAAAATGTAGCGTGTTTGATTAAGATGTGAAGTTTAGGTGAAGAATCATCAAGATTCGGACTTTATGATCGGACATTTCCCATAAAACTGACTGCCGCAAATAGCCAAATAAACAATACGAAACTACGCCCCTGATTAAAATGATTCAAATCCGTACCATGTAGAATGTTATGCCGTGTCATACTCACCGTTGAACTACTATCCATCTTATAAGCAGCCAACTCTAAAAAATAATGATTCAATTCATTGGCAATTTTAGCTTTATGCCACAAACTTTTAATTTCATGACCTTTTAACCCAGGAACGATTTTATAGACATCAATAAACTTGGTGTCCTGTTGTTTTAAATAACCATTTTGAACTAAAACAGCTGTTAACAAACCTTCCAATTGGGCATAAAGCAATGGAATACATCCCGCATACAACTCTAATTGATAGAGTTTAAAGCTTTGTTCTAACACAGCTTGGTATTGTGACTTCTGCTCACCCAGCGCTAATTGATCAAAAGCTTTAAACATCTCAGACTGAAAAAACGCACTGTTGATCACATCTAAAAGATTAAACTGAGCAATATCCTCAGTTTCATGTATCAATTGCCAAAAATGCAATAGATTGAGAGCGTCATTGGCAATTTTAGCCCCCACAGGCTGATCCAATTGATTGGCTAAAACTTCAAAATAAGGCTCTTCTTGAGCAAACCCATTGAGTGTTTCAATAAGATACTGATGTTCATCTTCAGAAATATCTGCAAAATAGCGTTCAGCTTGTTTCAGAATATTTTTTTCAATCAGATTTTTACTATTTTGATTTTGTGGAATACGGGTTACAGGCTGGTCATCATCAAAATATTCATCATCAATCATAGATTTATTGCTCTTGGGAAATACACGAATACACCATTCTATAATAATGAATTGGCAGATATAAGAATATGCATAAAAATCTACATTTGAAAAGAATTCACCTATTCTGTTGTGCATCTTCATAGCAATTACGCTAAAATCAATGCCCTTGCATTAACTTTGAGAAAGAGAGTTATATCCGTGCGAAATATTTTAGTCACTAACGCCCTTCCATACGCAAATGGTCCTATTCATATGGGTCACCTACTCGGCTACATCCAAGCAGATATTTGGGTTCGTGCCATGCGTGCAATGGGTCATGAAGTGACTTATGTCTGCGCGGATGATGCACACGGTACAGCAATCATGCTCCGTGCAGAAGCAAATGGGATTAGCCCAGAAGCACAAATTGCCAATGTGCAAAAAGAGCATATTCGTGATTTTGATGGCTTTGGCGTACATTTCGATCACTATGATTCAACCAATAGCGATGAAAATAAAGCCCGTTCTGAGGAAATCTATATTAAAAACCGCGAGGCAGGCAATATTGCGATTCGTCCTGTTACTCAGTTGTTTGATCCTGAAAAAAGTATGTTCTTGTCAGACCGCTTCATTAAAGGGACTTGTCCAAAATGTAAAGCGGAAGATCAGTATGGCGACTCATGCGAAGTATGCGGTACGACCTATAATGCAACAGAGCTGTTAAATCCACGCTCAACATTAAGTGGTGCGACACCTGTTGAAAAATCATCAGATCATTATTTCTTTAAACTCCCAAACTTTGCCGAATACTTGCAAAAATGGACGCGTGATGAAGGTCGTTTACCTGTTTCGATCGCCAATAAGTTAGATGAATGGTTTGAAAATGGTTTAAACGATTGGGATATCTCTCGTGATGCACCTTATTTCGGCTTTGAAATTCCAGATGCACCAAATAAATATTTCTATGTTTGGGTTGATGCCCCGATTGGCTATATGTCAAGTTTTGAAAATTACATCAAAACGAAACGCCCAGAATTAAGCTTTGACGACTACTGGAAAAAAGATTCTAAAAATGAGGTCTATCACTTCATTGGTAAAGACATTGTATATTTCCATGCGTTGTTCTGGCCTGCAATGTTAGAAGGTGCAAATTACCGCACCCCTACAGGTCTATTCGTAAATGGTTTCTTGACTGTAAATGGTCAAAAAATGTCAAAATCGCGCGGCACATTTATTAAAGCTGAAACCTATTTACAGCACTTAAATCCTGAGTATTTACGTTATTACTTTGCTTCTAAACTCTCTGATAAAGTTGAAGATTCTGATTTGAATCTTGATGACTTTGTACAAAAAGTAAATTCAGATTTAGTGGGTAAAGTTGTGAATATTGCCAGTCGTTGTGCAAAATTCATTAACAGCAATTTTAACAATAGCTTGTCTGCAACATGTGCTGAACCTGAGCTGGTTCAAAGTTTCATTGATGCGGGTGATTCAATTGCTCAATCTTATGAAGCACGTGAGTTTTCAACCGCTATACGTGAAATCATGGCACTTGCTGATCGTGCAAATCAGTATATTGATGAGAAAAAACCATGGGCTTTGGCAAAACAAGAAGGTCAGGAACAACAAGTTCATGATGTCTGCTCTGTTGGAATCAACCTATTCCGTCAATTGGCTGTTTACTTGGCACCGGTACTGCCAACTTTGGCAACACAGGTTCAAGACTTCTTAAAACTTGAAAGTTTTGATTTTGCTTCAGGAAAAACGGTTTTAGTTGCACATGAAATTGCTCAATTCCAGCCATTGATGCAACGTGTTGATCCAAAAGCAGTTGCTGCAATGGTCGATGCATCAAAAGAATCTTTAGCTGCTGCAACACCAGCGAAAGCAGAAAAGAAAACTGAAAAAGCCAAAGAGAAAAAGCCTGAAGCCAAAGTGGGTGAAGCAGAAATCATTACGATTGATGACTTTATCAAAATCGACTTGCGTGTTGCTGAAGTCTTAGAAGCAGCAACAGTAGAAGGTTCTGATAAGCTGCTTCAATTGACTCTAAATGTTGGCGAAGCTGAACCACGTAATGTATTCAGTGGGATCCGTGAGTTCTACAAACCTGAAGACTTAACTGGCAAATTGGTGGTTATGGTTGCAAACCTTGCGCCGCGTAAAATGCGTTTTGGTATTTCAAATGGTATGGTGCTTGCTGCTGGGAATGGTGATGGTGTTTGGGTGATTTCACCTGAATCTGGTGCGAAACCAGGTGATAAAGTTTCTTAATTATTGATTATCTCATCCTAGACGATCATAAATCACTAAAAGGCTTCTTCGGAAGTCTTTTTTTATGCTAATGTTTTACTACATTCACATTATAAAAATGAAAAAAAGGGGCTCGCCTCAATATGGATATGTCAAAAAATAACCAAGGAAAAATATCTGCATTTATCCTTTGTGGTCCACTCATTGGTACATTTATTATCACGATCACATTTCACAGCGGATTAATTTTTTATGATCCAATGCGGTTTTTAAAAGGACTCATTACACCATCTATTATATTTCCAATGATCGCTGCATTCATCTTGATTACTCCAATTGGTTATCTCCTAGGATGCATTCCAGCCATCATTACCAATCTCTTATTTAAGCACTTTTTTGCAAGTAAATTAGCGTTAGCCTCTTGGCGTTATAGTTTAATCTATGGGTGTCTTTTAGGCTCTATGCTAGCCCCTTTTATTCTTATCATTGCTATAGTCGCGCCTTCCCCTTTATTGACTTTTCTTTATCTCCAGTTTGTCCTTATACTACCAACAACGCTGATTTGTACTTTTATTGAGTGGAAAAGAGCCAGAAATCGTCAGGATATCAATGAATGACCTCACATAGCTGATTCGATCATTGTGTATATTAATAAAAAATTCACTTACAAAAGTAGATTTTTTTTCATATATAAAAAGCGCCGTGATGAACCAATCCATGTTAAAAAATAATTCGTTAAATTAATTCTGATCAAATCCAATGAAAAAAACTGCCCTATCATTATCTGTACTTTTATTCGGCTTATTCCCTCTAATATCACAAGCAGAAGTCACCAAAACATTACCGATCATTGAACAACAAGCGCAAGTAGCAGGGTTTTACCAACATCAGTTGGGCAATACACAAATTACCGCCTTGCTAGATGGCACCAACTTTATGTCTCCCACACTATTTAAAGATATCTCACAAGATAAGGTTCAAGAAATTTTAAAGAAATATCATGCAGATCAAGCCAAAGGTGTGCAAACATCGGTGAATGCATTTTTAGTTAACACAGGTAAATCACTAGTTTTGGTGGATAGCGGTACTGCAGATTGTTTCGGTGCGCATCTAGGCTCTGTATTAAAAAATCTCAAAGCTTCAGGTCATCAACCTGAACAAGTCAATACGATTTTACTGACACATTTACATCCTGATCATTCCTGTGGTGTCAGTAAAAATGGCATAGCAAACTACCCAAATGCCACCATCTATGTCTCTGAAGATGAAGCAAATTATTGGCTAAATCCAAAACAAGCTGAAAAAATAGCACAAGATAAACGAGCCAATTACTTAGCAACTGTAGAAAAAATCAAAGCTGCCCTTGCACCCTATCAAGCTAAAAAACAGTTTAAAACATTTAAACTGGCTGACAACATCAGCGGATTTGAAGTAATCAGTACTGCTGGTCATACCCCAGGGCATTTTAGTTACAAACTAAAAACAACGGGTGAAGATATTGTTTTTATTGGGGATATTGTCCACTCTCATACAGTACAATTCGATAAACCAGAAACAGCAATAGAATATGATATTGACCCGAAAACAGCTGTTCAAACCCGATTAAAGCAGTTTGCTGATTATGCAAAACATGGACAAACCATCGCAGCACCTCATTTAGCATTCCCAGGCATTGGACATATTTACTCAGCCGATGGGAAAAGCTATCAATGGATTCCTGTTCACTTTAAAGATTAATGATTTTATTGTTTAAGTAGAATCTTTCTAATGATTTTTAAAAGCTCCTGCTAAGGCTAGAGCTTTTTAATATTCCATTTTATACTTCGTTCTTCAAAATATTCCAATAGCGCACATAAAAAAACACCCCGCTCTCGTTAGAGACCGGGGTGTTTTAGATTTAAAAGCTGGCGATGACTTACTCTCACATGGGTAACCCCACACTACCATCAGCG
>NZ_JBWKXD010000011.1:0-112943 GCF_059422625.1 Acinetobacter sp. GW821-FHT01C12
ATAGCTCAGCTGGATAGAGCACTTGGCTACGAACTAAGGGGTCGGGAGTTCGAATCTCTCTGAGCGCACCAACTTGATAAAATATTTAAAAAAAACCGCTTTATTGCGGTTTTTTTGTGCCTAAAAAATGGCACAATGAGCGAGATAATAAAAATAAGGCCAATCATTCATGCATAAATATTTCTCATTGTTTATCGTGCTGGTCATCAGTCAAATGATCGGATGTACCGCCATTCTGTGGAATAACAGTGACTCTGGCAGGTTGGCGACGGGTAAAGTGGTTTCAACCCATGCAGATCGTGTGATTGTAGATCAGGATCAAATTGTCGGTTTTGCCTATTTAACAGAAAATGCCTCCTCAAAAAATAGCCATGATAGAAACAATGTAGATCGCTCCTTAATCGTGGTTGGGCAAAAATATGCGTATATGATTGATATTGGAAATAAGGAAATTTTAGAGACCATTCAATCTGATTTAGACCCCAAGTATTGGCGGATCAAACCAGTCCATCCGAGTGACAAGCATTTTAGCTTATCTTTAATGCCTGAAAGCGATGATCAAAAAAATCCACAAGCAGCTCAATTTAGCGGTGATATTGAACTGTATTATGCAAAAAACAATTTAACTCGACTGGAAGAAAATAAGTTATCTCGACTTGGACTGAGTCAGTACGAGTATGGTCAGGAAAACTCTGAATTTTATCAAAGAAAAATTGGATTGGTTGGGCGTGTTGTGGGCTTAAACGCTGAAATTAAAAATATGAAATTTCAAAACTTTAGTCAAAATTATACGATTGCGATGTATACACAAGGAAAAACCAAATACTCACTACATTCTAAAACATTGTTGCAGAAAATCGCCTTAACCCCAGTCACTTTAGTCGGTGATCTGGTCGCAATCCCGTTATATTTCCTATTTAATATTGGTACAACAATTAAACATCTGGCTGATTAATTGAGTTTTAAAAGTTCAATCAGCACTACTTTACTTTTTGAGCAAAAATTGCATTTGCACCCAGTGCAGGTAACATTTCATGGTAGGGTAAACTGCGTGCTGCTTTGAGTAGGAATGGTGCTTTTTCATCAATTTTGATGGTGGTGGTCATTTTGAGTAAGGTGTTATTGCCTTGGGGTAAAAATTGAATTTGACCTTTGAGATAACGTAAATCACCGCCATTGGCATAGAAGTTATTTTCAGTGGCTTTGGGATAGCTAAAACGCATTTTAAAATCAAAAGGGATACTAATAACCCCCAATCCGACACTGACTTTAAAGTCTGCATCTTGTCCTTGTGTGTTGATCACTGTGGTTTTAATGCTTTTGATTTGTTTTGGAAAAATTTCTTTATAGGATAAGGGTTGTGTCCAACGTTGTAATTGTTGCGGGGTGGCATTTAAATATTGATAGCTTGTGGTAAAACGTAAAACTTCCCGCCCATGGGTATAAGGTACAGTGACAGGATTAAGTACAATACTGACGGGCTGTTGTGCGTTGGCACTGACCTGAACAATTTTATTGATTTGAGCTGTATTTAATTGTGGGCTAGGTAGTTGCCCTGCATTTAATGGCGTCACTTTTTTAGCCGTATATTTATTTTTGAGTGCTTCTAAAACAAAGGCGCTCGAACCATTTGGAATCGCCAGTTTTACTTCAGGGAAAGCATTTAAAATTTTCTTAAATAGGAAACCTTGCGGTTGGTTTAAATCGCCCCATTGTGTCAGGGTCACTAAGGTTTTGTTGTCAGCTAAATTGAACCATTCAAATTTCCCTAATGCATAAGGAATTGGGCCATCAATCACCATGGTTGAAATGCTATTTTGTCCAATTTGATGTTGCATCACCACATCTTCATTAAAATTCAATACAGGTATCGGTGTCGGGATGGAAATACGATATTTTAATTGACTGACAGGTCCTGCTGTTTCGATGACTTTTGCTGATTTTAAAGTCGGGAATAACCCAACATATTGGGTGTAATGGCTTAAAGTTTTAGCCACTTCTTGGCTACTTACAGGCACAACAATGGCTGCTGTTGAAAATTTAGCTATAGGTTGGGGCTGTTTGTTGAGTGTCGGTAAGGAGGTCTTGGTCGCTGGATGGGCATAAATTAAAATATTGTCTTGTGCAATTGCCGCGATTTGCTGGGCATTATTGTCAAATGGTTTTAACGCACTGGGAATATTATCGGTCCAAGTGACCAATTTCGCGAAACTGATTTGACTGATACCGATTAAGAGCACGAGACTGATATTTAAATAAAAAACTTTCATCACAATTCCTTTTGCGCCTTGATAAGCGGCGATCTTTTGTTCTTATAAAAACCATTTGTATGAAAGACCCTAAAAGGATTCACTTTTAAAAAATAGAGGTGTTCTGTAAAACAAGATGAAAATCCGCATCTCGCTGGAAAAATCTAGTGTAATATCTTGGCATCGTAAAATATTTGTATTGAAGCAACTATGTCAGACACCCAGCCTGCATTATCTGCACGTTATTATCTTAATTTAGAAGAATCTCAAGACGGTTTTAAACTTGCAACTTTTGGTAAAAAGCAAATTAGCCAATTTCTCACGCCTTTGGTCAGCATCGGAATCATGGTTTGGGGGATTTACCTCGGTTTAGAGGGTGTGGGTAAATATTATGTTTGCTTAGGTGCTTTTTTCTTAATTCTGCAAATGCTGATGCGGTATTGGTTTTTACCGATGATGTTTAAACGCCAATTCGTTAAATATCAATTTGGTAAAAGCGAACAAGGTATTGAATTATTTCAAGACTATATGGAATTATTCAGTAGTGGTCGTCCAAAGCAAGTTCATCATTATTCAGATGTAGATAAATTTGCAGAAGGCAAGCTTACCTATATGATTGAATTAAAAAATCGTACTGTGGTGATTGTGCCTAAACGAGCATTTGCGACACCCGCAGATCAAACGATTTTTATCAATACTTTTAAAAAGTAATTTGGAATTATAAAGTTTTTAACGCTGATCAATAAGAAGGGAACAATATGAGTACACGTCCATCTAAAATTGTATGTGTCGGTCGTAGTTATGCAGCGCATGCAGCAGAATTAGGTAACGCAATTCCAGATCGTCCAGTCTTATTTATCAAGCCGCCCAGTAGTTTGATTTCATTGCAAGACGGTATTTCTTGGAATGAGGCGTGGGGAAATTGCCACCATGAGTGTGAACTGACGTTACGTATCGACAAGTCACTTAAGGGCGAAACCAATTTAGATAAAGTATTGGATGCGATTGGTGCGGTGACTTTAGGCTTAGATTTAACTTTACGTGATCTCCAAGATGACTTAAAGGGCAAAGGCCAGCCTTGGGAGCGTTCAAAAGCTTTTGATGGCTCATGTGTACTGGCAGATTGGGTCAGTGTGGATGAGATTAAAGATTGGTCGGCTGTTACTTTTGAATTTGCGGTAAATGATGAAGTTCGACAAAAAGGCGATACTGCTTTATTGATTTTTGATATTGCTTACTTACTTGCAGACATCTGCCAAGTATTCTCTTTAGAACCAGGGGATGTGGTGATGACAGGGACACCAGCAGGTGTTGCAGCATTGGCTTCTGGTGATCAATTGACTATGACTCTACATGGTCAAAGCCAAGATTTTGTTTGGAAAACTTTTGTAAAATAAGCACTTAAAATGCAAGCAACCCAGTGTTTATTTATAATCAATACGCATTGGGTTTTTTATTATCTACAGTTTTATACAACAACAATTATCGCTAACTTTTGCGATATATCCTGCTTGATTTATCCGTTGAAATTTACAGCCAGTTAAAATTTACAGTATTGCTATTTTTTTAGCTGTTGTTTGAATCGTATTAAAATCGCCAATTGGTTCGTCTTAATAAAATTACCAATGGATGACTTTGGTGAATTCCCACATAAACTAAAATTAAATTCAGCCCATGCATTTTTAGATCGACATATAGATTGGTCGGGAAGATTATTGATTATCAATATTTAGATCATTCCACTTCATCTACTCAAAATTTAAAAAGGAGGTTTAGTGATGCAACAATTTTCTAAACTGATCTGGGGTCCGCATCATCCAACGTTTAAACATATTGATAAAAGCAGAAGCATTGGCATAACCTAAATCCAGTGCAATGCTTTCAACCGTTTTTCCCTCATTGAGCATAGACATCGCTTTCATGACTTTAAGCCGTTGTCGCCATTCATTGAGTGACATAGCCAGCTCTTTTTGACTCAGTCTTGCCAAGGTACGTTCAGTCATATTAATCCGTTGGGCTAAAGCTTCTAGGGTGCTGTGATCAGCAGGGTGGGCATGTAAAAAATCCAAAACTTGTTTTAAGGCAGCATGATTGGTATGGGGTAAATAACTACCGATTAACTCAGCATGTTGTAACTGATCAAGTAACACCTGTAATAGTCGCAAATATTCAGGCTCAGATGCTTGCATTGGGTGTTGTTTGATGTGCTGTAAAATCGCTGAAACCAAGGGTGAGGTTAAAAGAATCCCTGCTTGTTGAGGTAAGGCACTACATAACGATTGGTGGATATACAAAGTTGCATGGGAAACAGGAGTCCGATTCAAACCACTATGTTGCGTATTTGGCGGTAACCAAACTCCATATGGAGGTGGCGTAATATAATTAATTTGATCAATATTGACTTCCATCACCCCATTAAAGGCATAAATAAATTCGCCCCAAGCATGTCCATGTTCAGGATAAACCGACAGCGCAGGATCATGTCGAAAAATAAGCCACAGCGGTGCAACAATTTCATCATTGCTACTGAGTTGAGTCAGTATATTTTTATCGCTGGTTTTTGTTATCGTCATGCAAAGATTGCCTGAATAAAAGATCTTTTGTCTACTTTGAATTATATCCTATAAAAAAGACAGGTTCATACCATTGAGGTGTCTTTTATCCGCTTTATGCAGTGGTTTTGGCTATTGCGAAATTATAACGATTCATCAAAAAAGCAATATCACCTCCTTTTCCAATGGGCACTGCTTGGAAAGGGAGGTTGTTTATCTAGCTGGGTTAAAATTACTTATCATCCAAAATGGTTGAAAGCGGAATCGATAATTTAGCTGCCAAATATTCATCGGATTCAATTAAAGTTGGACCAATATGCTTCATCCAAACATCATCATCATGTACATGTTCAACATCATGACGACGAGGCAGGGTATAAGGTAATGATGTATAGAATGACCAGAAATCAATTTCATCTAAATTTCTGACCAGCACATATTCATTATTGTCAGTGCATTTAACCAAATTCTGTTTTTCTAGAAGTTGGATATAAACTGGCCAACGTCCAATTTCACCACGACCTAAAATATTTAATGCTTCTGCATCAGTTACCACTTCACCCGTTTTTTGTTTTTTATAAAATAATTCCAGAATATCGAGCATCATCAACACAGGATGGCGGGTCTGGATTTTACCTGTATGAAATGCGGTAAGGGCATAACTGATTTCCACACCCAATAAGACGATATTCCACGATAAAAAGATCCACAATAGGAAAATAGGTACAGCAGCAAAAGCACCATAAACAAGGGTATAGCTGGTGAAATTCGCCATAACAAAACCAAATAGGTTTTTAAGTAGCTCAAATGCAATCGCACCAAAAAGACCTGCAATCGCCGCCGCTCTAACAGGAATACTACGATTTGGAATCGTCCAATATAGAATGAAAAAGCCTAAAGTGGTCAGTGCAAACGAAATGACCCCAAATAACGCTGTACCATCAACTTCATAACCAGCAAAGTTATTACTTAAAACATTCATAGAGGCCAATGTTGATGAAATGACAAAGGCACTCCCCAATAAAATCGGGCCTAAAGAAATAATGGTCCAATAACGCATAAAGCCAATGATGCCATTACGCGTTTCTTGAACACGCCAAATCCGATTAAAAACCGTTTCAATACTGGTAAGCATCAGTACTGTGGTAATAAATAAAAACAGCACACCAATAACAGTTAAATTACTTGAATTCTCTGTAAAGACATTAAAAGCCTTATCAAAAGCAATGCTGGTTTTTGGCAAGAAATTACTATAAATCATTTGCTGGAGTTGCTGTCTAGCAGGCTCTAAGGCTTTGATTGATGAGATAATAACCAAGAAAACAGTCAACATTGGAACAACAGCAAATAATGTCGTATAGGTCAGCGATCCCGCTTGTTCACGACAACGATCTGCTTCAAAACGACCAAGTACAAAAAGAATGAATTGAAACCAAGTTTTTTCATAGAAGGGGAGTTTTTTAAGTAATTCAAGCATATATATCTTTGATCTCAATTATTTTTCGGCATATCTTGCATTTTCATTGCCTAGCTTACCCAAAAAAGCAGAAAAATACCGTATAGTTTTATTTTCTTATGTTGAAATCAAGAAATCTCTATGCAAGCTTATGTTCTCGTACTCTATTACAGTAAATATGGATCTACCAAAGAGATGGCACACTTGATTGCCAACGGGGTAGAAGCAGCAGGTGTCGCAGTAAAAATTCGCACTGTGCCTAATCTTTCAACTGTTGTGAAAGAAGCGGAAGCCAGTATTCCAGAACATGGCGATATTTATTGTACATTGGATGATTTACAAAATTGTGCAGGATTGGCTTTAGGTTCACCAACACGTTTTGGCAATATGGCATCTGAAATGAAATACTTTTGGGATCAAACCACTAGCCTTTGGTTAAATGGTGCATTACACGATAAACCTGCTTGTGTATTTACCGCGTCAGGGTCAATGCATGGAGGGCAGGAAAGTACATTATTAACGATGTTACCGCCATTGTTTCATCATGGCATGATGATCATGGGGTTGACCAATGCCAATCCAGCCTTATCCAATACCAAATCAGGCGGTACGCCGTATGGAGTCAGTCATGTCAGTGGACCACGTCATGACCAAAACTTAAGTTCCGATGAAAAAGCTTTATGTGCTGAACAGGGCAAACGTCTAGGTGAAATGGTTAAAAAGTTAAACCCATAATTTTTGATGCTCTTGTGAGATCTAGATAATAATTCAAAGACTTCTCTTTTATCTGGCGTCTAATGGATAAAAGAGAAGTTCTTTATCATATTGATATTTTATATTTTGTTATTTTAGATTAAAGCGATGATTACATTTTTTACATTGGTAATCAAAAAAGATATTTTGGTCAACAATCACGCCAGCTCGTTTACCAAAGCGATTTCCTAGAAATCCACCTGTAATTCCAACACTGATTGCGCCTACGAAGGTTCCTACAGTTCCACCGACAATAACGCCTAAAGGACCTGCAACCGTTCCGATAGCCGCACCAATAGAAGCACCAGAGGCAGCGCCACCTACAGTTCCTGCTGCTGCACCCGCAGAAGTCAATAATACACTGCCTGCTTTGCCTAAAAGTTGTTCATGGTCACGGCGTTCTAAGTCTGTAGAGCCACACTTTGGGCACTTTACTGTTTGTTCATCAGTCATTGATTTTTACTCACTCAACAAAGTCCATTTGTCTTCGTTAAGTTATGGTTAAGCGTTATATTCACGTTCACTACTGGCATTTTTGTCATGCTTATCGCTATCGTTACAATCATGTCAGGGATATGACATGATTTTGATTGTAACTGAATACCGTGATCAGTCTTTATATTTTGTGTGAATGTAATAGATAGAATGATTGACACAAGCTTATAGAAACATCTTGTTATTGCTTCAGCCGCATTAAACTTTCCTGATTAACGCTACACACCAATCGACCATCTTGCCACATCCGGCCGAAATTAAGCCCTCTGGATTGGCTAGATACTGTGGCATTCATATCATAAAGTAGCCATTCATCTACTCTAAAATCTGTATGAAAATAAATGCTATGGTCTAAACTTGCACTACGCACACCGCCGTTCGCATAACTAACACCATGTGGTCTAAGCGAAACCGTCAGCAGGTTATAGTCAGAATAATATGCAGCAATGGCTTGGTGCATCATCGGTGTATCTTGTTGAGTGGGAATGCTTTCAAAGGTTTGAAAATATTCAGCATAATTTGTGTCTAATTTTATCGGTTTAAATGGATTGAATGGCTGTACAGGATGGATGTTGATCAAAAATTGACGCATAAATATTGCGCGTGCAGGTTCAGGAACATCCTCATAAATCATTTGTTTAAGTTGTTGTTCTGGGATCAGTTCATCTGGCGAAGGGTAGAGAGGCGGTTCAATCTGATTTTCTAAACCCTCTTCAATATAGGCAAATGAAACCATGGCCGAAAATATAATATGGCCGTTTTGCCAAGCATGGACTTGGCGAGTCGAAAAACTTTTGCCATCTCTTAAATTTTCAACTTTATATAAAATCGGAATATCTGTGCGACCACTGCGAATAAAATAAGCATGTAATGAATGTGCTGGTCGATTGGTGGTTTTTGATGCGGCAATCAATGCTTGTGCCACCAATTGCCCACCGACAAGGTGTGATCCAAATAAACGTGTGTTTTGCCCTTGAAATAGACCATCATCCAATTGTTGTACGTCGAGTAGATCAACTAATTTTTGAGTGATTGATCTCATTTATTATTTACCTGAGTTATCTCTTTATTTACACAATATAGCTGAGGGCTTGATCAAAATAAAAGGTAAAACAAAGACGCTACTGATCAAAAAGCAAAAAAAAGAGCGCCTAAAGCACTCTTTTTTAATGAAAACTTTTGAAGTAAGACTAGCTTATTCTTCTACAAAGCTTACCGTACCGTTTGCCAAAGATTCAACACGTGCCAATGATTCAACACGGTAGCCTTTATCTAATAACAATTGACGGCCTGGTTGGAAAGATTTTTCAATCACAATCCCAATACCCACAACTTCTGCATCCGCTTGATGAATCAAGTCAGCAAGACCTAAAGCGGCTTGACCATTCGCTAAGAAATCATCAATAACCAAAGCTTTATCGCCTTTGCTAATATGTTTCTTAGAAATCGCAATGGTGCTTTCAATTTGCTTGGTAAAAGAGAATACTTTTGAACGATATAAATCATCTTTAAGGGTTAAAGACTGATATTTACGTGCAAAAATAACGGGTACACCAAGTTCCAAACCAGCCATCACAGCAGGTGCAATACCTGATGCTTCAATTGTGATGATTTTGGTAATGCCGGCATCTTTAAAAAGACGAGCAAACTCTTGACCGATGAGCTGCATCATCACAGGGTCAATTTGGTGATTTAAGAAAGAATCGACTTTCAGAACTTGATCAGATAGAACGATACCTTCAGCTAAGATTTTCTGTTCTAGTGCGTGCACAGGGAGAATCCTCTAGAGGCAAGGTGCTTTTTAAAGCAAAGGCGTATTTTAAAAAGCACTAAAAAAAATGCAAGCTGAAATTGATCAAAAGGTGAAAAATGTCTTACTTTTTGTAACTGGTCAAGGTTAGGTTATAAGATGTTTTACCATCAACATGTGACATTTTCACGGGTAAATAGTCTAATTGAGGCGCTAACCAGAAAATTGAACTCTTTTCACCATTGTCATGGGTGAGTACAACTTTGACCGTGTTATAGGTTCCCGCAGGGGTTTTAATTGACTCTGTGCCTTGTTTAACAAAGCGACGCGCATCTAAACCTTTTGCATCTGCAATCAAATAACTTGATTTTAGACCGGCACCTTTTAAGTCTTCACGTACTTGTAATTCAGCATTTAACTCATCTAAAGCACCTGCTTTCCATGGGAAAGAACGTGCCTGATCTTTTTTCTTGGTGTTAATGGTTTTGCTGTTTGGATTAAAGTTAATGGTCATGGTGTCATTATGTACCAACACTTTACTGGTACGACTAAAACTACTTGAGTTAATTTGACCATTGGTAAAGCTAAAACGGCTTGTTTCACTTGCAGAAGCAATTGCTGCTGCTTTTGCTGCAAATACATAGGTCCAGTTATTGCCACTTTGACTCAATGTACGGGTCGCAGTACCTAAGTTTTTACCATTATAGGCAAACTGGTAGCTTGCTTGGAACGGACTCATGGCAAGAGCATTGCTTGAAAATCCAACCAATAACATTGCAGTTGAAACACCAGTTGCGATACTTAATGTTTTAAATAACGTTTTTGCCATCATTAAATGTCCTATGCATTTAAAAGTATTTTTGGATATGACACCTATTATGCGGTGTAATTAAAGAGAAAATATTCACTTTATTGCTAATCCTGTGAATTTATGTATACATTTTGATTGCGATAACTTGAAATCTAATCTGCAATTTGAGACTTAACTCTTTTGCTCAATCGGTGTAACTTCAGTTTCAAGATAATCATCTTCGTCCCAGTCTGGGTCTTTATCTTCTCTAAATTTACTCAATAAAGCGGTTAGGTTTACATTACCAATTACCACCAACTCAGTTTCACGTAATTCTGCATGGTTCACATGGACTTTGTTTAATGTGTCCATAATAGAACGATTTTTTCCTAACCAACGATTCAGATCTAAGTGAAGTAATTCATCTTTTACGGTAATGACATTAAATTTTTCTAGGATCATTCCTAAAGGATCTTTTTTCAGTACCTTTTGATAGAAGAATAAAGCAGTATTTACGCCCAACTTATACCAAACATTGGGATAGCTAGCTTCGATCACTTGGGTGTTGCTGATTTGTTCAAAAACAATCAACTGCATATCTTTGTTGAGCTCCATTTGAACTAACTTAAGATCTACAGAAAGAACCAAATGCATGCCTTTGACATTGAGTGTGGCATAAAGTTTTAACCAATCATCATGCAGGTCGGCATGTAAATCTTCTAAAATTTTGACGTTGTCGGTGACAAAACGTTTAAAGGTCGCATTTAAAAATACTTGTGATACTGGAAACTCGCGTTCTTCTTCTATAAAACCTTCTGCTTTTTGGTATACTTGTCGAATACGTTTAACAATGTTAGAAAGTAGCGTCGGCATAAGTATTGTCCCAAATCATCATCATTTTTTAAGGCGATAAACTTGTCGATTATTAAAAAAATACAAGTCTAACGATTGCAGTTTAACAAAAAACATTGCACCATTTTGAGTGTTTTAAAATTACGTTTTTACTTTTACTAAATAAGTCACAAAGTTTGTGAATAATGTAAAGTTAAACTTATTTTAATAAATTTTAAATTTGGCGATTGGGGAATTTTGTCGGATTAATGTCATGATAAAAAAATTATTTGCCAATACACAGCATTCTGAGTATTGGTGGCAAGACGCATTATTTGTTGGAGCTGTTTCTGCAGCTGTCATTGCACATGTACTTTTTTTATCTGTTCAATTTGGAATGCCACAAGAAAATAATACCAGCACAAAAGAAATCGCAATCAGTATTCGCCCAAGTGAAGATGAAATTAAAGATGCAGACTTTTTAGCGCAAGCAAATCAGCAAGGTTCTGGAACATTCCGTAAAGAGCATCGTATTTCAAGTGATATGCCAGCGCAAGCAGAAGACAAGAGTGCGGGTGATCAGCAACTCGAAGCTTTAGAGCAAATACAGCAAAAACGAGAATTGAAATTCGAAGAAAAAGTATTAATGACGGTTCTTAGCTGGCAAAAGCAGGCGGAACAAAACGATCGTAAAAAGGCCATGGAAGAGTTGCAGAGCCAGATGCAGGCTAAAACGGCAATGGTGGCGAGTTTAGAAGCTCAATATTTACAGAAACAACAAAATTTTAGTAAACAACAAAAAATTAAAACCTTAGATGGTATTCAAGCCAAACAAGATGCATCTGCTGGATATTTAGATAAATTTCGCGAAAAAGTTGAGATGTATGGAAACCGATATTACCCAGATCTTGCCAAACAGCAGCGTCTTTCGGGTGAGGTCCGTTTAATGGTCATTCTCAATAATGAGGGTGGGATTCGTGCTATACGATTGATTGAAAGCTCAGGTCATTCAATCCTCGATGAAGCTGCCAAAAACTCAGTGCGTAAAGGTGCACCTTTTGGACGTTTTGATTCAAAAATGAAAGATATTTCTGAACTGCGGATCGTGCGTACTTGGCGTTTTGATCCCGCTGAATCTGAATTTGAAGTGCGCTAGAAACTGAACAAGATGTAATGGGATTATCTTGATTCTATTTTTTAGTATCTACATTCCTAAATAGACCGATTTTTAAGTGATCTAGAGTTAATAGCTTTTTTGAATTTGGCAAATCTCAACACTAAATTTTTTATACCACTGTTGTTTACCAATTCGTTGAGCTGCTTGATGTTCTGCATCTTTATGCCAAGCCTGGATATCTTCAAGTGTATTCCAATAAGAAAGCGCAACTTCAAAATCATTTTCACAAAGAGACTCAAATTTTTGGCAGTTAAACTGGCTCAATGCTTTCTCTCGTAAAAGTTGTGCAGTTTGAAAATACTGTTGATCAAGCGTATTGATCTGTGCCTTAAAGATAACCACATATTTCATTTTCAGTGCTCGGCCTTTACTTTAACTTCTCTTTAAAAAGGGCAATAAAATCAGAAACTGATGTATTAAAGTAAATTGTGATCATGGGCTTGAATCGGTGGAGGAGTCGGTTTCCCTAGAGTTCCCAATAATTCAATTTCAATCATTCTTACCATTGAATCTAAAGGTAAATCATTACTTTGCGTACCAAAAGGTTCTTCTATCTCGGTACTTAAAGCATCTAGCCCCAGAAAAGTATAGGCTAAAATACCCACCAGCAAAGGTGTTGCTAAACCCAGTAATGAACCTAAGCTAAAGGGCAGCATAAAGCAGAAAAAATAGACTGTACGATTTAATAAAACTGAATAAGCAAAAGGCAAAGGTGTGGTTGCAATACGGTCACAACCGGTTTGTACCAAACTGAGCTCATTTACATGTTCGTTTAATTGGGTATAGATAATGTCGGAAATTTCGCCTTCTTTGAGCGCTTGCATCAATTCCCATTGGATCAAACTCAGCGTGTATTGCGGCGCATTGGTTTGTTGATACAACTGTGTCAGTGCCTGTTGACTCATACCACTGGTTTCCACCAGCGCATCTGGATTTGCTGTTTGATGCCTCAGACGATCTCTTAATAAGTTTGCAAATACAATCACATGTTGAATGATCCGTTCACGACGCCCTTGAGGGAATATACGACAATCACGGTCAAAGTGACGTGCATTGGCGATCAGCATTCCCCAAAGTTTACGCGCTTCCCACCAACGGTCATAACAGGCGGTATTTTTAAAGCCTAGAAAAATAGAAAGCACCACACCAATCAGGGTAAAGCCAACCAAGGGTAATTCAGGAAAACGATATAAATTGGTATACTCAATGCCACCCACAATTGCAGAAATCAGCATCACAAAACCAAGCGGTGGCAGCACTTTGGGTAAAATCGTACCACGCCAAGAGAGTAATATTTTAAGGGTATCGTTTTGATCGCGGACAATCATACTTTTAAATCTATATTTTTTAGTGATCTTCACCGCTTCAAAGGTGCTTGTCAATCACATTTGTAGGGAAAGTTTTGGGTTTGATGAGTCCGTGTTCAGCAAAGGAGTAGCTTTGCTCAGCAGCAATGATCATATGATCCAATAATTCTATTTCAAGCAGTTGACAGGCTTTTAATATTTCTTGAGTTAAATCGTAATCTTCACGTGAAGGCTTGGCAAAACCTTTAGGGTGATTATGGGCAATAACGATAAAAGTCGCATGTTTTTGTATGACATATCGTAATAATTGATTGATGGAAATATTGCAGTAATTGATTGAACCATAAAATAGTTTTTTAAAACTCAATTTACGTAACTGGCTGTCTAAACACAGTACGGCAAAGACTTCTTGAGATTCTCCGATCAATTCATAACGTAAATAATCTCGGATTAAATCAGAACGACTCAAGTCTAAACCTTGGTTTAGTTGATGTTTCAAGTAACGCCGTCCCAGTTCTTTCACCGCCATCAGTTGTGAATACTTGCTTTCGCCAATGCCATGAAACTGTTTTAAATCATCTAAAGACGAATCAAATACAGCATTTAAATGACCAAAATGTTGAATGAGCAAGCGCGCTAATTCAACAGCGGAGTGTTGTTTTGAGCCTGAGCGTAGAAAAATCGCCAGTAATTCTGCATCAGATAAGCTGTGCGCCCCTTGTAAGAGTAATCTTTCACGTGGACGTTCTTGTTCAGGCCATTGTTTGATTGAATGATTCATTATTTTTCACATTTTAAAATTATTTTACTTCTGATTTTTCTCCCTTGAATGACTTGGGAGATAGACTATTTAATGATATTGTGAGCGCCACTGCAACTGAAAGGTAGCCTGATAGTGAGTTTTGATCTCAGTGTATTTTCTAATAAAAATATTATCCTCGCTGTAACAGGCGGTATTGCCGCCTATAAAAGTGCAATCCTGGTACGCCGTTTAAAGGATTACGGCTTTAATGTACGCGTGGTAATGACCAAAGGTGCACAGGCATTTATTACCCCTTTAACTTTTCAGGCCTTATCAGGCAATCCAGTTCATACTGAATTATTAGACCCTGAAGCAGAAGCAGGAATGGGGCATATTGAATTGGCGCGTTGGGCTGATTTAATTTTAGTTGCACCTGCAAGTTGTGACACCATCGCAAAGTTTGCCGCGGGTTTGGCTGACGACTTGCTCAGTACTTTGTATTTGGCAACCAAAGCACCTGTTTGGGTTGCACCTGCAATGAATCAGCAAATGTGGGCAGCTAAGCCGACACAACGTAATCTGAATACCTTAGTTGAAGATGGCGTACATGTGATTATGCCTGAAGCGGGTTCACAAGCTTGTGGTGATGTCGGTTTAGGGCGTATGCCTGAACCTGAAGATTTAGCTGAACAAGTTAAAAACTACTTCCATCAAGCACAACGTGCGATTGCTGAGAAGTTTGGCTTGCTTGCTGGAAAACGTGTAGTGGTTACTGCGGGACCAACACGTGAAGCGATTGATCCTGTACGTTATATTTCCAATCACAGTACAGGGAAAATGGGCTTTGCCATTGCGGCAGCCTGTTATTCAGCAGGGGCGAAAGTGACGCTATTGGCTGGTCCAGTCAGTTTAGATACCCCGAATGGTGTGCGTCGTATCAATGTTTCTTCTGCGATAAAAATGCTTGATGAAAGCATGCACCAGCTTGAGGAAGGCTGTGACGTGTTTATTGCAACTGCGGCTGTCGCTGACTATCGTGTGGCAGAAGTTGCAGAACATAAGATCAAGAAAGCAGGTGATGAGCTGAATGTTTCGTTGGTAAAAAACCCCGATATTGTGGCGACCATTGCGCAACAGTCAAAGCGCCCATTTATGGTGGGTTTTGCGGCTGAAACTCGTAATGTAGAGGAATATGCAGCAGGAAAACTGGTTGCCAAAAAACTCGATATGATTGCCTGCAATGATGTCTCGCGTGCTGATATTGGTTTTGCTTCTGATCAAAATGCGATGACCGTGTTTTTTGCAGAACAGTACCAGATGGAAAAGCGTGATTTAGAGAAAGCCTCGAAACAAGAGATTGCACAACAGTTAGTTGAAGCGATCCACGATGCCTTACATCATGAGATTGAACCAATTTAAGCCTTTCTCTGATTATTTCTGAATATAAAAATGCAACGAATTCGTTGCATTTTTATTTGCTATTTTTTGTGCTTTTAAACTATGTTTAATCTTGGAAATGGACAATAGCCACAATGGGCTTTTTTACACCCAACAATAGCCACAGTTTTAAGGAAGATCATAATGATCAAAAAAACTTTAGCCACCGTCATGATGATTTCTGCTTTAGGTTTCAGCTCAATGACTTTTGCTGCAACGCTACAACAAAATATGCAGGCATTAGGTAAAAACTATAAAGCATTTAATCAAACCAATAATGCCGCTGAAGCAAATAAAGCTTTAGATAATATGCGTGCTGCTGCAACCGACGCTAAAAAAGTCAAACTTAAAGGTCGTGGTGATGCCAGTGCTCCGACTTCGACTCAGTTATATGATCAATTGATTGCGCAAATTGATAAGACTCAAGTGCTAGTCAAAGGCGGTCATTTAGATCATGCCAAAATGGAAGGCAAGAAAATTGCTGAAATACGTGATCAAGGGCATAAGATCTATCAATAGTCTTATTGCGCAAATATGCATTTAGATGATTTATAAATAAGGTCAAAATTATAAATCATATATTTATATACTTTCATTAACGTGATTCATATGGTTTAACGCTTGCAATGCCACACTTTACAATTAAAGTTTAAATAGCTTTGCGTAGGCGATGCCTCACTTTTCAGAGATGAAAAGGTGACAAAAATCTTCCGTTGGGCGAGGGGTACTTCCTGTACCCCCGCCCAACAGCGACATCCATGTCGCCACACGATAGATCGACCATGTACGATTCAATAATACAAAGAATCAGGTAAATTTATATAGATTGCGTATGGACTACTTGTTTTTTGACGAACGTAATTTCGAAGAATAGATTTATCCATTTAAAAGCCGTTAGTTTTAATGACTAACGGTTTTTTATTGTGAGGAGATTTTTAAACGATATTGAATCACTAAACTCAGCACGATTCGGATTTGCTCATTGCATAACAACTGTTAAGTTAGATGGAGAAAAGTGAGGAGAAATGCGATGCAACAGCACCATCAGTTTGAACGTATTGCAAAAGCCATTGAATACATTAAACACAATTTTAAAGCACAACCGAATTTAGATGAGGTGGCTGCGCATATTCATTTAAGCCCTGCACATTTTCAACGTTTATTTACAGAATGGGCTGGAACCAGTCCGAAGAAGTTCTTGCAATATATTAGTATTGAACATGCAAAAAACTTGTTAAAACAAGAGCATTCGGTATTTGATGCGACTTATGACACAGGACTATCGAGCACCAGTCGTTTGCATGATCTATTTATACAAATTGAAGGGATGACACCTGCTGAATACAAAAGTGGTGGGGAAAATTTAACCATCCACTACCAGTATGCTGAAACACGCTTTGGAATGGTTTTAGTGGCTTCAACAGCCAAAGGGATTTGCTTTATGTCTTTTGTGGAGCATGCGCAAGATGCCTATAGCGCACTCGTTGAAAAATTTCCTAAAGCAAGATTTTATCAGCAAGCAGATGCCTTGCATGAACATGCTTTGGCCATTTTCTCATCTGAACAAAAACCATGGAGCCAAATTAAGCTGCATCTAAAAGGTACTGATTTTCAGCTTAAAGTTTGGGAAAGTTTGCTTAAAATCCCGATGGGACAATTGGCGACCTATGCAGACCTTGCAGAACAGATTGGAAATCCAAAAGCTTCCCGTGCAGTCGGTACTGCGATTGGCAATAATCCAGTGGCTTTTTTAATTCCATGTCATCGTGTGATTCAAGCGACAGGTGTTTTAGGTGAATATCATTGGGGTAAAACACGTAAAGCCGCAATGATTGGCTGGGAAGGTGTGCAAGTACATGCCAGCGTTTAATTCACAACAAGCAACAGCGTTGCTCAATAAAATTGAGGGTTTAGATTGGGAGTCAATCCATGCTCAGATGCATACACAAGGCTACTCAATCCTTAAAGACTTTTTATCTGATGAATTGTGTGAGTTGATCAAAAGTCATTATAACCATCAACAACTGTATCGAAAAACCGTCACTATGCAGCAACATCGTTTTGGATATGGCGAGTATAAATATTTTAATTATCCATTACCAAACTTGCTTCAACAGCTTCGAACTCAGTTTTATCCCTATCTGGTTCCTATCGCCAATGCTTGGTCTGATGCTTTAAAGTTGGATCGACAATATCCAGATTCACATCTTGAATTTTTACAACAATGCCAACAAGTGGGTCAAAATAAGGCCACTGTTTTGATTTTGCACTATCAGCAAGATGGTTTTAATACCTTACATCAAGATCTATATGGAGAGGTCTATTTTCCGATCCAAATGGTATTTGTTCTTAGTCAAGTCAATAGCGATTTTACCGGTGGTGAGTTGGTGTTGACTGAGCAAGTACCACGAGCACAGTCAAAAGCCATTGTTTTACAACCTGATCAAGGGGATGTGTTAATTTTTACCACGCAGTTTAGACCCAAGAAAAGCACTCATGGCTATTATCGAGTCAATATGAAGCATGCTGTCAGTCAGGTGCGTACAGGGGAGCGTTATACATTGGGGATTATTTTTCATGATGCTGTGAGTTAAATGATGATTAAGCATGATGACATTGAGCGTTTGGCGTTATATCGAAAAATCAGGAATGCTGAAATTTTATTTGCAGGCAATCAAAAGCTAAAAATTTATGGACGTTTAAACTGTGGTTCGGGCAAGCGTATGTTAAAAGCCAATCGGGTGTTCTTTAGTAGTGAAGCCGAAGCCTTGGCATTGCAATTTCGCCCGTGTGGACATTGTATGAAATCAGCCTATGTGAAATGGAAAAATGCAACAACTTGAGTTTCTAACCGATCCCCATGAGAACTTGCTTCCACAAGATGGAACAGTGAATTATTTCGGAAAAATCATGGATGAAGCCATCGCCAATGATTATTTTGAGCAATTGCTAACGCATATTGAATGGCAAAATGACCAAGCGATTATTTTTGGCAAAAAAATTATCACTAAACGGAAAGTGGCTTGGTATGGAGATCGTGCTTTTGAATACACTTATTCAAATAGCTCCAAATATGCCTTGCCATGGACTGAAGAATTACTCGAACTGAAACAACAGATTGAAATGATCACGGGTGAAACATTTAATTCTTGTTTGCTGAATCTTTACCATACCGGTGAAGAGGGTATGGCATGGCACAGTGATGGTGAAACAGATCTAAAAAAGAATGGTGCAATTGCATCTTTAAGCCTAGGCGCAGTTCGAAAATTTGCCTTTAAACATAAAAATAGCCAAGAAAAGATTGAGGTTTTTCTCGAAAATGGCAGTTTGCTGGTCATGAAGGACACCACACAAACATATTGGTTGCACCGCTTAGCCCCAACAAAGAAAGTGCATACGGCTCGGATTAATCTAACCTTTAGAA
The DNA here is from genome assembly GCF_059422625.1 of Acinetobacter sp. GW821-FHT01C12. NCBI lineage: Bacteria > Pseudomonadati > Pseudomonadota > Gammaproteobacteria > Moraxellales > Moraxellaceae > Acinetobacter > Acinetobacter sp. GW821-FHT01C12. The sequence goes on from NZ_JBWKXD010000011.1 coordinate 18,964, forward strand.
CAATCGATGAATCATGATTTTTCCTCACGGATAAGCCAAACAATTCCTGCAAAAATAAAGCCAGGGTCTGTTGACAATTCGTCTATGTTTGCGACTACGTGTGTTTTTTAGACGATACTAGGCACGAAATACGAAATTTAGTCATTCTAAATGAGTAGTTCGTAACGAAGTAGCGGCAAAAAACACACTAGTCCCGAAGGGTTGTGGCTAAAATTATCTCAGCCTACGTTATGAAACTCGAAAATAGTCTCGCTATTCTCTTCGTTTCCTGCCTTGCCTGCTCAATTTTAGCCTACAACGCAAGCCATTTATGAAATGTCAACAGACCCTAAACTCCCATAAAAAATAAAATTGTAGGGAATCATGTTGAGTAAAACTTGAGAATAACTCAGCGGATAAAAGGGATACATATCTGCATGCATCAAGGCATCTAAAAAAACATGACTAAAACTCCCGACCAAAGCACTGACTGTCGCCACTTGCCATGTGATCTGCCAGTCTGCTTGTTTGAATAAGTTGCGTAAGCAAAACTCACTTATCACTTTACCTATGGGGACTGCAAGCAAAGCAATCAACAAAGCACCAAGTAAATTATGGGTATATAAATGGAGTGTGGTCCAGCCTCGAATGATGCCAAATAGAGGTTCTATATCCATCAAAACCTGAACACCAGAGAAAATTAACAAGCTAAATTTTTTATTTGCAATGGCTTTACAGCTTGCGCCTAAGCCCAAATGTAAGGGAGTAAATGGCATTGTTATTGTTCATGCTTATTGTGATGTTTAAATTATAAAAAATTGCATCACCCACGGTTGTGAAGTTTGGGTGATTTTTATCTGATCAAATATAAAAAAGACCGCATAGTGCGGTCTTTTAAACTTAATTATTGAGAAATTAAGCTTGGCCTTCAGCAGCAGCACCTTGGGCACGTTCCATATTTGCTTCAAACTCTGCATCAAAATTGATTGGTGTAAGAAGTAATTGAGGGAAGCTACCTTTAGTTACAAGATCATTAACTGCTTCACGCAAGAATGGGAACAAAATGTTCGGGCAGTAAGCACCTAAGATGTATGGAAGGCGGTCTTCTTCAATACCATCAATCAAGAAAATACCTGATTGTGTTACATCGACGATAAATGCTGTATCGCCTGCATTGTTCGCTTGCACAACAACTTTTAAAGACACTTCAAAGTGGGTTGCATCCACTTTTTCAGCAGCAGAAGACAAATTGATGTTTAATTCAGGTTGCCATTCTTTGGTAAAAACTTGAGCCCCAGGTACTTCAAAAGAAATGTCTTTTGTATAAATACGTTCTAAAGCAAGTTGTGGTTGAGCTTGTTGTTCTTCACTCATTCTTTATTCCTTAAATTTTAAGAAGTGATTCATTAATTAAGTTGTGGATTAACCAAGTAACTCATCGAGTTTGCCGGCTTTTTCTAAAGCATAAAGCTGGTCAAAACCACCGATAAATTCATTATTAATAAAAATTTGTGGCACTGTACGGTGTCGAGTTTTCTGGATCAGCTCAGTCTTAACTTCAGGTGCTTCTTCATCGAGATTGATTTCGGTAAAAGCAACACCTTTACGCTCAAGTAGAGATTTCGCACGTACACAGTATGGGCAAAAAGTTGTTGAATATACTTTTACTTCAGCAGTCATGTTGAGCTCCTTAAGCTTATTTTTTAGCTTTAACTAATGGCAAGCCTTGGGCTTTCCAGTTACTGATACCACCATCAAGACGATAGCTGTCTGCATGGCCGACTTGTTGTAAAGCACTTCCTGCAACTTGACCTAAGTTACAGATAAATACTAAAGGACGGTCAGCAGTTTTTAACTCTTCAATGTGACTGGCAATTTGACTGTATGGAATGTTGCGGCTGCCACTCACATGACCTTCACGGAAATCTTTAGCATCGCGTAAATCAATCAACATCGCATTTTTAGCCTTCACTAAAATACCAAGTGATTGTGGTGAAATCTTACGACCACTGCGTTGTCCTTCAAAAATAAAGAACAAGATCGCCAGTACCCCTAAAATACCAAATAAGAAGGGGTGATTCCCCATAAACTCAAACCAACGTTCCACAAGTCACCTAATTACAATCAAAAATTGCGTCGAGTATAGCGTATATATATGGTGATCAAAATCACCGCTTCAAGGTTCTCAAAGAAGAAATTTAATTTTTTTGTTGCGCATCAGTGATTTCTTCAATTAAACGTAAATAACTTTCATGTCGTCTGGCTAGAATTCCACCATTTTCTACCGCTTTTTTAATTGCGCATTGTTTCTCATGCGTGTGGGTGCAATTACGATATTGGCAATGTCCAATCAAGTTAGAGATTTCAGGAAAGCCTGCATCAATCTTTTCTAGGCTCAAATGCCAAAGCCCAAATTCACGGATGCCAGGCGAGTCGATCAAGGCACCATTTTCACCAAAACGAATCAAACGGGTAGAGGTCGTTGTATGTTGTCCGAGTGCTGAGTTTTCAGAAATAATATTGGTCTTCTGCTCTGCATCAGGAACGATGACATTAATCAGGGTGCTTTTGCCGACACCTGATTGCCCAACGAAAGCAACGGTTTCGTTGTCGAGTCGTTGCTTTAATTCGCTAATATCACCTTCAGACTGAGTGATCAGTACTTCATAGCCCAAGTCTTGATATTCTTTAATGAGATCTAAAATAGGGTCATTTTCTTTGAGTAAATCTGATTTGTTTAACACCAAAAGGACTGGAATATCCGCATCTGCACATGCCACCAAATAGCGATCAATCAGCGTGGGTGCTGGCTCAGGCAGAGTTGCAAAGACAATGACGATTAAACTGATATTGGCTGCGACAGGTTTAACTTTATGATAACGATCGGGACGCGTTAACAATGAAGTCCTTGGATGAATGGCAGTGATGATGCCTAAACCTGTATTTGGATCTGCTTGCCACTGAACTTTGTCGCCTGTCACTAACAGCTCTAAATTGGTTCGTGTATGACAGCGCCAGACACTGCCTAATTCAATCGGTTTCCAAAAGGGCTCTGGATCACCTTCATTGACGATGGGTTTTTGCGGATGTTGAGTAGGAACAGAAAGGGCTTGTACTTCGAGTTGTCGTCCATAATGCTGAACAACAAGACCTTCAAGGTCATTGGAAGTGTCGATTTCTTCTTGACGTGTTTTATGTTGTTTCTGAATGCGGCGTTGCTGCTGTTCAGTTAAACGACGTTTACGAATTAAAGCCATTCATATCCTAAAAACCTTAAAAATGAGAAGGCAAAAATACCATGACAGGCGAATGAATTACAGCGAAGATGCAAGAAATTTGCTACTATTCATTTTTTATTGGCCTAATAAGATTGCACTATATGAGCAGCACTCCGGATACCCGCTTAATTTGGATCGACCTAGAGATGACAGGTTTAGATACAGATAATGACAAGATCATTGAAATTGCGACAATTGTAACAGATGATCATTTGAACATTTTGGCGGAAGGGCCTGTGCTTGCAGTGCATCAATCAGATGTTATCCTCAATGCAATGGATGAGTGGAACACCAAACAACACGGTCAGTCAGGTCTGATTGAACGGGTGCGTCGTAGTAAACTCACAGCGCAAGATGCAGAGCAGCAAACCTTAGAATTTTTGAAGAAATGGATTAATCCTAAAACTTCACCAATGTGTGGTAATTCAATCTGCCAAGATCGCCGTTTTATGCACCGTTTAATGCCTGAGCTTGAACAATTCTTCCATTATCGTAATTTGGACGTGTCTTCAGTGAAAGAGTTAGCAAAACGCTGGAGACCTGAAATTATGAGCGGTCTAAAGAAAAATGCTTCACATTTGGCAATGGATGATATCCGCGATTCGATTGCTGAACTTAAATATTATCGTCAGTATTTCTTTATTGCCAATCAAGATTAATCATCTGAGTGGTTAAATCTCATTACATATCAGATTGAAACAAGAGGCTTTTTAGCCTCTTTTTTTACTATGCATTTTGGTTTTTTAAGCTATACTAAAGCTGATGTCCTCTGACAACTCGTTACAAAAAATAGCAAGCAGTTCAAATTGTTTGCATAAAAAACGTTTTAATATCCTTATATATATTTGAATTATTACAAAGAGATTGACTATGCAAAGTAATAACCCAATTTTAACGCGTGCGGAAACGTATGCAGATTATGAACAGCCAATGACTGTACAAGGCGCAATTCAAAAATCAGTTTTATTGACTGTTATTGCGGCCATACTCGGTGTTGGAATTTTTTTCTATAGCTTTACCACAATGAATGTTGGAATTGCCTATGCTGCCGCAATGGTCGGTGCAATTGGTGGTTTGATTCTCGGATTGGTTGCTACATTTAAGCCGAATACAGCACGTGTTTTAGCTATTCCTTATGCATTCTTTGAAGGTGCATTTTTGGGTGGTGTTTCAGTGATCTTCCAACTGAAGTTTCCGGGCGTACCATTACAAGCACTTTTAGCTACATTTATCACAACTTTAGTGATGTTTGGTTTATATAAGTTCCAAATTATTCGTGCAACTGAAAAATTTAAATCTATTGTGATTTCAGCATCTATCGCAATTGCATTGGTTTTTGTGGTGCAGTTCATTATGCGTTTGGCTTTTGGTTCAAGCATTCCATTCTTATTTGAAAGCAGTATTTTAGGTATTGGTTTTGCTGCATTTGTTGCAGTGATCGCATCATTGAACCTGATTCTTGATTTCGATTTGATTGAGTCTGCTGCAGCACAACGTGCACCTAAAGCTTATGAATGGTTATGTGGTATCGCTTTGTTGGCAACATTGGTATGGATGTACTATTCATTCTTACGTTTATTGAGCTTGTTGCAAGGTGATGATTAATCATTCCCTTTATATCGATTGATAGATTTGAAAAGGCGCACTCGATTCAGTGCGCTTTTTTTATGTTTTTAGTAAACTTTTAAAAAAAGATGCATTATGCAATTTAGTTATGGGTCAAGACTTGGCATTATGCTTACAAAATTGATCAGGTGAGAATTTCATGGCACAAGGACTATTGGCAGGTAAACGCTTTTTAATCGCGGGAATTGCAAGTAAATTATCCATTGCATTTGGTATTGCTCAGGCATTACATCGTGAAGGTGCAGAACTCGCATTTACTTATCCAAACGATAAACTAAAAAAACGTGTAGATGATTTTGCAGAACAATTCGGTTCTACTTTAGTTTTCCCTTGTGATGTTGCTGTGGATGCTGAAATTGACCATGCATTTGCTGAATTAGCAAAGCATTGGGATGGTTTGGATGGTGTTGTACATTCAATCGGCTTTGCACCTGCGCATACACTTGATGGTGATTTCACGGACGTCACAGATCGTGAAGGTTTTAAAATTGCCCATGACATCAGTGCTTATAGTTTTGTTGCTATGGCACGTGCAGCAAAACCTTTATTGTTGGCCCGCCAAGGCTGTTTATTGACTTTAACTTACCAAGGTTCAGAGTCTGTTATGCCAAACTATAATGTTATGGGTATGGCGAAAGCATCTTTGGAAGCAGGGGTACGTTATTTAGCATCAAGCTTAGGTGCTGAGGGTATTCGTGTAAATGCAATTTCAGCAGGTCCAATCCGTACTTTAGCGGCATCTGGGATTAAATCTTTCCGTAAAATGTTAGATGCCAATGAAAAAATTGCACCGTTAAAACGTAATGTTACGATTGAAGACGTTGGTAATGCGGCCTTATTCCTATGCTCACCTTGGGCAAATGGGATCACTGGTGAAATTCTGTATGTCGATGCTGGTTTTAATACGGTCGGTATGAGCCAATCAATGATGGATAGCGAATAAAGTTAAGTTTATTTAACTGGTTGAATTCAAAACATAAATCTCAATATTTAAACGTGAATATTGAGGTTTTTTTACAAATTTTAAAAAATTAACCGATCAATAAACTAGGATTCAATCGTTTTTTTTGATTAAATATTCATAAATATTAATATTATTTTAAGTTTGATAAAAAAATGAATTTTGCCAATATATTTTCGGCTCTGCAACACCTTGGATTGACTGCACAAAAACGAGCCTTGCATATCCAATTTAGCAATCCTGATTTGACTGCTCAAGTCTTCTTACAACGTATCGATGGACAACATGGTCTGAACCAAGGCGTGTCTGTTGAACTGATCTGCCTTGCCACTTCAGCAACGATTCCTCTTAAACAATTCATTGGTAGCCAAGTGGCCATCGATCAAGTCACAGATCATGGACAACTGTTTCGTAGCACAGGGGTGATTACTGAGGCCGCACAAGGGCAAAGTGATGGCGCACTAACGCTATATAAACTCAAACTTGAAGATGCCACTTCACTGTGGCATAAACGCCGTAACAGCCGAGTGTTTATGAATAAGTCGGTTGTTCAAGTCATAGAAGCGCTGTTTAAAGAATGGCAAGACAAAAGCCCACTCTTTGCATCGAGTCTAAACCTCGATAAAAGTGTACTGAAAAAAGATTACGATATCCGACCATTCATTATGCAGAGTAACGAAAGCGACTATGCATTTTTAACCCGCTTGATGCGCAGTGAAGGGATCAACTGGTTGATTGATGAAGCACAATTGATTGTACCTAGTTCTGCGACTCAAATTCAGCCGCAAAAACTGCGTTTGGTGGATGATAACAGCGAATACAAAGCGCTAGAACGAAGAAAGATCCGCTTCCATCGCAGCAGTGCCACAGAACAACAAGACAGCATCACCAGCTTTATCGGGCAACGTAGTTTACAACCCACCGCTGTCCACGTACAACGCTGGCAAGCAGATGTTTTAGAGCAAGAAGAGGGTGCAGGTAGTGTTCAAAGCAAACATCAACACAGTCAAAATCAAAACAATGCCAGTCTCGGTTTAGAACAAGCTTGGCATATCAGTCCGGCATGGATTCAAGACCTGAATGGTGAAGATCAAGCAACTGCTTCAAATAACAATCAGATTGAAAAGATTAACCAAAACCTCAGTCATTATTACGATGCTCAATCCAAACAATTTGTTGCCAACTCCACTGTACGTGATGCACAAGTAGGTTACTGGTTTGAGTTAAACGAACACCCAGAAATAGACCAACACAGTGGCTCAGACAAAGAGTTTCTGATCACGTCAAAGACATTCTATAACCAGAACAACTTACCCAAAGATCTGAATGAGCAAATCAATCGCTTGCTCGAACAAAGTAACTGGGTCAATTCAAATAAAGTAGACAACAACAGCGATGAACGTCAAGCCAATCAATTGGTGCTACAACGCCGTAATATCACCACTGTTCCTGAATACCACCCACTACAACACCGCCCAAGTACCCATCCACAACGAGCCAAAGTGGTTGGGCCAAGTGGAGAAGAAATCCATGTCGATGAATGGGGACGTATTAAAGTTCGCTTCCTATTTACCCGTAATGAAGATCACAGTCACGATGGTGGTGCAGGGAGCAATGACAACGACACCGATTCCGCTTGGGTGGATGTACTGACCCCGTGGGCAGGTGAAGGCTATGGTGCGCGGTTCTTACCGAGGATTGGTGAGATTGTCGTGATAGATTTCTTTGATGGTAATATTGACCGACCATTTGTAGTGGGGCGTATCCATGAAGCGCAACGAAGCCCAACGAAATTTGATGACAAAGGACAATTGCCTGATACAAAAAAACTGGCAGGGATCAAAAGTCGAGAAGTTAAAGGCAGTGGATATGGCCAACTGAGATTTGACGATACCACAGACCAAATCAGCAGCCAGCTACAAAGCAGTCACGGCACGAGTCAACTTAACCTTGGTAATCTGAGTCATCCTAAAGAAACTGATACCAGTAAAGGGCGAGGCGAAGGCTTTGAACTAAGAACAGACCAATGGGGAGCGTTACGAGCTGGGCAAGGCCTACTACTGAGTACCTATGCCCAAGATTCAGCTTCAGGTAACCATCTCGATGCGACCGCCGCGAAAAGTCAGTTAGAAAGTAGTCTAAATAATTCCAAGGCCTTAAGTGAAGTTGCCAAGAACCAGCAAACTGATCCTTTGGAGGTGTTGGAAAGAATAAAAGGGTTTATCAATACACTAGACCAACAAGATCCGAAAAAAGCAGATGCATTTAAGTCTGCGGTGATGATGTTGGCTTCACCTAATTCGATTGCGCTTGCCAGTAACGAAGATATTCATCTTTCAGCAGATGGGCAAATCAGTCATACCGCAGGCGACAGTATCAACCTAAGTACACAAAAGGCTTTGATTGGGCATGCCAGTGCTAAGATCAGTCTTTTTGCGGCACAGGAAGGGGCAAGGTTATTTGCTGGAAAAGGTAAAGTTGAACTTCAAGCTCAAGATGGTGGTGCAGATGTGATTGCACGCAAAGGGATTCAAATCATTTCGACCGAAGACGCGGTTTATATCATTAGTCCGAAAGAGATTAAGTTGATTGGTGATGGTTCTGAATTAAAGATCAATGGTTCAGGGGTATTTTCAACTACAGGTGGTTTGTTTCAGGTGAAGTCGGGACAACAGAAGTTTACCAGTGGTGCGAAGATTAATTCAGACATTCCTCAACTTCCTATTTGTGAAATGCGTGTTTCTGGTGCTGCGGCAAAAGGTGATGCTTCTGTGGAGCTTTCATAATGTTATTAGAGCCTATACATCCAAAAGAGGTGATTGAGTATGATTACGTCATTATTGACCCGAATCTAAATGCGCAATATTTTTATGAAGTGGAAGCTCAACTTAAGTCTTTAGCACCTGATTATGCGAAGAATGTACAGCATGTTTTTCCGTATTTATTGCGTTTAAATTCAGTCGGTGCTTCGCTTGTCGATGAAATAAAGCAACATGATCAAAATCAGATCAAAGCGGGGCTTTCACCTTTTTTTCTAATGACGTTTAAAAGTGTTCCAACTCGAGAACCTGATATTGTTGATCACTTAAAACAAAATTTAGTCTATGAAGTAGGCACTAAGAAGTATTTGTATCGGTTTTTTGATCCGAAAATTTGGATGTTACTCAATTATTTTGAGAGTCAGGATTTTTTATGGATAAATAAATATTTTAAAAATATTGAATTTAATTTCTTAAATGAAACATTGTGCTTTGACGCTGGATCTGAGGGGGATTTTATTCAACAGCCTGATCATGATTTATTGGACAAAATCAGTGTAAACAACAGAGTATTTGAAAAGTTAAAATTCAAGACTGACGACCTGCCAGCATACTTTTTAAAAGTTAGTCAGATTTTTAATTATGCAGACTTAATAAAAAATAAAGGGATTTTGACCAAGGATGATACTGTAGCATCCATTTTTCATGCAGATTTAATCGGTGAAAGCTTTCTTGAAACCCACTTTTTTCAACGTTTAACAGAAAGTCCCAAAGGCTATGAACAGGCAAGCAAACAGCTTTCAACGTCTGAGTGGGATGATTTTTTTAAAAAACAAAATATTGATGATGAAAATTTAAAAAATAAGGTGATGTATGGATTCTAAGAGTTGTGATTTTTGTAAAAGAGATATTGGCTTAAAGATTTTTGTGAATCGCTATATATTTTCATCAACAGGTACAAATATTCCACTTGATATGGCTGAAAATCAAAGTGAATTGTATGAAATAGAGGATATAAAATCAGATATCAAAGAATATTTATCGGGTTTAGAAGAAACCAAGTTTGATTTTATTAACTCCTATAAGCCACCTAGTCCGCAAGCTTCAACAGCCACGTCAGCTTTAGAAACATCTAGTCATGATTCAGAAAATAATCTTGAAGCACCAGTTGAGTCTCTGAATACGATTAGGGTAACAGCCACAAAGGGTAGTTATAGTTATCCTAAACACAAAACTGAAACATCAATGGAACAGTATGGTTTTAAAGGGAGTACTTTAAGAAAAGGTTTTTTATATGTTTTCCTAAAACACTTAAACCAATGGCAAGAATATAAAATTTCTGAAAAGGGCTTTTTAAAACGTATTAATGAATCAAATTATGATCAAGATTACTCATCTAGACCCTTAGTTTTAATGGAGCAGGGTGATGAGCCTTGCATGAATATTAAGCATAGAGCAAATGCTTTAACGATCGTTGTACCCAAACCCAAGGAAGCCTCTTTTGTATATTTAAAATATTCTGAAAACGCATGGAGCAAAGCAACGAAGCTGAGAAACAAGTCACCTGAATTTTACGAAAAATATATGGATAAATTTGACGTAAAAAAATTTATTGCAGGACAATACGAAAAAGGCACATTCCCAATGAAGGCGGGAATTGAGAATTTTTGTGCAGATTATATAACAATATGGAAGTCGGGTGAAAAAGGTGAAGGGATTTTAGAAAACAGTCTATTAAAAAATAATATATCAAAAGATTTATTTTCATATTCAGAGTATTTTTCCTATCTGTCAGGGAAGACACCTAAAGATATACTTGAATACATAATGAATGAAAATCGAGAGATTAATCAAGTAAAACTAAATAACATGGAATATGCGCTATTCGCAGATTCAAATATGAATGATTCATTTCTTAAAGAGCATAGCAAAGAGGAGCTCACCGAGGCTTTATCAAATGATGCAAAAGCAAGAATACTTTTTGGAGCTGTATTTGCGATTGATGACCCTGTTGGCGTAGTGATGGATATTTCAGCTCAAGTTGCAAATCAAATGATGAGTGACGAAGATTATACGGATGATGAAAAAACTGTTAACACATTAGAAGTGTTAAAAAATAATTTTGGGATTAATGATTATCCTTACTTTACCAATGAAGAATTAAAAAGAAATGAGGAAGCGAAACAAAAAATTCGTATGTATGGTGGGGAAGGAGCAATTATTGGTGAACTCCTTGAGGAGAGGTGGAATGAGAAAAAATCAACAGAAGAACTCAATGCTGAGGAGCGAGCGCAAAAAGCAGCAGAACAAATAGGAAAAAATAAAGAATGGAATACAAAATATATTCAATATATTGATTCAAATAGATTTAGTGCGGGTTTAGCCACGCTTAAGCAGAAAAAGCAACAGCAGACAACCTATGCGGATGAATTGGATGGAATAGGTCAAGAGTTTCTTAAAGAAAGCATAATTGCGGATCATTTTTTCTTTAACCAAGAAAAAGATAATTTAGTTGATGGTGTTTCTCTTGGCATGTGTGTCAATCTAGTTTTAGAAAGTAGCAAATTATGTCCAAAAATGAATAAATACATGGGGCAATACTTATACAACACGCGAGATCCTAACAATTACTTTTTAAATTTTCTTGCTTTAAATTCAAATGGACTTCGTCAAAAGTTAAATGAACAAATTAATAAATGGTCACTGACTAATTTAAATGGAGCTTTTGCTACACAGCCTTTTGGGGATTTCATCAATTCCTTTCATGGCTTTTTAAGTACAGCTCGAACGGAAGAATTAAAATTTACATTGTTGACAAATATCAGCAAAGCCTTTTTAAATATTACAGGTATAACACCGCCCAATGCTTTAGCTGCTCATCCATTACAACCCTTGATGATTTCAATGTTTAGTTTGTCTGAAATCAAGTCTGAGCGTATTACTTTTAATAGTTTGAGCGATTTCAACTCGAAAATGCGAAATTATTATAGATCACATCAGAATATCGTCGGAAAAGATAATGGTCTGGGCAATGCCATTAAAAAAAGTGACTGGTACTATCTATATGAAAAATATAAGCATCTTAAATATATAGATGTGCCACGTTTAGAAGTAAATCCTGAGTTTGAGAGAAATTTACCAAAAAACTTTAGAGAGGCTGTAAAAAAGCATGCTGAGTTATTAAAAAAACAAAGCGCGATGAATGTCAGCATTATTGCTGAAGATGTTATAGAGCCAAGCCCAAGCTCAGATTATTTTAAATTCTTTATGATTAAAGTCGCAATTGTTGGTTTACAAGGCTGGGCAATTTGTACTGTTTTTAGTCAAAGTTTTGACAATAAATATGAAAAAGTTGGTCGCAGAAGTGCTGCTGTGGTTGGTCTCACCATGTCGACTGTAGAAGCAGTGGGTGCACTGTTGAATTCAAGTGATAAAATCACGTCAAAATCACGGCTGTTAAAGTCAATGAATACTTTTATTCTTGAATTAACGACATCAAATAAAAACAGTGTAAAAGGGTTGGTATGGCGAGGTTTTGGATTATTTGCAGGATTAATTTTTGGTGGATTTGACGTATATAATGGATATGTGGCTGTCAGAAGTGGAGAAAAAAGTTATGGTACTTTCTTAGCATTGAGCGGAGTTGCAGTTATTTACGGAAGTTATCTTATATTTGCCTTGAATCCATTTGGATGGATTGCAATAGCGATAGGAGTTATTTTTTCTTTAATTGCCTATTTTGTAAAAGAGAACAATATTCAAATATGGATACAAAGATGCTTATTATCGACCAATACTGAAAAGAAAAGATTTAGCGATATCTTTGAGCAAACAGAACAGTTGAAAACGGTAGTAATATGAAAAGTAAAATTAAAGAGCATTCATTCGGTTATGATGTATTTAAGGAAAATATACCTTTTTCAAAATTAGAGGAAAATGATGTACTTTTAACGCCTTATGATGAATTTAAACGCAATCATAACTGGTCTTTTTTAAGCATGAATGATGACTATATTGAGCTTATTGACCAATCTTATGCAAGGTTAGGGAAAGGAATCAGTCTTTTAGTTTTATGTTTTCCTGTATTGTTATTAATATTTCATATCCTATATTTGTATTTTACACTTGGTGGAGGTCCTAACGAGTCTATTTATTTTTCAATATTTGTCGTTATTTCTGCATTGATTACCTTCTTTTTACCACTATACGCATTTTTGAATCCTTTCTTTAAATATGATTATAAAAAGCCAATATGTAAACCGATCTTGTTTAACCGAAAAACAGGCAAAGTATTTTTTTATTTAACTGATGCTGAGTATATCGAGCGAGATTGGAAAGATGTGGTTTATGTGATGGGGAATAGCTTTGGTCTTTCAGGTGCACCTTTAAGAGAGCTTAGAGCGCATATTGTTGAAGGTGGTCTGTTAAAACATACTTTTGTCATTGGCTTCCCGATGATGGGTATATTCCGTACCCAAGGCTTATGGTCATTTATATGTCATTTTATGCATAAAGGGCCAGAAGAATTGTATCCAAAGCCTAATCCGATGTATGGAACAATAGATCCGTTTACGCAATTAACATTTTGCCAACAGGTCATTGGTGCAAAAGAAAGTTATCGGGATACGTGGAAATCATTTCGAATTATTTATCATGATAATTGGGTTCCTGCTTTATTTTCTTTTCCTTTTGATCTTGGTAATTTTATTGCAAGACGAATATTGCTTAATATAAAGCCTCTACCTGTATGGCATAAAGAGGTTATCCTTAAAAATAAAATGGAACTACAACGGCCAGAGGAAATCAGCTTTAAAGACAACTTTGAATTTAGTATGTTTGAGATGAAAGATAAAGGATAAAGCGCGTAAGCGCTTCTATCTTTAATTATATTAATAGGTTAACTATGCTAAATGGCACTTTACAATACCCAGTTTATAAGAATGATAGACATCTAACCCCAAAAGAAAAGGACAACATTCTTTCCAAAAGAGCCACTTATAAATCAAATATTTCTCATAGCTATAATTTTATAAAAATGAATTCTACCTATATGGAATGTGTGAATAATAGCTTTTTCTTAAAGGGGAATTCTTATTTTAATTTGCTCGGTGTTTTTTTTGTAGCAGTTCCGGTTATTTTAATTGTTTGGCTTATATTTTTTTATATTACAGTAATTCGTGATGATGAAAGTTTATTAGCTTTTATAGTAGTTTTTTCTCCAATGCATATTTTATTTTTTTGTATTCTTTATGTTTTTTATAAAGGCTTTCAGAATTTTAAAAAGTATGAAAAATTAGGCTATAACTATTATCCAATGCGATTCAACAGAGTAAATCAAAAAGTCTATGTTTATGATGTAAGTGGCCAAATATTCATAGGTGATTGGAATAAAATTGACTTTATTTTAAATAGTCGACTTGGTGGATATGAGGGTACTTTTTGGGAAGTCAAAGCGTTTATCAAGGATAACAAAGATTTGATAGTTTATACCTTTGCCTTTGCACTCAGTAAGAATAAAAAACAAGAGACACTGGAAATATGGGAATTTATCAAAGAATATATGAATAATGGACCTGAGAAGCTTTATTTTAATAAAAAGGTAGCAGGTGTAATTCATCGCCTACCCGCTGAAAAGTTAAGTTATTGTCTAAATATCGAAGCACATCCTGAGTCTTTAGAAACCAGTAAAGAAATCGTTGCTTTAGATTATCAAAGTGAAATTCGATCATTCTACTCACGAGCAATGATCAAAATTTTAGGGAATACTCGGAACAAATTTATTCGTGCTGATAAACAACCAAAATGGCCTCAGAATGTGGAAAATGAATGTCAGGTTGATGCTACAGACCCCTATGTTGTTGATGCTTCGACAACATACCAACTTGATACATTTGGAAAAATAATCAAATAAAAAAGCCCCTCAGGGCTTTCTTATCTCAACACATTCTTAAGGTAATTGCTTAATCGGACTGCCACCCAAAGCTTGCATCAAAGTGACATAAGCATTGTATTGGCTTTGCTTGGCTTGGACTAAAGACAAACGAGCACTACGTGTGGTTTCTTGGGCATCCAAAACATTTTTTAAAGCAATTGCACCATTACGATAACGTACATTGGTCAAACGTTCTGTTTTTTCCGCAAGTTCCAAGTTCTTTTGTTGAAAGGCGACTTGTTTATCTAGCTCAGTACGATTCGACAATGCATTTTCAGTATCCGCAAAAGCTTGGTACAAGGTATTGCGATATTGAACAATGGCTTTTTCATAGTCCAGTTCACTGATCTTTAAATTCTTTTGCATATCATTATATTGTAAAAACGGCAGGCTTAAGCTTGCGCCTAAAGTCAGTGCAGGATTTTTCAATAAATTTGTCAATGATGTGCTGGTTGAACCTAAATTCCCCGTCAAACTGATTGAAGGATAATAGCTGGCTTTGGTGGCATCTTTGGTCGCCAAAGATTCACGTAAACGCAATTCGGCTGCTTTTAAATCAGGACGGCGCGACAAAATATCTGCCGGTAAACCCGCTGAGATATTGGGTAGACTGATCTGCGGTAATTGCTGTGGTTCTTGAATATTTAACTGTTGCACAGGTATTTGTAATAACACTGCCAAAGCGGTACGTGTTTCAACACGTTGCTGTTCAATTTGGCTTAAACTGGCTTTTTGGCTTTGTACCGATTGCTCAGCTTGGGTCAAATCTAGTCCTGAAACTGCGCCAGCGCGATATTGAGTACGCACCAATTCAAAGGTTTTTTGAGTAGCAGCTAGGCTTTGTTGGGCAGAGCTATAGCGTTCATTTAAATAACCCAATTGCCAATATAAATTTGCGGTTGTGGCAATTAAGGTCTGCCCAGTGGCTTGTAAGTCTTGTTCAGTGGCTAAAGATTCCCACTTCGATGCTTCCGTTTGACGTGCTAATTTTCCAAACAAATCCACTTCATAACTGACACCCGCACTGAGAGATAGACCTTTGGCAGCATCATCACCTGAATGAAGGTCAAAGCTATGGCCTGTAGATACTCCAGAACTAATACGAGGCCCTTGTTGGTCTCGCGCTAAGCCAGCTCTTAAACGGGCTGTTTGTAAGTTAATCCCTGCAACAGCTAAATCAGCATTGCGTTGAATCACTTGATTGACCAGTTGATTTAACTGAGCATCACCAAATAAGGTCCACCACTGATCTGCATATAAATCTGCCTGAACTTGTTTAGATTTTGCATTGTCATAAACAAAACCATTTGGAATTTGCACAGCAGGGGCCTCGTATGGGGTTTTAACCACAGCCGCACAACCGACCAATGAACTCCCAAGAATCAAGGCGCTTGCAAGTTTGCTTAAATTCATTTGCATTAATAATTTCCTTATTCTTCGGTTATTCACGCGAAAGTGCATCAACAGGATTGAGCTGTGCTGCATTGCGAGCTGGGATAAATCCAAATACCACACCAATCAAGGTTGAACATACAAATGCCGCAATGATAGAGGTGCTTGAATACGCCATTTGGAAACTGCCTTTGGCAATATGTCCAATCAACTGTCCAATGCCTAAAGAGAGCAGAACCCCTAAGATACCGCCCAAAATACACACCAAAACAGCTTCGATCAGGAACTGTTGCAGAATGTCACTTTGCCGAGCACCTACAGCCATACGCACACCGATTTCTTGGGTACGCTCGGTCACAGACACCAACATGATGTTCATTACCCCAATACCACCGACAACCAATGAAATCACCGCAATAGCTGAAACCAGTAAAGTCATGGTTTGTGTGGTCTGTTCAATGGTTTGACGAATACTGTCAGAGTTTTGAGTAAAGACATCTTGTGCGCCATGACGTTGTTCCAACAAACTTAAAATGGCATTTTCAGCAACCGCAGTTGGATATTCATCTTTAATACGCACGATGATGCTACGAACATTGGATTGTCCTAACATTCGGCTCATGACAGTTGAATAAGGCAGATAAACATTGAGACTGTCTGAGTTGCCCATAAAGCCTTGCTGTGCATCAATCACACCAATGATTCGGCTTGGAACACTCCCCAATAACAGCACTTGACCTACAGGGTTAGTGCCATCTGCAAAGAAAGTCTTTTCAGTATTGGCATCAATCACCACATCCTGCGCTCGCCCAGTGATACTGTTTTTATCAAAAGCTTGCCCAGATTTAAAGGTCATGCCACGCACATAGAAGAAATCCGCACTGACACCATTGACGGTTGCTGAAGCTTCGGTGTCTTTAAAACGTGCTGTTACGCTACTATTGACTGTTGGACTGACTGCTTCGACATACGGTTGCTCTGAGAGTGCCTCAGCATCTGCTGGAACCAAGGTTTTAAACTGTGCTGTTTTCGAGTTATCACCAAAGCCACGTCCCTGAAAGACGGTAATAGTATTGGTGCCTAAACTGCTGATGTTATCAAGAATCTGTTTTTGTGAGCCATTACCTAAAGCCACCACCGAAACCACAGATGCGATCCCGATAATAATACCCAGCATGGTTAAAAAGGTACGCATACGGTGGGCATTCATTGCCAGCAAGGCCATACGGAAGGCTTCTGCAAAACGATCCAATGCAGAACGCCATTTAGATGACTTTTTACGATTCGACTTAGGTTCTGAATCGACAACAACATCAATCTCATCATCATGTTCAGGAACATTTGGCTTATCCGCGATGATGTTACCATCACTGATTTCAATGATACGTGTCGCATTTTTTGCCACATTCATATCATGGGTAACCAAGATGATGGTATGCCCTTTAGCATTGAGCTCACGTAAAATACGCATAACCTCAACACCACTGTGCTTATCTAGTGCACCAGTGGGTTCATCCGCAAGGATGACATCACCACCATTCATCAATGCGCGGGCAATTGAAACACGTTGTTGTTGTCCACCCGAAAGCTGATTTGGACGGTTTTCAGTTTTTTCACCGAGTCCTAAGTCAGTCAAGATTTCATGTGAACGCTTTTGACGCACACTCGGATCCATACCAGCATAAATCGCTGGAACTTCAACGTTTCCTGCGGCATTTAAATCACCCAGTAAGTGATAGCGCTGGAAAATAAAGCCAAAATATTCACGGCGTAATTGTGCGAGTTCATCGGGTTCAAGTTGACCTGTTTCACGACCATTGACTTGATAACTGCCTGATGTAGGTTGATCAAGACAGCCCAAGATATTCATCAATGTCGATTTACCCGAACCAGATTGCCCTACAATAGCAACCAGTTCACCGGGGTAAATTTTAAGGTTAATACTCTTTAAAATCTGAATAGTGGATTCACCCGCAGGGAACTCACGAATCAGATTACTGACCTCAAGTAGAGGTTTGATCTGATGATTGTTCTGATCCATGCTTAGAGTCTCATTGGGCCACTGTTTTTATTACTTCGTTTTGCAGAGTCATTGGATGTATCTGAACCATCTGCTAGTACAACTTGATCACCTTCATTGAGGCCACGCAGTACTTGGGCGGTTACACGGTTATTTAAACCAATTAAAACTTGTTTACGTTGAGCGCTACCATCCGCCTGTAAAACGCGAACAATCGAAACCGAAGCTTTACCTTGATCAATCAAAGTCTTTTCATCTGCTGTGAGTTCAAGACGTTCTGGGCGATCAGCAGCATTTTGTCCATTTTTATTTGCTTGACCTTGAGGTGCAGATGCTGAACGAGTTGAATTTGCACCAGATGCGCCATTTGCGGATTTATTGGCACGTTGTGGGCGGTTTGAAGACTGTAATGCCGCAGCAGGAACAGTCAGTGCATTTTTGGCTTCAGCCAGAATGATATACACCTGTGCGGTCATATCAATTCGGAGTTTACCGTCATCGTTTGGTACATCGAATAGGGCATTATAATAAATCGCTGTACTTGTTGATGATGAAGATGAATTGCTTGATGTTTCAGTATTAATTGATTCTGGTGCAGGCTCTACTTGACGCAGTGTTGCATAGCGTTTTTTCTCACTATCACCCAGTGTAGTGAAATAAACTTTTTGACCTTCTTGAACTTTCATGACATCTGCTTCAGACACTTGTGCCTTGATGGTCATAGTGTCCAATTTTGCAAGTTTCACAATAGTTGGTGCACTTTGGTTGGCGTTTACCGTTTGACCTTCTTCGGTCACAATAGCTACCACGGTACCATCCATAGGAGCAACAATACGGGTATAACCTAAGTTTTCTTGTGATGTTGCAAGTGTAAGTTTAGATTGCTCAATTTGTGCATCCATCGAAGCAATATCAGCTTGTGCTGTTTTAAATGCGGCTAAGGCACTGTCATAATCTGCTTTAGACGTTGCATCTTGTGCAAACATATTTTTTTGGCGGTTATATTCTGCCTCAGCTTTGGCTAAAGTCGCCTGTTTGGTTGTCAGTTGAGCCTGTTGATTTTTAATACTTGCTTCAGCTGTTTTTAAATCGTTGCTTTGACGCACTGAATCAATTTGTGCAATCAGTTGACCTTGTTTAACTTGGTCACCCAGCTTGACGTACATTTTTTTAACTTGACCCGAAACCTGCGCACCAACGCTCACCATCTTGGTTGCTTCTAAATCACCTGTTGCAAGAACTGCATCTTCAATATCACCACGTGTGGCTTCTGAGGTTATATACTGCGGTTGTGTATTTTTAGGCTTTAATACATACCATGCGATTGCGGCAATGATGGCAAGACAAACCGCTATAAGAATGGCTTTGGCTGGTTTTATTTTTGGCATAGCGATAATTGGGCTGAGAGAAAAATTGATCAAATTATAATGATTAAATAAGGATAAAGCGTGAATTTTTTAAAATAAATGGAAATGAGAATTATTCTGCATAATATCTATCTAAGCATTGATAAATAAAGTTTTTCCACACAACTCAGCAATACATTGTTGAATGATATGTTCTGGACTTTCTTTGCTGAGTCCTTTGATTGCAGCATCTACACGCAATAACAGTTGTGGCCAAGTTAAAAATGAATGTGGATTTAAGCGTCTAAGTGCTTGTTGATACAAAGAAATCTTGGTTTTCCAAATACCGAGCTGTAAGGCATTTTGTGGTTGTTCATACAACTGCATCAAAAGACGCATTTCTTTACTAATTGTCCATAAAATTAAACTGTTGGGTTCGCCTGACTCCACAAGATATTGGAAAATTTTAATCGAAAGTGCCAAGTTTCCAGCAATCAATGCATCACTTAAATCAAAGGTGCTATAACGTGATTGATCCTGTAAACATTCTTGTAAATGTTCAATTGAAATCTGTTTTTGATCTGGGAAGGTATCGGCAACACGCATCAGGCTGTTTTTGGCAGCCAAAAGATTATGTTCATGATGTTGTTCAAGCCAGATCCAGGCATCTTGATTTAATTGGACACCGAGCTGATCTGCTTCGATTGACAATATTCGTTGACGGTCTTGCGGGTAATTTGCGGTTAAAGCAATCACAACACCATTGGCTTCAACTGTTTGAAAGAAACTTGACTTTAGACTACTTGAGTCTTGTTTGGGCATAATGATCACAAGCAAGTTGTGTTCATTATGTTGAATATAGTGTTTGAGTTGTTTGAGTCCATTGGCATCGGGTTTGATATTACCATGGACTTCAAGTGCCAGATTTTGAGAAAATAAAGATAAGCTATTCAAAGCATTAAAGACATTTTTCCAGTCGGAAACGCTATTGAGATCATAGCGTTGTCTTTCTACTTCATGTTTTGCCCAGCTTTTTCTTAAAGCATCGAGTAGGTTTTGTTCTAGAAGTGGTTCTTGACCATGTAAAATCCAAACACCTCGCGCTTCATCAACACGTTTAAGGGCTTGTAAATAGTCAAGTTTCATAGAATTATTGCGCTACAGGTTGGTTCGAAAGAGTACGTGCTTTAGGTAAGCGGTTGGCTGCAATTTGACGCGACATTTGTTGTGCAATGTCATCAATCAAAATTTGGCTCAGATATTTATATTGTTGATCATCTGTGTTGACCGTTGCAACATCATATTGATAACTACGAGATGCATTTAAGGTTCGAGGTTCAGTAATCGGATTCCCTTGTTTATCTTCAATCTGGAAAGTAACACTTAGACGGAGTAGTGTTTCTACCAATTTACCATTTAACTCATGACGAACAGGTTTGTAGTCTAATACTCGTAATACATAAGCATCACTTGAATTACTCAGTTGGACACCTGTCGCAGTTAAATAAACACTGAGTTTCTTTTCAAGATCTTCAGTATTCGCTGGTAACACCAGTTGTAATTTGGTGTAAACCAAAGGCGTTGCTTGGGCATTGGTGCCCTTTAAATGAAAGCCACAACCTACTAAGCCCGCACTCAGACCCAAAGTTAATACAACTGCAGCAACACGTTGAACTAAATGCATGCTTTGTCCTCATGAAATTCCATTGGATATGGAATATTTAATCTTTATAAATTCACGCCATTTTAGAATCAAAGCCCGTTGAATGACAACGGGCTTTGTTTGGGTTTTGTTTATTCTACTAAAGTCCCTTCCCCTTAGGGAGAAGGTTAGGATGAGGGGAATGACCTCTCCCTAACCCTCTCCTAGAAGGAGAGGGGATTTAAGCAGGAATTAAACCACCAAATTCACAAGCTTATTTGGAACCACAATTTCTTTCTTGGTTGGACCTGTTAAGAATTGCTGAACCTCAGGTAACGCTTTAGCCAATGCCAATAATTCATCTTTCGATGCATCAACAGAGACTTCTAACTTGCCACGAAGCTTACCATTGACTTGAACTACGATCGTTTGTGTATTACGTGTTAATGCAGACTCATCAACCGTAGGGAACAGTACCGAAGTTAAATCGATATCGAACTCAGTCAATAAGGTCTGACTTAAGTGTGGTGCAAATGGTGCAAGTAAAGTCAGCAAAGTGGTAATCGCTTCACGTGCTACAGCAACATCATTGTCATCTTTTGCTTCAAACTTATTGCTGGCGTTGAGTAATTCCATCAAAGCTGCAATTGCGGTATTGAATGCATGACGACGTTCGATGTCATCACCCACTTTTTGAATTGTTTCATGGGTCTTACGACGCAGGTCTTGTGCTTCAGTGGAAAGTTTCGAAGCATCAATTGCTGTTGCATGGTTGCCTTTTTCAAGGAAGCCTGCTGCCAAACGCCATACACGTTTTAAGAAACGGTTTGCACCTTCAACACCAGCATCAGACCATTCTAAAGATTGATCTGGTGGTGCAGCAAACATCATAAATACACGTGCGGTATCCGCGCCGTACTCGTCAATAATCGCTTGTGGGTCGATACCATTATTTTTCGATTTCGACATTTTCTCTTGACCACCAACCACAACGTCTTGACCGTCACCTGAATATTTAGCAGAAAGTACACGACCTTTCTCGTCTTTTTCTAACTCAATATCCGCAGGATTAAACCAAGTTTTTTTGCCACTTTCCGCTTCACGATAGAAGGTATCCGCTAAAACCATACCTTGAGTCAATAAGTTGGTAAATGGTTCATTGCCTTGTACCACACCCTCATCACGCATAAGTTTATGGAAGAAACGAGCATAAAGTAAATGTAGGATGGCATGCTCTACACCACCAATATATTGGTTTACAGGCAACCAAGATTTTGCAGCTTCAGGTTTAACTAAACCACCCGTGAAATCAGGAGAAGCATAACGTGCATAATACCAAGACGACTCTACAAAGGTATCCAAAGTATCGGTTTCACGACGTGCATCACCACCACAGCTTGGGCATTTTGTTTGATAGAATTCAGGCATTTTATTTAAAGGATTACCTGAACCATCTGGAACCACATCTGTTGGAAGAACAACCGGCAGTTGATCTTCTGGAACAGTGACTTGACCACACTTGTCACAGTTGATCATCGGAATTGGACAACCCCAGTAACGTTGACGAGAAACACCCCAGTCACGTAAACGGAATTGAACTTTAGCGCTGGCAAGACCTTGTGGTTCTAATTTGCTTAGGAATGCATCAAAAGCAGCTTGGAAGTCTAAACCGTCAAATTCAGACGAATTGACCAATTTACCTTCTTTAGAACCGTACCATTCCTGCCATTCAGACGCAGAGTATTCAGCATCATCTGAGCCTTTGGCATCAATGACTTGTTTGATTGGTAAGTTAAATTTATTGGCAAATTCAAAATCACGTTCATCATGTGCTGGAACGGCCATCACCGCGCCTGAACCATATGACATCAATACATAGTTTGCGATCCAAACAGGGATATCTTGACCCGTAACAGGGTGTTTAACAGATAAACCTGTTGCCATGCCTTTTTTCTCAGCAGTCGCAAGATCCGCTTCTGCAACAGAACCCATACGACATTCTTCAATAAAGGCAGCAAGTTCTGGCTTGCCTGCTTCTGATTGGATCGCAGCAGCTTTGAGTGCTAGAGGGTGTTCAGCTGCAACCGCAACATAAGTTACCCCCATCAAGGTATCGGCACGTGTGGTATAAACCGTTAAACCATCTGCATAAACTTCAGGATTTGCCGACGGGAAGGTAATGTCCATACCCGTTGAACGACCAATCCAATTGCGTTGCATGGTTAAAACTTGTTGTGGCCAACCGTCTTTTAAGGTATCTAAATCGTCTAATAATTCTTGTGCATAATCGGTAATACGGAAGTAATACATTGGAATATCACGTTTTTCTACCAATGCACCTGAACGCCAACCACGTCCATTTTCAACTTGTTCATTTGCAAGAACAGTTTGGTCTACAGGATCCCAGTTTACTGTAGACAGCTTGCGATAAATTAAGCCCTTTTTATAGAGCTGTACAAATAACCATTGTTCCCAGTGGTAATACTCTGGCGTACAGGTGGCAAATTCGCGATCCCAGTCGACAGATAGACCAAGTTTCTTCAATTGATCACGCATATATGCAATATTTTCAAAGGTCCACTTTGCTGGTGCAACTTGATGGGCAATCGCTGCATTTTCAGCAGGTAAGCCAAAAGCATCCCAACCCATTGGTTGTAGCACAGTTTCACCTTTGAGACGGTGAAAGCGGCTGATCACATCACCAATAGTATAATTACGCACATGACCCATATGCAGTTTGCCGCTTGGGTAAGGGAACATCGAGAGGATATAACGACGTGGACCTTCTACAGTGTCGGCAACTTTAAACGATTTGCGATCTTCCCAGTCTTTTTGGACTTGAGGCTCAATCGCATTTGCTTGATATTCAGGGTCAATATGAGTAGTCATAAATGTATTTGAGAATAATGGTTAAAAAACTGTGCACACAGCATAGCGCAAAATCCATCTAAAAGTGAATTTTGCGCGCTTTTAAATCTGAAAAACTTGTGATTTTACTTTTAATTTAATTATTGAGGCGTCGCAAGGCTAGAAGGTGTATTTTGCTCATTTTGTGGTGCGACATTGGGCTGTTGAGTATTCGGTGGATTAACCACTGGTGCTGGGGTTACAGGTTGAGTACCTTGAGGTTGCCCATTTTGTGGCTGATTTTGTGAGGTATTTGGCTGTGCTGTTGGTGCTGGGTTGGTAGGTCTCGAATCTCCATGATAGCCATAAGTGTTCACCTTAGTTTGGCTGCGCGCATTCTTCGGTGGCGGTGTGGTGGTGTAATGGGTAGAGCCTTTGCTGTCTACCCATTTATAATACTGTTTTGCATGACTGGCGCTGACCCCAACCATAGAGAATAAGGCAAAAATTGTCGATACAAAAACAGTGTGTGCAAAGCGTTGACGTTGTTTCATTTTATAAAACCTTTGAGTCATTTTTTATTCAGATGAAAACGAAAAATCATTCTGCTATCTAATATACATCGGATTGTTTTCGCTTGATCTGGGTATTTTTGAAATCGTATTTATTTTATACAGAAAAATAAAATTTTAAATAATTCTTTTGCAATTTTATTGGCTTATAAGTCTTTGAAAATTTTATTTATAAGACAACCAAAAAAAAGGAATAGTTTTAAAAATAAACGCTTGGTAAATAAACAATAAAAAGCCTGATAGAAACCTTGACTTTGTTCGCTAAAACTACAAAAATGCTTGCTTTAGTTTCAGATGTTTTTTTCGATCACCCTTCGAGTAAAAATATCAAAGCAAGCAATAACATTTTCTCTAAGCCGAGAAAATGACTCTACCGAAGCATGTTTATCCCAACATATTTCAGTGATTCATACAGCTCAAACAGCTGCGTGACGATTTATTTTTTTATTGCTGCAAAAACTAGTAAATATGTGTGCTATAACAGAGCGCACAATCAATGAATGAAACACGGCCTGTGTCTCCCATAGCGCTGTGGAATAAAGATTAGGGTGAATACGTTGGAACTTTTATCTGGTGGTGAAATGCTCGTTCGTGCATTGGCGGACGAAGGCGTTGAACATGTTTTTGGATATCCAGGCGGCGCAGTATTACATATTTATGATGCGCTATTTAAACAAGATAAAATCAATCATTACCTCGTACGTCATGAGCAAGCTGCTGGTCATATGGCAGATGCTTACTCACGTGTGACGGGTAAAACAGGTGTAGTGCTGGTCACATCTGGACCTGGCGCAACCAACACTGTAACACCAATCGCTACAGCCTATATGGACTCAATCCCAATGGTGATTTTGTCTGGACAGGTTGCCAGCCATCTTATTGGTGAAGATGCATTCCAAGAAACAGATATGGTCGGTATTTCTCGTCCGATCGTAAAACATAGTTTCCAAGTGCGTCATGCAAGTGAAATTCCTGCCGTTATTAAAAAAGCATTTTATATTGCTGCTTCAGGTCGTCCGGGTCCTGTTGTGGTTGATATTCCGAAGGATGTTACCAATCCTGTCGACAAGTTTGCTTATGAATATCCTGAAAAAGTGAAGATGCGCTCTTATCAGCCACCTCACCGCGGTCATTCAGGTCAAATTCGTAAAGCCATTGATGAGCTTATTAATGCCAAACGCCCTGTGATTTATACGGGTGGTGGTGTTGTTCAAGGCAATGCTTCTGCATTACTGACTGAATTGGCGCATTTATTGAATTACCCAGTGACCAATACGCTGATGGGTTTGGGTGCGTTCCCAGGCGATGATGAGCAATTCTTGGGTATGTTGGGTATGCATGGTACATACGAAGCCAATATGAGTATGCATAATGCTGATGTTATCTTGGCGATCGGTGCGCGTTTTGATGACCGTGTAACCAATAATCCGGCGAAGTTCTGTACTAACGCGAAAGTGATTCATATTGATATCGACCCAGCGACGATTTCAAAAACCATTATGGCGCATATCCCAATCGTGGGTGCGGTAGAGCCAGTACTTCAAGAGATGTTGGTTCAATTGAAACAAATGAATGTTTCTAAACCAAACCCTGAAGAAATCTCGGCATGGTGGTCACAAATCAACGAATGGCGCAGAGTACATGGTTTGCGTTATGCGCCAGGTGAAAATGGTGTGATGAAACCACAACAAGTGGTTGAAGTATTAGACAAAGTAACCAATGGTGAAGCGATCATTACTTCTGACGTTGGTCAGCATCAAATGTTTGGTGCGATGTATTACAAATACAAACGTCCACGTCAATGGATCAACTCAGGTGGCTTAGGCACAATGGGTGTGGGTTTACCTTATGCCATGGCTGCGAAACTTGCATTTCCAGACCAACAAGTGGTGTGTATCACAGGTGAAGCATCGATTCAGATGTGTATCCAAGAGCTTTCTACATGTAAGCAATATGGCTTAAATGTGAAAATTCTCTGCTTGAACAACCGTGCTTTGGGGATGGTAAAACAATGGCAAGATATGAACTATGAAGGACGTCATTCAAGTTCTTATGTTGAGTCATTACCCGATTTTCCAAAATTGATGGAAGCTTACGGCCATGTAGGTATCCAGATTGACCATGCGGATGAGCTTGAATCTAAGCTTAAAGAAGCAATGGCGATTAACGATAAATGTGTATTCATTAACGTGATGGTTGATCGTACCGAGCATGTATATCCGATGCTTATTGCAGGTCAATCTATGCAAGATATGTGGTTGTCTAAAGGGGAGCGTACTGAATGAGACATATTATTTCTGTACTCGTTGAAAACGAAGCTGGTGCGCTTTCTCGTTTAGTGGGGTTGTTCTCTCAACGTGGTTATAACATTGAAACTTTAAATGTCGCACCAACTGAAGATCCAACCATGTCACGTTTGACATTAACCACTTATGGTGATGACCATAAAATTGAGCAAATCACCAAACAGCTCAATAAATTGGTCGAAGTGGTTAAAGTGGTTGATTTGTCAGAAGGCGCACACATTGAGCGTGAACTGATGCTGATTAAAGTCAAAGCATTGGGTTCTGCACGTGCTGAAATTAAGCGCACAGCGGATATCTTCCGTGCTCAAGTGGTTGATGTTACACCAACGACTTATACCATTCAGATTGCGGGTACAACTGAAAAAATTGATGGTTTTATTGATGCACTTGCAGAAAACACAATTTTAGAAGTTGTTCGTTCTGGTGTATCTGGTATTGCTCGTGGTGAAAAGGTTCTTTCACTCTAGTTGCACCTCAACCAGTAATTAATTATTTGATTTTTTATTCCCTCATGTATAACCTCTCCTCGCAATAGGAGAGGGACTTAGACTAGAAGATTCAAAACAATAATCTTCAGGATAGGAAGAGGAAACACAGCATTTTAGCGGAGACAGCAATGCAAATTTTTTATGATAAAGACTGCGACTTATCTATCATCCAAGGTAAAAAAGTAGCGATCATTGGTTATGGTTCACAAGGTCATGCTCACGCGCAAAACCTTCAAGACTCAGGTGTAGACGTTACTGTTGGTTTACGTGCTGGTTCTACTTCTTGGAAAAAAGCTGAAAATGCAGGCCTTAAAGTTGCTGAAGTTCCAGCTGCTGTTGCTCAAGCTGATTTAGTGATGATCTTGACACCAGATGAGTTTCAATCACAGCTTTATCGTGACGTGATCGAACCAAACATCAAAGAAGGTGCGACTTTAGCATTTGCACATGGTTTCGCTGTACTTTATAACCAAGTTGTTCCACGTAAAGATTTAGACGTGATCATG
The DNA here is from genome assembly GCF_059422625.1 of Acinetobacter sp. GW821-FHT01C12. Classification (NCBI taxonomy): domain Bacteria; kingdom Pseudomonadati; phylum Pseudomonadota; class Gammaproteobacteria; order Moraxellales; family Moraxellaceae; genus Acinetobacter; species Acinetobacter sp. GW821-FHT01C12. The sequence goes on from NZ_JBWKXD010000011.1 coordinate 46,618, forward strand.
GTTGCACCAAAAGCACCAGGTCATACTGTACGTTCAGAATTCCAACGTGGTTCAGGTGTACCCGATCTTATTGCGATTCATCAAGATGCTTCTGGTAATGCACGTAACGTTGCACTTTCTTACGCTTCAGGTGTAGGTGGTGGTCGTACAGGTATCATCGAAACTTCATTCCGTGAAGAAACTGAAACTGACTTATTTGGTGAGCAAGCAGTACTTTGTGGTGGTGCTGTAGAATTGGTTAAAATGGGTTATGAAACGCTTGTTGAAGCGGGTTATGCACCTGAAATGGCTTATTTCGAATGCTTGCACGAACTTAAATTAATCGTTGATTTAATGTTTGAAGGCGGTATTGCGGACATGAACTATTCAGTATCTAACAATGCTGAATACGGTGAATATGTGACTGGCGTTGAAGTGATCAACGAGCAATCACGTGAAGCGATGCGTAATGCACTTAAACGTATCCAATCAGGTGAATATGCGAAGATGTTCATCCAAGAGGGTGCATTGAACTATCCATCTATGACAGCTCGTCGCCGTCAAAACGCAGCTCACGGTATTGAAGTGACTGGCGGTAAATTGCGCGCGATGATGCCTTGGATTCAAGCCAACAAAATCGTAGATAAAGAAAAGAACTAATTTTTAGTTTTTATCAAAGCCCACTCTTTTGAGTGGGTTTTTTATGTTATATTTTAGTTAAAGTTAATAATAAAGCAGAAAATAACATGAAATTAAATATGTATTTAGTCAGCATCAGTATGCTTGGCTGTTGTGCTATATATCCAGTATATGCACAGAACGCGAGCGTTGATGATTCTATGCAAAAGTCTAGGCAGAATCATAATCAGCCTCAAAATACACAAAATAAAGTACTCGATGAAAAGATTGCGTACAATGCTTTAGAAAAAGCCAAGCAGTCTTTAAATGCGGGGCATCCACAACAGGCCATTGCAGCATTACAGACAGCAATTCAGTATTTTGAAAAATACCAAAACAATAGCCAAGATACTCTCTATGCAGCCAATGGCACTGCTGAAACCTTGCTATATCTGATGCTTGATATGGGAAAGCAAAAAAATATTCGAGTTTTTTCAAGTTGTTGGGCGGACTTATACTTTCAAGCCGCTTATGCATTTATTGAAATGAATGATCTAAAGAATGCTCAAGTAAAGTTACAAAGTGCTTTAACACTATCACCTTTTAATAGTGAGTATTTAAAAGAGGCAGGGTTTATCCAGCAAGCACAAAAACAGTGGCAAGCCTCATTGGAAAGCTATAAAGCTGCTGAACAGCATCTGTATTTGCTTGAGCCTGAAGAAAAAAGATTGGCGATTCAACAGAGTGTAAGACGTAGTTTAGGGGTGAGTTTGATTGAATTAAATCAACTAGATGAAGCTACTCAATATTTTAATAAAGTTTTAAAGGTTGATCCCTCGGATGCAAAAGCGCGTAATGAATTAAAGTATATTGAGGAGTTAAAGAAAAAAGGTCATGTTGCCAAACAGCCAATTGGTCGCGTCTAAATCGCACTTTGTAAAACCATCTTTAGGGTAGCAATTTTTAACTAATAAAAATTTATTTTGTGATAAATTACACATTATTGATTTTGGTTAAACGTGGTATTCAAGTATGAAATCTAAACTTCTCATCGCAATGACGACTTTGTCTATTTCATGCTTTAGTTTTGCTGAAACGCAGTCCACTTCGAGCAACCCTGCGCTAAAATCGTTGAGTGGCGTACGCGTATCGATGCAACGTATGCTCAAGTCGAGTGAAGGTCGATACTTTATGAATCTTTATGCGGGGATTGCTCATCCGCATGGTGTGCTGACGGATTTAATGGATGGCACAACAACAGACTTTAAAGGGACACAAAAAGCAGATCAGTTGGATTTAAAGTCGATTACTGCTGAATCAGATCCTTCTGTAAATAGTAGTGATCAATTAACTGGCCTATTAAATGCAAATACAGGCGTGTTTAAAGCATCATTGTTAAAGAAACCAAATACAGCTTGGCAGTCGATACAGTTTGAGCCTGCTTTTAAAGTCAGCAATAAACCCGTTTTTATCTTTAAATTTTATGGTCAAGATGATGCCAATAGCCCTTATGGAAAAACCTTAAAACGTGTTGATGTGTTAAATAAAACCAACAATACAGTGGTACAGAGCTTGACAGGTTTTACTGGTTATCCAAACAGTATTGGCTATATGGATATCAATTTTGATGGTTATTATGATGTCATTGTGTCGGACTTGTCACAAGGTCGTACAGTCGATGATAAACGCTATATTTACTGGATGTACAATCCAAAAACACAACAATTTCAACGTTCTCCGCAACTTGAAAAAATTGTTGGTTTCCCAAGTTTACATGGTGAAAAACAACAAATTGATTTTGGTAATGGACAGCTTTATCAAGTTCAGAATGGTTTGTTAAATCGTATTTCTGATGAAAACTGATAATGGTCAAAAAACTGTCATTAAATAATCATTAAAATGTCAAAAACTTAGCCTAATCTATTCAAAAATGAAGAGATTAGGTATCGTATGAATAAACCGTACGCGAACACCTTGCAATTTAAACAACAAGATTTTCCCGATAACTTTAAATTTTATTTTAATCCAAACAAGAAAAAAATCGATACGAATAAAGACCATCTTATTCGTGACCTATCCCGACCTCGACTAAAAATTGCAATCGTGACTGAAACATGGCCACCAGAAATCAATGGTGTTGCTTTGTCTTTAATGCAACTGTGTAAAGGCTTGCAAAACCAAGGTCATAAAATATTACTGATTCGCCCTGCACAAAAGACCCAATGTCAAGACTTTAGCCCAAATAAAGAATGCTTGGTGACTGGGCAATCAATTCCGAAATATCCAGACATGAAGTTTGGCTGGCCCCAATTTCTAAAAGTCTCTCAAGCAATTTCGGCATTTTCACCTGATGTGGTACATATCGTGACTGAAGGGCCTTTAGGCTTTACTGCGCTGCATGCGGCAAAGACACGACGAATTCCGGTATCAAGTGGGTTTCATTCACAATTCCAAGAATTTAGCCGCTTTTTTGATTTAGCGTTCTTGGTCAAACCGATTCAAAGTTATTTGCGATGGTTCCATAACGCAACGCAACTGACTTGTGTGCCAAGCCGTGATACAGAACAGGCATTACGTGAGTTTGGTGTGACCTGTCCATTGGTTGTGGTCGGGCGAGGAATTGATACAGAACGCTTTTCATCACAACGCTACTCCGAACAGTTGAGACAACAGTGGGGTACAGATGAAGACACCACAGTCTTGATCTATGTTGGGCGTTTGTCTTCTGAAAAAGAAGTCAATGTGGTGATTGATGCCTATTCTGAACTGCGACAACAAGCACAACGAAAAGTAAAGTTGGTGCTGGTAGGGCATGGTCCAGATCGTGGTCGTTTAGAAAAAATGCCGGGTGCTGAACATGTGATTTTTATGGGCAGTCTAACTGGCACACAACTTGCTGAAGCCTATGCGAGTGCAAATGTTTTTGTTTTTGCAAGTCAGGTAGAAACCTTTGGGAATGTCGTTATCGAAGCGATGGCGAGTGGTTTACCGATTATTGCTTATGACTATGCCTGCGCTCAACTTCATGGCAGACATGCGCAGAATGGCTGGTTATGTCCAATTGGAGACATCAAGCAATTCACTCAACATGTATTAGATCTTCCAGATAACAGCACACTCAAACGTTTCGGGCAACAAGCGATGCATGATGTGCAAAGCATTGGATGGCAACATCCCGTACAACAATTCGAAGAAGCACTATACCAGGTAACGCAGTATGCAAAACGACTGACCTAGTTCATCTCAAATAATGAGAGGAGAGTGGAAAATGAATTTTAAAAATACCAAAATAAAAATGCTCGATCTCGACCTTAGAGGTTGTTTATATCTCAATAATTTATCGCATACCCAAAGTATTGCGACGTTCTTTAAAACTGTGAGCCGTTTGGGAGATGGTCCTTTCTGGTGCGCAATGTTGGTTCTGATTTGGCTACAAAAGAGCTGGATCTATGGTCTGCAACTTCTCTATGTCGTTGTTATGGGGCTTTTAGGAACTGGAATTTATAAGTTCTTAAAACATAAAACAGTGAGACCACGACCTTATCAAGTTCATCAAGTCATTATTCTGGGTGAACGACCATTGGATCATTTTAGCTTTCCGTCAGGCCATACGTTACATGCGGTCATGGTCACTATTGTCTTTGGCTATATTCAACCAGTTATGTTGTTCATTATGATGCCTTTTACCATTCTTGTAGCGTTATCTCGGATGGTTTTGGGTCTGCATTATCCAAGCGATGTCATTGTTGGCGCACTGATTGGTGCAAGTGTCGCGAGTTTGATTGTGTTAAGCGCACCATATTTAGGAGTGATGTTATGATGGTTTACTTACTGCTGGTCTGTAATTTTATTTTTAAAGAATCTGATGATTTTGATCATCAAGGTTTTAACTTTGAATAATTGGCTCAATTCAATCCGTCTTGTAAATTAAACGCTTGAATCCGTGGTGAATCTTGTAAATGTCTAGAATGATTTATTTCTGAATGAATTGAGATTTGATACAGTAGCAGAATTAAATTGAGCAAAGGAAGACCTGATATGGGCTTACGTTGGACAGATACAATTGATATCGCAATTGAACTCAGTGAAGCGCATCCAGATGTGGATCCACAATGGGTGCGTTTTACCGATATGCATGCATGGATTTGTGCATTGCCAGAATTTAGTGATGATCCAACCAAATCGACTGAAGGTCTGCTAGAAGCCATTCAAATGGCATGGATTGATGAAGCGAATTAATGGCTTGAGATGTTGTTGAATGAGCTAAACGTCACAGCGCATCGAAAAATCCAAATTTTTTACAGATTAAAAGCAGAAAATTGTTCATTATTCGGTATAATGCGCCCAAATTTTCGTGTCAATTTGACTAAAGGAGCCACTCATGGCTATTGAACGTACTTTATCTATCGTAAAACCAGATGCAGTTGCTAAAAACCACATTGGTGACATCTTTGCTCGTTTCGAAAAAGCTGGTCTTAAAATCGTTGCGACTAAAATGAAACACCTTTCTAAAGCAGAAGCTGAAGGTTTCTATGCTGAGCATAAAGAACGTGGTTTCTTTGGTGACCTTGTTGCATTCATGACTTCTGGTCCAGTTGTAGTATCTGTTCTTGAAGGTGAAAACGCAGTTCTTGCTCACCGTGAAATTCTTGGTGCTACAAACCCTAAAGAAGCTGCTCCTGGTACAATCCGTGCAGATTTCGCTGTAAGCATCGATGAAAATGCTGCGCATGGTTCTGACTCAGTTGCATCTGCTGACCGTGAAGTAAATTACTTCTTCGCTCAAACTGAAGTTTGCCCACGTACTCGTTAATTCGACGTATCTAGGGTCTCTTTTTCTACACGAATAAATCTCCGATTTATGAATTGATAACAGACCCGAAACCAGATAGGTGATATACTACTTGTCTGGTTTTTTTATTTTTGTTGCTTTATTTGGCTAAATATTGGTCAATATGTTTTATTACTACGGCATGATTTAGGTAATCCCCATGAATTCTGAAGTTGTCGCTTCATCGTTAAATCTAGATGAACAGCAGCCTGCATCATCAAAATCTGTACAGGCTGATCGTATTCAGACTGCAAATGTGCAGAAAGTGAATTTACTTGGCATGTCACGTCCGCAATTGGAAAAATTCTTCGAAGAAATCGGCGAGAAAAAATTCCGTGCTGGGCAGGTAATGAAATGGATGCATCAATTTTTTATCACTGATTTTGCTGAAATGACCAATATTTCAGGAAAATTGCGTGAAAAACTAGAAAGAATTTGTGAAATCAAAGCCCCAGAAGTGGTGCATCGTAACTATTCGAAAGATGGAACTCGTAAGTGGGTATTCCGTGTTGGCGATGGTGCTGGCTCTTTGGTTGAAACGGTATTGATTCCAGCAGAAGATAAAACAGGTTCACGTAAAACACTGTGTATTTCATCACAAGTGGGTTGTGCTTTAGATTGCTCATTCTGTTCAACAGGAAAGCAAGGTTTTCAGCGTGATTTAACCCCCGATGAAATCATTGGACAGTTGTGGGTGGCCAACTATTCTTATATGGAAGACGTACCTGTTGCTGAACGTGAGCGCTCGGTGACCAATGTGGTGATGATGGGAATGGGTGAGCCATTACTCAACTATGATGCTGTATTAAGCTCAATGAATATCATGTTAGATGATTTTGCTTACGGCATGTCTAAACGTCGCGTTACATTATCAACCTCAGGTGTTGTACCGAAAATTGACCAATTGGCACAAGATATAGATGTGGCTTTGGCGATTTCTTTACATGCGCCAAATGATGAATTACGTAATGAATTGGTGCCGATTAATAAAAAATATCCATTAGCACAATTGATTGCTGCATGTCAGCGTTATATTGCCAAAGATGGTAATGAAAGCTCTCGTAAACATGTCACTATTGAATATGTGATGTTGGAAGGAGTGAATGATCATCCTGAACATGCACAACAAATGATTAAGTTACTGAAAAACTTACCAAGTAAAATTAATTTGATTCCATTTAATCCATTTCCGCATGCGCCATATGGCCGTTCAAGTCGAAATCGTATTATTTCTTTCCAAAAAACTTTGTCTGATGCAGGTTTTGTGTGTACGATTCGTCAGACACGTGGTGATGATATTGATGCTGCGTGTGGGCAGTTGGTCGGGCAAGTGGCAGATCGTACCCGTCGTGCAGAGCAGTGGAAAAAGAAAGTTGCTGAACGTGGTGAGATTATTCGTTCATAAGCTTAAAGATTTGTAGACATACATTTATATCAACAAATAATCAGGGGCTGACTTTGAGAAAATCGATGTATCAAAAAGCAGTTGTAATATTGGCAATTGGTTTATCTGCATTGGTCGTACAGGGTTGTCAAACGACAAATTCAGACACAATAATTAAAAAAGATCCTGAAAAAGCCGTTAAAGTACGTACTCAGCTTGCTGCTGAATATATTCGTACAGGTGATTTAGATGCTGCAAAACGCGCACTAGACCAAGCTTTAGAAACTGATTCACGTGATTCTGCGGCAAATATGATGATGGGTGTCTTATTGCAACAAGAAGGCAGTAAGATCAGTATGGAAAAAGCAGACGGCTATTTTAAGCGTGCGATTTCCAGTGACTCAAAAAATGCACAAGCTCGTAATAATTATGGAACATATTTATTTGTTACTGAGCGCTATAATGACGCGATTGAACAATTGAGTATAGCTGGTGCTGCGCTTGGCTATGATCAACGTTACAAGGCTTTAGAAAATTTAGGTCGGGTTTACTTAAAAGTGGGTGATGTGGCAAATGCTGAAAAAGCATTCAAACAAGCTTTACAAGTCAATCGCGATTCAATTATTTCTCTGGTAGAGTTATCAGAAATTTTCTATTTGCAACAAAAAAGTGCGCAAGCAAGTCAACTCTATGAGCAATATGTTCGTTTAGTAGGTCAGGACAAACAGGGTGCGAGAGCGCTTTGGATTGGTTTACGTATTGCACGTGCCAATAATGATCAGATGGGAATGCAAGTGTTGGTCAACCAACTGCGTGCATTGTTCCCGGACAGTAAAGAATATCAACGTTATCTGCAATTACAGTACAGTACTGAGGCCGTATGGAAGTAAATCCTAATTCACAGCAACCTACAGGTTCAAACGTAGCATCTAATGGCTTAGGAAATGTTCAACGTCCAGGTGAGTATTTGCGTCAAATTCGAGTCTCCAAAAACCTAGACATTCAAGATGTTGCAAACGAACTAAAAATGCCTGTAAAAACCTTACAAGCATTGGAACAAGATGAATATAAGTCTTTGCCAGAAGCAACCTTTATTAAAGGTTATTATCGTTCATATGCCAAGTTTCTAGGTGTTGATGCAACGGTAATCATTCAACGCTTTGATGAAATTTATCAAAATGATACTGGGCTTTTGCCAAACCACGCATTGAACAACTCTCCAATCAAGATTATGGGGAAATTGCCTGGATCAAACAGTGATCGTAATAAAAAATGGTTAAAGCGAATTTTAATTGCCATTGTTGCGCTTGCGGTGATTTGGGCTGTGATTGCTGGAATTCAAAAAATGACATCGGGTAAAAGCGCTGATGTCGATGCCAAACCACAAGCCTCAGAAGTAGAAGTGTTGAATTTAAACAATGCAACTGCGACTTCAGGTGATCAAATGGTATTGAATTTCAGTCATCCAACTTCTGTACATATTGTAGATAGTACAGGAAAAGTTTTGGCGACTGGTCGCCAGTCGGTTGCTTTAACCGTTAATGGCCAATCACCATTCCAAATTCGTCTCGATGATGCAACTGCTGTGTCATTAAGCCTTAATAATGAACAGATTTCATTGTCTCCATATACAGTGAACGGAAAAGCAGAATTCCGTTTGTCACGTTAATGGGCAAGAGTAGATAAGATCATGATTGAGAATCCAATCAAGCGCCGTCCTACACGTAAAATACGTGTAGGTTCAGTGTATGTCGGTGGTGATGCACCGATCAGTATTCAAAGTATGACCAATACTGAAACCTGTGATGTCGATGCAACAGTTGCGCAGATTCAACGCTGTGCAGATGTTGGTGCGGACATTATGCGGGTATCGGTACCGACTATGGAAGCTGCTGAAGCTTTTGGTGAAATTCGTAAACGTGTCACGGTACCATTGGTTGCAGATATTCATTTCGATTATAAAATCGCATTGAAAGTTGCAGACATGGGCGCAGACTGTTTGCGGATTAACCCTGGGAATATTGGTTCTGAAGCCAAGATTCGTGAAGTGGTTGCTGCTGCACGTCATCACGATATTTCTATGCGTATTGGTGTCAATGCTGGATCTTTAGAAAAAGATATCCAAAAGAAATATGGTGAGCCGACAGGTCAGGCATTACTTGAATCTGCAATGCGTCATATCGACATATTGGATCGTTTAAACTTCCATGAGTTTAAAATTTCAGTAAAAGCATCAAATGTATTTTTAACAATGGATGCTTATCGTTTATTATCTGCACAAATTGATAATCCATTACATTTAGGTGTAACCGAAGCTGGGATCTATCGTACGGGTTCAGTGAAATCTGCGATTGCTTTAGGTGGTTTGCTGTTGGATGGCATTGGTGACACCATGCGTATTTCATTGGCGGCTGAGCCTGAAGAAGAAGTAAAAATTGGTTTTGATATTTTAAAATCCCTGAGCCTTCGTTCAAATGGGATTAACTTTATTGCTTGCCCAAGCTGTTCACGTCAGGAATTTAACGTGATCAAAGTGATGCAGGCTTTAGAGGAGCGTTTAGAAGATATTCGTACACCAATGGATGTGTCTGTCATTGGTTGTAAAGTTAACGGTCCGGGTGAAGCAAAAGAAGCTGATATTGGTATAGTCGGTGCAAGTCCGCGCTCACTCGTGTATCGTAATGGCGAAAAGAGTCACTTAATAGATACAAATCAGTTGGTTGATGAAATCGAAAGCATGGTTCGTCAACGTGTTCAAGAGCTTGAAAAAGCTAAAGCTAAAGAGATTATTCGTAGTTCATCATGAGTTCAATTGTCGCAATTAAAGGTTTTAATGACTTTCTCCCATCGCAAACACCTGCGTGGAGACGTCTTGAGCAGCATTTAGCATCGCTTATGGATGCATACGGTTATCAGCAAATCCGTTTGCCGGTGGTTGAACATACCAATCTGTTTAAGCGTTCAATTGGTGATGCAACTGATATCGTTGAAAAAGAAATGTACACTTTCTTCGATAAGGGTAATCCACCTGAATCTTTAACTTTGCGTCCAGAAGGCACAGCGGGTTGTGTACGTGCAATGTTGGAACATAACTTACTCCGTGGTGCAAATCCACGTGTTTGGTATGTTGGACCAATGTTCCGCTATGAAAAACCACAAAAAGGTCGTTATCGCCAGTTTCACCAATTTGGTGTAGAAACTTTTGGTGTATCGACACCTGATCAAGATGCTGAACTGATTCTCATGACTGCGCGTTTATGGAAACGCATGGGTGTTGCAGATAAAGTTCAACTTGAACTAAATACCTTGGGCGAGTCTGATGAACGTGCAGAGTATCGTGCTGCATTGGTTGAATTTCTTACAGCGCATCACGCTGATTTGGATGAAGATTCGCAACGTCGTTTAACCACCAATCCATTGCGAATTTTAGATTCGAAAGATGCACGAACTCAGCAAATTCTTGAAAATGCACCTAAATTGCATGATTTCTTAAAAGAAGACAGTTTGAATCATTTTGCTCAATTGCAACAGTATTTAACTGATGCGGGTATTGAGTTTGTCATCAATCAAAAACTAGTCCGTGGTTTAGACTATTACAACAAAACTGTTTTTGAATGGACAACGACACATTTAGGTTCTCAAGGAACGGTGTGTGCGGGTGGTCGTTATGATGGTTTGGTTGGACAGCTGAAAGGTAAGCCTGATCAATCTGTACCAGCAGTTGGTTTTGCCATGGGTATGGAACGTTTATTATTGCTTCTTGAACAAGTTGAAGACAATACACCTGTGCGTGAATGTGAGTTATTCTTGCTGTCAGATCCTGCAACACAAGGTCAGGCTTTGGTATTGGCTGAACAAATTCGTGATCAACTTGAAGCTGTAAATAGTACAATTCGCTTGAAAACAGGTTCACAGGGTTCAATGAAGAGTCAAATGAAGAAGGCAGACCAATCGGGTGCCATCTATGCTTTGATCTTTGGTGAGCGTGAGGCTGTAGCGCAGCAAGTTTTAGTCAAAGAACTTGCGACAGCAGAACAATATGAAATTAAGGCCACTGAAATTGTGCCTTTTTTCATTGAAAAATTTTCGTCAAAATAAGCCGATAATCATAAGGAAAAGGGGAGTCAAATGAGTGCAATGACTGATGATGAGCAACTGGATAGTGTGAAGTCATTTTTTAAGAAATATGGCTCGGCTATGGTGACAGGTGTCCTCATTGCATTGATTGCCTTTTTCGGTTGGGAATATTGGCAAAAGAAAACTTTGGCTGAAAATCAAAATGAAACAGCCAAAGTTCAGCAATTGATGGATGAGGCGCGAGCAGCCAATGGTGATGCTAAAGTCACTGCTGCCCTAGTCGCGTCAGCAGATAAAATTGTCAAAGACAATCCAGATTCTGTTCATGCAATTCAAGCACAAATTGTCATGGCAAAAGTTGCCTATGATAAAAATGACTATGCATTGGCTGAGCGTGAACTGAAAAAAGTTGAAAATTCTAAAATTAAAGATGCTGGTTTGTTACAAGTTGTAAAAATCAAACTTGCCGATGCGCAATTGGCGCAAAAGAAGTTTGATGAAGCCTTGAAAACCTTGTCAGCTGTGAATGATCCTGCTTTTCAGGCAAGTGCTGATGAGTTGAAAGGTGATATTTATGTGGCAAAAAATGACACTGAAAATGCAAAAAAATCGTATCAAGCAGCATGGAATGCGGTCGTTGAGCGTAAACAAGAACGTCAAATTTTACAAATTAAACTCGAAAGTGTTGGCGTATTAGTAGAAGATCCTGATCTTGAACGCCCAATCTTAGCAACACAAGTGGATGAGTCTTAATGGATAGAAATTTTAAAATACCTTTTGCTTTAGCAATCTTATCAATCGCTTTAATCGGCTGTTCAAGTAATAAGACGAAAGAAGTGAAGATTAAGCCAAATCCACTGCCTAAAGTTGCACAAGCTTCAAGCTTGGTTCAAGTATTTTCGACCAGTGTTTCTTCGACCAGCAGTGAAGATGCATTACGTCTACGTTTAGATACAGACAATGGTGTTGTGTTTGCTTTAGATCCAAAAGGCGAAGTGGCTGCCTATAAAGGCAAACAGCGCTTATGGAATGCTAAAGTTACCAAAGACGGCTTAAGCTCTGGTGTTGAAGCAGCAGATGGTGTGGTGATTGTTGGTAATCAAAAAGGCCATGTTTTTGCATTAGACCAAGCAACGGGTGCGACCAAATGGTCTGCGCAATTGTCGGGTGCAATTATCAGTTCTGCTTTGATTCAATCTGGTCGCGTGATTGTGGTTGCAAATGACGGTACGGTTTATGCCTTAGATGTTGCGACAGGTCAGCAAGCGTGGACTTATAAGTTACCAAGCGCTTCATTTAGCTTAAGAGGCCAAGCAACTCCAGTTAGTTTAGATCCACGTACCGTGCTTATTGGCACTTCTACTGGCTATATTTTTGCAATAGATAGCCTTGCAGGTGTACCACGTTTGCAACGTCGTGTTGCGGTATCTGAAGGTCGTTCTGATATTCAGCGCTTGATTGATGTGGACAGTGAGCCTGTCGTTTCAGGACAATATGTGGTTACGACGAGTTTCCAAGGGCAAGTTACTGTTCTAGATTTGGCTTCACAACGCGTTTTGTGGAGTGAAAATTCAAGCAGTATCAACCGTCCAGAAGTGACGGATGGTAAAGTCATCGTATCGCAAACTGATGGTCAAATTATTGCGTATGACTTGATTACAGGTCAGCAGCTTTGGAAAAATGAGCAACTGCTCAATCGTAACTTAAGCAACCCTGTATTGCTCGGTTCAAATCTTGTTGTGGGTGATTTAGATGGTTATTTACATCAAATTGATCCAAATACAGGAACAACGTTAGGTCGTGCTAAAACCAGTGGTGAAGTACGTACGTTGAGAGTGATTGATAATCAAGTTTATGTTTCGACACGCAAAGGTGCAATGAGTATCTGGCAAAGTCGTTAACAGTTAATCAACAGACACGATTAGGATTCTCTATTTTTTTAGTCTTGTGTTAAAATAGAGCAATCCGTATGAATTCCATACACGGGGTGATTGAAAATCAATACCCCGTGTTTTTATTTTAGGTTTTTCCTATTCTCCTTCCTATACATTTCTGATGTTCAGACCAGTCATACTGGCTGATCTTGAATAAAGGTTATTTTATGAAACCCGTAATTGCGCTCATTGGTCGTCCAAACGTCGGCAAATCAACGTTATTCAACCAGATTACCAAGAGCCGTGATGCACTCGTTGCTGATTTTGCTGGTCTTACCCGAGATCGTAAATATGGTGATGCAACTTATGAAAATAAATCGTTCATTGTCGTTGATACTGGGGGTATCGGTGAAAATGAAGGTGGTATTGACTCATATATGGCAGAGCAATCAAAAACTGCGATTAATGAAGCCGATATCATTGTTTTTGTTGTCGATGCACGCGCTGGTCTATTGGCTTCTGATGAGCAGATTGCCCGTGAGTTGCGTACACTTGGTAAAAAGGTTTACTTGGTTGCCAACAAAGTCGATGGTGTACATGCTGAAGCTGCATTAGTTGAATTTTATAAACTTGGTATGGGTGAACCCTTACAAGTTGCGGCAAGTCATGGTCGTGGTGTTCAACAAATGCTTGAGGATATCTTGGTGGATGTCCCTGAAGATGAAAACCCAGAAGAACACGATAAGGCAACAGGTTTACGCTTAGCAATTATTGGTCGTCCAAATGTCGGTAAATCTACTTTGGTTAACCGTTTGTTAGGTGAAGATCGCGTTGTTGCATTTGACCAACCAGGTACAACCCGTGACTCGATTTATATTCCGTTTGAGCGTGATGGTCGTCAATATACTTTGATCGACACTGCGGGTGTACGTCGTAAAGGTAAAGTTGATGAAATGATTGAGAAATTCTCAATCGTTAAAACCCTACAAGCGATTAAAGACGCACATGTCATCGTGGTGGTTTTAGATGCACGTGAAGGTGTGGTTGAACAAGATCTACATTTGATCGGTTATGCACTCGAAGCTGGTCGTGCCATGGTGATCGCCATTAACAAATGGGACAACATGACTGAGTATGATCGCAAACAATGTAAATTGGATGTTGATCGTCGTTTTGACTTCATTCCTTGGGCAAAAGTGCATTTGATTTCTGCTTTGCATGGAACAGGTGTCGGTGAGATGTATCCAACTATTCACCGTGCTTATGATTCATCACACTTGAAAGTTTCACCTGCAAAATTAACTCAGATTTTGAATGATGCAACTGAAGCACATCAACCGCCAATGATCAGTGGTAAACGTATTAAAATGCGTTATGCTCACATGGGTGGACAAAACCCACCAACGATCGTGATTCATGGTAATAAGGTGGATAAGACACCTGCGGACTACCGTCGTTATTTGGAAAATGTCTTCCGTAAAGTATATAACCTTGAAGGTACACCGGTTCGCGTTGACTTTAAAACTGCTGAAAATCCATTTGAAGGCCGTAAATCTCAAATTGATGAGCGTGTTGCAGCACGTCGTCGTCGTTATGTACAGAAATTTAAAAAGGCTGAAAAGAAATTTAGAAGCTAAATTTAGCGTTAAACACATCAAAACCCAAAGTGATCTTTGGGTTTTTTTGATTTAAGATAATGAAAAATGTTTGGGAATGGATTGTGAATCGTATTATTCAATTGGATGTTAATTCTATTCAAAATATTCTTCCGAGTTACCATTCGAGCGATCGAAAGGGACAGATCCAAGAACTGAAACAGGCGATCTATCAATACAGAAACCAATTGTTGTCTGATATTTTTTCAGTTGAAATTAGTAACCACTCTTTTGAAAAAACAGATTTTGGTAAACCCTATTTAATTGATTATCCGAAGTTTCACGTGAATCATTCACATAGCCAGCACCATTATGCTTTGGCAAGTAGTCAACAGATCCAAGATTTGGGTGTGGATGTCGAGGACTTAGATCGAAAGGTGCGCTTTGAGGCTTTAGCTAAACATGCTTTTCATCCTCAAGAATATCAAGCTTGGCAAGCGTTAGACTTTGATCCTACTTTTTGGTTTAAGGTGTGGACCACAAAAGAGGCGATTTTAAAAGCATCGGGCCTAGGGATTCGTTTGAGTCTAAATGAGCTAAATACTGGAGTGCATGTGATGAATGATGGTGGGATCTCTACGCATCCGTTATTGGGCAGCTTTGCCTATCAAAATCTCCAGCTGAGCCGAGTCATGCTGACGGTGGCATGGCGTTCTGAATTATCCTGTAAGGGCTTTGCATTTCCACAGATTCAAATTATTCAACATGGTTGATTAAAAACGGTATAGATGTTTTCATTCTGCATAACACATAAATTGCAACAACGTTATTCCATATTAGAGTGTGGCATCTATACGTCTAAGTGCTGAAATTTTCAACCTTAAGCCACATATATTGCAAATCGGCATTGTTTAATAAAACCAGTTAAATGTAAGCTGCTTATCTTTAAATAAAAATAAATAGTACTCGATCACGAACAAACAATCTTGCTCGTCGTGTGTACTTTGTAAGCTATATTTTTTACATAAAAATTAGTTTATTTCTCCATGAAATTCTCTATACTTGATAAATTAAATGATAATTAAGTAGCGAAAATACTAATTATTGTGAATTTAAAGCGATGAAAAAGCGATAGGTTAGGATTAATTATATAGTGCGATTTAAATACTTCATCAGCTTAATTTGCATCATATTTTTTTATCCAAATTTTAGTTTTGCTTCAAGTTTAGAAAGTGACCTTGCTGCTTTTAATCTCATTACCAACTACGAGCTTTTATTCTTTGGTGGAATATTTGTCATTCTGATGCAAGCTGGTTTTGCTGTAGTTGAAGGCGGATATGAAAATACCTATAAGTCAATTTCCGCATTATTGGTCAATTATGTTTCAGCAGTTTTAGGAACGCTTATTTTTGGTTTCTTCTGCGCAAAAATTCTTCTTGCAGGAGATGCCAGCTCCGAAAAATATATGAATGGCATGCTGCATGGCTGGCATTGGAATTTATTATTTTTTTATACCCTAATGGCCACCACAATCACCACTGTGGTTGGGCGAGTGATTCCAAGTAAAGTTCCCTTATTCGTCAACTGGATAACCGGTTTAATGATCGCAGGTGTGATCTTTCCTATCTTTAGTAGCTGGACTTGGGGAAATATCTTATTCGGTAAGGGCTGGTTAAAAGAGTTAGGATTTATTGATTTCGCGGGTTCAACAGTGGTGCATTCCACCGCAGCATGGATTGTTTTGGCGGGCTACTTAACTTTAAAACCTCAAGACCGACAAGAAATCTTAAAAAAAGACTTAATCTTTGAAGATTATAAAATCTTATCTTTGGCATTGGCTGGCTTTATTCTTTGGCTGGCATGGTCAGGTCTAAATGTAGTTTATATCTCAGCACTCTATGCGGATATAGGGGGGATTGTCGTCAATGCCTTTGCTGCACTCTTTGGGGCAATGATTGCACCCTTGATTTTTTCCTTGGTACTCAACAATAAAATTATTTCATGGGTTGAAATGATTAAAGGTGCTTTGGGTGGCTTGGTGGCGATCACGGCAAGTTGTGGTTTAGTGAATTTGTCATCGGCATTGATTATTGGCTTGGTTTCTGGATTATTCACAATCTATTTACCCCGTTTATTGACCTATTGGATTGATTCTAAGCATATTCGTGAAGTTGTTGTGGTACATGGTATTTGTGGAGCATGGGGCACACTGGCTGTTTCTTTGACAGATAACCCCGTAATTAATTTAGCCAACAAAGCCAGTGTTATTGATCAAAGTATTGGGATTGCGGTAAATTTTGTGTGGAGTTTTGGCGTTGCATTCTTAGTATTTAAACTGATTTGTAAACTGCGTAATGCATACTCAATTAAGTCGTTAAAAAATTGAGTACTTAAAAGCTTTGAAAAAAGCCAAGCACTAAAAAAAGCGACATAAAGTCGCTTTTTTCATATTTAAGTTCTGTATTAAACGTTAGGCAACACTTTCAGGTGTCGCACGCCATAAACTTTCCAGATCATAAAATTTACGTGCTGTTGGTAGCATCACATGTACGACTACAAATCCTAAATCGATAAGGATCCATTCAGCGTCTCGTTCACCTTCAACACCAATTGGGCGAAAGCCTGCTTTACGTGCTTCTTCAGCAACATTGTCAGCAAGTGCTTTAACATGGCGTGTTGATGTCCCGCTCGCGATGACAATTGCATCTGAAACGTTGCTAATAGCGCTGACATCAAGTTGAATAATATCTTTGGCTTTTACATCAAGTAGAGCTTCTTGTACGACTTTTAAACAAGTCTGTACGTCTTGATTTTGAGTGTTCATTGCAAGTTCGTGAGAATTAGAAGCGCTGGGCGATGGTTCTAAATTCATATAAGGTATATTTTCCAGAAAATATCTCATCTTCTAATATAGCGCTTTTGTCTAAAAAATACAAATTATACAATGCAACCGTTTGCCTAAGTACACACCCATTTAATAGCTATGGTTGTTGGAAAAATATTTTTCTTTCCATGCAAATGACTGATTTGAATGCGATTGTGGTTTGTATTCTGCTGCAATAAAGCCCGTATAGGCGCTTTGTTTTAACCATGAAAAAATTGCAGAATAATCAATTTGTGCGGTATCTGGTTCGTGACGTCCTGGGCAGTCAGCAAATTGGATATGCCCAATCCAATCAATATTTTCTTGTAAGGCTGCCAGTACATCTTCGCCCATCATCGCCATGTGGTAACAGTCAAATTGCATTTTTAATGCAGGATGCTGTACTGCTTCTAACATTTCTTGGCCTTGTGCAATATTTTGAACCAAGAAACGTGGCATGTCTGTACCATTGATCATTTCAAATACAGGCTGAATATCACGATTAGAGAGCAGATGACAAGCCAGTTTTAAATTGTTTGCCAAGGTGTTTAAACAGGGGAGTAAATCGGCATCTTGTGGTTGTTTACCTGCCAAAATATTGACGTTTGGAACATTGAGCGCTTCTGCATATTCAATTGCAAGTTCTAAGGCTTGATGAAATGCCAGTTCTTGACCAGGCACACCAGCAAGTCCGTTTCCACCTTGCATCAAGTCACCGGTGGGAACGTTGATGAGACAAAGGCTGAGGTCATATTGTTCAAGTTGCGCTTGAATCTCTTCAATGCTTAATTCATACGGAAATTGAATTTCTACATTGTGGAAGCCATGAAGATGTGCCAAAGCAAAGCGTTCAATGAGCGGCACTTCAGTAAAAATCAAAGATAGGTTTACTGCGAGTTTAGTCATAAGAACGCTCCTTGCTATATTTGGACTCTCATCTTCAATGTAGTAGGCAATAGATTATTTTTCAACTTATTTATGTGTAGTTCCGTGTATTTTAACCCGATTTATTTTCCACTTGATGAATGACTGTGGCTAAATCCGACTCAGCAAATCCGTTGTTTTGATGGCTTTGTAATTGCCCAAGTGCACGTTGAGCCACAGGGATTTCTAAATCAAATTGTTGTGCAAGTTGAATAGCATTATTTAAGTCTTTAGAAAGCGTTTGTACTTTCCATTGTACTGGCTCAAAAGTATGTGTTGCCATGCGTGGGGCTAAAATTTGGAAAGGTTTTGAGTCGGCAAAACCACCAGCCAAAGCCGGCGCCAATAGGGTTGTATCTACACCTGATTTACTGGCAAGCGCAACAGCTTCCGCGATCAAGGTGCTATTGGCAGCAACGATAAGTTGGTTACAGATTTTAGTGGCTTGTCCAGTACCTGTTTCACCCATACGTGTGACACGCTGTGACAGGATATTGTAAACGAGGCTTAGTGCTTGGATCACCTCAGCATTGCCCCCAGCAAAAATAACCAGCGTGCCATTTTCAGCGCCTGCTGTTCCACCTGAAACAGGTGAGTCAATCCAAATCACCTGTTTTGTTGTGGCGCTTTCAGCCAGCTGCTTGGTTTTATCCACAGATAAACTGGAGAAATCCACAATCACTTGCTTGGCTTGTAAATAGGGTTCAATGTGCTCATAGACCAGCTGTACAGCTTTATCATCAGCAAGGCAGCTGAGAATAATCGGATATTCTGCAATATTCTCAAGCTGTAATGGGTGAGCGCCTAGATCAATAAGGGCGTCACAAGCAGATGCGGTTCTGTTCCAGACAGCGACATGCAAGCCTGCTTGGATTAATCGGGTTGCCATACGGCTACCCATTAATCCCATCCCTAAAAATGCAATTTTACTGTTACGATCAAAATTCATTTTATAACTCAAAAAGCTTTCAATAATAATTTTGGATTATTTATATTGGCGCGGTAAAAATTTTAATTCAGGATTTTTATCCTTTTTACGTGCAATTTGACTATTTTTACCCAAGAGTAATTTTAACTGCCAAATCTTCTCTAAACGTAAAGATTTCTGAGGTTGATGTTCCATCGCATCTAAAACACGTTTAGCAGCCATCAGCGCATCTGGCGAGCGTTGCAGCATCTCTTCTGCAATGGCTTGAGCTTTTGCCAACGGTGAGTCGTCTACATGCGTCACTAAACCAATGTCTTTGGCATAATTTCCATCAAAAATACGTGCAGTGAGGGTAAGTTCTTTGGCTAAATCAATACCAATCACGCCCTTGATTGAACGGGTTAAGCCCATGTCAGGCACAAGCCCCCAACGGCTTTCCATGATTGACATTTTAGTCTCTGGGTGTGCAATACGGATATCTGCAGCCAATGCAAGTTGCATCCCAGCACCAAAACAGAAGCCTTCAATTGCTGCAATGACAGGGACAGGTAGTTCTTGCCAGATTAAAAATGCTTTTTGGAATAGGCTTTGACCGGGTTTAATCAGTTCCCAAGCAGCAAAAGCTGTATTTTTAGGGCTATTTAAGTCAGCAAGGTCAATACCTGCACTAAATACATTGGCTTCACCCGTCAGAATCACCACACGAATACTGCGGTCTTTTTTAATCTGTTGTGCGGCGCTTACCAATTCACGGAGTAAAGCAAAACTCATAGCATTGCGTTTATCTGGACGATTTAATGAAACTATTGCGATACCATTGTTTTTTTCTATATGTAGTAGTGCCATGATCTTGACTCATTTTTTCCTTGGTCATCAGCATAGCATGTGAATTGAATAGTTACATGACAGTAGAGTCACCGAAACTGTGTTGATGTGCCAATTAGGTGGTAAAGCCAAAACAGGATTGCAATAGTGACCTGTATCATTTTATTGGATCTTTAATAAGATGATTGCAATAAAAAGATTGTTTTAATTCATGCTGTTTTAAAGAAACAATAAAAACCATACACAGGATAAACCCAGAGTCAATTTGGGTTTTATCCTGAGGATTTAAAAAACAGCTTAAAACACGATAAGAAAAGCATTTATAGCGCTGAATCGGGTAGAACTGCGCTGTATTTATGAAACGGGTAAAATCTGTTGTGCCGCAGTTTCAACTTCATGAATCGCCAATTGAAGCTCATCAAAGCGTTTCATCACGTCTTGGATAAAGGCTTCATCTGCTTTGCGACGCTCTTTACGTAGCATGGAAATGAATTGTTCAAAATCACCTGTAATACGTTGTAATTTTGGTGTGCCGACATAACGGGTAGCACCATATAAGCGATGTAAGACATGTTCTAATTGCGGGAAGTCCTCAAGCTCAATAAGTTGTTCAATTTCAGCCAGCTCCGTTGGGAAGCTGTCGACGAGCATTTTTAACAAATCTTGTGCGAGATCTTCTTTATTGGCTGCTAAAGCAAGGCTTTGTTTCCAATCTAGAATATAAGCATCCAGCGCTTCGATATATACTGTGTTTTCTATAGGTTGCTGATGTTGAATAAATTTATCGCTTGTCCAATTGGTGAGAATTTGAATAATTTGTTCAATCTGGATCGGCTTGGTTACATAGTCATCCATACCCACTTTGAGTAGTTTTTGCTTCTCATCAGCCAATGCATGAGCTGTTAACGCAATAATCGGCATCCGCATACCATCTAAGGTAGATTCCAAAGAGCGAATCGCCCGTGTGGTATCTATCCCAGACATGACTGGCATTTGGATATCCATAAAAATAAGATCAAATGGTTTTGCACCTTGTTCAACCCCTTGCTGAATAATGGTTAAGGCTTCTTGACCACTGAGTGCCTTGGTGGTTTTTACATTGAGCTCACCTAATAGCGCTTCTAGTACGATCAAATTCGGTAAATGATCATCTACTGCTAAAACGTGTAAATCTTGCCCTTTAAAGTCTTTATGATGTTCTTGTTCAAAAATAGGCTGATTACTTAATAGTTGAATCACTGAACTACGGCTCAGTGGTTGATACAGTGGACGCGCTTTATATTCAGTCAACATATTTGGATCAAGTGACATTTGATAACCATATACCGCCAAATGACCTTGATAACGACCACGAATTTCTTTAAGTAAGGCTTCGGTATCTCCACTATGATCAACGATCAACCACGTATTTTCAGTATTTTTTTCTAAGCTATTTAGGCGGCTAAACAGATCTAAAATCGATTGTGCTTCAGTATGCTGGACTTGATAGTCTTCTAAGTAATGACGTAATACATTGGCGGTTGCAGGGTGTGCCAAGAAAGACACCACATTTAAGTTTTTAAATGATGGATGAACAATTTCTTCATCTTCATTTACCGTTAACATGGCGGTAAACCAGAAGGTTGAACCTTTTTCTGTTGGTGCGCGTTCTTGGTTATCTTCAAAGCCAATTTGACCATGCATCAAATGTACAAGTTGCTTGGAAATAGCTAAACCGAGTCCTGTACCACCAAATTGGCGAGTGACAGAAGCATCACCTTGAGAGAATGATTCAAATAGTCGTTTACGATCGGTGCCACTTAAGCCAATCCCACTGTCTTGTACACTAAAGTGCAGTAAACATTGTCCGATATCATCATGTTCCATCCGCGCACGAACAATAATTTCACCATCAGGGGTGAATTTAATCGCATTGGAAATAAGATTGGTCAGCACCTGTTTAAAGCGTAAGGCATCACCAATGACATGTTTAGGCACATTGTCTGCAAAATAGAATGCCATCTCGATATGTTTTTGCGCTGCCAATGGCGAGAGCATATCCATCACATCGAAAATTGCTTCTTCAAGATCAAAAGGTGCGGTTTCGAGTTCTAATTTACCTGCATCAATTTTCGAGAAATCGAGTACATCATTAATCAATGCTAATAAATGTGCAGAAGACTTACGGATGGTCTGTAAATATAAACTTTGATCATTGCTTAAATTGTCTTGGCGCAACATCAAATGAATAAAGCCATCAATACTATTTAATGGGGTACGTAATTCATGACTGATATTGGCAAGGAAGACCGACTTCGCCTGATTGGATGAAATCGCCTGATCACGGGCTTGTTTATAGGTAATGTTTTGGACTTCTAAGGTGTCTAGTGTACGACGTAAATCATCTTCCGTTTGTTCAGTATGTTCTTTTAGTTCAAGGAAACTGAAATGTAGCCTTTTCACTACATTGGCAATATCACGCTGTAATAAGCGAAGTTCCCCAGTACTGTTGATCACCATATGTTGATCAAGCGTATCTGCATTTAAGCGTTGCAATTGCATCCGAATTTCGTACATCGGCGCAATCCAGCGTCTTGAATAGAAGTTTAGACACAATAGAAGCAACAGTAGCGTTAATAAGGCAGTCGTAATCAATACGATCATGACACGATAATGTGAAATTTCTAAAGGTTGATTATCAAGTTCAATCACCAACCACATATTTTCAGCAGATTTGGTGGGGTTTAGTTTAATCCCATAAATATTGTTGTACTTATTTTGAATTGGTCCAAAGAAAGTGCCTGATTTTGGAATTTTTGGCCAAGCACGTTGATTTTGGTAGCCTACACTTAAATGATTGACGTTATTTTCATCTAAAATCGCTGCGCTGAGTAAATGTTTTTCGTTAAACATTTTTTGTAAAATGCTTTCAGCTTTGGCGTGTTGAATTGGATCCTGTTCCATGACTGCGGTGAGTTGCTCAGCAGTATATTGGTAACGGCTCAATATCGCGATGGCTTGGAAGCGCTGTTTAGACTTGGCCGCAGCTGATGTTTCAGAAAGAACCAGTGCTGTTCCAACACATGCCAAAATCATAATTGGCACGAAAATTAACGCAATAAGTTGACCATAAGCGTGATTGAGTTTTAAGCGTTTAAAGAGTTTTTTATTGAAATTCGACATTGTTCCAGCAACTCATTGCCCATGGCAAAGATATTAACATGCTTTAATCATCCTGCATGACAATATGACTAAAAATCTTGTGAATTGAAAATGAGTTATGCTGTTTTATAGATAACTTTATCATTTCTAATTCTAAGTAAAGTTTATTTTTTTATATCTATTTAATTTTATTCAATAAAGAAAATCATGCTCCTACTTGGGTGTGTTGATATATATGAATTTAGTTTGATCATTCCAAGCAAAATGAAGCGGAAAGATGTGCAGTATGTTCCTTTTTTTCATACAATATGCCCACCTCGATATAGGTGCAACCGATGAGTCACACACAACCTGATTTCTTAGCCGACGAATTTTTGTTAGATCACTATGTAGGAAAAACTCCTCTGGTGCGTTTACAACGTTTGGCAAGTCATACTCAAGCAACAGTATTGGCAAAGCTAGAAGGCAATAATCCTGCTGGTTCTGTCAAAGATCGTCCTGCATATAACATGATCATGAAAGCTGAACAGCGTGGTCAAATTAAGCCGGGTGATACGTTGATCGAGGCGACGAGTGGAAATACTGGGATTGCGTTGGCAATGGTCGCCGCAATGCGTGGTTATAAAATGAAATTGATCATGCCGGGGAACTCTAGCCAAGAACGTAAAGATGCGATGCGTGCTTATGGCGCTGAATTGATCGAAGCAACCAATATGGAAGTTGCGCGTGATATGGCTTTGCAAATGCAAAGTGAAGGCCAAGGTTTAGTATTAAATCAGTTTGGCAACCCAGACAATGTAGAAGCACACTACCTGACCACAGGTCCTGAAATTTGGCAACAAACCGCAGGAAAAATCACCCATTTCGTGAGCTCCATGGGCACAACGGGTACGATCATGGGGATCTCTAAATATTTAAAAGAACAAAATCCAGATATTCAAATTATTGGATTACAACCTTCAGAAGGTTCAAATATTGCAGGTATTCGTCGTTGGCCACAAGAATACTTACCGACTATTTTTGATCCAAGCCGTGTCGATCAGATCATGGATATTCCGCAAATTGAAGCGGAAAAAACCGCACGCCGTTTAGCACGTCAAGAAGGCATTAGTGCTGGGACCTCTTCAGGTGGTGCTGTATGGGCGTCGGTTAAAATTGCTGAAGAAAATCCAGACGCAGTGATTGTATGTATTGTCTGTGACAGAGGTGATCGTTATCTTTCTACAGGTTTGTTCTCTGTTGAGGATCAAGAATAGTTGCTTCGAAGTCATAAGTTGCTTCATGATGGCAAACTTGAGTATTGAGTAAAGCTTTTATGCGTCTTCCAGTTTTAGTTTTTGATATCGAAACCATGACCGACCTTAAGTCAGGGGCGCATTTATATGGCTTGGATTTACCACAGGACGATTTAGAACAGGCGTTGGCAAAACTACGCCGTCAAGAATCGGGGATGGATTTTCAGCGCTTGGCTTTACATGAAATTGTTTGTATTTCGGGATTGTGGATTGATGAAAATGGTGTGATGAAACTGTTTTCATTTAGTCGAGAGCACTATACTGAAACTGAAATTTTACAAAAATTTTTATCTATCTTTGATAAAAGACATCCAACACTCGTGAGCTGGAATGGTTCACAGTTTGATTTGCCTGTGATTTTATTCCGTGCCATGTATCATGGACTATCTGCACCAAGTTTGTTCGATCAAGGTGAGATTGACACACAAAAAAGGTATAATAACTATCAGAACAGATATCACAACCGTCATGTCGACTTAATGGATGTCATGGCGATGTTTAATGGACGTCATTTTCAGAAATTGGATGATGTTGCGCATTTATTGGGTTATCCCGGTAAACGTGGTATTTCAGGTTATTTTGTTCCCGAATATGTGAATACACAGCAATGGTTGAAACTCACCAGCTATTGCGAAGGTGATGTTTTAAATACATGGTTGATTTTCTTAAGATGGGCTTTGCTTAAAGGTCAGATTTCTTTGCAAGATCATCGTTTATGGATTCAAGCCTCGATTCATTATTTGCAAGGACAAGCTCAACAACATGAGTTTTTAAATGTTTGGCGTGAAACCTCACAGCGAACTGAATTTACTCAAGCAGATTTTTCCTCCACACCCGATTAGGTATCCCTTTGAAACATAGAGCCAAACCTCGACCATCTCAGCTTCCACAATATATTTTTAAAGTTGAAAGATTGTCACACGAAGGGCGAGGGATTGCGCATTATGGTACAGAACTCAATCATCCAAGTGAAAAGCAGGGTAAAAAAGTTTTTATTCGCTATGCACTGCCTGGTGAAACTGTAAAAGCTCAAGTGACGCGTCAAGTATCCAAACTTGAAGAAGCAGACAGTATTGAATTACTCAGTGAGCCAAATCCACATCGTATTCAACCGATCTGCCCACATTTTGGTACTTGCGGTGGATGCAATATGCAACATATTCATCCAGATGAGCAAATTCGCTTAAAACAAGATGTTTTAAAATCACATCTTAGCCACTTTGCGGGTTTAGTACCTGAACAGTGGTTAGCGCCATTGCGTTCAACGCGTACCGACTATCGGCATAAAGCCCGAATAGGGGTGCGTTATTTAGCTAAACAAAATAAATTATTGATGGGTTTCCGTGAAGCGCAGAGCAATCACTTAACTGCAATTGAAACCTGTAAAATTTTAGATATTGAATTAGATCAGGCCTTACCTGAAATCAAGGCATTACTCGAAAGTCTAAAAGGCAAAAGCAGCATTGGTCATATAGAATTAGCCAAAGGCGATAGCGAAATTTCATTATTGGTTCGCCATACTGAAAAATTAAAAGCCTATGATGTCAACCTATTGCAACAATATGCGTTACAGAAACAGTGGCAGTTGTATTTGCAACCTGCGGGTGTGGAAAGTGTACAACGTCTAGATGATGCTCAGGCAGACATGCATTTGCATTACCGTTTAAAAGATTTTGATATTGAGTTTGCGTTTAATCCAACAGATTTTACCCAAGTGAATCCCACTGTAAATCCGCAGATGGTTAATCTGGCATGTGATTTGCTTGAGTTGAAAGCAGGTGAAACTGTTTTGGATTTATTTTGTGGATTGGGGAATTTTTCTCTGCCGCTCGCTCAACGTGTGGGTGCTACAGGAAAAGTCATTGCTGTTGAAGGTAGCGAAGCGATGGTGAAGCGTGGTACAGAAAATGCACTGAACAATCGCATAAGCAATGTTAAATTCTATTCACAAGATTTAACAAAAGACTTTTCGCATTATTCTTGGGCAAATCAAGGATTTGATGCATTATTGATTGACCCTCCTCGTGCGGGTGCAGAACAAGTTATGCATTATTTGCCCAAATTTGGTGCGCAAAGAATCGTTTATGTGTCGTGTAATCCAGCAACATTGGCCAGAGATGCTGGAATTTTGGTACAACATGGTTATCAGCTCACTAAAGCTGGCGTGATGGACATGTTTACGCACACGGGGCATGTAGAATCGATTGCTTTGTTTGAAAAGAAATTAGAGATAAACGATTTATAATGAAATATAGAGTTAGAGGAGTAGGGTATGGTCACAGTACGTGAGCAACTTCCTGATCAGCTCAATGAGCTATCAGAGGAAGCGACTGTAGAACATGCCGATGAAGCGCAACAGGCTCTAGCAACTTGGCTAGATCGAGTGCGTGGAATTTTAGACGGTGCTGAACTTAAGCAGTTAGAAGAAGTCGCGCAATTAGTATTACAAAAAGAATTGGCGACCACAGTAAATTCCAGAACCAATACCTTTGCAACAGGCATTGGAATGGCCGATATTCTTGCGCATTTACATGTCGATGAAGATACGCTGGCAGCAGCTGTGCTTTATCGTAGTGTGCGTGAAGATCTCACGACTTTAGAGGAAATACAGCAACAATGCGGTGAGCAGGTTTACAACCTTGTCAAAGGCACTTTGGCGATGGGTAAACTTTCTGAACTGATTGAAAAGAATAAACGTTTAGAAGATCACTTTAATAATAATCAGCGTGAACATCTGACAGGCATCTATAAGATGTTGATTTCTGTGACAGAAGATGTTCGTGTGGTCTTGATTAAACTGGCGGAACGGACCTTTGCTTTACGTGAATTGGCGCATTCTTCAAAAGAACGTCAAGAGCGTGTTGCACGAGAAATTCTCACCATCTATTCGCCTTTGGCACATCGTTTAGGCATTGCCCAATTAAAATGGGAGCTCGAAGATCTTGCTTTCCGTTATTTGGCACCAGAACGTTATAAAGAGATTGCTTCTTTACTCAATGAAAAGCGTCTAGAGCGTGAACAATATATCCAGTTTGTGGTAGATAAACTCAAGAATGAGTTGGCTGGGCATGATATCGAGGCCGAGATTTCAGGTCGGGTCAAACATATTTATTCGATCTACCGCAAAATGAAGAGTAAAAATCTAAGTTTTGATCAGCTTTATGATATTCGCGCGTTACGGGTTTTGGTTAAATCTGTCGCAGAGTGTTATCACGCTTTAGGCATTGTGCATCAAATTTGGCGTCATATTCCTCATCAGTTCGATGACTATATTACCAACCCCAAAGCCAATGGTTATCGCTCTTTGCATACTGCGGTGATTGCAGAAAATAAATCTTTGGAAATCCAGATCCGAACCAAAGAAATGCATGAAGAAGCAGAGTTGGGCGTGTGTTCACACTTTAATTATAAAGAAGGCTCGAAAACCACTGACTATTCATTTAATCATCGTTTGCATTCTTTACGTGCAGTGCTTGAGCATTATCAAGAACGTACCGAAACCAGTGCGCATCCCAATGAAGATGAAACAGAAGATTTTGAACAAATTCAAGATTTTGAAGGTTTTGAAAAAATCTATGTGTTTAGTCGTGATGGGGATATTAAAGAATTACCACGCGGATCGACAGTGCTTGATTTTGCTTATCATGTGCATACCGAGGTCGGCAATAAGTGCTATGCATCACGGGTCAACCAACGCTATGTGCCGTTAACCTATACCTTAAAAACAGGCGAACAGGTTGAGATTTTAACCAAGAAAGATCGTGAACCCAATCGTGATTGGTTGGTTAACTCTTTGGGTTATATTAAAACAGCACGTGCACGTGACAAGTTACGCCACTGGTTTAGACAACAGGATCGCAGTAAAAATCTGGAAGTTGGGCGTGAGCTACTCAATAAAGAACTTTCACGTTTAGCGATTCACCCGAAAAGTATTGATTTAAGTGATTATTGTAATCATTTCAATGTGAAAACTGGGGATGACATCTTGGTGTCATTGGTGAGTGGGGAAATTAGCCTGCATGCCTTGATCAATCAAGTCAATCGCCACATGCACTTAGATCAGGATGAACCAGAGCTGGTTTTAAAACCAACATTAAATCCACGCGCAAGTCATACCTTGTCGGCTCATGGAATTTTAATTGATGGTTTGGACAATGTTGAATTACATATTGCACAATGTTGTCAGCCTGTTCATGGTGAATCGATTGCTGGATATATCACATTGAATCGTGGTGTCAGTATTCACAAGGTTGCATGCCCAGATTATATGCGCATGATCAAGTTAGAACCTGATCGTGCGGTTGAAGCGGATTGGGAAATGCAACCGACACGTGGGCAAAGTGTGCAAATTGTGGTGGAAGCGTATGATCGTCGTGGTTTGTTAAAAGATTTGACCCAAGTGATTTTTTCAGATCAGATCAATATCCGTCAGGTGAATACGATTTCTGAAGCAGATGGTATTGCTAATATGAAATTGTTGATTGAAGTAAAAGGCTTGGCGCAATTGTCTCGCCTCTTGGCGAGATTGGAACAACAGCCTGGCATTATCAGTGCTCGACGTTTGGTTCAAGGTAATTAAGCTATATTGTCTTGATCAGATTTTATGATTTGAACAGTAAAAAACTCGCGAAATGCGAGTTTTTTATTATCTAATATAATGGATTGTGTTATGAGTTTGATTTGTAAATAGAAAGTTAGTCTCTATTGGGGGCACAGTATTAAAGCTTAGGTTTTAGATTTTCTCGTGAGTATTAAATTGCTCAAGCGATTGATAAATTGAGGGCTAATAGCAGAAAGTGTAAACATTACTTTAGTTTTTAAACCGACTGGGCGATGTGTGGCGGTGAAAAGTGAGCCTTTGGCTTTAACCTGTGCAAACACTTGCTCCGCAACATCTTGGGGTGTGAGACTGACCCCAATATTTTGAATCGCACCTGCATCCATGTCTGTCACCATCGCTGTTTGGACAAAAAGCGGCATCACATCCAGTACACGAATGCCATATTTTTGCCATTCGATATCTAATCCTTCTGTAATACCGCGTACGGCAAATTTACTGGCAGAATAAGAGACTAAATCTGCTTGTCCATAAATGGCTGATGCTGAGGAAAGATTGATGATACGCGCAAATTTCGCTTCTTTCAGATAGGGAAGTGCGGCATGACAGCCATTTAAAACGCCATTGACATTGATATTGATTGTACGATGATGGGCGCTAATTTCGGTTTTTTCAAAATCTCCAGAATAAAGAATCCCGGCATTATTGACTAAAATGTTGAGGCCATTTGCCCATTGAGAAAATTCTTTAAGCGCGGTTTGCCATTGTGCATAATCGCTCACATCTAATTTGCCCGCTTTGGCATTGTCACCCAATTGATCTGCTAAAATTTGAGCCTGCGCTTCATTGATATCATAAATACCAACTTGATAACCTTGTTGGTAGAATAGACGTGCAATCGCAGCCCCAATCCCTTGCGCAGCACCACTAATGAATATGCTTTGACTCATTGCAGCATCCTTTTTTAGTTTATTTTGATTGCAAAGAGTTGAACATAAAATATGCATAACAACAAGTGTTGTGCAGTCATTTGTTATTGATCTTAAAGGACATAAAATGCAACAGCTATTCGCCATCATGAAACAATTACGTGCAGAATGCCCTTGGGATCGTGAACAGACACCTGAAAGTTTAACGCGCTATGCCATTGAAGAAGCGTATGAGGTGGAAGAAGCAGTACGTTCTGGTGATATCGATGAAATTAAAAATGAATTAGGTGATTTATTGCTGCAAGTGGTTTTTCAATCACAGATGTACAGTGAGCAGGGGGCTTTTGATTTTAACGATGTTGTCGATGTACTTTGTCAAAAATTGATCCGACGCCATCCACATGTTTTCCAAAAACAACAATTTGATAATTTAACGCCTGAACAAGTGTCGGTGTTGTGGCAGGAAATTAAACAACAAGAAAAACAGGGCAAAACTCAATCTCGATTAGATGCGGTAAAACATGGCCCTGCTTTATCTCAGGCAGAAAACATTCAAAAAAATGTCGCAAAAGTAGGCTTTGATTTTCCTGATGTGGCGCAGGCCTACGATAAAGTCAAAGAAGAATTGGCAGAGTTTGAAGAGGCGCTGCAATCGGAAAAACCTGATGAAATTATAGATGAATTTGGTGATTGTTTATTTTCTTTAATCAATGTAGGGCGTAAACTAGGCATTTCAAGTGAGATGGCGCTGTTAGGAACCATTTATAAATTTAAATCTCGCTTTGCTTATATTGAAGATCAAATCAATTTTAAAAATAAAAGATTAGAAGATGTGTCTTTAAAAGAAATGGATCTCCTTTGGGATCAAGCAAAGCAACAATTAAAATCACAGGTTAGCAATGAGTAATCAGCATTTTTATTTTAATCGTGTAGTAAAACTAATAAAATCGTCTTTTTTATTGGTAATTTTGAGTTGTTCTTTGAGCTTGTATGCACAACAGTTTGATCAAGCTTATCTCAACTGGAAAGCAGAACAACAGGCTCATGATGCAAAATTAAAAAAAGTCGACGATCAATACTATCTTTCGCGACCGAATAGCCAAAAATCGCCATCGAACAGTAGTCAAAAAGGCCCACCATCATCTGCCCAGTCTTCAAACAGCTCAGCTTTAAAAGTCAGTTTAAATTCTGCAAATGCTGAACAATTACAACAGCTCACGGGTGTCGGGGCAAAGAAAGCACAGGCGATTATTGCTTATCGTAATCAGAATGGCGGATTTAAACGTATCGATGACTTAAAAAAGGTCAAGGGGATTGGCGAGAAACTTTTCGAGCAGAATAGAGCACGGCTGAGTTTATGATGGGTTTAACAGCCTGTAGATCGACGAATTATCAATAGTCCATAAATTCAAGTGAAGTTTGCGAGAATCAAATTGCCCTTTAGCTGTGTAAGCGATATCATTAGCACAATTATGATTTTTACGTCCTGACGTAGGAGACAGTGTCTTTTGCAAACTTTGCGTGCGTCAAAGTGTGGGTTATCCACCGCTCAATTACCTTCCTCCATTTTAGATGTTATTGATTCTTTAACTAAAGCTGGCTATGAAGCTTATATAGTCGGTGGTGGTGTACGTGATTTAATGCTTGGCTTAAATCCGAAAGACTACGATGCTGTGACCAATGCAACACCTTCACAGGTGAAAGAGGTATTTGGTCGTCGTTGCCGAATTATTGGGCGACGTTTTGAATTGGCACATGTGTACTCAGGTCGTGAATTGATTGAGGTGGCGACATTCCGTGCCCCACCGAAAAAAGCCATTACCTCTGCACAAGGGATGATTTTACGTGACAACAATTGGGGAACAATAGAGCAAGATTTTGCTCGACGTGATTTTTCCATCAATGCCATGTATTACCAACCTCGAAAAGGGGAAGTGCTCGATTTTTGTCATGCTATTGATGATATAAAAACTAAAACTTTAAGACTATTGGGTGATCCAGCACTTCGTTTTGAAGAAGATCCAGTACGGATGTTGCGTACATTACGTTTTGCTGCGAAATTAAATTTTAGTATAGATCCTAAAATATTAGACGTTTTTACCCAAGAAATGACGCAATTGCTGCGTGATGTTTCTCCGCACCGTTTATATGATGAGTCGCAAAAATTATTCACCATGGGACATTTGCATCGTGTGATGCCGATGTTGATTGAATTTGGTATTTGGAAGCAATTATTTGCTGATATTAGCCCTGAGATTACCCAATTTATAGAGCGTGCAGCGAAAAACACCGATCAACGGATTCAAATGGGTAAAACCATTAATCCTGCATTTTTCTATGCGGTATTGCTCTGGAATAATTTCTTAGCGCGTTGTGATTTCTACCATGCTAAAGGTGTGGTTGCTGCAGAAGCACGCGCTCAAGCAGGTTTGGATGTGTTAAAACGCCAAGCGACACGAACCATTATTCCTCGTTTTGCCGAAACTTTTATACGTGAAGTTTGGGAAATGCAAAGTCGTTTGCTCAACCCGAAACCACAACAGATTGAAGCGCTTTCGGGGCATGCACGTTTCCGTGCAGGATTTGACTTCTTGCTATTGAGAGAGAAGTCTGGTGACGCTTCTACCAATGGCATGGGTGCATGGTGGGAAGCTTACCAAGATATGTCGACTGATGAGAAAGAACGTGCAATTGGCAGCTATAATCGTCAGCGTGCCAAGAGTCGTAAGAAACTTGCTGAAGTTGCCCCTGTTGAAGATGTAAAAGCAGCAGCTTCCACGCAAATTGAACCATTGGTGAAAGAACAAGAATCTCGTAGCCGTCGTTCGCGGACTAAGCCAAATTCAACATCATCTCAAGATTTTAGAAGTAGAAATGATACTCGAACAGCAGTAAACAAAGGCGAGATCACAGCGGATCATCCAATCACCAAGCGTAGACGCGTACAACGTGATTTAAGCAGTGTGATTTTTGGACCGACCCAATCATGATTAAAACCTATATTGGTTTAGGCAGTAATTTAGGTGATTCTGAGCAAATTTTACGGGAAGCTGTAGAAAAACTCAGAAACTTAGGTGTTGTTACCGTTTCAAAGTTGTATCAAAGCCCGCCGATGGGGCCTCAAGATCAGCCAAATTATCACAATGCAGTTGCAGAATTACACACTGATTTAGCGCCTTTGGCCTTGCTGGATGAGTTGCAACGTATTGAAAATGAATCAGGTCGAGTACGGTTACGCCGTTGGGGTGAGCGTACTTTAGATCTAGATCTTTTGCTTTATGCTGAAAAAAACATTATAAATGAGCGGCTCACAGTACCGCATATCGGTATTTTAGAGCGTGATTTTGTGGTGATTCCATTGTTGGATCTCGATCCTGAGCTCCAAGTCAATGGACAATCATTGCAAAAGTTAGATTTCGTGCAACATTCAAGCCTTAGTGTTTTAGCAGATCAGTCATGGGCTGATTAAAGGATTGAATGGGCAGAGGAACTCTCATTGATAGAGGAATATCGTCATGATTAGCCTAAGTGATTTAAGACAATTCAAAACTCAGGGACGTAAATTTTCATGCTTAACTTGCTATGATGCAAGTATGGCAAAAGGTATGGAAGTTGCTGAGATTGACACCATTTTGATTGGTGACTCTTTAGGGATGACAATCCAAGGGCATGATTCTACCTTGCCTGTAACTGTTGCAGATATGGCCTATCATACAGCAGCTGTACGTCGTGCAAATCAACATGCGTTTGTCCTGTGTGATTTACCCTTTATGAGTTATGCCACGCTTAATGATGCGTTGCTCAATTCAAAAACCGTGATGCAAGCGGGCGCTCAAATGGTGAAAATTGAGGGCGGTGAGTGGCTGGCTGAAACTGTAGAAGTTTTGACACGAAATGGTATTCCTGTTTGTGTACATTTGGGTTTAACACCACAATCGGTGCATGTTTTTGGTGGTTATAAATTACAAGCGAAAACGCGTGAATCAGCAGATCAACTGATTGCGGACTGTAAAGCTGTAGTTGATGCAGGTGCCGCTGTATTATTGCTTGAATGTGTTCCGGCACAGATGGGTAAAGAAATTGCTGAATTGTTCCCACACGTTCCTGTGATTGGCATTGGTGCTGGTGCAGATACCGATGGTCAAGTACTTGTGGTGCAAGATATGCTTGGTTTGACGTTTGGTAAAGTGGCACGTTTTGTACGTAATTTTATGAAAGAACAAGCAGGGGAAACTGCAATCGTGGATGCATTTAAGGCATATCATGTTGCTGTACAAGAGCAATCATTCCCTGCCAAAGAACATACTTTCCAAGTAGAGCTGTAAACATGAAAACAGAAACGACCATTCAAGGATTAACAGCATCACTTCAACCTGCTCGATCGGCACGTAAAATCATTGGTTTTGTACCGACGATGGGAAATTTGCATCAAGGCCACTTAAATCTGGTTCGTGAAGCGCGTAAATTATGTGATGTGGTGGTGGTCAGTATTTTCGTCAATCCAATCCAATTTGGACCGAATGAAGATTTTGATAATTATCCTCGTACACTTGAGCAAGACAGTAATTTACTTGCTGAAGTGGGTTGCGACATTGTTTTTGCACCTTCTGTGGAGCAAATGTATGGTAAATTCCCACGCTTAACCAATATTAGTGTGGGCGAAATTACCAATGACTTGTGCGGATTACAACGTCCAGGCCATTTTGATGGTGTTGCTGTTGTTGTCACCAAATTGTTTAATATTGTACAGCCGAACTTTGCATTTTTTGGACAGAAAGATTATCAACAATTGGCTGTGATTAAGCAGGTTGTTCGTGATTTGAATATGCCAATTGAAGTGATTGGTGTGCCAATTGCACGTGCTGAAGATGGTTTGGCCTTAAGTTCTCGTAATGGTTACTTATCTGAACAAGATCGTCAAACAGCTCCTGTTATTTTTAAGAGCTTAACGACTGCTGAACAAGATTTACATGCAGGTAAAACACTTGCAGATGTCTTGGCGCAAATTCGTGAAAGTTTAAATGATGCGGGGTTGATTGTGGATTATGTCGAAGCACGTAGCCCAGCGTTGCAAAAAGTTGAACAATTCGACCAAGATGTTGTATTGTTTGTTGCAGCGAAATTAGGCAAGACTCGTCTGATTGACAATTTACAAGTAAAACATTTGACATAAACTTTGCTTTTAGGATCGCCATGCCATGAAGCGCATACTTATCGTAACAGGACAGTCTGGTTCAGGTAAATCATCTGCTTTGCAGGTGCTTGAAGATTTGGGTTATTACTGTATCGATAATTTGCCTTTGGCATTGCTTCCTGAAATCGTTGAAAAGCTGGATAGAGAAAACAATTTAGAATTATTGGCACTCGGTGTTGATGTTCGAAGTGCCAAAGAAGATTTACAAGGTTTTGATCAGGTTTTTCAACAGTTACAAAAACATGGCAGCGTAGACGTTATTTATTTAACGACGCGTGATCAGGAGTTGATTTCACGTTTTAGCGCATCGCGACGTCCACATCCTTTGTCAAACCGCTTCCAAAGTTTGAATGAATGTATTCAAGAAGAAAAAAATTTATTGCTCCCAATTCAACTGCGAGCAACAGTACATATCGATACAACGGATAAAAGTGTACACGATTTAAAAGATACCTTATTGTCCAAACTGGGACAGTCCGATAAACTCATTTTAATTTTGCAATCTTTTGGTTATAAACATGGTATTCCATTAGATGCAGATTTTGTTTTTGATGTAAGGCATTTGCCGAATCCACATTGGGATTTAGAGTTACGTAAATATTCGGGTTTAGATGAACCAGTACGTAAATTTTTAGAAGCCAGCGAGCAAGCAAATGAGATGTATCAAGACATCTATCAGTTTTTAAATAAGTGGTTGCCTGCTTTTTCGGAAGGTCATCGTCACTATATTACAGTGTCAATTGGCTGTACGGGGGGGCAACATCGTTCGGTTTATATTGTGGATAGGTTGAAAAAGGCTCTTGAGTCGAAATGGACTATTCAGGTATTACATAGAGAAATGAAGCACTGGTCATGATTGACACAACTGTTGACGTAATTAATAAATTAGGATTACATGCGCGTGCATCTGGAAAACTAATCGAAGTCACGACTAAATTTAAATGCTCTATTCAAATTGGTAAGGGTGACAAGTTAGTCGATGCCAAGAATATCCTTTCTTTACTTATGCTCGGAGCGGGTAAAGGAACCACCTTGCGTCTAGTGATTGATGGTGCAGATGAAGAAAAAGCTTTGTCTGAAGTTCAAGCACTGTTCGCAGATAAATTTTACGAGGCAGAATAATCGTGGCACGTCGTCCGCAACGTTTTACTGAAGATGATTTTGAGTCTTTAGAAGGGCGTGCAAGTAAAACCGAACAGAAAAAAGCTGTACAACGTATGGCTGCTTTAGGTGAACAACTCGCAGAGTTGTCGAAGAAACAAATTGAATCTTTACCTGTTGAAGATCGGTTGATTGAAGCTTTGCTTGATGTGCAATTGATCACATCTTTTGAAGCACGTCGCCGTCAATTTCAACGGATTGGAAAGCTTTTGCGTAATGAAGATGAAGCCATTATTTTGTCTTATTTAACCCCTAAACAAGGGATTAAAAAGTTGGCGCAATTGGATCGTTGGGTTGATCGAATGATTGAACAGCGTGATCCTGCGATTAAAGAATTCTGTAAATCTTATAATGCTGCAGAAAGTCATTCTTTACGTCAGCATGTATTGCGCATTCATCGGGATATCACCCGTCAAGCCACTGCTGAAGAATTAGCGGCTTCTAAACTTAAGTTATTAAATTATGCCCAACAAGTGGCTTTGATTTCGGATAATTCCAAGTAAACTCAAATTAATGATCGTGACAAATAAAAAACGACCCTTTTGGGTCGTTTTTTATATTTAGCCGAGATAGATTAAACTTTTGATGGCATCATGGGCATGTTTTCGCCTGCTTTAAATTCTGGCTGGAATTTAACAACACATTTACCATCGATGATTTTGTCATTCATTTTTACTTGAATTGCCTTGCCATCAGTTTGGCCTGCACATGATTTTTGAATCGCATCCCACTGCGCTTTACGTTCCGCTCGTTTTTGTGCAAATTCTTGCTTAATTTGAGCACGTTGCTCTTCGGTCATGTCTTTCATACGTGGTCCTTCATGATGCATCATACGGCCACGTTGTTCTCCATCACGACGGAAATCTTGTTTCATCTCTTTCATCGCCTTGTGATCAGGCTTGAATACGATATTACATGTCCCATTAATATTTTGCTGACCTGCTGTCACCTGAACCGTTTGACCAATTGCTTTGCCATCACAGGCTTTTTGCATTTGTTGGCGTAACGCTTTATGTTGAGCACGCTTCTGTTTCATTTCTTCGCGTTGTTCTGGTGACATTTTATGATGTCCACCATGCATCATTGGACGGCCATCTGGACCGTCTTTAGGGCCAGGATTGGATTGACAGGCCGTCAAAGCCCCTGCAGTTAAAATACTTGCTGATACCAGTGCGATTTTTGTCATTGCTTTCATTGTTACTACTCCAATGAATATTTTGATGTTCTGTTGATACAGTAAAGATTAAATAATAATGATGTAGAAACAATGGAGAGAATTTTGAGCAACTGTTGGGTACAATGTTGAAATGAGAAGAAAAACGTGAGACCAGTTTTGAAAATACGTCGAGTTCCCATTGCATTACGCTTATTTCTGACTGTTTTATTGACAACTTTAGTCATTACAACAGTGAGCTTAGGTGTCTTACATTGGACTATGCAAAAGAACTTTGCCAGATATGTTGCAGATGTTGAAATGCAGAAACTTGATCATCTGATCGAAAATTTGGCAGATGTATATGGAGTCTATCAAGACTGGGGTAACGCGGTTCAAGCACAGATTTTGCAAATTGAAGGTGATGCTGCGCCTGATGATTATGATAAATTATCACGCTGGTGGCTACGTCGCCAGTATGATATCGCTTTACAGCAACGCTACTTTAAAGAACATACGATGGTGGCGACTTTGGGACAAACGGACGGTGCAGTTCATAAGTCTCAGCTGGATAAAGAAGAACTGAAAATTCTTGAAGAAAATTTACCCTCAGCTTATCAACCTTTTGAAGGTTTGAAATTTCCGCTTAGTTCAAATCAAAACTTATATAGACCCTCAGATCGTAAAGCAAATAAACCGCCTATAGGCAAAGATAAAAGTCATCTTTCAGCAGGACACGAAGCACCAGCTTCTGCAGCGAAAGAAGCGCCAACGCGAGATCCGATGCGAACGGTAAATCCGCAGAATGGCAAAAAGATATTTGTGTCATTGCCTGACCGTTTGGGGCTGAGTTCACGACTTTCTTTATATGATGCAAAACAACAGTTTATTTTAGGTGAACCGTCAGATGATCAGGTGTCTTATCGTCCGATTTTAGTCAATGATGAAGTGGTCGGTTATTTGGGTTTAAAACCAGTTTTAGATCAGGATGATGCACTGAGTATTAACTTCTTTAGTAATCAAAAGCGTTATTTAGTGCTGATTTATATCTTCACCTTCTTATCAAGTTTGGTTGCAGCATTGCTATTGGCGACTTATTTTAAAACACCGATTCAACGTTTATTGAACGCAACTCGCGAATTAACCAAAGGTAACTACCAGCATCAAGTGGTGATTAACCGTAATGATGAATTGGGAGACTTGTCGACAGAGTTGAATCAACTGGCCGTTATTCTCGACCAGCATGAAACATCACGCCGTCAGTGGGTTGCAGATACTTCACATGAGTTAAAAACGCCATTAGCAGTATTGCAAGCACAGATTGAAGCCATGCAGGATGGAATTCGCAAGCCGACACCAGAACATTTTGAAGCGATGTTACGTCAGGTTACGAGCTTGAAGAAGTTGACACAGGATTTAGCCGATTTGGCACAAGCTGAAGCACAACAATTAAAATGTTACTTTGCAGAAATTGATCCTTGGTCGGTGGTCTTACAAGAAATAGAGAATTTTAAACCTAAATTTGAACAAGCTGATTTAACAATTTCAGCCACAGGTGAGGGAGCGAAGTTACAATTAGATATAGATCGCTTTAAGCAAATTATGGTCAACTTACTTGGAAATAGTATTCGCTATACTGAGGCAGGTGGTGAAGTCCAAGTGCATACAGAGCAAGATGCAGATTCTTGGAGTGTGATCGTTGATGATAGCCCATTGGGTCTGAGCGATGAACAGATTGCACACTTGGGCGAACGTTTCTATCGTGTGGATAATTCACGTACACGTAGTACAGGCGGTACAGGATTGGGCTTGGCTTTATCAGGTAAAATTGCACAAACACTCGGTGGTCAGCTTACTTTTGATCATTCGCCATTAGGCGGTTTGCGTTGCAAATTGACATTTTCAAAACATACTAAAGTTTAAAAGGAATAGTACAACATGAAGCATATCATGCTGGTAGAGGATGAAGTTGAACTTGCGCAATTGGTGCGGGATTATCTAGAAGCAGCGGGCTTTGAAGTCAGTATGTTTCATGATGGTCAAGAAGCGTATGACAGCTTCCTGCAACGCAAGCCAAGTTTAATGGTGTTGGATTTGATGGTCCCACGTATGGATGGTTTGACCATTTGCCGTAAAGTACGTGAGCAAACCGACTTACCGATTATCATGGTGACTGCACGAACAGAAGAAATCGATCGTGTCTTGGGGTTAAATATGGGAGCAGATGACTATGTCTGTAAACCTTTTAGCCCAAAAGAGTTGGTGGCACGTGTACAAGCGGTATTACGCCGTTTAGAACGTAAAGCTGAACCTGAAGCCAATGACTTATTTCGTATTGATAAAGCACAACAACGTATCTGGTATCAACAAAAATCGTTGAATTTAACGCCAACTGAATTCCGTCTTTTAGAGCTTTTCCTCGAACATTTGGGACAAGTCTATTCTAGAGCGCAACTTTTAGACCATATTAACCCAGATAGTTTTGATGTTGCTGACCGTGTTATTGATAGTCATATCAAGAACTTACGTCGTAAAATATCTGAAGCAGCGGAAACCGGAAATCGTCATGAATGGGTACAAGCTGTTTATGGCGTAGGCTACCGTTTTGAATATCCAGAAGATTAAGTTTTCGACATTTTAAGTTCATCGTTGTGGATAAACACAGGTTTATCCACAGATATTGTGGGTAAATGTTTATAAATGTAAAAAGTTATGTTTGAAAAATAAACATATAACTTTATGTTTATTGATATATTCTGATTTTGACTGAATCGTGTATAGATAGAGCTTAGGTCTGTTGATCTAATGTGCGATCCAAAGCCCGCTAATTATTTAATGTGTTGATAAACCGCCAATACCTGCTTTTGGGCTTTGGTCAGGCTCTTGCTCACAAGCTCATAAGAGCCTTCAACTAAGTCTTGAATCAGATCAGCACTGATTTGCTCGCCCTCATAAATTGAAATCCAATGACGTTTATTCATATGGTAGCCCACCTGAATCGAGGGGTAGAGATCTCTCAACATTTCGCCATGATCAGGTTCAATTTTTAAATTAATCAGTTTTTTGCCATGCAGTTCAGAGCCTAACATAAACATTTTTCCCATCACTTTAAAAACAGGAACATCCTCACCAAAGGGATAGTCAAGTTCGGATTTAGGTAAATGTGATGCAATCTTAAATGCTAAAGTTCGGATTTCTTCACCAGTCATCATTGTCTCTTTTTAAAATATTCTTTATGAATAAATGCTAATCACTGTTCCATCATCGACCAGCTTCCAAATTTCATCCATGTCTATATTTCTAACGGCAATACACCCCCATGTCCAGTCATTTCTAGGTAAGTAGGTCATTAAACTAGGCAGCTTTTCCACTTGTGAGTGTGTTGCTGAACCATGAATCATAATGTCGCCACCAGGAGAAACGCCAAGTTGGTTGGCTTTAGATTTATCCTGTTGGTTTGGATAGGACACATGCAGTGATTTATAAAATGCACTATTGGGATTACGCCAATCTAGAATATAACGACCTTCAGGAGTTTTTCCATCACCTTCTTTAACTTTATGTCCAATAGGATCAAAGCCTAAGCGCATTGGATATGTTCGTATGTCTTGATCATGATGCATGAGTTTAACAATACGATCTGATTTATAAACTTTAACTTCGGTGATTGGCGTGTTTTGACGAAGACGTTGAATCTCTTGCTCAGATAAATTCTGCACATGTATGGCAGCATTTGCGGTTGGAATAAATTGATTATATTTTTGATAAGTCCAGACACTTGCTATAGCTATAGCCAAAAGAATCAAACATGAAGTGAGGTATTTTTTATTCATTTTAGAATACTAATGTTGTAAAACTCTGTATTGCCTAAATTTTATGCATTCTAAAGACAAAAGCTGTAGTTAATTTGTGATTGTGGATTTATCCTGTGGATAAACACAAGTTTATCCACAGAAATTGTGGGTAACTATGATGAGTCAGATCAATTAAAGTGATTCGGCAATTTATTTGATCAAGACGAACAACTCACCATCACTTCAGGAACATCACTTGGTAAAGGTGCTAAGTCTTTGGCTGTTTCTAGATCTATTTGTTTGGTAAATGGCTGACTAAGCAATTTAAATAGGCGATCAACCTCAGAAAAATCATCACGTTCAGCCTGTTCAATGGCTGTTTGTAGCATATGATTTCTTAAAATATAGACTGGATTGGCCTTTTTCATTTCCGCATCAAGTTCATCAATATCTTGCTGCTCACGAATATTGTGATATTGCGTCAAGAAGTTTTCAAATTGAAAGTGATCTAGGCAATCATCTTTAATGGCTTCATATTCTTTATTCTGTAAGCGAAGAAAACTGTCGGTATAGTCGAGTTGCTCACTTTGTAGAATTCTTAAAAATGCCATACCACAATCAAAACTATCTTTGTGGAAGCTGGGTAGTCCAAGTTTTTGGCATAGCCCATAGGTATAATGTTCTAGAAAGGTCGGTTCAAAATGCTCTAAACATTCGACGAGGTCTTGCTTAAATTGTTCTTTATTTTCTGCTT
Organism: Acinetobacter sp. GW821-FHT01C12; assembly: GCF_059422625.1. NCBI lineage: Bacteria > Pseudomonadati > Pseudomonadota > Gammaproteobacteria > Moraxellales > Moraxellaceae > Acinetobacter > Acinetobacter sp. GW821-FHT01C12. Next base: position 88,495 of record NZ_JBWKXD010000011.1, read on the forward strand.
GTGCCAGTGGAATTAAATTGTTTAACCAATTCCATAAGTTCCAATGTGCAATACTCGGTTGGTTTTGGTAGGTATAACGACCATTGTAATCACTATGATTGTTGATCCAATTGGGACGGAAACGCTCCATAAAACCATAAGGGCCAAAATCGAGGGTAGAACCTGTAATATTGAGATTATCTGTATTCATAACCCCATGTGCAAAACCCACCAATTGCCATTTTGCGATCATGACAGCGGTGTTTTGAATCACTTGCGTTGCAAATGCTAGAACAGTGTCTTCAAACCTTTGCTGTTCAGTACTCAAACATTGTGGATAGTGCCATTCAATACATTTTTGGGTAAATTCAGTGAGTAATTCAGGCTGATATTGATTAATCCATTCAAAATGCCCTAAACGGATGTGGCAATCCGAAGTGCGTAACATCATTGCACCAAGTTCAAGTTTTTCTCGTTGTATGCCTTGGGTTGAAGAAGTAAAGCCTACGGAATTGCTTGAAGGAACTCCTAGTGCATTGAGTGCATGACCCGCTAGATATTCACGAATCACAGAACGTAATACAGCACGTCCGTCTCCCATACGAGAGTAGGGGGTTGAGCCTGCACCTTTTAAATGTAGGTCAATGGTTTGACCTTTTCGATTTAAAATTTGCGCTATCAATAGGCCACGCCCATCCCCCAATTGACCTGCCCATTGTCCAAATTGATGCCCTGCATAAACCATGGCAAGGGGATGAAATTCAGCAAAGGTTTTTTGTCCGCTACAAATCTCGACCCATTGGGCTTTTTCATCTTCAGACCATTGTAATTCATCCGCAAGCGCAGCATTAAAATGCCCAGCCTTTGCACCTTTCAGTGGGCTAGGCATTTGCTCATGGTAGAGCTTTGAATCGAGAGATGGATAACGTGGGGCAAATTGCATAGCGATCGGTCACAATGGTTTTACTTGTCCCTCTCAATATAGCAAAGTTTTAAGCTGTTGAGATAATGTCGACTGTTTTAGTCGACAATAAATAGCTTTGCACCAAATGCGGTAGAAGAACGATGCGCTTCAGCTTGGTCTGCAACTTGATAACTCATCCCTGCTTTTAAGGTAAAGGTACGTCCATCATCAAGTTCAGTGTGCAACTCACCTTCCAAGCAAAACAGGATATGACCTTTTAAACACCAGTGGTCAGCCAAATAATCGACAGAATATTCGACCATTCGCACTCGAATATTGTCAAATTGCTGTGTGCGCCAAAGTGCAAAGCCTTGCTCACCCTCATGGCGCGTTGTTGGAACTTCTGCCCAGTTGGTAATGCCAAAGGGGATGTTATTAATTTGCATATTATTTTCTCTCAATATTCTCAGTATGAATGCCTGTAAAAAATGGATAAAAGAAAAGCCCCTTTCGGAGCTTTGCTTTTGATGTGTATTGAGAATTTAAGAAACAACGTTCTTTTTGATTCCACGCATCAATGTTTCTAAACGTTCACGATGGAAAGCAAGTTTCTGTTCGACCAATTGGAAATCAACTTTAAGTTTGACATCCATTTGGTGGATCTTTTCAGCAACAGATGCTTTTTTCGCTTGTAGCTCTTGTTCTTTTAATGCAGCCCAATCATTTAATGTATTGGTGAATGCTTCATATTCTTGCGATACTTTTTGTTTCATCGCGATAATATCTGCATTGACGTTATGACCATAAATCGCTAAATCCTGTTCAGCATATTTAAATCTCATCGCCAATTCCGCTTTTTTGATATTGAAGCTTGGGATACGACGTAGGTTCTTGGCTAAACCGATTTTAGAGCACGACCAAATCAACCATTTTGTTGGATCATATTGCCACCATTTCACACCATTACGATAATCGTATTGGAAAATATGGTGATAGTTATGATAACCCTCGCCCCAAGTTGCAATGGCAAGAACAAAGTTATCACGTGCAGTATTTTCGTCAGTATAAGGACGTTTGCCCCACATATGGCAGAGTGAGTTGATGAAGAATGTTACATGATGGCTAATGATTAAACGGAGCAAACCACCTAAGAGTAATACGCCCCACATGTCACCTACAGCCCAACCCAGTGGAACTAAAATCGCAGCATGTACAGCAATCACAAGTGGAACATAATACTTGTCTTGGAACATAACCACTTTGTCATTCAACAAATCAGGTGCATTTTTATAATTTGATTCAGCAGCAGGATAATTACGTAACATCCAGCCAATATGAGCGTACCAAAAACCATTGTTAATCGAATACGGATCTTGATCTACATCATCCACATGGCGGTGATGGGTACGGTGACCAGAAGCCCAGAACAAAATACTGTTTTGAACAGCAAAAGTTCCCATGATCATCAAAATGATTTTAAGTGGTAAAGTCGCTTCGTATGCACGATGTGCCCACAAGCGATGATAACCTGCAGTAATACCTAAACTACTGAGACCGAGTAAAACGAATAAACTAATCCAAGCTGCCGCACTAAAATCATGGTGGTAGGCATATAAAGGGATCGCAATTACTGCCACAAGGGGTAAAAACACCAAGGCAAAAACACCGATCCAATTTATTGGGGCTTTGGGTAGGGGAGCATTCATCTCCAACAGCACTCCTAAGAACCTTAATCAGGTAAAGTTAAACGCATAGCTTCAGCATTTTTCTAGGCTATACTTTCACAGATATTATCATGGGCGAACATGTGTTCACTAGTATTAGTGTACATCTGTATTGTATAAAACAGTAACAGAATAAAACATGAATTCTAGCGGTTTGATCGAAAAAAATGAATGGTTAAAACGTCGTATTTAAATGTCAAAATAGTGTAAGAATTTTTCTGCCTTATCCAATTTGATTTTTAGGGGGTTAGACAATTGATTCTCAAGTTAAATTTTAATTTTGGGACTCTCTAAAGTTCAAAATAAAATTCTACTTTATTGTGTTATTAAGGGCGTTTGAGTTATTGAATTTGTGCTAAGGCAAGCTGCATCATTTTGGGGAAATCAGTAATTAATCCATTGATCCCCAAATCTCTTAAATGCTTAGCACGCTCAATATCATTGACAGTCCAAACACTGATGTCCAAATCTGCACGCTGAGTTGCTTGAATGAGCTCATCTGTTGCCAATTGATTCATCCATCCAATCTGGCAGCATCCCAGTTGTAATGCCTGTTCGATCGCACGTTGTTGGATGTCATCTTCAATCAGTAGACCACGTTTAAAACTTGAGTTTTGCTGTTGTAAGGCTTGATGTATTTTTAAATCAAAACTGGTAATCACTGCAATATTTTCAAAACCTTGCAGTTGTTTTTGTAATTCGATGATGAGTTTTTCAGCGTGTTGCAATGTTTCTACAGCTTTCACTTCAACTTCAATATGCTCAAAGTCCTGCATAATCTTTAGGCTTTGGCTTAAGGTTGGGGTAATTTGTTTTTCCCAATCCATCCAGATATTGGCTTGGTTATAGGCCACTAATTCAGCGCTGTTTAAATCATACAGTGCTTGATCTATTCCAGTTGTTCTTAAAAAATTATCATCATGCATGATAATGAGTTCATCATCTTTTAATTGTCGAACATCGAATTCAACTGCACGGATACCTAAATCGTGAATATATTGAAATCCAGCTAGGGTATTTTCAGGTGCTTCACCACGCGCGCCACGATGTCCGATAATTCTCATAATGAACTCACATACTCACTTTCATCTGTATAGTAATCGTTTAAGTCTTACTTTTAGCAATAACTTGACTTTATCATACTGTTAAAAAATTACTTTTAGACAGTGATTTATCGTTAAATCGTGTCATTGATGTTCTTTTGCCAAAGCACTTCACTACCGCCTTCTGCGCGTTGTAAGGTGCGTGAAGCTACAAAAAACCAGTCGGATAATCGGTTAATTAATTGTAGAGCAGTTGCTTGAATATTTTGATCACGACTGTGTACAGTCATTAAGCTACGTTCTGCTCGACGACATACAGCACGTGCTTGATGTGCATAACTACATGCTAAAGTTCCAGAGGGTAGAATAAAGTCTTTAAGCATTGGTAAGTCTTCATTCATTTTGTCGATTTCCTTTTCAAGAAATTCAACACAAACTGGTTGGAGCAAGTTGTAGTTAGGAATACAGACTTCACCACCCAAATCAAATAGCCAGTGTTGAATCAAGCTCAGTGATTTATCCCAATGGGCTTTATCGACGATGTTACTCATTGAAATTTGTGAACGTAATACACCAACAATAGAATTTAGTTCATCTACATCACCGAGAGCGGTAATACGTAAGTCATCTTTCGCTACGCGAGAACCATCTCCTAATCCTGTGGTACCTGAATCGCCTGTACGGGTATAAATTTTACTTAAACGATGTCCCATAATTTTGTCCTAGATAAAAATGAAAAGATAGAGAATAAAAAAGGATAATGTCGGTCAAAACATTATCCATAAACTGCGCTGTTTTAGATATTTTTTTTGGGTGTCGCTTTTAGTAGCGGAAAGTTACCCCAGCAGATGCAAGTCGACCACCGTTGATGTAGTAAACACCACTACCGTTGTATGCTGTCTTATAATTAACATCACCAATGTTTTCAATATTGGTAAAGAGTTTAATCATTGGAGTCGCTTGCCAGTAAGCATTGACATTAGTACTAACATAACCAGGCGTTGTGGTTGGTGTAGTCGATGGATAATCTGCAAAATCTTTTGAATTAGATTTTGCGACGACAGATGCAGAAACACCATATACGCCATCATCCCAACCTGTAGTTAGAGTTAAACTTTGGCGTGGTCGGCGAGTCAAATCTTTTTTAGTTTCATCATCTTTTGCTTGAACATAAGCATAAGTTGTAGTTAAAAAGAGTTTATCTTGTTGCCATTTAAATGAAGCTTCACCACCAGTAAAGGTTGCTTTATTTACGTTAACTAATTTACCCGCCTGATAACTAATCAGGTTGTCTACTTTATTGCGATAGATAGATAAACCTAAATCAATATTATGATTGAGTTTTTGATCGACACCGATTTCATAAGAAAAGCTTTCTTCTGGTTTTAAATCAGGATTTGCTCCCCAAGAAATTGCATATAAATCATTGGTTGTTGGTGCACGGAAAGCTGATCCTACATTTGCATAGATGCTTGTAAGTGGTAAAACTTGATAACGGACAGCACCTTGACCCACTGTGTGTGTACCAAACTTATCGTTGTCTTCTACACGAATACCGACTTGAGTTTCTAGACCATTGTGTTGATATTGATGCTGTGCAAAATAGCCAATAGTATCTACAGATTCTTTGTATTTAACATCTTGTCCGCCAAACAGATTTTTCGAATAAACATCACCTTTAATATCTTTAAAGGTTGAGCCGAATAAAATGTTTTGAGCAGGTGTCAGTTGCCATTTTGTATAGAGCTCAGCTTCTTGGGTTGTACTATGTACATAATCTGGAGAACTATTTTGCTCAATATTGTCTTTAAATTGCGAAAGTCGGGCATGAAGTGCGACATTATCTAAAATATCGACTCGACCTTTTACATTAATGATTTCGTTTTTAAAATCTTGAGAAACAAGATTACCGTAATTGTCATAATCGCTATAGCCTTGATTTTCACTATAATCGACTGAGGCTGCATAGCGCTCTTTTTCAACACCTATTTTTGCACTATAACCCTTTTGATCAAAACTTGCTTTCTTGTTGTTTTTTGCATCTGTTACAGGAGTACCATCAGTTTCTAGGCGTTGTCCACGAACTTGAGCATAAAAACCATCTTGAGCAAGATCAGCACCAATTACTGCTTTATAGGTGTTATTTTCACCCATTTCACCAGTAACAAAAGCACCCGTTTTTTCAGGTGTTTTGGAAATCAGCTGAACTACACCACCAATCGCATCAGCACCATATAAAACTGATGCAGGTCCTTTTAATACTTCAATTTGTTTAATATCTGTTGTATCAATAAAAGGTAAAGATGCAGAGCCAGCAGTATTTGAGTTTAAGCGAACGCCATCTCTTAAAAGTAAAGTATGGTTAGAGTTTGTACCACGTAAGAAAATAGCAGCTGTTTGTCCATAGCCACCGCTTTGTACCATATTGATTGATGCATCTGTTTGTAACAGTTGTGGTAAAGATGCAATTGGTGATTGTTCAAGAATCTTCGGCTCAATAATATTGATTCGAGCAGGAACTTCACTGATTTTTTGCTCAGTACGAGATGCTGTGACAACGATTGTATCAAGTTTCGAATTTGCTTCTGAATTTGAAGAAGTATCTGCAAAAGCAGTAGAAGATAACCCCATCGCAATAGCGACAGCACCTACAAGTGCAGTAGGTTTAAAAATAACAGACATGATATGCTCCATACATTCACTCCCCGTGAATGATTGAGTTTAAGGGCACAACAAGCTGGTATCCGGACTTAAATATAGAACCTAAAGCGGTTCAGATTATTCCACCTTCCCACAAAACATTGCAGTGGTGTAAGTCTTTTGACTTATTAAAGAATAATATTTTCATTTTACCGTTGCGGGGGCAGTGTTGGATTTCCACCAACTTCCCAAAGCCTTAAGCTAGACTTGTTGCATTTGTGTGCAGTATAAAGTTTGTTTAGTGTATAAACAATGTAAAACAGATAATCCTATAGAACTTTAACGCAAGTGAATAAATTTGCTTTACAATGATTTGCTTAAAATACTGAAAAAATCAGTTTGATCTGAACAAATTCGAGTTCAAAGCTATGCGTACCCGTGCCAAAATTTGTGGGATTACACGACCACAGGATATTCAAGCTGCTGTACAAGCAGGTGTGGATGCGATTGGTTTTGTGTTTTATGAACCTAGTCCACGTTATGTCACGATTGAATTGGCTCAGCAATTGGCACAACTTATCCCACCGTATATCAACATTGTTGGATTATTTGTTAATGCCAGTGCACAAGACATTGCACAAGTATTAGAACAAGTGCCTTTGGATATTATTCAGTTTCATGGTGATGAAACTGCACAACAATGTCAGCAGATCGCACAGTATAATAAGCGCCGTTGGTACAAAGCCATTCAGATTAAACCTGATGCAAAAAATTCAGATATTATTACGACAATTCAGCAATACCAACATGCTGGCGCGAGTGCTATGCTTTTAGATGCATGGCATCCTGAACTGAAAGGAGGGACTGGACACAGTTTTGACTGGTCTCAATTCCCTAAACTCGATATTGCTTTAATTTTGGCAGGTGGTTTAAAACCTGAAAATATTGAAGACGCTATACAAACGACTCAAGCGTATGCAGTCGATGTCAGCGGAGGCGTAGAATCCGCAAAAGGTATCAAAGACCAACAACTCGTAGAACGATTTATGCAAGGAGTCCAACGTGGATCAGCAAAGTAATCAACAAAATAGTGTGATTGACTATACCCAATTCCCAGATCAAAACGGGCATTTCGGTATCCATGGCGGACGTTTTGTGTCAGAAACTTTAATGGCAGCTTTAGAGGATTTAGAGAAACTCTATTTCCGTATGAAAGATGATGCGCAGTTTCTGGCAGAATTCGACCGTGATCTCGCTTATTATGTCGGACGTCCTAGTCCGCTTTACTATGCTGAGCGATGGTCGAAAGAGTTGGGTGGTGCGCAAATTTATCTTAAACGTGAAGACTTAAATCATACAGGCTCACATAAGGTCAATAACACCATTGGTCAGGCGCTACTTGCGAAGCTTTCTGGCAAAAAACGTATTATTGCGGAAACGGGTGCAGGTCAACATGGTGTGGCGACTGCAACAATTGCCGCGCGTTTAGGTCTTGAGTGTGTGGTATTCATGGGTGCTGAAGACGTAAAACGTCAGGCCATGAATGTTTACCGTATGCGTTTGCTTGGTGCAACGGTTGTGCCTGTAGAAAGTGGTTCTAAAACATTAAAAGATGCCATGAACGAAGCGATGCGTGATTGGGTAACCAATGTAGATTCGACTTACTACGTGATTGGTACGGTTGCAGGTCCACATCCATATCCTCAATTGGTACGTGATTTCCAGTCGATTATTGGTCGTGAAGCACGTAAACAAATTCAAGAGCAAGCAGGTCGTTTACCAGATGCTTTGGTTGCATGTGTCGGTGGTGGTTCAAATGCAATGGGCTTGTTCTATCCATTCTTAAATGATCAAGATGTCAAAATGTACGGTGTTGAAGCAGCAGGTTTAGGCATTGAAACAGGTAAACATTCAGCGCCATTAAATGCAGGTCATGTTGGTGTTTTACATGGCAACCGTACTTATTTAATGTCAGATGAGCAAGGTCAGATTATTGAAACACATTCAATCTCAGCAGGCTTGGATTATCCTGGTGTAGGTCCTGAACATAGTTTCTTAAAAGACATGCATCGTGTGAATTATGTGCCAATTAATGATACAGAAGCACTTCAAGGCTTCCGTGATTTGACTCATATTGAAGGGATTATTCCTGCATTGGAAAGTTCACATGCAATGGCTTATGTGACTAAACTCGCGCCAACAATGTCGAAGGATCAAATTATTATTGCGACGGTATCGGGTCGTGGTGACAAAGACTTAATGACTGTTGCGCGTATTGATGGTGTTGAAATGGTTGAGATGTAATTCATCTTACTCGATCAATTTAAAAGCCTCTTTTATAGAGGCTTTTTTATTTCTGGACTAGACAGAATCATGGGGAAACTCTACAAAAAGCACATGGAAATCATGAGCTAAATTACCCAGAATTTACCGAAAATAATCGGTTAATTTTTTATATGCGTTTTTTACAACGGGTTCGAGCTGAACCTTTTCCTGAAAAAATTGTCTGGGGATGGAAAGACACATTTGCGATTTGTATCATCCCTTTAATTATTTTAAATGGCTTTATTTTAGAAAAAATATTTGGAATCTCGATAGCTGTTAGTCTGGGCGATACCATTTTAAGAGGCGTGCTGTTTATTTTAGTGTGCTACTTATATAAGGAAATGTTGCTTACACATTGGCAAAAGTATAAACAGGCCTTTTGGCGCTCAAGTGTCTTGGTGGTGGTTGGTGCAATCGTGCTACAAGTGGTGATCTCACTGACACGTCAGCTTTTACCCCTCGGGCCGAGTACACAAGAAAAAGACCTGATTGATCCTGAACATATTCCTTTTCTCAGTCTGTTGGTGATTAGCTTGGGGCCACTATTTACTGCGCTTTTAGAAGATACTGTGTTTCGCTATACTTTATTGCAAAAGTTATTTATCCAACCGTGGTTATGGCGCATTGTACTGATTATATTGAACTCTATATTATTTGGTCTGATCCATTATCATAATTTTGATGGAAATTTAATCGCGACAATCAGCTTTATGAGTGCAGGTTTATTTTTAAATCTGATCTATTTGTGGACACGCAATATTTGGCATGTATTACTCATTCATTTTTTGAACAATGCCGTATTATCTGTGGGTGGAATTTTATTATTAAAACTTGTTCAAACATTAACTTAGTGACTGAATATGTCTAGTTTATTTATCGTTATGTTGGGTGGTCGTCATGCACGTGCCAATGTTGAAGTTCATGATGTGGTTCTTGCCGTAGGCGATTCGCTTGAAGATGTTTATCCTCAATTAAAAAATGCGTGGTTTGGTGAGCAACAGGGTTTACACATCGACGCATGGCAAAAATTACAGGCTTTAGTGTTTGAAAATAAGAAATATCAAATACATTTTACTGATGCGCAACCCAATGCATCAGATCAGAAGCTTTGGCTGATTAATTTAGGCGGCTATGATGCAAATGAGTTCGGTGAGTTACACCGCTATATCCTGATTGTTGCTCAAGATGCGATTGAAGCGAAAGCCAAGGGTAAACAGTATTTTGCAGGGCATTGGCAAAAACCACACACTGATCGAGTTTTAGAGGTCGATGATTGTCTGGCGATAGATCAGGTATATGGCCGTTATGTGCAATTGATTGAAGTAGATTTGAATGCTGATTTTCATACAGAGCTTGACCAAAGTGTTTGGGAGAATACCTATTTGACTATCTGAGTTGTCATCGCTTGATCTGCTTAAAAAGGGCGCTGTATTGCAGCCTTAAAAGATTAAGCGGATCTTAATTTTAAAAAATTGACATCAATCATTGCATTGCTCTCTCATAATCTAGTTAGTGTAACAACAGAAACTTCGCAATGTTTTCAACAAGTTTACATAGACTAAAAACTCAAACAAAACACTGCGGAGTGTGATCAATGAGCGGTTTATTAGATGAGTTAGGTAAAATTGCAGGTGCAGTGATTGCTGAGCAAAGTGTCGATAAGTTAGATCCTGATGCTGGCTTTCTAGAAAAAGCAGTTGGCGCATTTGCAGGTTATGAAGCCGCAAAAATTGCCGAAGACAAACTAGAAAATAGTGATGAGCAGCAGAAACCAGAGGATTAATTCAAAATTGGTAAACCCAGCTTTGGGCATTGATCTTAATCAATCCTGTATAAGATAAATTAGCTACAGGGTTGAATAAGTTTAGTATTGAGATGATAGCTGTGATCAAAGAGAGGGCATATTCGATATGCTCTTTTTTATTATCTAAAATAAAGATAAGCAATGAAGAAAAACATCCATAACGTAATAAAAGCATGCTTTGCCCGTAAAGCATTGCCAATTCGATCTTTGCACAATGCTTATCAATAAAACCGCTATAAAATATGGAAAAAAAGCATTTCTTTGATAGATCAATACTCGTTATATTGTGCATCGTTATAATGAAACTACTAGCTGTACGCCATGTATTTATATACTGATTTCGATCAGCAACTGATCAATGAACGTGTTGCACAATTCCGTGATCAAACGGAACGTTATTTAGCTGGAAAACTCACTGAAGATGAGTATCGTCCATTACGATTACAAAATGGTTTATACGTACAGCGTTATGCGCCAATGCTACGTATTGCTGTACCTTACGGTTTAATGAACTCTAAACAATTACGTAAAGTTTCAGAGTTGGCCAAAGAATATGACCGTGGTTATGCACACGTTTCGACACGTCAGAACATTCAGTTTAACTGGCCTGCGCTAGAAAATGTGCCTGATATGCTAGAAGGTTTAGCTTCTGTTCAGATGCATGCGATTCAAACTTCAGGAAACTGTATCCGTAATACCACAACTGACCAATATGCTGGTGTTGTTGCTGGGGAAATTGCAGATCCACGCCCAACGTGTGAATTGATTCGTCAGTGGTCTACATTCCATCCTGAGTTTGCATTTTTACCACGTAAGTTCAAAATTGCAGTTTCTGCACTTGAAGAAATTGATCGTGCAGCAACTTCATTCCATGACATTGGGGTGTATTTAACTCGTAATGAAGCGGGTGAGTTGGGTTATAAAATCAAAGTGGGTGGTGGTCTAGGCCGTACACCTATCATTGGTTCTATGATTCGTGAGTGGTTGCCACGTGAAGATTTAATTGCTTATTTAGAAGCGGTTCTGCGTGTTTATAACTTGCATGGTCGCCGTGACAATAAATATAAAGCTCGTATTAAAATTTTAGTTAAAGCATTAACACCACAAGTTTTTGCTGAAAAAGTTGAAGCTGAATTTGCTGAAACAATTAAAACATTGAAAGTTCAACCTGAAATTTTGCAAAAATTAGACGAAGAGTTTATGCCGTTTGATTATCAAAATTATGCAGATGAAGATTTCAGTGGCTTATTTGCTGAATATCCAAAGTTTAAACAGTGGTTCAATATCAATACCAATGCACATAAAGTTGCAGGCTATCGTATTGTCACTATTTCACTGAAACGTGCGGGTATTGCACCAGGTGATATGACTGTTGAAGAAATGAATTTGATTGCAGATCTTGCAGACAAATATACATTTGGAGAATTACGGACCACACACGAACAAAATATTTCATTGGTTGATGTACCACAGAAAGATTTATTTGAATTGTGGCAAACGCTTGAAAAGAATAATCTTGCTCGGGCACATATTGGTTTTATTACCGATATCATTTGCTGCCCAGGCGGTGACTTCTGTTCATTGGCAAATGCCAAATCTATTCCAATTTCTGAAGCCATTACACGCCGTTTTGATGATTTAGATACAGTCTATAACTTAGGCCATATCGACTTGAACATTTCAGGTTGTATGAATGCTTGTGGTCATCACCATGTCGGCAACATCGGCATTTTGGGTGTGGACAAAAAAGGTGCTGAATTCTATCAAATTACCTTAGGTGGAAATGCAGACCATGATGCTTCAATTGGTGATATTTTAGGACCATCATTTGCAGCAGAATCTGTACCTGACATTATTGATGAAATTTTAAATACTTATCTTGATCTTCGTAACGAAGGTGAAGAATTTATTGAAACTTATCGTCGAGTGGGTATTCAACCATTTAAGGAGCGCGCATATGCTTAATACCGCACTTCAAGTCCTCTCTAAAGATGGCACTGTTGCAGACAATACCTATCAAATCATTGCTGAAGATGGTGTATTGCCACAAGGTGATGTGTTGTTGACTGTTGAGCAGTTGGACCAGCTTGCGAATGTGACGGGGAAAAAAGCACTATTTCTTACCGTAGATGCTTCACCTGAAACCAATGCGTTTCCATTAGATCAGTTAGATGCGATCTTTATTGATTTTGCTGGTTTTAATGATGGTCGTGGTTATTCATTTGCTGCGTTGTTACGTCGCCAAGGCTATACAGGCGATCTTCGGGCAACAGGCGATGTGTTTAAAGATGTTTTGAACTATATGAAGCGTTCTGGTTTCGATACTTTTGTTGTAAAAGAAGGTAAAGATATCCATGAGGCAGCAGCAGGTTTAGGTGATTTTACTCATCCTTACCAAGCCTCTACAGCTGTACCAAAAGCACATTATCAAACAGGTGCTTGATTGCTCTAAGTACTGATTTTGAAATGAAAGCCGAACGAAAGTTCGGCTTTTTATTGTTCTCAAGTTAAAGCTGGTGTAGCCATTGCTTATTATGAATATGATTTCAATGATATAAATTGGTATTCGGCTTTATTTGTATCGTGCCCAAATCAACATTGATTCAACATAACATCATTAGGTCGTAAAACCTTCTCTACTTAAAAGCATTTACCAAAAAATCATCGTTGCATTTTTGCAATGTTGTAGGCTGGAAAAGTCTATATATCTACAACAATGAACAGCAGATAATTAAACAAAGATGATTCATGGTGGATGAAATGTTAAATCAAACAATGGGTGACTTATCGCTACTCAAAGGCTGGAACGCAACTTTACCCAATACTGAAGTCATGCCTGTACTATTTTTGGGACATGGTTCACCCATGAATGCGATTCAAACCAATGATTTTACCCGTACTTGGAACAGCATTGGTGCAGAAATGGACGTACAGCCCACAGCAATTTTATGTATTTCCGCACATTGGCTTACCCAAGGTGGTACTGCCGTCACTGCAATGCAACAACCGAAAACCATTCATGATTTTGGTCGTTTTCCTCAAGCTTTGTTTGATGTGCAATATCCTGCTACTGGAAATAAAGCTTTGGTTGAGGCAACAACTGAAGCAATTCACAGTATAGAAATTCATCATGATCATAGTTGGGGATTAGATCACGGAACATGGGGCGTGTTATGTCATGTATTCCCACAAGCCAATATTCCTGTTGTTCAATTGAGTGTCGACTATAGTCAAGGTGCCCAATATCATTATGACTTGGCTAAACAATTAGCGCAGTTACGTCGTAAAGGGGTATTGATTGTTGCCAGTGGTAATCTCGTACATAACCTAAGCAAAATTGCCTTTGATAAATTTGATGATCATTATGGTTATGATTGGGCTTTAGAAGCTGATGCAAAGATGAAAAATTTCTTAGCCACGCATAACCATCAAGCTTTAATTGACTGGCAAAAGCAAGGTGCTGAGTTTTTATTGTCGATCCCCACACCTGATCACTATTATCCGATGTTATATGCCTTAGGCTTACAGGAAGAGAAAGATGAGTTACATATTTTTAATGATCAAGCCGTTGCTGGTTCATTAACCATGACCTCATTTCGACTTGATCAACATTAATTTCAAATGTTAAGAATATAAAAGTTGGGTCTAAGGATTCAACTTTTATAGTATTGATGAGATTGAGTTAGTCGTATTTATTCTCTCAAGATAGAACGCTTTTAAGATCATTGCGCAATTTTCAAATATTGAGGTCTTACTTCCTTACAGAGAAGTTTAGATATCACTGAATCCATATGAAATTTAGAATAATGGCGAATTAATAAATTTATAGAAAAATGCTGTAGCTAATGATGGTTCTAACAGTAAAGGAAATAAGAAACCATAGATTGCACCAGCAATATGCGCGCGGTGGTCGATTAATGGCGAATGTCCTGAACGGATTGCATACAGGCTATAGCATAAATAAATCGTCCCAAAAATAATTGCGGGTACAGGTAAAATATAGATATAAATCATGCTCCAAGGGTTAAACAGAATCGCACTAAATAACACTGCATTAACGGCACCCGAAGCCCCTAAACTTCGATAGGAATTTAGGGTTCGATTATGCAAATAGCTGGGAATCGCAGCAATGATGATGGCGCTACAATAAAATAAGACAAAGCCCATACCACTTAAGTAACCACGGAAAAACCATTCAACATTTCGCCCAAAGAAGTACAAGGTAAACATATTGAAAAATAAATGCATACCATCTTTATGGATAAAACCATGGGTTAAAAATCGATCATATTGACCATGCTTAATCGCTGAAACATTGAAAATTAAACGATTCATTACATTGCGTTGTTGCCAAGCAATAAAAGAAATCGCAAGTGTGATTAAAATAATCAGAAGGGTATGGGTAAGACCAGTGATCATATTGTTATAAATGACGTTGTTATCGTAATAGCAATATAACCTATATCATTGTCAATCAATAGGCTATCGCAATATTCTGTTCATTATCCTTCATTCAGTTGGCAGTTCACCATCCAGCGAATACCAAACTGATCGGTGAAAGCACCATATAAAGCACCCCAAAATGTAGGTTCTAGTGCCATTTCAATATGACCATTGGTAGAGAGTGCTGTAAATAATCGCTGAGCTTCATCCGCTTCGTGAGCTTCTAAGTTGATTGAAATATAATGGTTGGTGCCTTTGCTAAATGGCGCACTATTAGGTGCACAGAACTGCTCGCTGGTGTCTGAACCCATCAATACAGTAAATTCATTAATCGGCAGAGAAACATGTAAAATATAGTTTTTCTCTTGGTCTGGCACTTGGACATCGGGCAGTTCGGAATAACGTTTTAAAAATGAGAATTCACCGCCAAAAACAGATTTATAAAAATTAAAAGCAGCTTCCGTCTGACCTTGAAAGTTTAAATAGTGATTAAGTTGCATTGTGATTGTCCATTTTGTTGTTTTGAAGTGATTAATTTATCAGCTCATGGTTTAAAACTTGATGAATATTTTGTAATTGAAAATAAAAATCCCTCAATCATAAATGAGGGACGCTTGTTTTCTAGATTATCGTTTTGGTCTGCTTAAAGCTGTTTATCTTGTTGTTGCTCTAATTTTAAATCCTGCTTATTGGCATAACCGTCAATATCTTCATTTTGAAGAACTTCATTTGGATTTGGACGATCTACAAAACCAATTTTAGGTACAGGAATTTCAATCTGATTTTCCACAAAACGATTGCGGATTAACTCATGAATTTCATCTTTGACTTGTAAGTAGTTTGCTTGCATACACCACAGCGCAAATAAAATTTCAATGGAGGATTCTCCAAAGGCAGAAACAGTTACACGCGGTTTAGGATCTGCTAATACCAACGGGTAATCGTTGGCAACATCAATTAAAACTTCACGGACTTTATTGATGTTCTCATTAAAGTTAATTGCAACTGTAATCGACAATCGCCGTATCGGAAATTTTGATAGGTTATGTACGGGGGCGCGAATCAATTGCTCATTGGGGAGGCGTACATAGACATTGTCCATGGTCAAAAGTTTCACTGAAAGTAAGTCAATCGAAATCACTTCACCTTCAATGGTATGTCCACGAATCAGGGTGATTTGAATCGTATCGCCAACTTCGAAGGAGCCTTCGCCAATTAAAAATAAACCACTAATTAAGTTCGATGCAGAAGTTTGTGAGGCAAAACCCAATGCAACAGTTAAAATCCCTGCTGCGCCTAAAAATACGCTGAGTTTAAAGCCCGCTTCTTTTAAGCTGGCAATCACAAACAGTAAGAAAATAAAATAAAAAATACCTCTACGCCAAACCAATCGTTGATGCGCATTAAAGCGCGCACCGATGGTACGGATAAAAGTGTTGGAAATGACGCGTGCCAGTACAAAACCCACAAAGCAAAGGATCAGAGCAACAGCAATTTCACTTAAGCGGTCGACATTTACATTGGTAAAGATGCCTTTTAGGCTATTGGCAATGTCTTTGGGAATATTGGATTCAGCCATTTTTACCTCATCCCTTAGAAAAATGAATCAAACATATTGAACAAAGCGCCGCCTGGTGAGCGTGGCGGATGTACATAAATTACTTCGCCGGCTAAAGGTGGTGTACGATTTTCAATTCTTACACGGGCAGGGCGATCATTGCCTTCATAAACAACCTTGATTTGTGATGTCCATAAACGTCCTGTGCTTTCACTATAAAATAAAGGCAGTGCAGGAACTGGTACATTCATACGGTCAAATCGAAGCTGATGACTACTGACATTGTGAAAATCAATTGGTGTTACTGCACGAAAGGCACGTGGACGTAATAAATTTAATTCGGTACGACCGTCAACTGAGGTGGCATAACACATTTCACCTGTGCGGTGATCAGGGCCAAACCATGTATCCTTAGGTAAAATTACAGGAATATCAAATAAGGGTTCTTTTTGGGCTTGCACAAAACCTGAAATCCACAGAGGTGTACTGATATAGAGTGTGCCGCGTTGGCCTGCCGGAATATAAATTGGATCGACAGGACGAATCACCACAGAGCGGTCAGCTAAACGCGGCATGAGTTGAAATGCTTTATGGGTCTCGCGAAACATATAGCGTTCAACATGTACAGGTTCAGGAAAACCAAAATTTACATCATGGATTTTATGCCATTGCTGCTCATAATCATATTGGAATTTTGGACGATAATATTCCAAGCGCCATTCTTGTAAACCACGAGTAATGCGCATCATCATAGAACCAAATTGCCATGCTTTGGATTGGTTCAATTCAAACAGTTGTTCTCCCCACCACTTTAAATCAGGGAGTTCTGGTTCCAGATGTTCTTTCTTCTTAGACAAAAGTGTTTATCCCATTCATAAAATCATCATCAAATCTTTAACAAACAGACTTCACGCTGTCATGAGCATAGAGTACACTCAAAGCAATTTAAATCATTAATATAAGTTGTAATGCAAGTTCTCAAACAATTACAAATACCATATAGTTTTGCAAAACGGCATGGAGTGCTGTTGCGTTATGAAGGTGATCAAGTTTTTATTGTTCGCCGTCAGGATACCGCACAAATTGCGATTCAGGAAGCCCGCCGCTATCTCGGTCGTACAGCACAACATCAATTATGTAATGAAACTGAGTTTAATCACATGCTCAGTTCAAGCTATGCTGGTGAAACGGGCGAATCGCAACAGGTTGCCGCTGGTCTTGAAGATCACCCTGATCTATTGAGTCTGGCCGATCAGATTCCTGAAACTGAAGATTTGATGGATCAGGAAGATGATGCACCAATCGTGCGACTCATCAATGCTTTATTGTCTGAAGCGATTCGAGTCGGGGCTTCTGATATTCATATTGAAGCTTTTGAAAAGAAACTATCTGTTCGCTTACGGGTAGATGGGCAATTGCGTGAAATCGTACAACCTCGTCGTGAACTTGCGCCATTGTTGGTATCGCGTATTAAGGTTATGGCAAAACTCGATATTGCGGAAAAACGTATCCCACAAGATGGTCGTATTTCTTTACGTCTTGCAGGACGTGAAGTCGATGTCCGTGTTTCAACCTTGCCATCGTCGCATGGTGAACGTGTCGTTATGCGTTTGTTGGATAAACAAGCGGGTCGACTCAACATGACTCATTTGGGTTTAATGAAGCCTGACTATGAACGTTTAACGCAATTGGTTCATCGTCCACATGGCATTATTCTAGTCACTGGCCCTACAGGTTCGGGTAAAACGACGACTTTGTATGCTGCGCTTTCTGATTTGAATGATGGTTCTAAAAATATCCTCACTGCTGAAGATCCAATTGAGTATCAACTTGAAGGGATTGGGCAGACTCAAGTGAATACCAAAGTGGATATGACCTTTGCCCGAGCGTTAAAAGCTATGCTTCGTCAAGATCCAGATGTGGTGATGGTGGGTGAGATTCGTGATTTGGAAACGGCTGAAATCGCAGTTCAAGCGTCTTTAACAGGTCACTTGGTTTTGTCTACACTACATACCAATACTGCAATTGGTGCTGTGACCCGTTTAAAAGATATGGGGATTGAACCCTTCTTATTATCCAGTTCATTGATTGGGGTGATTGCCCAGCGTTTAGTTCGGACATTGTGTTCTCATTGTCATACATGGCGTGAAGCAGATGACTTTGAAAAAGATGTGTTTAAACCTGTGAGTTTAGAATCGAATTTAAAACTGCCTGTGCCGAATGGTTGTGATTTTTGTTCCCATACGGGCTTTACAGGACGTACTGCGATTTATGAAATTGTACCGATTGATGAGCAGATGCGCCGTTTGATTCATGGTAATGCAGCAGAATATGAGCTTGAAGAATATGCCCGTAAAGATGCAGGTTCAATTCGAGATGATGGTTTACGTAAAGTATTGGCGGGTAAAACTACAATGGAAGAGGTTTTACGTGTCACCAATGAAGCGGCTGAGTAACTGAAAACTATTTGTCTAGCTTTTTAAATTTTTCTCAGAGTATGCTTTAGGCTTTATAATTTAAGCTATAAATTCTATAGAGCCTTTAGTTACTTTTATAAGTATAGTTTCTGGTTGATTCTCAGGTGTTAAAATAATCTGCTTATTTATTAAATTCGAAATATTAATCATGTAGTTAATGATTTTTTAATGATCTTGTAGCGAATTAATTTCTTCTGGATTAATATCATTTTCAATTTTGTCTACTAAGAACAAATAATTATTGATTTGAATGTTATCTAAATAGAGATTTACATGTGAACATAGATAGATTGTGGGTGTCATTCAAGCACTCTTGAAGGACTTCAAAATTAATTTGATTCTCATTCTTTTGTGTCTGCTGGTTAAACCATTTGATTTTATAATTTTCATTTACAAAGACAGTCCATTTTTTAGGTCGTCAATATTAGTATCGAATATATAAAGGTTTCTCTGAGTACCATCGCAATAATATATTTTATCTTTTAGTTCTGCCCAGTACATAAAAAGTCAACCAGAAAAATAAAAGTAAGCATTACCCCTACCTAAAAATAACTTATTTTTAGGTAGGGGTAATCATAACATTAAACAATCACATTTAATGTCACATCAATATTGCCACGAGTCGCATTTGAATATGGGCAAACGATATGTGCAGCATCTACTAATTTCTGTGCTTCTTCTTGCTCTAAACCTTCTAAATGAATATTTAAAGTCACTTGAATACCAAAACCAGTAGCGATTGGACCAATACCAACATCACCTTCGATATAAACATCTGGGGTAATTTTTAAATGATCACGATTCGCAACAAACTTCATCGCACCAAGGAAGCAAGCAGAATAACCTGCTGCAAAAAGTTGTTCAGGATTGGTACCGCCACCAGCACCACCCATTTCTTTAGGCACTGCTAATTTAACATCTAAAATTCCGTCTGATGATGTTGCACGACCATCACGACCGCCAGTTGCTTTTGCATGTGCTGTATAAACCACTTTTTCTAAAGACATCGGAAATCATCCATTTTTGATTGCGTTCAATTATATCGTATACGATATAAATATTTAAACAAGTAGCGTTTGTGTAAAATTTGATAACTTTATTTTGAAATGTTTTCGCGTAAGTTTGAAAGAAGATCTTTCAATTGAGTAATGCTGTCTAAATCACAGGCACTGGCTTGAGCAACTTGTAATGGAATATCCACGGCTTTTAATTTTAGCGCATGGCCCTGAGCAGTGAGGCTAATAATCACTTGACGTTCATCTTTCGTAGAACGTTCGCGGTTAACAATACCATTACTTTGTAATTTTTTGAGTAAGGGGGTCAGGGTAGATGATTCTAAAAAGAGTTTTTCACCGATTTCAGACACAGTTAGACCATCTTTTTCCCAAAGCACTAACATGACCAAATACTGTGGATAGGTCAGTCCTAGTGGTGTGAGTAATTTACGATAAAGTTGATTTAATGCTAAGTTTGTAGAGTAAACAAGAAAGCAGAGTTGATGATCAAGATTTAAGTTTGAATAGTCTTGTTGCATGCTTGTCTCGTGAAGATATTACGCCTCACAAGTATAACGTTGTTTTGTCTTGTTCAGGAAATAAAAGTCATTAATGGCAATACAGACTTAGAATGACATCAATTTGCGATGTTGCATTAAAGGCATTGTTTCACGAATTGAGCGCTGCTCATTCAAGTCAAAAGGTACCGTCATCAATTGCGCGCCTTCTGCATCTGTAATCGCTAAAATCTGCCCACGACTATTGGTTGCGCCAGCATGTCCCCAAGTTTGACGTTTTTCACCATGCCAACCTTGTTGTGCTGCACCTAAAACATGACATTGACTGTCCATCGCACGTGCTTGAAGTAATAACTGCCAATGCATTTGACCTGTGGTATAGGTAAATGCAGCTGGTGCAGTCAAAATATTTGCACCTTGTGCTCTCAAGGTGAGTGCAAGTTCTGGAAAGCGTAAGTCGTAGCAAACCATCAAACCAATTTGTCCAAAAGGTGTTTTTACGACAACAACATCACTGCCTGGTTCAAAAAACTGAGATTCTTGATACCCACCAACAGCATCCCCCACTTGTACATCAAACAAGTGAATTTTGTCATAACGTGCTTCAGTGCCTTCTGGACTGATACATAGGCTGACAGTACGAACTCGACCGTCAGCAATAATTGAACCATCTGGACGGAAAGGGCAAGGCAATGTCCCTGCAACAATCCATATTTGATAATGATGTGCTAAGTTTTCTAAACGCTTTTGAATTTCTTCAAAACGTGCAGCAGTTTCCCGTTGTTTACCTGCGGCAAAGCAGACAAAATTTTCAGGAAACACAATCAAAGAAGCTCCATCAGCTTTACTTTGTTGTATCAACGACTCAATCACACTGAAGTTTGCTTCAATGTCATTTTGAGAGTTCATTTGAACAACGGAAAGTAAAGTCATGGGCTATCCCTGATAAAGCAATTTTGAAATTATTAAGCGTTTTGCTGGTTTGAAGATACACATTCCATTGTATCTTGCTGCTTTTCAAGTTGTTTAACTAATGGCTCGAACATATTTTGGTTGTTTTCATTGAGCTTCATTAATGTTTTGTGTGCATCGAGAACGGTACACAGCATTGTGCTGTGATTAACATTATCGTCAATCAAAGCATTGGTGCACACTTGAGGGTCACCACAGTAATTTAAAATGACAAAAACCTGCCCTAAGCCCATGCTATTGGCTAGAGTGGTAATATCTGGATTTGTGGACAGCATCACCGCTTGGATGTGGTGTACTTGTTTCAACTTTAAGCCAAGCTTGGCAAGTATTCCAAGAACTGTACTATCAATAAATGTGGTTTGGGTTAAATCAACAATTGCGCCAATGACGTTTTTCTGTTGTTCAATCCTTGCCAAAAGTTTGTCTAAACTAATACAAGATTGGGCTCGCACTTCACCAATAAGTTTGAAAATATGCGTTCCATTCAAGCTTGCATATTCAACATGACCTGTTGACATATAAATGCCATTTGCAGAGAAGGATAGGAAAATTATCACATAGCGCAAGTCTATACTCAAGCGTTTGCGTATAGGTTATTAGTCTAATTTATTATATGTATTTGATTGTATTGTTAATTCATTCTGCGGAGACTGAGGATTGCAATGTCATCTGCTACATGTTCTGGTGCGCGGAATGATTGATTTTGCAAATGATAGACCAATTGTGAGAACTGTTCATTCAAACCACCTGAGAATGGTTCAAGGGCACCATCAGAACAAATAATGAACCGGGCATGCTTGGTTAAGGTACATTGAAATTCTTCAACCTCTAAGTCTTCTGTGAGTCCTAAAGGAAAACTGCTGGTATTCAAGACACGAGGGGCTTGGTTGGGTTCAAAAATGATGGGGGGAGGGTAATGTCCCGCACTTGACCATTTTAAAGCATGTGTTTCTAAATTTAGAATGCCAGCTAACATCGTGATATGTTTTTCAATATTTTCTTGAACCAGCATACCATTGAGTTTTTTAATCAACTCCCTTGGTGTTTTCGAGCGACCATGAAAGGCAGCCATCCAAGATGTCAGTAAGGAGCTGGTTACCCCATGACCCGATACATCGGCCAAATAGAACATGATTTCTTTATCACTGATTTTCCAGTAGTCATACCAGTCACCTGACAAATACGCAGAAGGCTGGAAAAGCGTTTCAACTTTATAGTTTTGCAGTTCAATTGGATTTGGAAGAAGTTTCTTTTGTAGTTCTGCGGCAGAAGGTAGGTCACGGCTATCTTGATTACGTTTATATTGTGCATCAATTTTTAATAAAGAATCTTCAAGATTGGCTGGAAGCTTGGTCCAGATCCAACCAGCAAGAGCGCCAAGTTCCCATGCTTGAGAAAGTTCGCTTCCTTCATTTTCTTGTGCAATGACAATGGTAGGCAAAGCCCATTGGTATTGTAAAAAATCGTGGACGTCTGCAATTGCAATAATTGTTGGATCATAACGATGAATGTCTTCAATGGTAATCATCTGCAAGCTAGGAAGCGTATCTAATACTTGTTCTAAGCTTGAAATTTGGCGACTGGGTTGAATGAAATACATAGAAGAAATGAATGATCCTTAATCGGTATAAAAGCATTATCCAGTAGATTTACTATAGATGACACCACAATGCTAGTAAAACCATATGAATTACTAGCAAATAAGTTTAACAAAATATTGTGGTTATTTGTCTGCGTTTGTATCAGTAGGATGATTGCTGTCGTCCTCATCATCATCTACAAATGCGACAGCTTCCTGTCCACGGCCTTTTTTCTCAGCAATTTGGAATGCTAAACGTTGTAAATAGATATCGCGAATTGCTGAGTAACGATCACCTTGCAATACACTTTCAACATCTAGAAGTTTAGAACGGGTATTAATCCCACCTAAAGCACGATTACTCCAGATTAAACCTGTTTGATGGTTGTTATCCATTGGATAGGTAAGCGGATTGGCATAACCTTCAGCAACATAATCAACTGAGTGACGAAGTGTGCTTGGCCCTAAGATAGGCAGCATGACATATGGACCACTTGGAATACCGTAGTAACCTAATGTGGTACCTAAGCTTTCTTCTTCAGTTGCTAAACCTAAGCGAGTTGCAGGATCAGCTAAACCTAAAGAGCTGACGGTGTTAATGGTAAAACGACCTAGAGACTTGGCTGCACGACTAAAACGCCCTTGAGCAAGTTGGTTGACTGCATTCCATGGTTCACTTAAGTTTTTACGAAATAAACTATATGAAGAACGTACATCACCAGGCACTTTTGCTTTGTACTGAACAGCAATAGGTCGAGCAACATTACGGTCGATCATGTCATTAAATGCATAAATTTCACGGTTCAATGGTTGTAGTGGATCTTTTACAGCATCTGGTTGTGCTGCATTGGCATTCACTTTTAAGTCATTTTTTGTGATGTTTTTAAGCTCTCTAAGGGCTTCAATTCTTGGGTGTTTAGAAGCTGCTTCGTTTTCTAGTGCTGAAGAATTCTCTTGAGACGACTTATCATCTGAATCAGAGTTTGTAGAAACAGCATTGTCCGAATTCTCTTGAGCAGATAATTCGTCTTGAGCAAATACATGGCTAGTCAGACCAATGCTAAGTAAACAAGCCCAAAGTACATGATAAGGACGCATAGAATTCCTTGAAATATTCTTAAAGTAAAAGTAGTCGATAACGATATAGCTATATTAAAGACTTCATAATCGTATTCTAACAGTAGTTATTGCATATGTATTAAAGCAAATTTGATTAAAAAGTGTGAATAAATATGATAAACGAACATTATTTGTTCGAACAATTAAAATAATTAAAAAAAGGGGTTGTGTTGGTTATGGAATGCTGTAGAATGCACATCCATCGGCGGTGATGTTAAATAAAACTTCTGATAAATCAGGTACTTGATTAAGTTGTTAAGATTTCGAATTGAGATTTTAAGATGAGGTTAGGGTTGGGTTTGTTAGAAAAAATAATTAACATTATTGATTGACTTTTTAGAGATAGAGAGTAGTATAGCCGACCTAGCT
>NZ_JBWKXD010000012.1:0-5591 GCF_059422625.1 Acinetobacter sp. GW821-FHT01C12
TGGGGAAAATGACCTATGAAAATAGTGATATAAAACCGAACCGTGGTTATCAAAAAAATACTTGGGCCTATGATGAAGTAAATCATGAAATTGTGATTAATCGAATTGAAGGTATTCAGTTCTATTACAACGTAGATGAACAAAATGACTTAGTGATGGATATTGATAAAATAGTCAATGGCACTGAAGAAAATCGACTTTATTTTAGTCAACACCATACTGCACCAACAAAAGCTTATGTGTTAAAGAAATTTGATAATTAAAGAAATTAGTAGTTAAAAAATTGGTAGTTAAAAAATTGGTAGCTAGAAAATTGGTAGCTAGAAAAATTGATAATTAAACAATCTGGTGGGGCTTTAGGGTGTAACCCACCAGAATGACACATTTAAAATTTAAAGTTTTGAAATGAATGATCATCTCAGAAAGCATTTTTTAAATTGAACAAATCTTTAAAAACCAGATAGTAGTTAAACATTGTGTATCGTTTAAAAATGCAATATTAAAACGCTTTGGTTAAACTAAAAATTGCACCGTTTGCGACTGTACGTTTTTCACTTTTAGAGAGCTGATCGGTATGCAAATTGGTACCAACCGCAGATAACTCCGCAGTTAAACCTTCAAGTGTTTTAAATTGATAATTCACCCCAAGCTTCCAATCGACGTAATTGTCGGCATCAACATCAATCAATGCACCTTTATCTTGGATGATGGAATAACCAATACTTGACGTCAGACCAAAACCTGTTTCTGCCAATGGTACTGAATAGCCTAGGGTGAAGTTCCATGCATCACCTGCAAATCCAATATAGTCATCACTATAATTAATATTGGTGAGGAGGCTATCTTTACCCAAAAAGATATCATTAAAGGTTAAACGTGCAGAAAACTCATGCCATGCCCAATCCGACCAACCTGGATAGCTAAATCGGTTATAGCTTAAATCTAGTGTTGGCTTAACTTTTTCAGACCAATTTAATGCCGTGTTATAGCCAATATATGAGGTAAACTCAAAATGTGGTGATGTTGAACCACCAAAGTCCGTATTGGCAGCAAAGATTCCGCCGTATAAACCAGAATCATGTGACAGTACAAAGGTCCCTTGTACCGCAGGATCATTACGAGATTGGGATAGACCACGGAAACGGTAGTCCGTTGTCAGTGCAGCAGAACCACTTAAGCTAAGACCTGATGAATGTCCTGTTTCTGAGGCCATAGCAGAATGAGTTGCTATTGTTGTTAGCATTACCGATAAAATTACTAGTTTAATCATATTGATTTCCTTTTCGTAAAAAATTTGGATTATTCCAAAATCCTTTTTTATGTCGATCAACGACGCATTTTTGTTTTTGTTATCTTAAGTAGTGATGTTATAAAGAGATAATAGAATATTCAGAACACATGCCTCAAAAAATCTGAATCGCTTGGGTATAACGATGACTTTTATCCAATTGAGTTAAATTTTTTAATGATTATTTATGTAATTATTTTTTAATAAAAAATTCTTTTGAACGATAAATTACTTTTTTAACCCTAGATCAATGATTTGCTTTTCACCCATCGTTTTTATTCAATTCAAGTGGTACTCAAGCTGGTGTATAGGTCGATATTGAACATCGATCAAATACAGGCCTGAGATAATTTTTCCTTTAATTTGTTCGTGATTATTTTGGCTTCAATATTTTCAACATATTAGATGGTGTTGATTTGAAAGTTTAAGGTGATTTCGCAAATGATTTTGATCTCTTTGCGATGGAGTAACTGCAATATTCAGTCCTTTTTAGTCTTACTTTAAAAAAACTAAAGGCTTGATACTGAATATAAAAATTTAAGCCAATTCTCAGATTGGTTATAACTTTTTTATTTATGGGATGGATTCCTTATGTCTATAACATCTATGGAAAGTAGTACGATTCAGGCAATCCCTGAAAATCAACGTCATGGTAACGCACGCGATCTATTTACGATCTGGTTTGGCTCAAACATTATGTTATTGACCATGTTTACCGGTTCATTGGCTGTTACAGTTTTTAATTTGAGTTTCTTTTCTGCCTTAATGGCATTGGTTTTGGGAAATCTTGTTGGTGCGATTTTTGTCGCACTGCATTCTGCGCAAGGTCCACAACTTGCAGTACCGCAAATGATTCAAACTCGCGGGCAATTTGGTTTCTATGGGGCTTTACTTGTTGTTGGTGTCGTCGTGATTATGTACTTGGGCTTTTATGCATCCAATCTGGTGGTTGGTGGCGAAGCACTACATACGATTTATCAGCCGATTTCGAAGGTACAAGGCATCACAATTATTGCGATAGGGAGTCTGATTGCAGTCATTTTTGGTTATAAACTCATTCATAAATACACGCAAATCCTTGCGGTACTTTCAGGTTTAATGCTGCTTGCTGCTTTTATTCGTGTATTTAGTTCGCAATACTTCCCCCAAGATTTCTTTCAGCTGGGAACGTTTTCAAGCATTGGCTTTATGGGAACCTTATCCATTGCCGCATTATGGCAGTTGGCTTATGCCCCGTATGTATCAGATTATTCCCGCTATTTGCCTAAAGCAACTGGGGCAAAAACTGCATTTTGGGCAAGCTATTGGGGCTGTTCACTCGGCTCACTGATTTCAATGATCTTGGGCTTAACCGTTGCCCGTGCCTATAGTGGTGACTTTATTCAAGGCTTAATTCATTTAACCGGTTCAGGTCTATTCAGTACCGCTTTGATTATCGTCTTTTCTCTTGGGATTGCTGCCACAAAC
Organism: Acinetobacter sp. GW821-FHT01C12; assembly: GCF_059422625.1. Lineage (NCBI taxonomy): Bacteria > Pseudomonadati > Pseudomonadota > Gammaproteobacteria > Moraxellales > Moraxellaceae > Acinetobacter > Acinetobacter sp. GW821-FHT01C12. Next base: position 2,756 of record NZ_JBWKXD010000012.1, read on the forward strand.
TCGATGAATTTGTACTGTGGTACTTTATCGAGCATCACTATTCTACAAACGATTTTTCACCGGTGGTCACCGCGAGTGCTTGCCAGAACCATAGTGGCATTAAGCTTATTTAGTGTGGCGATGTTCTTATCTGTTTCAAGTTCGGAAAGCTTTGTCGAGAGTTATGTCAATTTTATTCTTTTGCTCATGTGTGTACTGATTCCATGGACAGCCATCAACCTCATCGATTATTACTTTATCCATCATACTGAATATGATGTGCCATCCTTCTTTAAACCTGATGGTGGGATTTATGGTTACTTCAATTGGCCTGCATTAATCTGTTATGTGATTGGGATTTTGATTCAGATTCCATTTTTATCTACGCCGCTGTATGTTGGTCCGCTTGCCAAATTACTGGGCGAGGTGGATATCTCATGGGCAGTTGGTTTACTGGTGGTTAGCCCATTGTATTATGTTGTGGCGATGTTATATAAACGCACATTACCTGAAATAGACAATCAACAATTACAGCAACATAGTTATGATTATGTCATTGTTGGCGCGGGTTCGGCGGGGAGTGTGATAGCCAATCGACTAAGTGAAAACCCAAATACTCGTGTCTGCTTGATTGAAGCAGGCGCTGCTGATAATTCGCCACGTATTCAGATTCCAGCAGGAACGATCACGTTATATAAGAGTAAAAAATACAGCTGGAATTTCTTTTCTACCCCTCAGAAACGTTTGAATAATCGTCAAATTCATGCCCCACGGGGCAAAATGCTCGGCGGTTCAAGTTCAATGAATAGTATGATTTATATTCGCGGAAATGCCTCTGATTATGACAATTGGGAAGCGAAAGGTTGTGCTGGATGGGGCTGGAAAGAGGTTTTACCCTTCTTTAAACGTTCTGAAAAAAATGTCATTCAGCAAGACTTGGCTTTTCATGGTGTTGAGGGCGAGTTGTTTGTTGATCATCCGAAAGATCCGAACCCATTATCTAAACTCTTTATCCAAGCTGCGGCTTTACTCAATCTAAAAGAGAATCAAGATTTTAATGCTGCATCAAGCGAAGGTGTAGGGATATATGATGTGACTCAACGTGATGGTCAGCGTCTATCCAGCTTTAAAGCATTCGTTCAGCCGATATTGACACGCTCAAACCTTACGGTGGTGACCGAATGCGAGGTTGAGCGTATTCATCATAGTGATGGTCAAGTGCACTCGATTCATGTGCAACGACAAGGACAAAATTTTGATATCAGGATCAATAAAGAGTTAATCCTTTCAGCTGGTGCTTTTGTTTCGCCGTTATTATTGATGAAATCTGGTATTGGTCCCAAATCTGAGTTGGAACAGGCCGGTATTGAATGCAAGGTTGATTTACCTGGGGTTGGTAAAAACTTGCAAGAGCATATTGATGGTTTGGTGACTGTTAGAACAAATAGCTCAAAAACACTGGGTTTTTCTGTTGGGGCTTTGGCATCTATACTGCCCGCACCATTCCAGTATGCACTCAAAAGAAAAGGCTGGTTGACCACCAACTATGTAGAAGCAGGGGGTTTTGCAAAAACACCACTGGCAACAGATTTACCGGATGTGCAATTTCACTTTGTTCCGGGGTATCGGAGTCATCGTGGTCGTCTGTTTGAATGGGGGCATGGCTATGCAATCCACACCTGTGTTTTAAGACCAAAGAGCATTGGTGAAATACGTGTGAATGCCCAAAAGCAGATCGAGATTGATTATAACTTCCTTGAAAAAGAACAAGATATGCACGTGCTGATCGAAGGCATTAAACTGGCACAGCGTATTTTAAAACAAGATGTATTTAAGGCGTTCAATGGTCAAGAAATCTTACCCGGACCTGATGTTAAAACTGATGCAGATTATCAAGCTTATGTTCGTGAATATGCTGCAACCGTATTTCATCCTGTGGGAACATGTAAGATGGGGATTGATGCAATGAGTGTGGTCAATCCAAAGCTTAAAGTCGTTGGTTTTAATAATCTGCGTATCGCTGATGCATCCATTATGCCTGATCTTGTTTCAGGCAATACCAATGCGCCATGTATTATGATTGGTGAACGTGCCGCAGATTTTATCCTTCAACAGCAATAACCCACTGGGTAAATTTCCGTGGATTGTTTTAATTGAGTAGTCATACACATAATTAAACCGTGCGCAATCTTGGTTATTGGGCACGGTTTTATATTGTTTGGGAGGGGGAATGTTATGACTCGTCAAGCAGGGGAGTATTATCTTGCTAGCGATGATTTGATATTTGCTCGTTCAATAAGAAGAATAAAAGCTTTTTTAGCTATTCGGTTTGGTCGTGTCATCTGATTGTGATTGTGATTGTGATTGTGATTGTTGGCTTGGTTGTTTTAAGCTAAAACCGTTGACTAAGATCTCAGTCGATATTTGAGTATTGATTCTTCGTCATCATTGAAGGATAAAACAATCCGTTTGATTAGAATGTGCAGTTATCAGAAAAATAATTCAACTGAGCTTATTTAAAGGGGGTAAATGACTTAAAAATCTGATGGGTTGTGTGGGGTTCGAACCCACGACCAATAGATTAAGAGTCTACTGCTCTACCAACTGAGCTAACAACCCTGAACTTGTTTAAAACATGATTAAACCAGAACAAAAGATGAAGCAAAATTTCGAGAATGGCGAAGCATCTAATAAAGATGTTTGGTCTTGGTCGGAACGTTTGCAGGTTTCGTTTCTATTGTAGTACTTTAACTGTACAGAAAGAAGCCCTAAGAAAGAATGGTGGGTCGTCCGCGATTCGAACGCGGGACCAACGGATTAAAAGTCCGCTGCTCTACCAGCTGAGCTAACGACCCCG
>NZ_JBWKXD010000012.1:5689-111405 GCF_059422625.1 Acinetobacter sp. GW821-FHT01C12
GGGTCGTCCGCGATTCGAACGCGGGACCAACGGATTAAAAGTCCGCTGCTCTACCAGCTGAGCTAACGACCCTGAGCAAGGATGTGTAAAGCGATGCTTTACTCGATATTTGTGAAAATTGAGAATTTTCTATCACTATCCATTTACAGGTCAAAACAATTAAGTGGTGGGTCGTCCGCGATTCGAACGCGGGACCAACGGATTAAAAGTCCGCTGCTCTACCAGCTGAGCTAACGACCCTGAGCAAGGATGTGTAAAGCGATGCTTTACTCGATATTTGTGAAAATTGAGAATTTTCTATCACTATCCATTTACAGGTCAAAACAATTAAGTGGTGGGTCGTCCGCGATTCGAACGCGGGACCAACGGATTAAAAGTCCGCTGCTCTACCAGCTGAGCTAACGACCCTGAACCTTCATCCAAGCTAGGCTTGAATGTGTAGTGCAAGAAAACTAAAAAGTTTTTAAACACCACTTTGTTTTGATGGAGCGTATTTTAGCAAGATATTGATAGAGCGCAAGTAAAAATTAAGAAAGTTTGCAACGTTCGGTTATAAATAACACAAAATGGACAAAAAAAGCCCTGAAATCAGGGCTTTTAGCTTTAGAAGCGGTATTTATAAGCTTCAATATTGGCAAAAACTTCCGCAGTGACATCACAATAGGCATTGGCACTTGGCAGTAAAACCAATAAACGATCAGAGGTTTTTTCAGGATTAAAGGCTTGTTCCTTTAATTTATTTTTCTGATATTTAAATGTACCCGTCGTTTCTACAATTTGTTGGATACGTAAAAATACCGGAACAGCATAGGCTGGCAAGTTCTTTTTAAACTCGGCTGCAAGCTGGCTTAGATCTTGTTCAGTCAGTTCTTCACCGTCATGTAAAGTAATGGCAGCCATACCTGCTCGACCATTGGTATTTGGAATTTCAACGCCGTAAACCACAGCTTCTGTGATTTTAGGGTATTCACTACAAATATTTTCAACTTCGGTGGTTGAAACATTTTCACCTTTCCAGCGGAAAGTATCACCAAGGCGATCGACAAATTGCGCGTGTCGGAAGCCAATATCACGAACCAAGTCACCAGTAATAAAGTAAGAATCGCCCTTTTTAAAGACATCTTTCATGATCACTGACTTGTTCTTTTCTGGGTCCGTATAGCCATCAAAAGGGGAGCGCTTGGTGATTTTACCAATCAATAAGCCCACTTCACCTTTTTTGACCTTTTGACATGCACCATGACTGTCACGGATTGCTTCATTTTTTTCTTTATCGAACTGGACGATGGCGTAAGGTGTAGGTGAGAAGCCAACAGTATTGTTAAAATTAAAAACATTACTGAAGCCTACATTTCCTTCACTAGAGGCGTAAAGTTCTAAAATTTCTTCGATACCAAAGCGTTCTTTAAACTTGCCCCAAATATTTGGGCGCATACCATTACCGATCATTTTGGTGACACGGTGCGTATGATCAAGTTCTGAGGCAGGTGCATCCATAAGGTAGCGGCAAAGTTCACCAACATATCCAATCGCTGACGCATTAAACTTTTTGACATCAGACCAGAATGCAGAGGTAGAGAATTTACGACGGATTGCCAAGGCTGAACCACCTGCAATAGCACCACACCAGCACACCACCATACCTGTTGCATGGTAAAGCGGTAAAGTGCAGTACATCACATCATCTTCACCTAAGTTTAAGACATGACCATATGTTCCATATGCCAAGGTCCAACGACTGTTGGTAAAGACCACAGCTTTAGGTAAACCGGTTGTGCCAGAGGTATAGATATAAAACAAGCCATCTTTCCCTTTGACACTTTGTGTGGTCGAAGGATTGAATTTTGGAAATTGTTGAATTTTTTCAGCAAGATTGATAAAGCCTTGAGGTGCTGTACCCGGGTCTTGCGTTGTATTTTGATCTGCAAACCAATGGATGCGGTCTTGAGCAATGTTTAAGTCTTGACGAATTTCATCTACCGCAGCACGGCATTCTTCACCGACGATCACCGCAACAGGATTGACCAAATTGATACTATGCGTCAGGACTTTACCTGTCTGTGAGGTATTGACTAAAGCTGTTGTTACGCCAATTTTTGCCAGTGCAATCACGGTCGCAATCAACTCAGGACGATTTTCGATCATCACGGTGATCGCATCGCCTTTTTTTATGCCAATAGAAAGATAAAAGTGTGCAATTTGATTGGCCCAGTTATTCAGTTCTTTATAACTATAGCGTTGATCTTCAAATAGTAACGCATCACCATAAGGATTGCGTTTTACAGCACGTTCAAAAGCAAGACCTAGCCCAGCAGGCGTATTGGGTGTTCTGATATAAGCTTGTTTAAGTCCAGTCAGGATATTGGGAAGCTTATTAATGAGCTGTGGTAAGCGCTCTGCGACATCAGTAAATCCGATGAGATCGGCCTGTGTTGTTTGACTCATATCAATCCTATTTATTTTTCGTAATCCAATACAATTTTTAGAGTGTCATTGACTCACATTACATTTGTCTTTTTAATCGTATAAGACTAGTGCAATCAACCTAATCTGACAAATGTCCTGATAATCTCTTCAAAATAGCAAAAAAACCTAGCCATCGAAATGACTAGGTTCTCTTTAATCGCTACATTTTAAGCAAATTTTTAAAAATTACTCATCCGCTGGCGGTGTCGCTTTTTTTGGCGGGCGGCCACGAGGGCGACGAGGGCGGGCAGGTTTTTCATCTGTTGCCACATTGTCTGCCTTTTGTGCATCTTCATCTACGCCAGCTTCAGCAGTCGTATCTAAAGCAAGCGATTGTTGTGGCTTTTTCGCCTTTTCAGTTGCAACAACTGCTTTCTCAGCTGACTTAGCAGGGGCTGCTTTAACCACTTGAACTTCCGCAGGTGCTGTTTCAACTGTCGTTTCTACAGGTGTTTCAGCTTGCACTTCTTCTGCTTGAGTAACCACAGGTGCTGCTTCAACTGGACTTGCTGGAGTCTCAATTTTCACTTCTTCTGGTTGTTGCTCAAGTTCAGCTTGATGCTCTTGCTTTGCTTGTACAGCCGCTTGTTTTGCTAAACGACGACGTTCACGAGGATCATTCGCTACACGGCGATCATTCTCAGGCTTCGGTGGCGTTAAGTCTAAAACATCAGCAGGTTGTGCTTCTGGCGCTGCTTTAGAGATAGCAACATCACGTGTTACAGGCTGCTTGCTTTGTACATCAGTCTTTTCTACCACAGTTAAGGTCGCTGAATATTCTTCAGTAAACTTAACCAAAGCACGATTGAATGTTGGAATTAATCCAAACTGTTCAATCAATACCGCACAGTCATCACCATAGACATGACGAATCAACGTTCCCACTGTGTACTGATTTAATGTCGGTACCTGAGATGGTGCAATTTTAGGTGTTGCCGCTTTTGCTTGAGCAGCGTCACGTTGTTGACGGCGTTTTTGGCGCGGGTCATTGCTGGCACGTTGCACAGGCTGTTCTGCTTGAACCTCTGTTGCTGCAGGTGCTTTTGCTTCAGTCGTTACAGCCTGACTTTCTACAGCCGGTGCAGTAGCTGGTTGAGCGTCTACAGTGCGAGGTGCTTTAGCAACAGTTTCAGCTTTTTCATTGCGATCATGACGCTTCGGCTTGTTGCTTGCTGGCGCAGCAACTTGTTGCGGGTTTAATGCCACAATTTCACTTTGAGCTTGATCAAGGTTAACCACTAAAGCTGTTTCAAGTGCTGCATGCTTCGGTGTGTCAATGAGTTCAACCTTAGGTTGTTTCTCTTGAGTTTGATTCTGCTCTACAGGCGCATTGTTGTTTGGCGCTTGTTGTTGCTCATCATTAAACACGCTGCTATCGCGATGACGATTTGGGCGGTTTGGACGTTGCTGATGGTTACGATCACGACGTGGAACAGCTTGTTCAGCATGGTTCGTGTCAGCATTTTGATCATGCTGTTGACGTGGCTGCTTTTGATGACGACGTTGTTCCTGACGCTGTTCTTGGCGTTGCTCTTGACGAGGCACCTGAACCACTTCTTCAATCACTTGATGTTGATCGGTGTTTTGTTCACGTGACTCTTTGTGCTTGTTGCGATTTTTATTTTTATTGTTGTTGTTACGCGGAGCTCGTTCTTCTTTCTCGCCCTGTTTTTCATATTCACGCGGTTCTTGTTTTTGAACAGGTGCATGTGAAAGATAAGCATTGGTTTCAGCAACAACTTGAGCTTCAATTGCAGCTGGCGCGCTATTGCTATTCACTTGGCCAAATTGACCACGGCTTACAGCACCACCGTTAATCATTTGTTCAATGGCTGCAGCTGCATTGTTTGCAGTACGTGATTGGTCAACAGTTGCTGCTTGTTTTTGTACAAACAGATTTTCTAACCAAGCACATGGGCTAGAAGCTGGTTGAGCAACTTGTGCTTGAACCGCTTGCTGAGCTTTTTGAGCTTGAGCAGGTTGTTGCTTTCTGTTTTGCTTATTGTTCTGTGCTTGAGCTGGTGCAGCATTGTGTTGCGTTTGCTCTTCTTCTAAATGCCACTCAGATGACTCATAGCCCAATTCTTTTTCGCTTGAACGGGTAGCTTCAGTACGTTCATAGCTAGTTGGCGCAAAACCTTCTGGGTTATATGAGATTTCGTAATGTGGTGTTTCTAAATGTGGATGTGGCAGTACAGTAACACGCACATTTGACGTTTGTTCTAAGTAAACCAAACTGTGGCGCTTTTCATTCAATAAGAATGCTGCAATTTCAACAGGCACTTCAACTTGAACTTCACCTTGACGTTCACGTAATGCAATCTCTTCAACTTTACGCATAATTGAAAGAGAAAGAGAACGTAGATCACGTACCATACCTGTGCCATGACAGCGAGGGCATACATAACCTGTAGCTTCTTCAAGAGATGGGCGTAAGCGTTGACGGCTCATTTCCATTAAACCAAAACGTGACAATTGACCGAACTGGATACGGGCACGATCACTTTGTGTCGCTTCACGAAGTTTAGCTTCAACCATACGTTGGTTGCGTTCTTTGGTCATATCAATAAAGTCGATCACCACCAAACCACCAATATCACGTAAACGTAATTGGCGAGCAATTTCTTCAGCTGCTTCTAAGTTAGTGCTGAGCGCAGTTTCTTCTACATCATGTCCGCGTGTTGATTTCGCCGAGTTGATGTCGATTGAAACCAGTGCTTCAGTTTGGTCGATTACAATTGAACCGCCTGATGGAAGTTTAACTTCACGTTCATAAGCTGTTTGAATTTGACTTTCAATACCAAAATGCGCGAATAACGGTTCATTTAACGTATAGGTTTTTAACTTATCCAATTGATTTGGCATTACCGCTTTAACAAAGTTATAGGCTTCGTTATAGGCTTGCTCTGAGTCAATTAAAATTTCTGCAACATCATCACGTAAATAGTCACGGATAGCACGCGTCACCACACCAGCTTCTTGATGAACAAGCATTGGTGATGGACCAGAGTTTGCTGTACCTTGGATTTGTGCCCATAGGTCTAACAAATGTTGAAGATCAAGTTGCAGTTCTTCTTGTGAGCGGCCAATCCCTGCTGTACGAACGATTACGCTCATACCACGTGGGGTATTTAATGACGCCAACATTTCTTTAAGTTCTTCACGTACTGAACCCGAAATTTGACGACTAATACCACCACCTTTTGGGTTGTTCGGCATCAAGACTAAATAGCGACCAGCAAGGGAAATATAGGTTGAAAGTGCTGCGCCTTTGTTGCCACGCTCTTCTTTTTCAACTTGAACCAAAAGTTCAGTGCCTTCAGTGATGAGTTCACGAATATTTGATGTTTGGCGAGGGTCTGCCTTGTAGTAAGTATTGGCAATTTCGCGCATCGACAAGAAACCTTGACGACCCGCACCATACTCTACAAATACAGCTTCTAAAGAAGGCTCTACGCGAGTGACATGGCCTTTATAGATATTGGCTTTCTTTTGTTCACGTGTACGGTTTTCTAAATCGAAATCGTAAAGACGGTGACCAGTGATGAGTGCAACGCGAACTTCTTCGGCATGTGTTGCATTAATCAACATACGTTTCATGGGTGTAACACCTAATAGTGATTCACACCAACAACTCGCTATCTTTTTTAAGTGAAGCGAACATCTAAAATATTGGATCAATGCTCAAATCACGGATACATCCAATATGATCTGAGTAATTTACCCACTTGTTTTGAGCAAGGTTGGGTTTGATGCCTGTATTGATGCTGCAATACTTCTTTAATCTTTGCACGATTAAAGTTTCGAGCTCTTCACTGGCACTTAAGTGGTGCATTGGATGACTGATTTGATTCGTCTTTCACTATCACATTGCTCGAAGAGCATCTCAACTTTTGTGAGAGCGTCTTGATACGGAATTATCATCGTACCTTTACAAATTGTGCAGTTCCAATGCCTCAAACACTTATGTCCTGAATAACACTCTACAGCGACTTGCCTGATGTGTATCAGTTTATGTTTAAAAACCAACGTCTGGGTTGGCGACATATATTTTTAAACAAACTGATTTCTGTACTTTAAGTACAATTAAACGCAACAGTTTGTCTTTTTGCCGATATAATAAAGCCTTCGGCGTCGGCATATTCTTTTGGGACCTTTCCGCATCTGTCGTGAATTTTATCGTTTGTGTCACGCTTTCATTTTTAAAAAAGGGTGGCACTAAATTTCACTTACGGTGGTATCCGTGCGCTGACTATAGCAAACCTTGAATCATCTGCCTATGGGCTATATGCTTATTTTGTATGAAAAGCATAGTCTAAATGATCAGTTTTTAATCAAATTTTAGTTTTTTATTGGATCACCTAACTGTATGAATTCTACGCAACAATGGCAAAATGTAACTTGGTTTGAAGTAGACGAGCATCAAGAAGGCCAGCGCATCGATAATTTCTTATTTACTCGCCTGAAAGGTGTGCCGAAAAGCCGTATTTATCGTTTAATTCGTGAAGGTCAAGTGCGCGTCAATAAAAAGCGTATAAAAGCAGAAACTAAGCTAGCGATTGGCGATCAAATCCGTGTTGCACCTATTCGCTTTGAGCAAAAAGACGAAACTGATGCACCTGTATCTGATAAGGTTGCACAAAGCTTACTCAGCCGTGTGGTGTATGAGGATGAAGGTTTATTGGTAGTCAATAAGCCGTCTGGAATTGCCGTACATGGTGGAAGCGGTGTGGCGTATGGCTTAATTGAAGGCTTACGTGCGGCAACAGGTAAAAAATATTTGGAATTGATTCATCGTATTGACCGCGATACTTCGGGTCTGGTGATGGTGAGTAAGAAACGCAGCACATTGAAGGCGCTACAAGACATGTTGCGTGAGCATAAAATTAAAAAAACCTATGCTGCGATTGTTAAAGGTCAAGTGAGTTTAGATCAACAGTTGATTAATCAACCTTTATTGCGCTATGAGCTGTCCAATGGTGAACGTCGTGTACGTGTCTCAGAAGAAGGTAAAGAATCTAAGACACAATGGAAAGTTGTCGAGCGCTTTATGCATGCGACACTGGTCTATGCTTCTCCACTGTCAGGCCGTACCCATCAAATTCGTGTGCATGGTTTAAGTATTGGTCATCCTTTAGTGGGCGACGATAAGTATGGTCATGAAACAGAGTATCGTGGACCAAAAGCTCGTCGATTGAGCCTACATGCAATGCGCCTTGAAATTCCTGGTTATCCTGTGATCGAAGCGCCTTTACCTGAAGATATGCAAAGCTTGGTTGCGCAGTTAAGAGCACAAAAGAAAGATTGATTCGATCTTGCTGCTCACTTTATCTTTTACACAAAGGGAACTTGTTTTATGAAAAGTTCCCTTTGTGTTTAAAAATGCGTTAGCTTGTCATGTAAAGGGCATAAGATCTAAACATTAGTCATGCGTAAACTGAGCAAATATTGGAAATAATTCATGCAAAAACCTGTAGAACTTATCATTTTTGATTGGGATGGCACTTTATTTGATTCAGTTGGGCAAATTGTGGCAAGTTTATTGGTTGCTGCAAAAACCTTTGACCAACCGTTAACAGCTGATGCTGCGAAAAGTATTATTGGTTTAGGGTTGCCTGAAGTTGCTCAAGTGTTATTTCCACAGGTCCCTGAGTTACACACTGAAATTTTGAAATGTTATGGCGATCATTATGTTGAGCATTCCAAAGATGATTTGTGGTTCGCTGGTGTCTCTGAAATGTTGCATGATTTAAAAAGTCAAAATATCAAATTGGCAGTTGCAACAGGGAAAAGCCGTCGTGGTTTAGATCGTGTTTTGGCTCAGACCCAGAGTCAGGATTTATTTGAGATCACCCGTGCAGCGAGCGAAACCAAATCCAAACCAGATCCATTGATGTTGGCTGAAATTTTAGATTACACTGGAATTTCGGCGGAGCAAGCCATTATGGTGGGCGATACATCTTATGACTTAGAAATGGCACAGAACATTGCCATGCCACGTGTTGGGGTGAGCTATGGGGTACATGCGATTGATGTATTACAGCGTTTTAATCCGCTGACGATCGCGAATAACGTTGATCATTTACATCAATTTTTAACTCAACAGCTTAAGGCCAGTGAAGTTGCTTAGATGCTGTTTTTACGCTGTTTGCAGATTGCCCTCAGCGTAAACTTAGATAAAACCAAAGAGATATAATAAGAAAATTGACCATGAGCCGTTCTATTCGATTACTCACTTTATTACAACTTTTACGTGAACAGCGTTATCCCATTACCGCGCAATGCTTAGCAGAACATTTGGAAATTAGTGTCCGAAGTGTTTATCGGGATATTGAAAGTTTACGTGACCAAGGTGTCAATATTGAGGGCAGTGCGGGCTTAGGATTTCAGCTGAAAGAAAACTTTTTACTGCCTCCGATGAGTTTGGATGAAACGGAAGTCGAAGCAGTGTTCTTGGCATTGCATTGGTTAAGGTCAGTGCCAGATCCAGCATTAAAAAATGCTGCACATTCAGTTTTGGCCAAACTCAATGCGGTATTGCCCAAGAATAAACAAGAACTGATTGATGAAACCATGCTTCGGTCTATCAACCATTGGCTTGTGGTTGATGAAAAAGTTGTCGAACAAGTACGTCTAGCAATTCGTTATCAGGTCAAGATTGAAGTGCATTATTTGGATGAAAAACAAAATATCTCTAGCCGTATGCTTTGGCCTTTTGTCTTAGGGTATTTCAATGACAAAATGTTGTTGGCTGCATGGTGTGAATTACGTGAGGATTTTCGAAATTTTCGTTTAGATCGGATTCAAAAATTAACTGTAACCGAAATCATTTACCCAGAGTTTAAGCGCCATCTTTTTCAGGCATGGTGGCAAAAAGAGTTGCAAAAAAAATCCATGCTGAAAAGCTCCTGACAAAAACTGACACAGCCGCCCTTTATATTCAATACACCACTATAAAGGAATGGAAAAATGGGCTTAAAACTATATAGCAACGCGCAGTCTAGAGGTCTTGTTATTGAATGGCTACTGATTGAACTGGGTGCTGAATTTGAAAAAATTGAGTTGGCTTATCACACTGAAATGAAGTCGGAATCTTATCTAAAGATTAACCCATTTGGCAAAGTACCCACCTTAGTCGATGGCGATGTGGTGATTTACGAAATGCCTGCAATTTGTGCCTATTTGGCAGATAAATTTTTTGATCAAGGACTTGCACCAGCACTGGATGATCCAAAACGTGGCTTGTATTTCCGTTGGTTATTCTTTGCTGCTGGACCGTGGGATGCAGCCACGACGGATCGCGCATTAAAGGTTGAGATTACCGACGAGCAAAAAATGCATATTGGCTATGGAAACTTTCAGGACACCTATACCGCTTTAATTCAGGGCTTGGAGCAGGCTCAACCTTATCTATGTGGTGAGCAATTTACGGTAGCCGATGTGTTTGTTGGTTCCATGCTATTTTGGCAATTGAAGATGGCAGAGCTTGAAAGCCATCCTGCAATTGAAAAATATCTTAATTCAATCAAAAGCCGAAAAAACTTAAGAAATAATCAAGCACTTTTTAGCGACTAAATCATCAAGACGATGCAAACTTAGCATGATCTCGTGCTGGGTTTGCATTGAGGTTTTTTAGTCACATTCAAGCGCAGAAAAATGATAAAAAACTTTGGAGATTGGCTTTTGGTGTTAATCCCTCTATTTTTACTTCAGTTAAATAAAACCTGCGGCAACATTAATACAGATCGCCAAAATCGTCGTGTTAAATCCATACGCCAAAAGGATATGGAGAATATTTAAAACGCGCATCGAACGAGATGTAATCGATACATCTGCTGTTTGTGCAGAAGTACCAATGACATAACTAAAATACAAAAACTCAGGGTAGGTTGGTTTAGGTGTTTTTGGAAAGTCCAATCCACCATCCTGATGATTCTCCACTGCCAAATAAAAGTCATGTGCATAGTGAATAGCAAAAATAGTATGCATAAATAACCATGCAAAAATGATGGTGAAAATTGCTAAGGCGATATGTCCTGCTTTAACTCCAGTCACATCGGGCAAATGTGCCAATTCAATAATAATGGCAATAAAACACATGATGAGTGAGAGCACAACCAACAGTAAAATGATCCATTTGCTGGCATCCTGTTGCTGAGCACGCTTTAAAATATGCGCTTGATTGGTTGCCCAGAGCATTTTTATGGTCAGGATTAAGTAGACCAGGATGGCAATATTCCAGCTGAATAACAAATTGGTTGGCCACTGCCAATCTGTGCTCAAAGACATCCCCATATACACAACTGCTGTAAGGAGAAAACTAATAAAGAAATATGGACGAGACAGAATACCTGATCGAAGTTGGTGAAATGCACGTCCTATCATGATGAACACCGCCTGAATTAAAAAATGATGGATATTTAAGCAAATAAAATGAGTATTAAATTCGATTGGTTTAAGTCGTCATATTAAAAATAAGTTTACGCTCTATGTCTTGTCGCGGCAGTCTTATTCTTGCTCTAAACGATTGATATCCAGATAAAATACCTTGGTTAATAGTTCAATGAATTTTTGTATTGCAACAGAGCCAGCACTTTTTCGATAACTTACATACAAGTCTAGATAGGGAAGCTCAATCTCTAAAGGTCGAATGACAGTGTTATTGTTGATTAATGGCGCAATATAACTTGGCAAAATTGTACAGCCTAAGCCCGCTCCAACTGAGTTAATATTCAATGAAATATTGTCAGCTTTTTGGACGATATTCAATTCAATATGATTGTGTTTGGCAAACTCTAAAATGGTGTTGTGCAAAGTCGTGGATTGTTCTTCAGCAGGAATAATAAAATCGATCCCATTGAGCGCTTTAACAGGGATACGTTCATACTTGGCTAAAGGATGATCTTTGGGTAAAACAAAAATTAACGGTTCACGGAGCACAAATTTACTTTCGATTTCATCATTATGAAAATTGTGCCTGCTAAAGCTGATATCCAGCTCACCCTTTTTTAATGCGCGCATTTGTTCAAGGTTATTTAAGCTCAATAACTCAATTTTTAGCTCAGGATTTTGTACCCTTAAATTCGGTAAGATATAAGGGAAAATCTTTATTTCAGCCACGGGTACAAACCCAATTCTTAACAATAGCTGTCTGGCTTTGGAGACCTGTCTTGCCATAGCAACAGCCTTATCGGCTTGTGCTAAAGTTAAGCGTGCTTGCTCCAGAAAAACAGCACCTTCTTCAGTAAGTTCAACTTTACGCTTGGTCCGATTTAACAGCCGAACACCGACATCTTCTTCAAGATCTTTGATCTGCTGGCTGAGTGAGGGTTGTGCTGTATAAAGTCTCAATGCTGCTTTGCTAAAGTTGAGTTCTTCAGCCACAGTAATGAAGTATCTCAGATGTCGTAATTCCATATAACGCGTCCAAAGAATAATCCAAAAAATGTCTTACTAAGATTTTCAAAGAGTATAATCTATAATCAACTGTCAGGTGAAGATGATTATAGTATTTAGAAAATAAATGAACTTTTCAAAATCATTGTTATTTTAATATAGAAAATTACATGGCGAATAATTGATAAAATATCTTAATTAAAACAAAAAATATTTCTCTAGGCCCTAGCCTAGGAGCCATCATCTGTACACAGTTTCATCAATTTATCTACGGCCCTTACTTGTCATAAGCGTACTTTCAGGAATGGAAAAATTGATATCGATGTTTTAATTGATGTATCTCGTCATCAATCTATAGAGAACCAGATTTATATGAATGAATACTTGAAAAGTGTTTGATTGCATTGGGTTAAGTTGTTGTAATCTGATCTGATAAACATGATCATGCTGAGGATTACTAAAACCGACTTGGAGATAGAGGGCAAGGTCGGTTTCGTCGTCATGGATAGTCAGCTTGATCAGAGTGTTTATGATGATGTTTTTTGATATCGTTCTATCTCAAAACACTTAGACGGAAGGCTTCTTTAGTTTCAAATGCAGAATTGGAAATGGGTTACCTTCAGCATCAAGTTCCGAACGGGCAATTTGTTGGAAGTTATGTTTCTTATAGAACTCCAAAGCACGAATATTTTGTTCGTTGACATCTACCTCATGTGCACCTAACTCAAGGGCTTTTTGAATGAGCATTGAACCAATACCTTGATCAAAAAAATTAGGATCAATAAATAACATTTCAATCTTTTGATAAGCCAGTCCCATAAACCCAACGATTTGACCTTCACGTTCCACATGAAACAATCGTACATGATCAAAATAATGATGCTGAATGATGAGCGTTTTAATTTGTAAGATATGTTGTTCGTTTAAAAAGTCATGCGTCGCACGTACAGAAGCTTCCCAAATTTTTAATAATTGTGGATGAGACTGCGACGGAGTATTTAGAATATTGGTTAAATTGGGTTCCATAAAAGATTCACTCAATTGTGAAAAGCAACAAAAAATAAAGAAAAATCACAGATAGTTTCGCTAATATGAAGCAGGACAGATATAAAAATCAAATTGATGTATTTGATGATAAAAAACAGGACAATAAATGTCAGATTCCAACAAAATTGTTGTATATGCAGCACTTTTGGGCAATTTAGCCATTGCTCTGGTTAAGTTTGTTGCCGCTTATATTACAAATAGTTCGGCAATGCTCAGTGAGGCGGTCCATTCTGTCGTAGACACTTTAAATGAAATCTTATTGTTGTATGGTTTAAAAAAATCACAACAGCCTGCAAATTATCATCACCCCTTTGGTTATGGGCGAGAGTTATATTTCTGGGCCTTTATTGTCGCATTGTTGGTTTTTGCTTTAGGTGCTGTGGTTTCGATTTATCAGGGTATTCAACATATTCGTCATCCAGAAGTTATACAATCCCCATTGGTCAACTATGTGGTACTCGGGTTTGCGCTGCTTTGTGAGGGCACTTCATGGTTTATTGCGTTGAAAACATTTAAAAAGACTAAAGGTCAAATGGGATATTTTGAAGCCTTTCGTCGCAGTAAAGATCCGACAACCTTTACAGTTTTATTTGAAGACTCAGCAGCTTTAATTGGCTTAATCATTGCATTGCTGGGAATATTTTGTGCTCAGCAGTTTAATTTACCCGTTTTAGATGGAGTGGCTTCGGTACTGATTGGTGTTGTCTTAGCCATCTCAGCCCTGCTTTTGGCAAGGGAAACCAAAGGGTTGTTGATGGGTGAAACAGCAGATCCAAAACTACGTCATAATGTATTGAAAATAGCTCAGGAAGATCCTGCCGTGTATTCAGCAAATGGCGTACTGACTGAACAAATGGGTGCACATCAGGTGATTGCTTCTTTAAGCTTAGAGTTTAAAGATAGTTTAACTTCAGATGATATCGAAGCCTGTGTGAACAGAATTGAAGCAAAGATTAAAAGTATTCATCCCGAAATCGTGGCATTATTCGTGAAGCCACAAACACAGCAAGTATGGCTTGAAAGAATGAAAGGGCGTTTAGAGTAATCATGTCGAAACAAGAGCCAATGGTCCGTCTTGAAGATACAACGGTACAAGACAACACAATGCAAAATAAGACTGTTCCATCTCAGCAAGTTCAACAATTGCATTATCGAATTGATACTGAAAATTGTCTGTCACATACATGGTATAAACCTGTATTTAGTGTGATTGGTTCAAATCAGCATAATGGTGAACGGTTCTTTAATGAAATACGTAAACCACAAGGGCGTAGCCGTTGGGATTTGATGAAATGGCTGGGTACCCGAAAATCATATACTTGGAATGTGGATACTCAAAAAGAATCATCAGAATTCTATGCGGCAAAACGTGTATTACCTCAGAATCGACCAGATGCTGATGAGCATGATTGGCAAATCTGGTTTGTGAGTCATGCGACTGTACTGGTTCAAATTGGTCCCTATAACTTCTTAACTGATCCTGTTTGGGCCGATTATGTTAGTCCGAAACATGGGCGTGGACCAAAACGGGTGATTCCTGCTGGAATTGCTTTAGAGCAATTGCCAGAGATTCATGCAGTTTTACTCAGTCATAATCACTATGACCATATGGATTTAGCCTCTTTAAGATGGCTACACAACAAATTTGCTATGCCAATCTATACAGGTTTGGGCAATGCCTGTTACTTGCCTAAAGAGTTCCATGTGATTGAGATGGACTGGTGGCAATCTGCATTATTTAAAAACTTAAAAATTATTTATACCCCTGCACAGCATGGTTCGGGTCGTGGTTTACGTGATCAGAATATCGCATTGTGGGGTGGTTTTTCTGTGGTATCGCAACATGGTCATTTCTTCTTTGCTGGCGATACGGGGTATTCACCGCATTTTAAAGAAATTCAAAAACGTTTAGGTTCACCGCGAATTGCGTTATTGCCAATCGGTGCGTATGAACCAAGAGCGTTAATGAAATATATGCACATGAATCCACAAGATGCTTTTCAGGCGCATTTAGATTTACAAGCCAAGCGTTCTTTGGCAATTCATTACCGTACCTTCCAATTGACGGATGAAGCGCGGGAACAGCCTGAGCAGGATTTACAAAAGGCCATGAAGAATTCATCAAAAATGGTTAATCCATTCTACTGTATCCGTGAAGGTCGTAAATTGGTGGTGTAGTGGGCCCTTATTGAGCCATAAAAATTGAGAGCGCTAAAAAATTGAACGCACTAAAAATGATAAAAATCTTATCCAGTACTTTGTTGTTTTGTTTGGTGATGACTTCAGTCGCTGCAAAATCTATAGACCTAACTCAAGCGGCTAAGGCGGATTGTGTTTCAGATGCGCCTTGTGCTGATGGAGATCAGATGACTATGGCAACAGCCGAAGATAGTCCAGCAGCAGATGATACGGAGAGTATTAAGCCTCTCAATGAAAAATATGATTTGGAAACGGGTGATGAATGGAAATTAATTCATCAAAATTCAAATACTCAATTTTTTGAAAGTATCACCACAATATCTGATGGTAATCAACTTATTCAAGCTTGGGTTAAAAGTGTGAACCCAAAAAAACAATACACGATTAATTATTATCAAGTATTGTGTAAGGATCGGACATTTACACGACTTGAGCAGTTTAAAAGTCAGGACGATAAAAACTATAAACTGGTTAAAAAGGTCGAGCATTATCGTCAAACACAACCTTTTAGTCAGGCTGGTGAAATACTTCCAGTTTTGCAAAAGCTGTGTCAGGATTAGGATGTATTTACCCAAACTAAAAAATAGTGTTGATTCCTGATTGAAAAATCAAGGGAGATGAATAATGAAAATAATCCAAACTTTATTGATGTTACTGGCATTATCCGGTACAGCTTTTGCTGAGACTCAAAATATACAAATTAATCAAAATAATTTTGAGTTGAAAACAGTGATGAATGAAGATGAAGCCGACTTTTTGCGTAAAGATATTGAATTATATCGAAATAATCAAAAGCTGCTCACGCATACAATTTATTCAACCACGGGTGACTGCAGTATTCTCCAGATTGAATTGGGTGATTATGAGGTCAAAGATAACAAGATTATTTTTTATAGTTATTGGGCTTCAGGTGATCGGCAGGGGCTCTGGACCTATCCTTATGGTGTGCGTAAACAAACCTATACTGTGGATGCAAAGGGTAAAGTGAAATTAGTCAGTGCTGTACTATATGTTGAAGATATTTTGGGTGATCCGCTTAGCACAAACCCAGATGAGGAATACCTTCAATTTTTGCATACCGCTCCAAAAACCAAGCAACAACAACGTGCACTGAATGAATATATTCAAACCATGCAAAGTGATTATAAAGGTCGATTTGTGCATGGACAGGAACGGGCGCGCTTAATTCAAGAAGTGAAAAGCAAACTCGCCAAGCAAATTGCCACTGAAACCAAAGGATGGAAAGAGCAGTTTGGTACAAATGTGCGAATGTAAGTTTATTCGGCTTTTTGCGCATTGAGAAGTTGAATTGCGACAATAGACAGTGCAGCCATTGCAGTATTCATGATGAAAGGATTAAAACCCTGCGCAAAATAGTGTGGATAAACAATCGCGACAACCAGTAAAAACAATAGCATCGCGATGATATTTAAAAAATGCAGAAGCTTTGACTGTCTAAAAATAAGAAATAATCCACCAAATATGATTTCTCCAAATCCTGAGAGTTCAATAAGGCTAGGAATGGGCAACAATTGAATCCCTGTAAATTGCCAAAATTGTTGCTCTTCGATGACTTTATATATGATTTTAGGGATGAGTCCCTGATAAAACCATAAGACAGCCAGTGAAATATGAATGGTCAATAGGGCATTCTGAAATGCTTTAGAATTTTGCATCAATGCTATGTTCCAAGAAATGTTTTTTATTTTCAGATGAAGGTAGTAAACACTGCGCAGTTGTACCAAATAAACGATAACGATTTAAAGCAACTCGGCGGTATAGAAAATCTCGGATAAATTTGGGTATCCCATAACCCATTTTTAAATATGAAAAGGGTCGTCCTAAACTTTCAATCACTTTTAAAAATGCAGTGGATTCACTATAGGCTTGCCCATTTTTAATCACCAACATGCTATCAAATTGCTCAGTGGGCATTTGATAATGTCTTAAGATATCTTGCCCTAATGGTGATTGCACCGAAGTTAATTTAAATTGTGCCTGTGTATCATATTTGATTAAAAACTTTGCCCAGCCGTTACATAACACACAGATTTCATCAAATAAAATGATGTCATGTTGTTGAATTATCGCTTCAATTTTCTGTTGCATGGCTTTACTCGCGATTGGGAGTTTCTTCAATATAGTGCATTTATACAAAATAAAAAACCGCCCGAAGGCGGTTTCTATTGAATGACTTTTATTGAGCTAGGCTTATTGAAAACCAGGATGACCTTTGCCAGGATCGCTATCGCGTGCAGCTTGTGCATCTGCAACAGTTAAGCCCAAGGCTTTTGCCACGCCTTCTCCATACGCTGGGTCACATGCATAACAGTTACGGATATGACGATACTTAATAAAATCAAGTGCATCACCCATCGCACCCGCCGTATTATCAAACAGTGCTTGTTTTTGCGTATCATTCATTAAATTGAATAAAGCGCGTGGTTGGCTGAAATAATCCGAATCATCTTGGCGGAAATCCCAATGATCTGCATCACCACTGATTTTTAATGGTGGTTCTTTAAACTGAGCTTGTTCCTGCCATTGGCTAAAACTATTCGGTTCATAGTGTGGTAAACCGCCATAGTTTGCATCGACACGACCTTGACCATCACGGTGATTAGAATGAACAGGGCAACGTGCAGCATTGACAGGAATTTGTTGATAATTCACACCCAAGCGGTAGCGTTGAGCATCGGCATAGTTAAATAATCGCGCTTGCAACATACGGTCAGGTGAAACACTGATACCTGGAACTAAGTTACTTGGTGCGAAAGCCGATTGCTCTACATCAAGGAAGAAGTTTTCAGGATTTTTATTTAGCTCAAACTCACCCACATCAATCAGTGGATAATCTGCATGAGGCCAAACTTTGGTCAGGTCAAATGGATGATAAGGGACTTTTTCTGCATCTGTTTCTGGCATGACTTGAATTTGGAGCTTCCATTTTGGGAAGTTACCATTTTCAATCGAATCAAATAAATCACGTTGATTACTTTCGCGATCTTTAGCAACAACCGCTTCCGCTTCAGCATCGGTTAAATTTTCAATGCCTTGTTGGGTGCGGAAATGAAATTTGACCCAAAAACGTTCATTGTTTGCATTGATAAAGCTGTACGTATGACTACCAAAACCATGCATATGGCGGAAGCTTTTTGGAATACCACGATCAGACATCACAATCGTGACCTGATGCAAAGCTTCAGGTAATAACGTCCAAAAATCCCAGTTGTTGGTTGCACTACGTAGATTGGTTTTAGGATCGCGTTTTACGGCTTTGTTTAAATCTGGGAATTTACGTGGATCACGCATGAAAAAGACAGGAGTGTTGTTTCCAACGAGATCCCAGTTACCTTCTTCGGTATAGAACTTAAGTGCAAAACCACGGATATCGCGTTCTGCATCTGCTGCACCACGTTCACCAGCTACAGTGGTGAAGCGTGCAAACATTTCTGTTTGTTTGCCAATCTGTGAGAAGATTTTAGCGCGTGTGTACTGGGTAATATCGTGAGTTACGGTAAATGTACCAAAAGCACCTGAACCTTTTGCATGCATTCTGCGCTCAGGAATCACCTCGCGTACAAAGTTGGCCAGTTTCTCGTTTAACCATAAATCTTGTGCCAGTAGAGGACCACGTGCGCCTGCCGTTAAACTATTTTGGTTGTCTACAACAGGTGCACCAAAAGCCGTTGTCAGGTGGGTTACAGGACATTTTTTTGAGTCTTGGCTCATTCTATTTCTCCATTTTTAATTAATCATGTATTCATTTTTGAATAGATGGAATAGATAAAGAATATTCGCTATTACATGACATTAACCGTAATTGAAAAACCAATATAGTGAACAATTGTTAAATCTAATTGATCTAAAAATAAATGATTTGTCATTTATTTTTAGAAACAACTTACCGGTCTTTATCTGCTTTAAAATACTGTTGTTTAAGGAAGAGCAATCAATGTTTTAAAGCGATAACTTTACTTTAGAGTGATTTTTTATATTTGTGAAATTGATAAAAATATTATTATTGATTTGTTTTGACGATTAATAGGGATCAGAACTTTGCGTGGTGTGAAGTTAAGTGATTTTATATAAAACCGCTTGAGCGCATTTTTACGACACTGAAAGCCTATATAGAAAGTTTTGAGTAGATAGATCTAGTTTTTTATTAAATTTCGTATAAACTGTATTGTTTTTATTTTCTACATTGTATGTTAAATTTTATTTAACTATTTTTACTAATATAAACATATGTATCTAAAAATTAAATGCCTCCCTCTCTAAGTTGCAAGGTTAGAGGCTTTTTACTAAAACAAGAATTTATTTGCCAAATATTCTCAATTTTATCATTCGAAATATGGTTCAACTATTTTCTTTTTTATAAAACAAACAACAAGATAAGTATGGAGTATAACCATGAATCATAAGCTTTTTTTATCTCAACTTTCTCAAGATGAAATATTGAATTTGTCTACTGAGGAAATTCAACAGCGTATATTGGCTGAACAAGAATTTATAAATAAACAACCTCATAAGAATTTTTTAGCAGCAACACATGGCTCCAAAACTAAAAATGGTGGGTTAGTTAAAGCAAGCATTAATCAACGAGTGAAAGCAGAAGGCCACCTTATTGCCGCAGTAGGGGATGAAGCCATTTATCAAGATGGTTCAAACTCTAAAATCATTTCAGGTGCTGGTGAGGAAGGGAAAATCGAAGGTTTTGAGGTAGCGCTTGTTGGAAGCCGTTTGGAAAATGGTGATGAAATTATCGAAAGTCTACAATCAAGTTTTGTATTCCGTTTATATGCGGATAGAGCAATTCCTGAAGACTTTTTGAATCGTGATTAATTTTTAAAGGGGGAAATCATGGCTAAAGGTTTTGCGATAGATCACTCTATGACTGATCATGGTGGAATTATTAGGGCAACTCAAATGAACGCTTCTCAAATGGGGAGCTTGTTTTTAGTTGCAGGTGATGGGCATTTTTGTCCTAAATGTAAGTGTTGGTCGAAAATTATTAAAAGTCACGATCATATTATTTTTGACGGTAAAGCGGTTGCTTATGTTGGTGATCAACTCACTTGTGGGGCAAAAATTTTACCAAAGCAGGATCATGTTGTGGGGGATAGTCAGGGTTCTAGTTTACGTTCCCTTGCCTCTAATTTTCAGCCTACTAACTCTCAACAAAATTTAACTAATAACTTAGTAGCTGGTAGTTATAACATGATCTTTCTTCTTAAAGATGGTCAAAATAAACCTCTAACTAAAATGCCTTACACATATGAAGTTGATGGTATATCTAAAATAGGGACGACTGATGATAAGGGATGCACAGATCCCATACAAACTAATGGTGAAAAAGTTATTAAGGTCTATATTGGCAATAATTTAAACAATTCAAATGATCACGGTAACGTATTAATTGCAACGGCCAAGAGCAACTTAACATCGAATGCAATAACTGAAGGAAAAACAAATAGATTAAAAAAGCCTTGGAAGATATCAGACACATTACGACAAGCTATGATTAAAGCTGAAGGGGCTATACCAAGAGAATATCCCTCTCCTGAAGGTGGGAATAATACAATTGGAATTGGGCATAAAATTAAAGACTCAGAAATAAAAAGTGGTCGATTTAAAGCTGGTGGTGAATATCCACAACCACTATCAATAGAACAGATGCTTAAACTGAAAGATGAAGATGTTGGCCTAAATGGTGGCAACACTCTCAACCAGATAGTCAATGTTCCTCTGCATCAATATGAAATGGATGCGATTATTGACCTTTGTTTTAATGGAGGAAAAGGTGCATTGTCTGGCACAGCATCAACTTTATACGATGAAAATGGTAATAAACAGCCTGCTGGCACAAATAAGGTTGCATTAGTTGATTTACTAAATAGTGGAAAATATAGTGAAGTACCTAAATATTTAAGAAACCATTTCAATACATCAAACAGGATGTGGTCTCGAGGAGTTCAAAATCGTAGAAATATGGACGCTAGAATGTTTGTAAATGCACAGAATGGCTACATCATGCTCAATGATGCACCAAAAAAGAAATAATTCAGACCTACTTTTTGCGGAAATTTATATGCGTAAAATTAAATTAATTTTTCTATGTATAACATGCTATCTTACGGCACTTCATGTTTATGCAAAAGAATTACAATACATTAGTGATGGAAGAATCTATTATTATTGCAATGATAAAACATCAAATTTCTATTTTTCTGCTGAACAACAAGGATCATTTTTAAAAGATTTTAAAGAATATAATATTGATGTGGATTCATTATTGATTAGTAAAGAAGATTCCGAGGGAAACATTACACGATTAGGAAGCAAAAAATCTATACACCAATGTGGGGCTATAAAATTAGTTGTTGAAAGTGGCTTCTATAATGCCAATACTCAGGGAATGTTAGGCTTACTAGATTATCCTCTTATGTCTATTTCTATAAATGGCAAAAGAGTATTTGATAAAAATCCTTTAAATTTATGCGCCTCCAGTGGTTCACGCGCGATATGCCCAACTGATTTTTCTGTGCAATCTATAGAGATAATCAAAGTTTCTCGTGATTTATATCAAGTAACATTAACAAAAGCCTTACCTGTGAATAATGGTGATAGTTTTAAGTTAAAAAAAGAAATTATAAAGTTAAAAGCCAAATAAGATCTTCACTAAATTATATTCCAAAACCCATGCCTTAATCTTGCTTAAGTGGGTTTTATATATGCAAAATAACAGTTTATCCAACTGGTTTATTTAAATAATTTCCACTGAAAAATAGCCCAACCAATAAGATCTATGTAAGTAACATTATCACAATAAATGCAATATAAAGCATTGATAAAAATAAAATATTACGATTCCATGCCATTCCTAAATTACGGTAATGTAGATCTGCATTTTCCTCAGTATTTGAACTAAGGTATGCGAGAGAAAGCCCGATTAAACTAATACAGGTACAGAGAAAAGCAGCACTTACAAACAAAAGTTCATATAGCGGTCTTTCACAAATATTAGTAAATTTACAAGACTGGCTTGCTATATAAATAGAATAAAAAATGCTTGCCGCAATAATGAAAATATTGAGTATTGCGCAATAGTAAGATGAACGACTAAGTTTTGATGATTCTCTATTGATTTGTTCTGGCTCTTTCATTTTTTTAAGAAGTTTAGATGAGGCTTAGCTATTTTATTACATTTTTAAAGAAAGCGTTCTTTCATAGGCAAGATATTATTTAAAAACCAACATACTAGGCGTTATGTAAAATTAAACTAGCTTGATGAGCAGTTGAACCATATCCACCTCCAAAACTTTCCAATCCTTAAACTCAGGTTCGATCAACAATGTCTGCGAGACAAAACCATAGCAAATTCGTTGTACATTTAGACTCATCTGTTTGAGTTGTTCATCATCCTGAATAAAAGGTTTCAGCATGTTTTGCCACATTTCTACCATCATGGCATAACTTTTTTGATATGTTTCAATACTGGAAACCTGTCGTTCTAATAAGAAAGACTGGGCCCATAAAAATTGTTGTGCTTGAATTTGCTCAAGTTGAAAATGAATGATTTGCTGTAAATAGCTTTGAAAATCTGATTTTGTGGATAAGTCATACACGCTTTGTGCATAACTTTTTAAGACTTCTGCATTGCTTTTTACATGTTGGTGAATAGTTAAAGCAATCAAATCTTCCTTTTTAGAAAAATACTCATAGAACGTCCCTAAACCCACACCAGCAAGATCGGTAATTTCACGAATGGTAATTTTATTGGCAGGATGTTCATGTAAAAGCCGAACAAAACTTTCCATCAACGCTTCTTGTGTGATACGTGCCCTTGATTGGCGGGGTTTACGACGCACATTGATTGCAGGTAAAGCCATAAAAATAATCCGAACATCCTTGAAGGTATTTTCTTCTATACTGAATGCAATTGGTTAAAACAACAAGACAGGAATTCAGGATGAACACAGCAGAGAATTGGCAAACACATGAAATCAGCAATCAGTTTGACGAACTGCAAAATTATAATTTATTGACTACAGATCAAGTCTTACAAGAAATTTTGCAACGTTATGGCAGTCAGGATCAGCAACGCCTAACTGAACTCTCACAGATTGCGGGTTCTACTGAATATTATGAATATGCCGATTTGGCCAATCGACATACTCCTGAATTACATAGTTTTGATGCTCGTGGTCGCCGTAAAGATTTTCTAGAATTTCATCCTGCATGGCATAAATGGATGCGGCTAAATCGACAATTTGACACACACGCACATCCATTTAATCATCCACAATCAAGTTCAAAATGGGTCGATTGGGCGGCTCGATTTTTCCTGAGTGGACAAGTTGAGTGTGGCAATCTATGCCCTAATTCTATGACGTTAGGTAGTATTCCCTTAATTCAAAATGAACCAGAATTGTGGGCAAAAGTCGGTGAAAAGCTCTTATCGACGGAATACGATGAACGTGACATTCCGATTTCTCAGAAAAAATCAATTTGGTTAGGTATGGGGATGACGGAAAAGCAGGGCGGGTCAGATGTGCGCGCCAATGAAACACGGGCTGTTCCTGTAGCTGAGTCAGGACGTGGGCAAGCATATTTACTGACAGGACATAAATGGTTCTTTTCCGCACCAATGTGTGATGCACATTTAGTCGTGGCAAAAACTGAACAAGATGGATTGGCCTGCTTTTTTGTACCACGTTGGCTAGAAGATGGGACAAAAAATCCGGTTCAAGTACAACGACTCAAAGATAAAGTAGGTAATCGCAGTAATTCAAGCTCAGAAGTTGAATTTAAAAATGCTTGGGGCATTATGATAGGTGAAGCTGGGCGCGGGATTCCCACGATTATTGAAATGGCAAACTATACACGTTTGACCTGTTCAGTCGGTTCAAGTGCGATGTTACGTCAGGCTTTGGTGCAATGTATAGCCTATACCCGTCAGCGTAAGGCCTTTGGTAAACATTTGGCGGAACAACCGTTGATGCAAGCAGTATTGGCGGATTTAGCCTTGGAAACAGAAGCAGCCATGCAATTGAGTTTTCATCTTGCGCATTGCTATGAGAGTGATGATGAATTATCTCTGGCATGGAGACGAATCATGACACCAGCAGCAAAGTTCTGGGTGTGTAAGCGTGCTGTAGAGTTGACGGGTGAGATGATGGAAGTCTTCGGTGGCAATGGATATGTCGATACAGGAATCATGGCTCGTATTTTTAAAGAAGCCCCTGTAAATACTATTTGGGAAGGTTCTGGTAATGTGATGTGTTTGGATGTATTACGTGCAATCCAACGTGACCGTGAATCAATTGAAGTCTTATTTAAATCATTTGCACAAGTTGCAGCTCAAGATTCAATTTTACAAGATGAATTACAAGCTTTATTTAAATTATTTAGTGGCTTACAAGCAGATGAATTGCAATTTATGGCACGTAGCTTAGTCAGTCGTTTGGTCATCTTGGCACAAGCTATCTTACTGAAACAACATGCACCAGATTTTGTTGCGGATGCTTTTATTGCAACACGTTATAGTGCGTTTTATGGACGCGTGGTCGGAATGTTAGATGCACAAACTGTGGATGTAAAACGTTTGTTAGATAGAGCTTTAGCTTAACCCCTTCGAAAACGCAAAAAGCGGCATTATGTAAATAATGCCGCTTTTTTTAAGCCACTTTTATCAAAGTTCAAGCTTGGGATGTGTAATCGAAATTACTTTTGTTTTTTAAGCTTTTTTTTGAGCTTTTTCAATTTACCTTCGTGTTTGGAGATTTTTTCCAAACGTGCTTTGATTTTCTGTTTTAAAGATTTAACTTGCTTAGACATCATGTTACTCCTTAGTTTGAGTATCCGTTGGCTGATGTTTTTTGATAAAACTACGGATAAATTTTCTTAACTCACGTGCTGCACTGGTATCCATCGTTTCACAGAGTTGTAAAAACTGGTCACGCTCAGCACTGTTAATGCGAATTAAGAGTTGCCCATCTTTTTTATTCACCTTTGTCTTTTTGGGTAATTCAGCCATGACGTATTTATCCCCAAAGGTGATAATCAAAAAAAATGTATATACAATATATATGCATTTTTTGATTTCGGCAAATTTATATTGTTGAAAATATTTAATATTTTTGTTTTTTATTGAAAGCTGCTGTAATTGAGCTTTTATTTCTGTAAATAAGTTGTTGTTATCGCAGTTTTTATCTTTTGATAAAAATTTGTTTGTGAGCGGAAGAATCAACAGTAGATTACAAGCGAATGCTTTTATTAAAACACCTTATAGTGTGTTTTATGGACGAGTGGCTGGAATGTTAGATGTGCAAGCTGTAGATGTAAAACGATTGCTAGATAGAGTTTTACTGAGTACATCGTGTATGTAGTGAGTGAGCTATTTTTAAAAGAAAACCCATTTATTTATAATAGGTTTTCTTTGTTCATTGAACTCAGCATTTCACAGAATTAATTAGATTTAATCAGCTCAACTCTACGATTTAAAGCTTTACCGTCTTCAGTTGAATTATCCGCAATAGGGTGTGTATCTCCCAAGCCTTTGGCTGTTAAACGGCTTTGTTGAATCCCAGTATTATTGGTTAAAGCCTTAACAACAGCATTTGCACGTTGTTCTGAAAGCGTTTGATTATGTTTGGTATCACCTGAATTATCTGTATGACCATTAATACTCAATTTGAGTTCAGGGTTGTTTTTTAGCAGTTGAATGACTTGTTCAATTTGGGGTTGAGAGTCAGGCAAAATATTCGCTTGATCCGTGGCAAAGTTAACCTCAATATTGACTTTATTGTCCTTATCCAAAGCTGTTTTGAGTTGGTTTGAACTTAATGCTTTTGCAGTAATTTCAACAGGTTTAGTTTCTGCGACAAGTAGGCCAGCATGTCCATTCCCTGTCTGTGTCAATTGAAACCAAATATTTTTATTCGCTTGGCGTATCACAAAGGTCTGTGTCGGGTTATTAAAAACATCTCCCAATCCTGCAACATAATCGACTTGGAATTTTTGTGGGATCTTTTCTAATTCTTGTTGAGGAATTTTACTCTGGGTAATTTGTTTGCCACCCAATTGCTGGATTACATTTTCCAAATTACGTTGCAATTCTAAAAAACTTCCTTCTTTATAATTTTCATTTTGTTGAATGGCTGCACTATATAATTGACCTTCAACATTTTCGATATGTTGACCTGTCCAAAATGGTATTTTCTCAAAATTTACGCTTGTTGCTTCGTGAAACTGATAGCCATTTGGCAAAGAAATATATGGAAACTGACTGAGTGTAATATTTGAAATTGGAATCTTGGAGAGATCAAAAGTGTTCTCTGTAGATTCAGTTTTCACAGTTTCAGATGGCACAGAACTCGCACTTGATTCAGTTGTTATGACTTCCGCTTTCTCAGGTTTACTACATGCGATTAAACCAAGTGTAGGGATAACCAACAATAGTAGAAAACTCGATAATTTCTTTTGATTGAACACATGATCCTCCAGTTCTAACTCATTACCCTATATTTTATTGAGTATATTTATATTCAAATTTCTTTTAATACTATAGATAACAATACTCATGAATTACATGAAGTTTTCAATCTGATTTGTAAAATTTTAATTAAATTAAAGATGACCTTCTGATGATTAAAATCAATTTGAGATAAATCTGCAAATTTGCCTTGATGTAATAGGTAAAAAGAGTGCACTAGGAAATTGTCACAAACTTGATCAATACAAATACTTGTATTCTACACAAAAAAGCGTAATATCAGATTCCCACTGATCAAGTGGTATACAACAAAATAGGTAAAGAAAATGGCAAAGAAAAAAGCAATGCCAGAGGTTGTGATTCACAACTTTGTGGCTAAACACATGCATGAAGTCAACAAAAGCCAAGTGTTTGTAGATCGTAAAAAGAATGCAAAACGTGGTTATGATAAACACAAAAAAGGTCGATATTCTGATGATTATCGGCCTTTTTTGTGGACTGCAATTTTTGCTTAAATAATTATAAAAATCTAATAAAAATAAACAATTAAATATTGACTAGACGATTCGATTTCACCATATCAGCCAGACCATGATGCTTAAAGTAATACTCCATCCAGCTCTTGACCATGAGTGGGTTATTCATCGCAATCACTTCTTCTAATAGCTTTTGTGCATCTGTCATTGATACATGACAAATCGCTTTACGCACACGCAGAATATTACTTGAACTCATCGACAAGGTATTGAATCCCATTGCCATAAGTAAGATAGCTGAGAGTGGGTCGCCTGCCATTTCTCCACAAATACTGATCGGTTTTTCATACTTATGACATTCTTGAACCAAACGCGTTAAAGCACGAAGTACAGAAGGGTGGAAATGTGAATAAACACTGGATACACGTGGATTATTACGATCAACTGCCAATAAATATTGAATCAAGTCATTTGAACCGACTGAGAAGAAATCGACCAATTCAGCAAATTCACCAATTTGTAAAAGTACACTCGGTACTTCAACCATAATCCCGATTTTCGGTTTGGCGAAGTTAACTTGCTCTTCTTCTTGAACCGCAATCCAGTCACGTTCCAGTAAGTAAAGTGCTTCTTCTACTTCACTGACACTGGTGACCATTGGCAATAAAATATGTAGATTGTTTAAGCCGATACTGGCTTTTAACATTGCTCGGATTTGTGAGGAAAAGATTTCAGGGTGATCGAGAGTAAAACGAATGCCACGCCACCCCAACGCTGAGTTTTCTTCTTCAATTTGGAAATATGGCAGGTCTTTATCCGCACCAATATCAAGTGTACGCATCACCACAGGTTTGTTGGCAAAGTGACTAAGCTGTTGACGATAAATCGCACGTTGTTCTTCTTCGCCTGGGAAGCGTTCACGCAGCATAAATGGAATTTCAGAACGATAAAGCCCTACACCTTTTGCACCACGTTGAACCCCACGTACCACATCAATCATCAGACCAGTATTTACATACAGCTTTACAGCAACGCCATCAGGTGTAATGGCATCTTTGGTTTCATATTGCTTTAAATCTTTGGCAATTTGTTCTTCTTCTTTTTGGATCTCTTTATAACGTGTACGTAAACGACGTGGTGGATTGACAAAAACCCGACCTTGATAAGCATCGACAATCATTTCAACGTCATCAAGGGTATTTACCGGCAGCTCAGTAACACCCACCACAGTTGGAATACCGAGTGCACGGGCGACAATTACCATGTGGGAGTTGGCAGCCCCTTCAGAGGTTACAATCGCGGCGATTTTATCTACAGGAAGCTCAACCAAAGCAGCTGTACTGATCTCATCTCCAATTAAAATACTTTCAGAGGTGATCTCTTTATGGCTGGTATCGCCTTCTTGTAATGCTGCGAGGATCCGGCGTCCCAAGTCTTTTAAATCAGATACACGTTCACGTAAATAGTCATCTTCCATTTGTGCAAAAAGTGCAACATGGCGTTCAATCACATTTTTAACTGCACCTTGCGCCCAGCTTCCATCTCGAATAATTTCTTTAATTTCAGCAGGTAGGGCATTTTCATCCAACATACGTAAGAACACGCTAAATAAAGCACGCTCCTCCGCCATGAGCGAATCTTGCATTTTGTCATCAAGCGATTGAATTTCATTGCGTACAGAAGCAATGGCTTGATCTAAAAGCTTAAGTTCTTCACTAATATCATCCGCATCACGGTCTGGAACTGAAGCTAAATCTGCCGGAGGGTAAAGGATGATGGCACGGCCAAGTGCAATACCGCCTGCACCAGATGAACCTTGGAAGGTCTTGTAGTTAGATGAATTGCTGGGTTTACGGAAAACATCAATATTGCCCACTGCATGTGCATGAGCAATTACCCCAGAGAGTTGCGCACATAAGGTCACCAGAAATGATTCTGCTGCCTCGCTAAAATCTTGAGGTTCGGTGTTCTGAACCACCATCACGCCCATCACTTTGCGGCGATACATGACTGGAACACCAAGGAACGAGTTATAGATCTCTTCCCCTGTCTCGGGGAAGTAGGCAAACCGTTCATGTTTAAACGCATTGTCTAGGTTGACAATCTCTTCACGTTGCCCCACTAAACCAACTAAACCCTCGCCAAGTTGTAAGGAAACTGTCCCCACAGATTCTTGGTTTAAGCCTTTAGTTGCCATGAGTACATAACGTTGGTTACGTTCATCTAAAAGGTAAATAGAGCAAACATCAACATGCATGGCTTCGGAAACTTGATTGACCATGATTTCCAAAGAATCATGCAAACTGACTGACGCATTGATCTCTTGTACAATACGTCTTAATGTGTCCAGTTGCATGTTCGACATGGATGTATGCTCCTAATTTAAGCTATGTTTTAAAGCGACTTCATCAGTATTATTTATAACAGTACTACCTTGAAAAATCATTCATATTTTGAAGAAATTTCAGCTGTATATTGCGGCATTCGCATACATAACTCCATCATCGCTTTACGATAAACATCTCGTTTAAAATTCACCACTTGTCCAAGCGGATACCAGTAACTAACCCATTGCCATTGATCAAACTCCGGCGGGTCAGAGAGATTCAACTGAATATGTTTCGTTGAAGCTGTGAGTTTCAGTAAAAACCATTTTTGCTTTTGTCCAATACAAATCGGATCGGAATCCGAGCGAATGTATCGAAGCGGCAAACGATAATGCAACCAGTCATCTGTCTGGGCAATAATTTGGACATGTTCGGGTAGGAGCCCAACTTCTTCTCGTAGTTCTCTAAATAGAGCTTGCTCAGGAGTCTCTCCAAACTGGATACCTCCTTGAGGAAATTGCCAAGCATTGTGTCCAATGCGTTTTGCCCATAAAACTTGTCCAATATCGTTTGCCAAAATGATCCCGACGTTGGGTCGGAAACCTTCTGAGTCGATCATTTGGCTACCTAAAATTTGTTAATTTCATTTGACTTTATATATGGGGACATACACTCTTTTGTCCAACTCGATAAAGTCAAAGTAATAATGTTTTAAAATTGCTATGATCTTAACGAATTTCTATCGACTAGCGGTGATAGATTTACAATTTTTTTCTTAAATTTCAGTTTAAACGAGTATTTTCATGGAATTGGCGCTGTTTGACTTAGATCACACCTTATTAAATACAGATTCTGACCATTCTTGGGGAGAGTTCTTAGTCAATGAAGGCTTGGTCGATCCAGTCCGACATCGTGCGATGAATGATCAGTTTTATGAAGACTACAAAGCAGGCAAGCTTGATCCAATTGCTTATAATGAATTTGTCTTTGAGTTTCTTACTCAACACGATAATGATTATTTAACTGAATTACATCAGTTGTTTATGCAAAAAGTGATTCGTCCACAAATGCGTCCAGCTGGTTTTGCCGCGATTCAAAAACATAAAGATTTAGGCCATGCGTTGGTTGGTATTACGGCAACTTCAGATTTTATTACAGCACCTATTTTCCGTGAATTTGGTATCAGCGAAATTATTGCGACCAATGCTGAAATAAAAGATGGCAAGTACACAGGGAAAGTGACCAATATTCCATGTTACCAAAAAGGTAAATTGGCACGTTTGGATCAATGGCTCGATGGTCGTACTGTCACTGAATCATGGGCTTATTCAGATTCGATTAATGATCGTTTTTTATTGGAATATGCTGACCATGCGATTGCAGTAAATCCTGATGATCGTCTTGAGCATCTGGCAAAAGAACAGGGTTGGGATATCCAGGATTGGTCGATTTGAGCTGGGCCGATTATTGTGATTTAAAGCAGTGTTGATCACTGCTTTTTTATGGCT
This sequence comes from Acinetobacter sp. GW821-FHT01C12, assembly GCF_059422625.1. Lineage (NCBI taxonomy): Bacteria > Pseudomonadati > Pseudomonadota > Gammaproteobacteria > Moraxellales > Moraxellaceae > Acinetobacter > Acinetobacter sp. GW821-FHT01C12. The sequence continues at coordinate 36,606 of NZ_JBWKXD010000012.1, forward strand.
TGATTGTTTTGTCAAGAATGAGAAGTTTTGTAAATATTTTTATAAATGAAGATTTTGTACTTCATTTATAGTGTAAAAATGCTATGTTGATTTGAGCACTTTTAAAACTGACGGAGATTATATAATGAGCCAGACACGTCCAAGAATGACCAATTTATTTGAACAACTCGGCTTGGATTCTAGCGAAGAAGCAATTCAAAGTTTTATTGAAAATCACCAGTTGGATGCAGATACTCTAATTACAGACGCATCTTATTGGAGTGAGGGACAACGTCAGTTTCTTGCTGAAAAAATTAAATCTGATGGTGAATGGGCATTAGTGGTTGATCAGTTAAATGAGTCTCTACATGAAGACTCAGTAAAGTAAAAAATTGTGCAATGAAGACTTTATAAGGGAATGAAGGGAAAGATAAGTACGACCATCCCTGTGTAATATGTAAATCCCTTATCTTGAGTAACAAGATAAGGGATTTTTATTGCAGAGATTATTTCATCATCTCAATCAATTCCTGCACAGCTCTAGACTGGGTCCGTCCAGGATGCCAAACCATCCCCAATTGGCGGTTCATTTCAAAACGAATATCAAGTTGTTGTAAGTCTTGATTTAACAAGGTTTTAGGTAGAACAGACCAGCCTAAACCAATGGAAACCAACATCCGAATAGATTCAAGCGGATTATTGCTCATGGTAATTTTTGGCTTTAAACCTTTCTTTTCAAATTCTGCCAAGGTGATTTGACTGGTATAAGTCTGTGCTGCTGGTAATAAGCTTGGGTATTCGATCAGATCTTCAAGCTTAAGGTTCTTTTTTTGTGCCAAAGGATGAAAAGGTGCAACCACGAATACCAAAGGATCATTCCAAATCGTGATATAACGCAAACGCTCATCACCTTGTGGCGGAAGGGTTAAAAATGCCAGTTCTAAATCCCCAGCAAGCACTTGTTCATGCGCTTGTTCAGAGTCCACAAAATGTACATCTAGTTTGACTTCAGGAAAGTGCTGTACATATTTTTTTAAATGCTGTGGTAAATGGTGCAGGCCAATATGGTGACTGGTGCCAATCTTGAGTTTTCCTCGAACTTCACCTTGCTCATGACTCAGGGTATGGTGAATATCTCCCAATTCATTTAACCAGTTTTTTACTTTAGGTAATAATGAATGCGCTGCATGTGTGGCTTGAACACCACGACCTGCAGACTCAAAAAGTTTGACGCCGAAATATTCTTCTAAGCTATGTATGCGCTTGGTGACAGCTGGCTGAGTAATAAACAGATGTTCTGCTGCCATAGAAATCGAACCAGTTTCCATAACTTTGACAAAGGCTTCAAAAGCAGCGAGATTCATAATATTTCCATCCATAAAGAATTTTTATGCGTAATTCATTATTTAGAAAATTTAAGAATTAATCAAAGTAATTTTCAAATTTTTTTATTTTTAGCAAAGTGATTGGTTCTATTCGTGCTTTGGAAAAATTTTAATACAACTTTTTACTGTACAATTTAAGCAAAGCTCATTTATATTCAGCGCATAAAAACAACAAAAGGAAAGCTATTTGAATCAACCAACAAACACCACCATTCACTATTTTCAACAACATACTAGAAATACCTTCTCTAAAACTTGGCTTCGATTTTTTACCACGATACTGATATTTTCTGCTCTAGGCTTAATCTTTGTATATTTTTTCAATATCTATTTCCCCAGCATTATCATCGCTATTCTCAGCATAATTTGGTTGAAGCTTCGGTTAAATCGCCTAAGAAAAATACAAGAGTTGGAGAATTTTAAATTTCCAAATCGTATTTGGCTTGCTTTTAAACAAAGACACCCAAACATTCGACAATCTTCTTATCCATTGATTGAAGAAGGTTTTAAAGACTATTTAGCAATTCATTTGTGGCGTAGGGGAGCTTATGCAATGCCTTCACACTCAGTGGATGCGCTATGGCATATATTGATTGAAGAATTTGATGACTTTTATCAGTCCATGAGCCAACGTTTTTTAGGCTATGAACTGATTCATAAACCGCATGATTTACAAGTAACAGAATCACAGCGAGCTGCTCAAAGACAGCAATTGCTCAATACTTGGCATGGGGCATGTGCTTTACATGGATTGAATCCACAAAACACGCAGGTCTTAGCTCGAATTTTTCAGGTTGATGCCCATGTTCGATGGGAGCGGGGTTTAATTTTTAGCTTACCGTTTATGATGACAATGTATAGCCAAATGATGAGTTCAACTTCAGATTTTCCACAGGCTTCTGCAACATCGTCATGTTCTTCTAGCTCATGTTCAGGATCAAGTTCATCCTGTGATTCGAGCCATTCACATAGTACAAGTTCTGATTCATCTTCCTCTTGTAGTAGTTGTAGCAGCTGTGGAGGAGGCGGTGGTGATTAGCAGCTCCAACCACAGAAAATACATATGATTTAGATTTTAATTTCAGTGCTTTGTGCTGCCTTTTGGTCTCGTTTATTCCAAGCCTTTTCATGGAAAAAGAATGCAAATGCTTGTACAGTCGGTTCAAGTAAACTTAATGTCACAGCCATCCAAAAATTACCAGTCACTGCATAAGCAACCAGCATTGCTACTGTGATATGCATGATGTAATAGCTTAAGGTTTTTTTGAAAACACGTTGATTGCTTTGTAGGAAATTTTGGATACTCGCCATGAGAATCACCACTTATTAATTCAATAGTTAAATAATAATCATTATCAATTGTAATGTAAAAAGGTTTTTTTGATTAATGTTGATTGGATAAAGCGATATTTTATTCTTTATACATTGCATCGTGATTGTTGATATAGGAAGTATTGAGTTCTTTTTAAATCATGGATTTGCTTAATTTATGGTTTAGGACATACATTTATTTGTCTAAGCTCTATTTTTTTATTGATGATTAAGCCAAGTGCTTTTAAAGTCATTGAAAATATATCATTGATTTAAATACTTTATAAAGGTGATTTTAGGAGCATTTATTTGGATAGAATTAATTCCAAAAAGTTTTTAAATTAATAAAAATGATAAATTAGATTTATGTAAAAACGTGGTTATAATTGAGTGAATGAAAGAATTACCCAGTCCAGTGGAGCATTTCGACATGGCAGGCGAAAACCAAAAAGCAAAAACAGAATCAGTAAAAACTTTGTATGACAAATTGTGGGATGACCATCTTGTAACACAACGTGATGATGGCTCAGCATTACTTTATATCGACCGTCATTTATTGCATGAAGTGACTTCTCCACAAGCATTCGAAGGCTTACAACTTGCTGGACGTAAACCTTGGCGTTTAAGTGCTAACGTTGCAACACCTGACCATAATGTTCCTACATCAACCAAAGAGCGTTCAGAAGGGATTGCTGGGATTGAAGATGATACTTCTCGTATCCAAGTTCAGACCTTAGACGATAACTGTAAAACCTTTAATGTAGTGCAGTTTGACATTAATGATGTCCGTCAAGGTATTGCACATGTCGTTGGACCAGAACAAGGTTTAACTTTACCGGGTATGACGGTGGTATGTGGTGACTCACATACAGCGACACATGGTGCATTCGGTTGTTTGGCACACGGGATTGGAACATCAGAAGTTGAACATGTATTGGCAACACAATGCTTAGTACAGAAGAAAATGAAAAACATGTTGGTGCGTGTTGACGGAACATTAGGTCAAGGTGTTACCCCAAAAGACGTGGTTTTGGCAATTATTGGTAAAATCGGAACGGCTGGCGGTACTGGGCATGCAATTGAATTTGGTGGTCAGGTATTCCGTGATATGTCGATTGAAGGGCGTATGACTGTGTGCAATATGGCAATCGAAGGCGGTGCGCGTGTTGGTATGGTTGCTGTCGATGACAAAACGATTGAATATGTTAAAGATCGTCCTTATGCACCAACAGGTCAACAGTGGGATGCGGCAGTCGCGTATTGGAATACTTTACATTCTGATGAAAATGCACATTTTGATACGATCGTGGTTTTAAATGGTGAAGAAATTGAACCACAAGTGTCTTGGGGGACTTCTCCTGAGATGGTGATTCCTGTATCTCAAGCCGTTCCAACTTTGGAACAGGCCAAAGATGATGTACAGCGTAATGACTGGACCCGTGCGTATCAATATATGGGTTTAAATGCAGGTCAGGCATTGGCTGATATTCAATTAGACCGCGTATTCATTGGTTCTTGCACCAACTCACGTATTGAAGATATTCGTGCTGCTGCAGAAGTGGCAAAAGGTAAAAAAGTAGCGTCTAGTATTAAACAGGCAATGGTTGTTCCAGGCTCTGGTTTAGTGAAACAACAAGCGGAAGCGGAAGGTTTAGATAAAATCTTGATCGAAGCTGGTTTTGAGTGGCGTGAGCCAGGTTGTTCAATGTGTTTGGCGATGAATGCTGATAAGTTACAACCCGGTGAACATTGTGCATCGACTTCAAATCGTAACTTTGAAGGCCGTCAGGGCAATGGTGGACGTACTCACCTTGTCAGTCCAGCAATGGCAGCTGCGGCAGCAATTGCAGGTCACTTTGTTGATGTACGTTCATTCTAATCAGGCTTAAGGAGCAAAGAGATGAAAGCTTATACCGTTGAACAGGGTATTGTTGCACCCTTAGACCGTGCCAATGTAGATACCGACTTAATCATTCCAAAACAGTTTTTAAAATCAATTAAACGCACCGGTTTTGGTGATAACTTATTTGATGAATTACGTTATTTAGATGAAGGTTATCCGGGGCAGGATAATTCTAAACGTCCGAAGAATCCTGATTTTATTTTGAATCAGCCACGTTACCAAGCGGCATCTGTGCTTATTTCTCGTGCCAATTTTGGTTGCGGTTCGAGTCGTGAACATGCGCCTTGGGCATTGGAAGAGTATGGTTTTCGTACTGTGATTGCACCAAGCTACGCAGACATCTTTTTCAATAACAGTTTTAAAAATGGCATGTTGCCAGTGATTTTGCCTGAATCTGTTGTGGATCAATTGTTTAAAGAATGTGCTGCTCAGGAAGGCTATCAATTAACTATTGATTTAGAAGCTCAAGAAGTCCGTACACCAAGTGGTGAAGCTTTTAAATTTGAGGTCGATCCATTTCGTAAACACTGTTTATTGAATGGCTTGGATGATATTGGTTTGACTTTACAGGCTGCGGATGAAATTCGTGCTTATGAAGAAAAAACCAAACAATCACGTCCTTGGGTATTTGCTGAAATTCAAGGTTAATTTTCAGCGAACATTTTACACATAGCGTGAATGCCCAACTCTTGCTAACATGCGAGTATAACAAAATGAATGTTGACTCAGTGAAGTGAGGGTTGGGGTTGAGCAATGACTAAGTTTTTGAGTTGCAGTGTTTTAATCGGTTTAACAAGCTTTATGCTTAGTGCGTGTCAATCCACTCAAATGGTTGATTTAATGCGTATCAAGCAAGCTGAAAATAAACATATCAGCCAAAATTCGGTTTCTGTCTATTGTTCAGGTGCAGAGCATTGTGAATTTGCGCGCTTAAATGATGTGATTATCATGGATGAACGTGCACAACGTGCCAATCGTAGCGCCATTCAAAAGGGTTATCTCAAATTAACGGGTGAGCCTTTAGATCAAAATGGTGTTTATTTAACGATTCCACCTCAGCAATATGAGATGGTGATTCGATTCTATCCAATCACTAAACAACATGCTGAAGTTTTCCATGTTATTCATGATTTTAAAGCAAATCAAAAATACACATTTAAGATGTATCGCTTAAGGTCACAGGGTTCAGGAAGTTTACTGAATGTTTCTTCACCGACACCGCTATGTGTCGATATGATTCAAGAAAAACGGACAATTCGCCGTTTTTGTCGCCCGCATAATGCGGTGACTGGCGTGAGCGAATTTGTTGAACAGAAGATTTAATCTCACATCAGTATAGATACTGAAAAATAAATGGAACTACAAATGTCTAAACAAATTTTGATTTTGGCAGGTGATGGTATCGGTCCTGAGATCGTTGCTGCTGCTGAAAAAGTACTGACACGTGTCAATGATAAATTTAATTTAGGTTTAACATGGGAACAAGGTTTGTTAGGGGGTGCAGCAATTGATGCACATGGCGAACCTTACCCAGCAGTGACAGCGGAACAAGCGAAAAAAGCAGATGCAATCTTACTGGGTGCTGTAGGCGGTCCAAAATGGGATAATATTGAACGTTCAATTCGTCCAGAACGTGGCTTATTGAAAATTCGTAGTGAATTAAATCTATTTGCTAACTTACGCCCTGCAATCCTTTATCCGCAATTGGCGGATGCATCTAGTCTTAAACCAGAGATAGTTTCGGGGTTAGATATCCTTATTGTTCGTGAACTGACGGGTGGCATCTACTTTGGTCAACCACGCGGTATTCGTGAACTCGAAAATGGTGAGAAGCAAGGTTATAACACCGACGTTTATTCAGAGTCTGAAATTAAACGTATCGCAAAAGTTGCTTTTGAAATGGCAAACTTACGCGGCGGTAAAGTTTGTTCAGTGGATAAAGCCAACGTGCTTGAAGTGACTGAGCTTTGGAAGCAGACAGTGACTGCACTTAAAGAACAACAATATCCAAATATTCAACTTTCACATATGTACGTCGATAATGCAGCAATGCAATTGGTTCGTGCGCCAAAACAGTTTGATGTGATTGTGACGGGGAACTTGTTTGGTGACATTCTTTCCGATGAAGCAGCAATGCTAACTGGCTCTATTGGTATGCTTCCATCTGCTTCTTTAGATGAGAATGGCAAAGGTATGTATGAACCTTGTCATGGTTCTGCTCCTGACATTGCTGGCCAAAACGTTGCTAATCCACTTGCAACCATTCTTTCTGTGGCAATGATGCTACGCTACACCTTCCGTGAAGAAGTGGCTGCAAAAGCCATTGAGGATGCTGTAGGGCAAGTTTTAGACCAAGGCTTGCGTACTGGCGATATTATGTCTGATGGTATGCGTAAAGTTGGTACGGCTGAAATGGGCGAGGCTGTCGTTGCAGCGATTGCATAAGCACTTGTTTTAGATACTTACTCATAAAAAACACAGCTTAAGCTGTGTTTTTTATTGTTAAATTTTGACTTCTGATAAGTTTTGATAAAAGTCTATCCATATTCTCGCCATTATACCGATGGGTATTAGATTCGCTTTAAACAGCTAACAGGCTCGACCTAAATACTCGATAGATTCAGCAACACCATCTTTTAATTGAAAAGTGACTTTACAATTAAAATTAATATCATAGCTTGGCGTGCCCATCGTATCATAACGAATCACTGGCATACCCATTGCATTAGGGCCTACAGTCGCATTGCCTCCTGCCATTGGGATATTGATTGGTCTAAGGATGGTATAGCTTAAGGTGCTATTACTGGTTTGGACTTTATCGCTTACCTGATATCCCATTGCCTTAAAATTTAAATTGCTTTGAATTTCAGCACTGGTTTTACCAATGAATTGCTGTAAATATTGATCTAAATTTGCAGGTCGGGTGTTTAAGCTTTTACATCCAACAAGTGCAATAGATGCCAATAAAAACATACATACATGTATTTTCATAAGCTTCACCTGATCCATAGTTAACTTAATTTAGAAATGATCTCTACTTAGTATAATAAATATACACGCATATGTATCTAGATCTTTTGCTGGGCAAACCAAGTGGTATAGATTTTACTAAAAAAGCATCAAACAGACTGGACTGGTGAAGCTGTGAAAAGATCAGTTGTATTAAAATTTAGAACAAATTAGTGCTATCAACTTTGAAGTAAATGGATTACAAATGATAAATAGGTATAGGAAACAGATTTTAATGTGTCAGATGTATAGTTGCCAGACGATAAAAGATCGTAAGCAGGAGGGTAAATCTTGTGGATAATGAAAAAGCCACCTAAAAGTGGCTTTTGCTTACACTAAAACTTAGCGTGCACGATATGTAATACGACCTTTTGTTAAGTCATATGGTGTCATTTCAACTTTTACATTATCGCCTGTTAAAATACGAATATAGTGTTTACGCATTTTACCAGAAATGTGAGCAATCACTTCGTGACCGTTTTCTAAACGCACACGGAACATAGTATTAGGAAGCGTTTCGGTGACAACGCCTTCGAACTCGATAAGTTCCTCTTTATTGGCCATAGCCTACCTGATGATCAAATTGGAAAGGCGCAAATTATAGGCAATTTTTTGCAGAAAGACAAGAATATTCGGCATTACAAGGCGGTAGATGACTTGAAAATAAGCGAACATATTGTTAAACAATTTCTACAAAAAAAAGCGGATAAATATTGTCAGTTTGGTCAATCGACTGTAATCTAAATTAAATGTTTTAAGTATAAATGAATAACATACAAGGAAGGGCACTGCGTGAGTCAGCTAACTGATGCTTCGGTTGTTTTACGATTAGGCTATCAAGCGATCCGTCGTGCAGGATTGCCGACAGAAGAAATATTATCAAAGGCTGGGGTAGCATTGGGTCAGGTTGACCAAAATGCTCGAACACCGTTGAATGCACAATTTGCATTTTGGGTCGCTGCGGAGGAAGTCAGTAATGATCCAGATATTGGTTTACACCTCGGAGAGCACTTGCCACTGTATCGTGGGCAAGTAATCGAACACCTGTTTATTTCAAGTGAAAACTTTGGCGAAGGCTTAAAGCGTGCCTTGGCTTATCAACGTTTAATTAGCGATGCATTTCATGCCAAACTGATCATTGATGACGATGGACGTTGTTATTTAACCAATGGCGAACAACCTTGGGGGGAGAACATCGTTAATCGTCATTTTTCAGAATGTGCTATTTCAGGGATTTTACGCTTCTTTAAATTTATCACTGAAGGACGTTTTGAACCGATTTACATCGATTTTAATTTTACCAATGGCGCTTCTGATGGTGAGTATTATCGTGTTTATGGTTGTCCTGTCAGTTTAGGTCAAAAAGAGACGCGTCTTTATTTTGATCCATCAATTTTAGAATATCCATTGTGGCAAGCGGAGCCTGAGTTATTGCAATTGCATGAACAACTTGCAATTGAAAAACTACAAGAGCTTGCACGTTATGATTTAGTGGGTGAAGTACGCCGCGCGATAGGCTCAACCTTGGAAAGTGGTGAAACAACCCTTGAAACTGTTGCTGCACAACTCAGCATTACCCCACGTCGTTTACGTACACAGCTTTCGGAAGCCAACACCAGCTTTCAGCAAATTCTTTCAGATTATCGTTGTCGCTTAGCCAAGAAATTATTGGCCAATACCACTGAAAGTGTTGAACGTATTGTTTATTTAACTGGATTCTCTGAGCCAAGTACTTTTTACCGCGCATTTAAACGCTGGACCAATGAAACGCCTGTGGAATATAGAAAGCGTAAACAGCGTTAATTCGTATGTTTGCGGGAAATGAACTGAACAGTTTTAATATAAAAAATCCTTCTATTGAGAAGGATTTTTTATATGTAGCCGCAAAAATTATTCAGGCATATTTAACCAATGTGGCCCTAACGGTGGTTGAGGCAATTCAAATTGTTCTGGGTAATCTGCATGAATAAAATAAAGTCCATCTGGTGGCGCGGTGATTCCTGCCGCTTTACGATCTTGTGCCGCAAAAATTTCATCAATATGATCCACTTCATATAGACCTTGGCCAATCTCAAGTAAGCAGCCCATGATATTACGTACCATGTGGTGTAAGAAGCCATCTGCCTGAATATCGAGAACTAGATAGTTGCCATGGCGAATTAAGCGGCAATGTTTGACATGACGTACAGGTTGATTGGACTGACATGCCGCAGCACGAAAGCTTTCAAAATTATGCGTACCTTGAAATTTTTGCGCCGCTTCAATCATCTTATCCACATCGAGTGGATAATAGGCATGTGTCACTTGTTTATGTAACAGGGCTGGGCGATTTGCCGATTGATAGACCACATAACGATAACGACGTGCCTTTGCCTTAAAGCGTGCATGGAAATCGTTATCCATTTCTTTAATCCATTGGATTGAAATGTCTTTGGGCAATTGACTATTTGAACCCATTAACCAGCCACGTATAGGGCGAATCGCATTGGTGTCGAAGTGGGCCACCATATTGGTCGCATGGACACCCGCGTCAGTACGACCTGCACCATGTAAAATAATGGGCTCGTCGGCAATTTTACTGAGCACCTTTTCCATGGTTTCCTGAATACTACGTACGCCAGGCTGTTGAGTTTGCCAACCTTTATATCGCATGCCACAAAACTCAATACCAATTGCAAAACGTTGCATAAATACCTCTATTCAGGATGATCATACCAATGGTCATGCCATTGTTCCGAAGAGGGGTATTGTAAATAAATTTTAACAATTTTGGCATAAAGATCTGCTTGGCTCAGTGCATCACTGACTAAAATTTTTGAATCTTTGATCCATTGGCTAATCGCATAGCGTTGATCCATGCCACCTAGAGGCACTTGAGTCGATAAAATGATTTGGCAGCCATTTTCCTGCAAGCTTTTAATTTTTTGGATAATGCCCGCATTTATGGCTAAATTACCTACCCCATAAGCTTGAATAATCAGGAAATGCGGAGCATGTTTGGAGAAAATTTCCAGATTATGTTCAAACTGTAATATTTCAGTCGGCACCATCATCCAATTGATGATATTGAGCGATTTGGCTTTTTCAATATGTGAAAGTTGTACCTGAATGACGGAATGATCTACCGCTATTTGTTGTTCGGCTTTGAGTCCTTTAAACGCATCTAAAGCAGTGCTATGAGCTTTTAATGTGGTTCTTGCATGAATCACTTGATGGTAGAAAGCCAAATACACGCCTAAAGGAAGTCGAGTAACGGCATCCAGTGCGGTATTTAAATTATCCAGCGCATCGGTGAATTCTCGAGTATTGTCCCCTTGAATATTGAGCAGTGGATATTGGCTTCCAGTAAGGACGACATGACAGGACTCAGCTAAAAAGCGTGATAAGGTCGCCGCAGCATAACTGAGCGTATCTGTACCATGAATAATGACAAAGTGCTGGAAATTTTGGAGTTGTAGGCTTTGTATTTGTTGAATCAGCATAAGCCAGTCAATTGCCGTGCATGCACTACTGTCTTTAATACTGGGCGCCTTAAAGCACTCAATTTTAAACTGAGGTGCTAAGACTTTTTTGAGTTGGGGAATAAACTCAGCATCAGGCATCGGCGCTAAAGGCTCGCCAATACAGCCAAAAGTTCCACCCATGTAAATTAAAGCAATTTTTTTGTTCATAATAAAAAAGCAGCCATTCATGACTGCTTTATCTTAAGACGAATAGATTTAAGAAGCTATTTGATTGAGTAAATTTTGTGATTGTTGGCGTTGTTCAGCGGTATACGCTACTTCATTTTGTGAGAGTAGCTCACGAACGGAAGCGTATGCACCCAAATTTAGATATTGTTGAGCAAGGTCTAAATTTAATTGAACTTCATTCACTTGAGCCAGCTCAGGGAATGAATGGAGTAATGGGTCGTTTACATCTATGGCCAGACTGGTTTCAGCTTCACTAGGCGTTTCAAGGTTAAGTGTTGCTGTGCTATGCACTTGCTCAACTGTTTCAGGTTTTGGATCTAAATCAAAACTAAAAGTAGGCTGTGTTTCTGGTTCAGTAGGTGTGAGTTTAAATTCAAAATCACGTACTGGTGTATTTTCTTCAGTAGCTACTGGCGTAATCGGTTCAGCAAAATCAAGTTTGAATTCTGGTGCGATTTCAACTTCTGCTGCTTTTTCAACTGGAGCTGCTGTAGGTTCATTTGCTGTAAACGTGAACTCTAACGGTTTGACAGTTTCAGTTTTAATTTCTGGGGCAGGAGGAACTACTTCAAAAGAAAGCTCAGGTGTTGCTGTTGGTGTTTTTTCAGGTGCAGGATCTAGATTAAATTCTAAAGGCTGAACAGGTTGTTGCGGTGTCTCAACTTTCTGTTCAACAAGCGTTGAATGATCGAATTCTAGCGCATCGACTTGTGCCAGATTTTGCGTTTCGGTTTTAGATACAGCGGGTTGTGAAATTGTTTCTGTATTTTCAATCAAGGCATCAAAGGCAGCTGTATTTTTGCTTTCTGGCACGACAGGGCTTGATGGCTCAAAAGCAATCGATTCAACTGGCTGATCAGCTTGATTGGCTTTTCGTCGTTCTTCGGCTTGAATGACGATTTCGTCTAAGCCCAATGAACGAATATGATTAATCAACTGATTCACTGCAAATTCATCTTTTTGTGCCAGATGCACATCTAAAAGATAAAGATAAAGTTCATGTTGAGCATTGTCTTGGTTTAAAACTTGATTGATTTTTGCTTCAGCAGAGAAATAGTTTTTCTCAGCAATCAGCTTTTCAATATTACTTTTTAATTCAGGGCTTAATGGTTTTGTTGCTTGTTTAACAATAACTTCATCTTCAACAACAGTGGTCTGTTGTTTTTTTGAGGTACGCGCAGTGCGTGCAACATTTTTCTTTGACGTCTTTTTATTGTTACTTTTTTTGTTATTGGTACTGGCGCTCTCTTTATTGGCATCCTCTCGTTTTTTGAGCACGATCGCCACGACCAAGAGTAGAACAAATGGAATCACATACAACAACATTTTATTTCCCCTTCATTGAGCACAATGAATCAATATTTTGAATATCCTAACTATTTGGTTTTTTTGCATTCTGCTGTTGTAATTGCTGTTGCAATTGAGCGAGCTGAGCATTTAATAATTGAATTCGCTGATTCTTTTGTTGTAAACCTGCTGCAAGTTGGTTCACATTCTTCTGTAATTTAACCGTTTTTTCACGAGAAGTCATAACTTTTGTAGATAATTCAGTAGTGGTCTGATTCAACTGTGTATTTTGCTTTCCTTGACTCTGAGCAGCGGGTTGTTCATTGTCTGCGACTAAACTCATTTCTGCTTGATCTAAACGATATTTGGCAGAACCCGATTGCTTTTTGGCAATTTCAGGTGTAGCCGTTGCAACTTTATTTTTGCTTTGTGGTATTTGACGATAGCTGGCTGCAAGATTGAGTGCAGCACCACGACGAATACGGTTTACATCACCTTGAATAAACGCATTGGCATTATTTGCTTTAATTTGTCGCATCACTTCTGGAACGCTTTGATTGGTTTCTGCTGCAATACGAGATGCAATTTTCCACAGTGACTCATTGGCCTGAACAATATGCTTAGGTTGTTTATCTAATGCTTTATTGGCTTTTTCCTGTTTAAGCGCTTTTTGTGACTCCGCTTTCGATTTCGCTACGCGAGGCTCATTCGATTTTGCTTGCTTGGTCTCAGCTTTGGAATCTTTTGGCTTTTGTGATTCTGCTTTTTGCTCGTCTAATTTAGCGGGTGGGGTCTGAGCTTTTGTAGATTGCACAGGTGCTTTTTCGGTTGGTGGCTGAGGCACTTGTTGTACAGTTACCGCCATTGTTTGTGGGGTATTCTGAGCACTGCTTTGATGATTGCTTTGAAGAGAGTTCGGAGTATTGGTTGTAGCCGCAGGCGGTGTTTTTGTCGCAACTGTGGTTGGTTTTTGTTCTGTTTTGAGAGCTGGTGGTGCAATCACATTAATTGCTAAAGTACCAGCTGAATCCGTTGTCGTCGTTGCTTTGGTTGCCATAGCTGGTGGAGTTACGACTTCTGGCGTTGTCACGTGGTATTGCGTGCTGGTTGGTAAATTTAATGCAATATCTTTTTCGCTGACGATGATTTGAGGTGTCAGAGGCTTTTCTTTGACTAAAGCATTGCTCATTGGAGCAGGAACGTTACTACGCCCACGGGTCAATGGGGCTTTGACTTGCTGAATATGGGTCGCACTCCCTTCTTTGACTTTTAATAATATATTTAATTCAGACTCAACAATCGGACGAGAAGAGGTAATCACAATCACCCCAGTGCCATCTCCTGAACGACGAGTATAAAAATTTAAATGTCCAGGTGCTTGCGTGGAAATACCAATATTTTGAATATCATCTGCATCAGCTAATCCGACTTCTATTTTTTCATTTGGATTTGCATTACTAAACTTCATTTCAGCATAAAGCAGATCACCAGCCCCTGATTGAACTTGGATCGGGTCTATTGTAATCGCACTCACCGCTTGCGACGTCATGATGGCTAAAATGGCAATTTTTAATTTGTTATATACAGTCATCTCTATCCATTGCTCTGACAAAGTTCAAGGCATCCCCATAATACAATATTTAGCTGTAGTCTATATGTAAAATATTAACATTAGAGTTACATAAATATAGTTACATAAAAAAGCCGATCAAGATAGATCGGCTTTTTCATTGTTTATGAGTTTTTTGTGACTTTAAGCATTTTTATAGTCGATTAAGATACGTAACATACGACGTAAAGGCTCAGCAGCACCCCAAAGTAATTGGTCACCTACAGTGAATGCGCCTAAATACTCTTTACCCATATTTAATTTACGTAAACGACCTACTGGCACAGATAGAGTTCCTGTTACAGCGACTGGAGTAAGATCCGTCATTGATGCATCACGTGTATTTGGAACCACTTTTGCCCATTGGTTAGACTGACGAATCATGTCTTCAATCTCATCAAGCGGAACATCTTTTTTCAATTTCAATGTTAATGCTTGAGAGTGACAACGCATTGCACCAATACGTACACAGTGACCATCAATTGGAACAATCTGAGCATTCCCTAAGATCTTGTTGGTTTCAACTTGACCTTTCCACTCTTCTTTAGATTGACCGCTTTCAAGTTGCTTATCAATATAAGGGATCAACGAACCCGCTAAAGGCACACCGAAGTTTGCTTTCGGGAAACCTTCGCCACGTTGTAATTCGGCAATTCGGCTGTCGATGTCTAAAATCGCAGAACGTGGATCATCTAACAAATCTTGAGTATTGTTATATAAATACCCCATCCCTGTGATCAGCTCACGCATGTTTTGCGCGCCAGCACCCGAAGCGGCTTGATACGTCATCGCCGTCATCCATTCCACCAAATTGTGTTGGAACAGTGAACCCATGCCCATCAACATCAAAGAAACCGTACAGTTACCGCCAACAAATGTTTTAATACCATTGACCAAACCGTCTTTGATAACATTTAAGTTGACTGGGTCGAGTACGATGATTGCTTCATCATCCATACGTAATGTAGAAGCTGCATCGATCCAATAGCCTTTCCAACCTTCAGCTTTTAGCTGAGGAAAGACTTCTGATGTATAGTCGCCACCTTGACAGGTAATAATGACATCCATTTGCTTCAGACTGGTAATGTCCGTCGCTTCCATAAGTGCTGGAGCAGTTTTACCACCAAAAGCAGGCGATTCACCACCTGCGTTACTGGTAGAGAAATAGAATGGCTCAAAATGAGCAAAATCATTCTCTTCAACCATACGTTGCATAAGGACAGAACCAACCATCCCGCGCCAACCGACCAGACCTACTTTCATGTCACTTTGCCTCGGTGCGTTAAAAAATAAAAGGGGGTTTGAGTGTATCAAAAGAGTGTGTAACTGCAATAGCATACACAATGAAAACACAACTATATTGTGCAATATATCTTGTTTATGATACATGCAAAATTGATATTAATTTATGAATCATTCAAAAATTAAGAATATAAGAGTGACAAAATATGATCTGGATAGAAGTACTTGCGTTGATCGTGATTTGGCTAAGTTTCTGGTCACTGATTCCCCGTGATGAATGGTGGTTTAGAGGTGCTGATTTTCCACGCTTGCAGATATTATTTGTTGGTTTGATTGCCTTGGTCTTGATGTTGTTTTGGACAGCGCCGTGGGACTTGGCTCGTGAAGTGATTTTATTTTTATTGATAGCTGCCTTAGCTTTTCAATTAAAGATGGTTTTGCCTTATACCTTCATTTGGAAGAAACAAGTCAAACAGGTGAGCAAAGATCAGCTTAATCCTGATCAGCAAATTTCAGTGATTGTGTCGAATGTGCTGACACCGAATGATCAATATCACTTATTGCTTGAGCAAATTGAACAGCACCAGCCAGATATTGTTTTGACACTTGAAACTGATCAAACTTGGCAAAATGAATTGGCTCAAATTGAAAAAGATTATCCTTATCGTGTGGCTATACCTTTAGACAATCTCTATGGGATGCATTTGTATAGCAAACTCAAGTTGGTTGATACAGAGGTTAAATTTATTCTCAGTGATGAAATTCCGTCTATTCATACCACGGTGATTTTACTATCTGGGCAAGCGGTGCAACTGTATTGTTTACATCCCAAACCACCAAGCCCAACAGAAGCCAAAGACTCGACTTTACGTGATGCTGAATTGCTTATTGTGGGGGATCAGATCAAAGACTTGGATGAAAGTTGTATTGTTATGGGGGATTTAAACGATGTTGCTTGGTCACGCACAACACGTTTATTTCAGCGTATTAGTGGTTTGCTTGATCCACGTGTGGGGCGCAGATATATCAACACCTTCCATGCCGATTATAAATTTTTAAGATGGTCTTTGGATCATTTATTTCACAGTACAGATTTTGCTTTAGTACATATGCAACGACTGCCTCATGTGGGTTCAGATCATTTTCCGATTTATGTGGTATTACAAACAGGGCGTATTTTTGAGCAAACTCAAGAAGAGTTAGAGCAAACCGATGCAGATGAAAGGGAAGCGCAAGAGGCAATTCAGGAAGGGATTGAAAAAGCAGAGAAAGAGGAGAAGTTGGTGACTGATGAAATTGCGCAAAGTTATAAAGCTGGAACCTGATTGTCTGACAATAAAATTAAAAAATGGCTGATTTTTGTAAGCAATTACTTACATGGATTTAGGCCCTAAGCGGATAGCATGCAAAGCATATTCGTTTTAATCTTTACTTATCGACACAGGGAATGAGAACGGAAAATCTCACTAAGGAAGACGAAGTCGATGGAGCAATCATCAAGGATTTGATGTTGGAATGGATAACCAAGAAAATAAGAATAAGATGTGAAAGCACAACCTCATGAACCCGAGTTTTGCAGGATGCAGAACTCGGGTTATGCTTTATTTATGGTATATAATTTAGAATAGACAAGATTGAAAATAAAAAAGAGTGGCTATGTTTCTCGCAAAAGTTCAAGAGTTTGCTTCAAGTCTTAAACATTTTACTGGTTTAAGTAGTGATGCTTTATTTATCTATGCAGGTTTAATCATCTATTTTATTGTTGCTGCAATTCATAAAAGACAACTTAAATCAAATCTTGCGATTATCGCCACAGTGGTACTTGCCTTTGTAATAGAAATCTTTAATGCACGCGCAGATATTTTTGGTAGAGGTTATTGGCGTATTTGGGAAAGTATCCATAGCATAGTCAATATGATTTTTTGGCCTTATGTGATTTGGGCGATGGCACGTTTTCGGGTATGGAAAGGTTAGGTCTTTCTACTTAACCTGCTTATGATCCAGATTGTTTTTTATTTTCCATAATGTTGATTTAAGGCGTCCATTTCAGCAGAAATTTTTTGTTGAAGTGCCATTGAACGTTTACCAAGTTGCTTAAATTCATCACTAGGTGCATTTGCATTAAAATCTGAGGCTGTTGAAAGCGTATACATTTTTTGACTGGTGATTAAATTATCAATCATCTGTGTGCGTAGACTTTGTACTTCACTACTTTTTAAATTTAATGCCATGATTTGTTGTTGAGTTGTCGCTTGTATATCATTGGCTTTGAGTAAAATCTGCTGGCGTTTTTCAGGTTGGGGTGCAGCTGATTGAAGCTCTGCTCTTAATTGAAGTGCTTGAGTATTTGCTTGATTGACGATCTGATTAAGTTGAGCCAAGTCTGTTGTAATCTCTGTTGCATTGGCTGTACTCAGTTCAGTCGCTTTGCTTTTCCAATTGCCCCCAGTTGTTGCACTAGGCGTAGTTTCTGAGGTTTTGTTTTGGGCGATATCTACTTTTTGCTCTGAACATGCGGTAAACATCAAACTGAAACTGATCAAACATGAAAAAAGAACTTTATTGGTGATATTCATTGTTTTATTTTCCTTAAATTTGAATTTATTATTGATAAATCTTAATTCGCTTTGTTTGATCAAGAAAGTGGGCATGTGTAACTAGACGCAGTTCGCCATGAACGATGCTATTTAGACGCCAGATGACCAAAATAAAAAAGGAGATATTTTTATATCCCCTGATCGTTAAAACAAAAACACTTAAACTTAATAGATTCTTTCGTAGCCTTTTGGACGTGTTTTAAAGCGACGATGAAACCACATATATTGTGTCGGTGCGATCCGTAGTTGATTTTCAATGATTTTATTGACACGAATCGCATCATCCATTTCATCTTCACTGGGTAATGGATCAACAGCAGGTTCAATAAGTACATGATATTTTGGATCTTTGATATCACCATCACGATAAAAATACAGTGGGATTGCGACAGCTTTTGATATTTTCAATAAACGTCGATGCGCCGTTACCGTTGCAGCGGGCGTACCAAAAAAGGGAGCCATCACCCCTTGTTTTAATCCAAAATCCTGATCTGGACTATACCAAATCGCATCACCTTCTTTCAGATGGCGAATCAATCCACGCATATCATCATGATCAATCTGCGCTTTATAAATCGTTGCACGACAACGATAAATCAGCATATCGAGTAAAGGATTATTCTGTGGGCGATACACCACATCGGGTTCAAAAAATTGTGCGCATAAATAACCACCAGCATCAAGCATGGTGCTATGGGTGCCGAGTAACAGTATGCCTTGACCATTTTGTTTGGCCTGTTGAATATGCTCTAGACCTTGGATGCTGACACGGTTTTTAAACCATTGTGGTGAATACCATGCATTTAAAGTTTCAAAGACCCCAATCATTTGATCAACAAAGACTTGTCTTGAGTTGTCGATGACTTGCTCAGGTGACCATTCTGGAAAGCAGACTTCTAAATTACGTGTTGTTGTTTCACGACGTGATTTTAGTCGATCAAAGGCAATATTGCCCAACAATGTCGCTAAGCGATACTGAATTGCCCAAGGCAAGATCGCGAGCATCATCAAAAATACAATTGCAATCCAGATTCCCCAATATTTCGGATGTAAAAATGCCCAATAAAATTTTCCAGGCTCGTATTGATGCTTTTTACTCATAGCAGTTTTGTAAATTTTGGGGAAGTTAAAACTGAAAGGAGTGTAGCATGAAGCGGTTTAAAGAAGAAAATTCAAGATGTCATTCACTCTCATTGAGGATACGCAAGGAAGCATGACGTGAAAATAATTCGGTTAATTCAAGGTGATATTACAGTTCAAAAGGTGGATGCAATTGTAAATGCTGCCAATACCTCGTTACTTGGCGGTGGTGGTGTGGATGGTGCAATTCATCGAAAAGGTGGTTCTGCTATTTTGGAGGATTGTCAAAAGATCCGAGCTCGACAGGGTGGTTGTGCAGTTGGTGAAGCAGTGATTACCACAGCGGGGTTGTTGCCCTGTAATTATGTGATTCATACCGTGGGCCCCACTTGGCAAGATGGACAGCATGCTGAAAATGAACTTCTTGAGAAAGCCTATCTCAATAGTTTAAGACTCGCTGAGCAACATCAGCTAAAAACACTGGCATTTCCGAATATTTCAACAGGGATTTATCGTTTTCCTAAATCAGAGGCAGCATTTATCGCCATAAACAGCGTGACTGAATTTTTAAGCCAGAGGAACAACTTAGAGGAAGTCAGTTTCGTGTGTTTTGATTTGGAAAATTTTAAAATCTATCGCCAGCATCTTGCTGAGATTGATCAAAAGCAAGTGCATGTTTTAGGTATATAATCGCAGTTATTCACTGACTATTTTAGACAACCTTGCGATGAGAGATACCTACTTAGACAGTTGTAAGGCAACACTGATATTTCTTGTGGTTCTCGGGCATTTTCTAGAACGCATGATCGGTTGGAAAGATCCGATTGATCATGTCTTATTAGGTACGATTTATTTTGTACATATGCCTGCTTTTATCTTTATTTCGGGCATGTTGTTTAAAGACAGTAAATGGTTTAAGAATATTTTATTTTTTGTCGCGCTCTATTTACCCTTTCAAATTCTATTTCCTGCATTTGATGCCATCTGGTCAGGTAAATTTCAGCTCAATTGGAATGTGTTTGAACGACCTTATTGGATCTTATGGTATCTATTGGGCATGATGGTATGGACAACGCTTAGCCATTTTTTGATAAAAACAAAATTTGCACTGCTGATTGCACTGATTCTTGCTTTATGTGTCGGCTTAAGCCCATGGAACAATTACCAATACTCAATCGGAAGAATTTTTAGCTTCTTTCCATTTTTTATTGTGGGTGCACTTTATGGCAAAACTATTGTCGAGAAAATTCAGCAATTTAAATTCACTCAAATTTTAGCTGGATTCATCGTGATGGGTATTGCAAGCTTGGTGTATTTCACCCAAATCAATCCATTTTGGTTATATGGCAGTTTAAGTTATCAGCAACTTAAGGTAAGTATGTGGGATGGTACTTGGATCAGAATAGGCTGTCTTTTGGTGTCGAGTTTGGGCATTTTCGCGATGTTTGCATGGACAAAATTATTAAATATTGGCTGTGTGCAACTTGGAAAAAACACCTTGGCGGTGTATTTGCTACATGGTTTTGTGGTGATGTTGATTGCACGTTATTGGCAACTGGATTTTAATATTTTTGTGGAAATTGGGATTTGTATTGGTTTATCTGTATTGATCTGCTGGATGTTACAACAGCAATTTTTTGATATTTTATTAAGAAAATTATCTTTATGGTTAATCAAACCTGTTGAAAAATTCGGTTTAAAGTAGCGAATGGATTTGAAGTGATCCAGAGCATTCGCTGAAAATTTAAAAGCTACACTGTTGGTGTAGCTTTTAAGCATGAGGATCATAATTTTATAAAGCGACAGTTTTAAAACAACGTTTTAAAGTGGATTATTTGGTTGCTGCTTTACCCTCTACTTTTTTTGCTGTTGCTGATTTTTGTGCAGCGGCATGGTGTTTTTGGCTATGACCAGCTTTATGTTGTTTTTGCATTTGATGGGTTTTAACCGCTTGAGTCGAATGCTGTGCTGGAGTTGCTGCCATTGCAGAACCTGCGAAAATTGCTGTGGTGAATGCTGCAACAAGTAATGATGTAACTTTTTTCATGATCATATTCTCACTAAATAATTCGAGATCTGAACTAGATTCGATAATCATATCTTGGTGGATTTGTATGGAAACATCATGAAGTGCTTGTAGCGAAATTCGGTATAAATGAAATGATCATTGGTAAGATGAGTGGGGAATGGTAAGTGCTTTGATTTTTTAAGTTTTATTTAATTTTAATCAGTAAAGTTTTGCCGTCATTTTAACTTGAACTAAGCCATTTAAATAAGTGCGTTTATTTTTAAAAATGAAGGAGTTTGTTATATATCATTTCAAGTATTATTTAGATAACGAAATTCTGATTACAAACTTAAGTTTAGCATTTTGATCTTTTACTGCTACTCCACTATTGGAATGCCCCTCACATGAATAAGACAATCAGAAGAGCAACCATAAAGGACTTAATTGCAATTACCCAATTGATTGCGCCTTTTATTGATGAGTTTGCAATCAATGACAGTGGGCGACAACTGTTTTGCGTAAGTATGATTGAAAAAATGCTTGAGAATCCTGAAATTCACTATTTTGTTTATAGCGATCATCAGGAGATGATCGGTGTTATTGCGTATAAGAATCCTGCCCATTTGGTTCATTTCTTTATATCGAAAGAGAAGCAAGCTCAGGGAATTGGCCGAACAATGTGGAACTTTATTTTGCAGGAGGTGAAAAAGTCTGGTGTTTCAGTATTTACGGTAAATTCAAGCTGTAATGCACAACCTGTTTATGAACGATTTGGCTTTGTGGTGAAAGATGAAACCATTGAAAATCATGGGTTACGTTATGTTCCAATGTCTTTAAATCTGGTTAATACATAAAGCTGAAAATATGTGTTGTATATCTATAAGATAATTGATCAATGTTGTTGGTTTCAATGTCGGCAGGCTCAATAAAAACTCCGCATATTTGCGGAGTTTTTATTTAAAGATTTTAGAAGAATTAACCTTTGGTCATTTCTTCTAATGCATCCCAACGCTCCATTTTTTCAAGCAGCAGTTCATCAATCTCACCAAGTCGTTGCGACGCTTTGGTGGCTGCATCTGCATCAGTCACAAACCAAGAACCATCTGCAAGTTTTGCAGTCAGTTCAGCTTGTTCTTTTTCCAAAGCTTCAATTTCTGCGGGTAATTGTTCTAAAGCGCGTTGATCTTTATAACTCAACTTCACTTTTTTAACGGCTGGTTCAGCAGGCGTCGCAGCAGCTTCCGCTTTCGCAATGGCTTTTTTTACATCACTTTTCTGATCGACAACACGTTGATCTGGGCGTTGTTCTAGATAGTCTTGATAGCCACCAATGTATTCATCGATATTGCCTTTACCATCAAATACCCAAGTTGATGTCACAACATTGTCCATAAATGCACGGTCATGTGAGATCAATAATAAAGTCCCTTTATAATCACTCAACATCTCTTCGAGTAATTCTAAAGTCACCATGTCTAAGTCATTGGTTGGCTCATCCATCACAATAAGGTTAGACGGTTTAAGCAATAACTTCGCCAAAAGGATACGGTTACGCTCACCACCTGAAAGTGCTTTTACTGGAGTACGCGCGCGTTCAGGCGAGAATAAAAAGTCTTGTAAATAGCTGTAGATATGACGGCGACCACCATTAACATCGACAAAGTCTGAGCCTTCAGACACATTGGCCATTACTGATTTTTCAAGATCTAGCGCATTACGTAATTGGTCAAAATAAGCCACTTCAAGCTGTGTACCTGTTTTTACCGAACCGCCATGTTCAAGTTCACCTAAAATGGCTTTAATCAAGGTGGTTTTACCTACACCATTATCACCGACTAAACCAATACGGTCGCCACGCAGTACTAACGCAGAGAAATCTTTAATAATTGGTGCATTATCACCAAAAGCCACACTTAAGTGTTCAATATCAAAGACCAATTTACCTGAACGATTTGCCTCTTGAGTCGCCATGCTCACTTTACCTTGTTGTGAGCGACGTGCTTTAGATTGTTCACGTAAATCTTTTAATGCACGTACACGACCTTCGTTACGGGTACGACGTGCTTTGATCCCTTGACGAATCCAAGTTTCCTCTTCAGCCAAGCGTTTATCAAACAGTGCATTCTGCTTTTCTTCAGCTTCCATTTGCTGTGCTTTTAGGTCGAGGTAGCGTGAGTAGTTACCTTCATAACTACGTAAAACACCACGATCTAACTCCACAATACGTGTCGCAATACTGTCAACAAAAGCACGGTCATGGGAAATAAATAATAGGGTGAGATTGTTTTGATCGAGTAAGAATTTCTCTAACCATTCAATACTTTCTACGTCCAAATGGTTGGTTGGTTCGTCAAGTAATAAAACGTCAGGTTGCGTCAACAATGCACGTGCTAAAAGTACACGGCGTTTACGCCCGCCTGATAAATCAGCTAAATCCGCTTCAGGATCTAAGCCCATTTTGCTCAAGATAGAATTTACTTTGGTTTCTAAGGCCCAACCATCGAGCAAATCCAGCTTATGTTGTAGGTTGCCCATACGATCACAAGCTTCCATATCACCTAATACACAAGCATCGCTGGCTTCGTGGTATTCTTTTAGGACAAGCGCGGCTTCTCCTGCACCTTCGGCAACAATATCTGCAACTTTGCCCGAATCCATCGGTACATCCTGAGCAAGCATAGAAATCGTAATACCATTTTGTAATGCAATTTCACCTTGATCAGGCAATAAACTTCCCTCAATCAGTTTGAGTAAAGTAGACTTACCTTCACCGTTACGACCAATCAGACAGACTCGTTCGCCTCGTTCTAAATTGAAGTTTGCGCCATCGAGCAGGGCAGGTCCACCAAACGCAAGTTGGACATCCCTTATAGTAATATAGGCCATACGGTTTCCTAAACATCCCACACTGAGGACTAAAAATGACTAAACATAAAAATATTGATGATCAGGCGTCATTTTCCGCACCCATAGAAGATTTGCAAGTCCGAATTGCATTTTTAGATGATTTAGTCGAACAATTAAATGATCAAGTGGCGCAACAAAGCTTGGAAATCGCTGATTTAAAAAAACAAATGCAGTTAATTTACCAACGTATAGAATCTGCTGATTTGTCAGAAGGTATTGCAGCATTTGACCCAATGACCAATCGTCCTCCACATTATTGATGCAACGGATGTGAAATATGAGTGGCTGAGGTGTGCTGAATCAGGTGTAAATTCACACATAGCAGTGATATTGGCAAAGGATTTGCATAACGCAAGCGCTAAATTTGTGGGTTAAAATGGATTATGAACTTAAAAAACCTCGAAGCATTTTATTGGGTGGTGACTTTAAACAGTTTTAATAAAGCCGCAACAAAGCTTCAAACGACACAGCCTGCAATTTCTCAAAAAATTACTGCGATTGAAAATGATCTCGGTTTTAAAGTGCTTGATCGCAGTTCTCGTCAAATCAAAGCCACGCATAAGGGCACGACCTTATTTAAATATGCTGAAAAGTTTATGCGACTGGAAACAGACTTGGTGGCTGAACTCACAGAAAGTCAGTATTTAACAGGAACGATTCGTTTGGGGGTTTCCGAAACGATTGTCCATACTTGGCTAGTGGAGTATATGGAGCAAGTCCAGCAAGAGTTTCCCAAAGTTTCCATCGAAATCGTGGTGAATTTAACTCCAGATTTACAAGAAGGTGTACGCATCGGTGATTTGGATATGGCGTTTTTACTGGGGCCAACTTTGCCTTTTGAATGTATAGAACGTTCATTGTGTGATTTTGAATTAAGTTTTCTGGCATCACCTTCATTTAAAGGTGGAATCGGGCAGATGTCATTGCGGACATTGATGTCGCATACCATTTTAACCTATCCAAGAATTACCTATCCTTATAAAGAGCTCAAAGCCAAAATGAAAGAACAGAAGATCGATGAACCGCTATCCATCACAAGTTATTCATTGGTCACATTATTACGTTTAGCTGAACAAGGTTTAGGGATTGCAGTGGTACCTAAACTAACGGCAATCAAAGAAATTTTAGATGGGCGATTGGAAATTTTGGATACGCCAATCCAATTAAAGACATTCCACTTTACCGCAATCTATACACAAGGCAATAACACCGCATTAAAAGAAAAGTTGACGGATTTAGCGGTTTTAACTTCGGAAAATGCCATGAAAAAGCTGAATAATAAAATTAGATAATGAACAATAAAACGGCATTTTATGCAGCTTTGGTTTTGATTTAAAAATTGCAAAAATATGAAATATTGATAATGAGAACTTATAGAAAGTGATAAATATTCATTATTAAATGATTTTAAAAATAATAAAAATATATAAATTCAATATCTTATGTTTAATGAATTTTGGATAAAGTCTTATTGTGACTGACCTTCGCCTATGCTTTTATTTGAAATACAGATTTGGTTCAGCATAACCAGAAAATCTTAAAAGTTTAAAGGATTAAAGAATCTCGTATTTTAGAAAAATAGATGTTCTTTGTTTCACTTGAAATAGCGTTGATTAAGCTCAAATGGATGAGGAACGCCTACATGTCTTTATTGAAATCTTCTTTTTTGTCTGACCGTCAATGGGCAATTG
This sequence comes from Acinetobacter sp. GW821-FHT01C12, assembly GCF_059422625.1. NCBI lineage: Bacteria > Pseudomonadati > Pseudomonadota > Gammaproteobacteria > Moraxellales > Moraxellaceae > Acinetobacter > Acinetobacter sp. GW821-FHT01C12. The sequence goes on from NZ_JBWKXD010000012.1 coordinate 62,306, forward strand.
TTGCATCTATCTTTATGATGGCAACGTCTGCGATGGGGCCAGGTTTTCTAACTCAAACCGCTGTATTTACAGTGAAATTAGGTGCTGCATTTGGTTTTGCAATCCTAGTTTCGATCATTATTGATTATGTTGTTCAGCAAAACATTTGGCGTGTGGTTACCTTAACGCAAATGCGCGCTTCTGATATTGCCAATAAAGCCTTACCGGGGAGCGGTTACTTACTCGCATTTCTGGTCATTTTAGGTGGATTTTTCTTTAGTATCGGTAACATTGCGGGTGCTGCACTGGGCTTAAATGCACTCTTTGGGTTGGATACCAAGGTCGGCGGCGTGCTGAGTGGTGCTTTGGCAATTCTGATTTTTGCTTCCAGAAAAGCCACACTGGCGATGGACAAGAGCATGATTATTTTGGGGTTACTCAAAATCGTTTTGATCGTGATCGTTGCATTTATTGTCATGCCACCTGTGGGGCAAGCTGTTCAACAAACTTTTGCACCTGATCAAATTGATTTCGCCATCATTACAACCATTGTTGGCGGTACAGTGGGCGGTTATATCTGCTACGCAGGCGCGCACCGTTTATTGGACAAAGGTGCTGTAGGACCAGAAAATATTGATGAAGTGGCCAGAGCCGCAACCAAAGGTATTGTGGTGGTCGGGATCATGCGTTATGTATTGTTCTTGGCATTCTTAGGGGTTGTGGTCAGTGGTGCAAATATTGATTTAGCAAGTCACGATGCCAACCCAGCTGCGCAAGCATTCCAATATGCTGCGGGTACATTTGGTTTTAAACTGTTTGGTTTGATTTTTTGGGCAGCGGGAATCAGTAGCACAATTGGTGCAGCCTATACCTCTGTTTCATTTATGTCCGCATTTAAACAGAACTTAACCACTAAACATACCAACTACCTCACCATTAGCTTTATTTCTTTAGCCCTGTTGCTTTACGTGATTCTAGGTGCAACACCTGCGGGCTTACTGATCTTTGTGGGTGGTTTTAATGGTTTGGTATTACCAATTGGTTTAACGATTTTTGTCTACGTTGCGGCATGTCGTAAAGACATGATGGGTAATTATAATTATCCAAAATGGTTGCTGGTTTTGGGTGTATTAACCTGCTTACTCACATGGTGGATGGGTTATATGTCATTCACGACGGTATTTAATTACCTCACCAAGCTCTAATCAACTTCACACTCAATTGAAAAGGAATGATCACAATGTATGTCGATTTAAATAGTGACTTGGGTGAAAGTTTTGGCTCATGGAAAATGGGTAATGATGAGGAAATTTTACCTGTGGTCAGTAGCGCCAATATTGCCTGTGGCTTTCATGCAGGTGACCCGTTGGGAATATTGAAAACGCTTCAACAAGCGGTGAAGTTAGATGTCACGATTGGTGCGCATGTTTCCTACCCAGATTTGGTTGGTTTTGGTCGCCGTAATATGGATCTGTCTCAAGACGAGCTGATTGCAGATGTGCTCTATCAAATTTCGGCACTTGACGGTTTGGCAAAAGTTGCTGGCTCCAAAGTGCAATATGTCAAGCCGCATGGGGCGTTGTATAACACCATTGCCAAAGATGCTGTACAAGCCGAAGCCGTGATTGAAGCCATTAAAATGTATAACCCATCATTGGTACTGGTTGCTTTGGCTGGGTCAAATTTGGTTGCACAAGCACGTCAGGCAGGTCTAAAAGTGGTTTCAGAAGCCTTTGCTGATCGTGCTTATAACCGTGATGGCTCACTGGTTTCACGCCGTTTAGAGGGTGCTGTTTTGCATGATGCAGAGTTTGTGGCAAAACGTGTGGTTGCGATGTTAAAAAATGGCGGGGTTGAGTCAATTGATGGTGTCTTTACCCCGATTCAAGCCGATACGATTTGTTTGCATGGTGATACCGCAGGTGCACTAGAAATGTCAGCAGCGATTAAAGCTGAGCTGTTAAAAAACGACATTCAAGTTCGTTCATTTTGTGCATAAAACAATAAGGACAAAACACATGTTTAAAGAGATTAAAGTCGATCCAGTTCAACTCAAAGCGGCATTGGATGCGCGACAACAAATTCGTGCGGGTTTTGATCAACCCACTGCAGGAATGGCTGCTGGGATGACGCAAGTGAATATGATTTCTGTACCCAAAGACTGGGCATATGATTTCTTGTTGTACGCACAGCGTAATCCGCAAAGCTGTCCTGTATTAGATGTTTTGGAAGAAGGCGTATACCACTCTCGATTGGCTGCTGACTCAGACATTCGCACTGACTTTCCACGATATCGTGTTTGGAAAGACGGTGAAATGGTTGATGAGCTCACTGATGCGAGTGAGCTTTATAACGCGCATCCTGATTTAGTGACCTTTTTAATTGGCTGTAGTTTCTCCTTTGAAACAGCTTTGCAAGAAGCGGGGATTGAAGTGCGTCATATCCATGACAAGACCAATGTACCGATGTATTTGAGTAATATCGAATGCCTTTCTGCTGGACGTATTTCAGGAAATATGGTGGTTTCTATGCGCCCAATTCCTGCCCATCAAATAGCTGAGGCTGTAAAAATTACGGCGCGTATGCCGAGTGTTCATGGTGCTCCCGTACATATTGGTCATCCTGAAAGTTTGGGCATACGTGACATCAATCAGCCAGATTTTGGTGATGCCTCACGTATTGAACAGGGTGAAATTCCAGTATTTTGGGCATGTGGTGTAACGCCTCAAGCGGCAATCATGAACTCGAAAATCCCATTTGCCATTAGCCATGCACCAGGACATATGTTGATTACAGACATACCTGATCGTGCGTGGCTGCGTTAAGATAAGAAAGGATCAGTAAATGCGATTTTTATCGGTAAATTCCGACAGTTTCTTGATTGAACTTTCTAGTTTAGAAGAAACTTTGGCGTTATACAGTAAATTGCAAAATTTACACTTGAATGGAATCAAAGATTTAATTCCTGCTGCAAAAACAATTTTAATTTGTTTTAACGAAATCAAGACTGACTTTAAAACCTTGAGTGTTTTGATTAGTACTTTAAACCTTGATTCAGGTTTTGATCGCAATACGCAGGAAGTGATTATTCCGATTCGTTACGATGGCGAAGATTTAGCACAAGTGGCGGAACTGCAAGGCCTTTCTATAGCCGATCTGATATTAAAACATCATCAAAGTACTTGGGACGTTGCCTTTATTGGCTTTGCTCCAGGTTTTGCTTATATGAGTAGCCTTGATCTGCCCTTTACAGACGTTCCTCGTCTAAAAACACCGCGTAAAAAAATTCCATCAGGCTCACTTGGACTTGCTGGGCAATACTCGGGTATCTACCCAAAAGATAGTCCAGGTGGCTGGCAATTGATTGGAACAACGTCAGAAAAAATGTGGGATTTGGAGCGTCAAAATCCTGCGTTTTTACGACCAGGAATGCGGGTGCATTTTGAGGATATAACCCATCATCCTGTATCTGTGGATGTGCCCAAGAAAATCACGCCACGACAAGATTTAAATTTAAAACACCCCCTATTCAAAATCACGGCATCTGGCTTGCAAGTTTCGATTCAAGATGAAGGCCGTTTTCAGCACAGCAATATCGGTGTGGGTACAGCAGGGGCGATGGATGTCGCTTCGATGCATTGTGCCAATCGAATCGTGGGGAATCCAACGGATACGCCTGTGATTGAGGTGCTAAATGGCGGTTTAAAAGCAGTCATGCAAAATTCAGCTGTCATTAGCGTGGCAGGTGCAATTTCCAATATCCATGTGAAATTTGCAGATGGTCAAAAAGCAGATTTTGATAGCTATCAGGCGATTGCACTGGATGAGGGAGATGAATTTCAAATTCAAACGCCGAGTGCAGGGTTACGCAATTACCTTGCGGTTCGTGGTGGTTTGGATATTCAACCCGTTTTAAATAGCTGTTCTTTTGACAGTTTAGCCATTCTTGGTCCAGCCCCTTTAAAAACGGGTGATGTCATTTACCAAGGTCAAGTCGTCCCATCCAATATCAGCATCAACGAAGTGCCAAAATCCAATCTCCCATCCCTTGGCGATACGATTGAACTTGATATTGTGATGGGACCTCGAACGGATTGGTTTGAGCAAAGCAGTATTGAAAAACTGTGCAATCAAGCATGGTTAGTCACCAATGAAAGTAATCGAGTGGGATTACGTTTATCTGGGAAAGCGCCCTTAACACGTAAGATTCACCATGAATTGGAAAGCGAAGGCACATGTATTGGTGCTTTGCAGATTCCACCCAATGGTCAACCTGTATTATTTATGAATGATCACCCCTTAACTGGTGGTTATCCTGTGATTGCTTCGGTTGCCAAGCATCATTGGGATTTGGTGGCACAAATACCTGCGGATTGCCATATCAAATTTAGAAAAATCGCCGAATTTGTAGATATCGAGAACTAAGATGAACCAGCAAAAATATGTAAATGAAAAATTATTGATTGCCAATCGTGGTGAAATTGCTGTGCGTATTATCCATGCTTGTCGTGATATGGGCATTGCTTCTGTGGCAATGTATGCAGATGATGATATCGGCAGTTTACATGTCGAACTTGCAGATGAAGCATGGGGTTTGGTTGGCGCAACCGCAAAAGAAACCTATTTAAATATTGATGCCATTATTGATATTGCTAAAAAATCAAAAGCCACCATGGTGCATCCTGGTTATGGTTTTTTATCGGAACGGGCTGAATTTGCACAAGCTGTGATTGATGCAGGCTTGAAGTGGGTAGGCCCATCTCCTGAAGCAATTACCAAGTTAGGTGATAAAATTGAAGCACGTAAAATCGCTGCTTCAGTGGGTGCTCCTTTGGTACAAGGCACACAAGACCCATTGAATAATGCAGATGAGGCTTTAGCCTTTGCAAAACAATATGGCTTGCCTATTGCAATTAAGGCGGCATTTGGCGGTGGTGGTCGTGGTTTAAAAGTGGTTTGGAAGCTTGAAGAAGTGAAAGAACTCTATGACTCTGCTGTCCGTGAAGCAAAAGCGGCCTTTGGCCGTGGCGAATGCTTTGTTGAGCAGTACTTAGACAATCCTCGTCATGTGGAAGCGCAAGTGATTGCAGATCTACACGGGAATGTGGTGGTCTTAGGTACGCGCGATTGTTCTTTACAGCGTCGTAATCAAAAATTAGTTGAGGAATCTCCAGCACCATTTATCAGTGATGAGATTTACCAAGAGATTTTAACTTCAGCAAAAAATATTTGTCAGGCTGCTCAGTATGTTGGAGCAGGGACAGTCGAGTATTTATTAAGTCAAAACGGGACTTTATCATTTTTAGAAGTCAATACACGGTTGCAAGTTGAGCATCCTGTGACTGAAGAAACAGCGCGAGTTGATTTGGTGGTTGAGCAAATTCAGGTGGCTTTGGGCGAAGAGTTATCGATCAAAGAAACCCCTAAAGCACAAGGCCATGCCATTGAGTTTCGTATCAATGCAGAAGACCCTAGCCGTGGTTTTATTCCAGCATTTGGTACACTAAGTTTATTTGAAGCACCTTTTGGTCATGGTGTGCGTGTAGATACCGGCGTGCGCACAGGCTCTCTGGTTTCCAGCCATTTCGATTCTTTAATGGCAAAGCTGATTGTGACGGGGGAAACGCGTGAAATCGCAATACGCCGCGCAAAACGTGCTTTAAAGCAGTTTAAAATTGAGGGTGTGGCTTCAGTTTTAGATTTTCATCGTGCCGTGCTGAATGAGCCTGATTTTACCGACGAATTTAAAGTACATACGCGTTGGATTGAAAATGACTTTAAACAAGACTTAAAATCAACTCGACGTGCAATTCCTCAGCATCAACAAGCGATGGTTTTAAGCTATATCGAAATTGATGGGAAATTACATCGTCTAGGCTTACCTGCAGGGATGTTTGCTCAAGGTGCAGTTCAGGTGGAGCAACAACCAGCGCAAAGCACAGAGTTAGCACTTCAACCTGAGCACTTACAAGCGCCTATAAACGGTGCAATCATTGCTTGGAAAGTCCAAACTGGTGAGCAAGTGAGTGCAGGGCAAGTTGTGGCAATTATGGAAGCCATGAAAATGGAAGTTCAAGTTTTGGCACATCAAAGTGGTCAAATTGAATTGCTGAAAGAAGTCGGGAGCACGTGTCAGGCTGATCAAGTGATTGCAACCATCCAATGATATTTATCTTTAAAATCTAAAGCTTATATATTTAAGTCAGATGGAATTGGGAATTTAGGATTAAATTTCCAATTTTATTTGACCTTTTGTTGAAAGCTGGTTGTAATGCTTGCCACTGTTCAGTTGCAAACTTTTTGACCATGCCGAATAAAGCTGTTCTTCTCGATCTTGAAAATAATATGCCTACAGCCAAAATGCTGCGGGAGATTATTGAACATTACCCAACACTCTATCTTTTCAATTGTACGGGGCAATTCCAGTACTCACTGGAAGATTTAACTGAATTTTCAGGCTGGGTGAGCAGTGGTCAGGTGGTGATTTTAGAAGTACCGAATGCATCTGAAAAAGAATATGAATATGCAGTTGTGGTGGGGCAATTATTGGCATTATTAGAGCCAGAGATGCAGATTGAGGTCATTTCTGCGATGCCAAGTTGTTCCTTATTGTTGGATCTGATGCGTAGTGCTGATCTAGCGTGTAGTTTTATTCAAGTCGAATCAACGTTGGAACGTCAACGCAACAAGTACTCGATACCTAGTCTACAAACCATTCAAAATAAGCCGTATTTGCAAATGGTTAAAAAGTATTGCGATGCCTTGGGAGAGATGACAGGCAAACCGAATACCATTGAAAAATTAAAGAATTCTATTGTGAATATTTTACAAGTTGTGCCAGAAAAAGCTCAGCATCTGGTCGGCATGTTAATTAATTTAAAAATTGTCAAACGCTTTGATGATCAGGTGGCTTATCGTAAAAAAGTCTTGAAACAATGGACAAGTCTCGATATCGACAAGCCTGTTTCAGCGTATCCAACTGAGACGGAATCCGCAGCACAACCCAATATCAAACTTGAAAAAATTGATCAAATTTTAGAAAAATTACGTATCGATTCAGATCAGGTGTTACAGGAAATGGATCAGCAAGACTCAGTGAGTGCAGTACATCAGGTTTTGTTTAAAAACTTTGCCAAAATAGATCCAGTGCAAATTGAAGTTATTCATAAATTGAATAATTTAAAAACCGATAAACCTAAAGATATTTATGAGTTGCGTGATTTATTGGAGCAAATGTTTCCAAAATCAGATATCCGTTTATTGCTTAAAGAATTGATTGAAAAAGGCTATATTTATTGGAATGGTCATGAAGTTGTTTATAGCCATGAAATGTATTTAAATTAGGGCGATTTTTAAGCTGCTCAGAGCAATATAAAAAAGCGCTTAGATTTGGATATTTAGCGCTTTTTTATTAAGCCATACACTATAGTTTTATAACTTTGCTTATGCTTATAAATTTGCTACGCCACCATCGACCAAAAGTTCGCTACCGACAATAAATCTAGCTTCGTCAGAAGCAAGATAAATAAAGGCATTGGCAATTTCGACTGGATCTGCCAACCTTTGAATTGGCACAAGATTTTCAATACTGGCTTTGAGCTGTTCAACTTCAGCAGGCGTACTCGCAACTTTGTTGAGGGCAGGGGTTAAGGTTGGTCCTGGTGAAAGTAAGTTAAATCGTATTTTCTGGGCTAAAAGTTCTCTAGATAAGGTCTTGACCAAAGAGCGTAAGGCGATTTTTGAAGCGGCATAAACGCTACTTTTCTCTAAGGCGATATGAATACTGGTCGAACCACATAAAATCACTGAAGCATGGGGCTTGATCATTGGAAGTAAGCGTTGTATCAGAAAAAATGGACCTTTTACATTGGTATCGAAAATCGCATCGAATTGTTCAACAGTCCATTGTCCAAATGCTTCATGGCTAACACTGCCTGCATTGATATAAATTACATCGAATTTAATGGATAATTGTTGCATTTTTTCAATGAAATGATCTTGTGATGCTAAGCTTGAGTGATCACATTGGATGCCCAAACTTTGGCTGCCGAATTGTTCTTGTGTCAGTACAATTTGATCTGGATTTCGGCCAGTAAACACAACAAAAGCACCTTCTTGTATTGCGCGTTGTGCTGCTGCAAAACCAATTCCACTGGTTGCGCCAGTAATTAAAACCGTTTTATCCTTTAATCGCATGTTTTTCACTAAAATGTCTACAAACCCTTATATTGTGAAAATTTATTTGCCAAAGTAAGTACTTACCAACTGGTGACTTAGTCGTTGTTTGGTTTGAAATGGACTAAACTCAAAGGCTATAAAATGTAGCTTTATGTAAGGTAGAAAAAATGACGACACTGCAATATGAGCAAAATTGTTCGATTATGCGATTTGTTGGATTATTTTCGGGAAAATGGGTATTGCCAATTGTCTATCATCTTATTGAAGCACAGCATCCTGTTCGATTTAGCCAATTACAGAAGGCTTTAGCGCCAATCCCACAAAAAGAGTTGTCGAAACATTTAAAACTGCTGGAGCAACACCAACTTATAACCAAGCAGATTTACCCAGAAGTACCGCCTAGAGTGGAATATCAAATTACCGAATTAGGACAAACGCTGCAAAGCGCTATTCAGTCATTGGGAAGCTGGATGGAGCTTTATGAAAAAAATATGAATGAAAAATAAGAAATTAAACTGACCTCAAAATCAGTAATTGGCGGTAATTTTAATTTTAAACTTGCGTTTTATATTCAGCTTATGCAACTCTAATATAGGAATTAAAAGGTGAACTATGGAACACACTGGTCTTTGGGTTGCGCTCGTTATTATTGTTTTTGTATTGGGCTCAATTTTTGGCTTACGCGTAAGCCCTAGAGAAAAAGCATTAGGTTTAATGCGAGAGAAAGCACGCAAGATGGGCTTACACCCACGTTTAGTGGCTGCACCAGAGTGGACGAAAATCCCGATGGCAACAGAGTCTCGTGCGAGTATGGTGGCTTATTATAGTGTACTGATTCCAGATGCACGCTTAGCTTTGATGCGCGCCCGTGTAGAAGAGCAAAAGCTTCAAGTGGTCCTCGGTGATGAGAAATTTAAAGATTTTCCCATTGCATTAAAAGGGATTTATGCTATTGATATGCAGGCCAACTGTGTAGGGCTTTATTGGGATGAAGAATCTGACCTCAGAGCAACACAGCTTGATGATATGAAGGCATATTTACTTAAATTGGCTGAAATTTAACTTAATAATAGGAACAGTGGTTTATTATGGCGAACGCTCCTCGGTCCACATCCAAAAGCACAACAGCAAATTCTCCTGATGCTGGGAAAAAACGTGCATTAGTGATTGTGGAGTCGCCTGCAAAAGCGAAAACGATTAATAAATATTTAGGCTCAAATTACATTGTGAAGTCTTCGGTAGGTCATGTTCGTGATTTACCTACAGGTGGTTCAAGTAAATCGACAGAAAAAAAGCCTGCAACGCGTACCAAATTGACGGATGAACAGAAGGCTGAAAAAGCACAATCCGCTTTAGTCAATCGTATGGGTGTCGATCCTGAGCATGGTTGGAAAGCCAAATATGAAGTGCTTCCCGGCAAAGAACATGTGGTCGCTGAACTCAAAAAACTAGCCAAAGATGCAGATGAAATCTATCTCGCAACGGATTTGGATAGAGAAGGAGAAGCGATTGCGTGGCATTTAAGAGAAGTGATTGGTGGTGATGATAGCCGTTACCATCGTGTGGTCTTTAACGAGATTACTAAAAATGCCATTCAAGAAGCATTTAAGCAACCTACACGTCTAGATTTAAACCGTGTGAATGCGCAACAAGCACGTCGTTTTCTCGACCGCGTGGTGGGCTTTATGGTTTCACCGCTACTGTGGGAAAAGATTGCACGTGGCCTCTCTGCAGGGCGTGTACAGTCGGTTGCAGTAAAATTGGTGGTCGAGCGTGAGCGTGAGATTCGTGCCTTTATTCCTGAAGAATACTGGCAAGTTTTTGCAGACACTCATTCTGCAAAAGATGAAATTCGTTTAGAAGCAGTCAAACAAGGCGGCAAAACATTAAAATTACAAAATAAAGCGCAAACAGATGCTTTATTGAAAATTTTAAAAGATGCTGAATATAAAGTTGCAACACGTGAAGATAAGCCAACGAAGGTCAATCCAAGTGCGCCTTATATCACTTCAACCTTGCAACAAGCTGCAAGTACTCGCTTAGGTTTTTCAGTAAAGAAAACCATGATGCTTGCACAGCGCTTATATGAAGCTGGTTTTATTACTTATATGCGTACTGACTCAACATTCTTGAGTGATGATGCTGTCAGTATGGTGCGTAATCATATTGAAACTGAATTTGGTGCAAAGTACTTACCTGCTAAAGCAAATCGTTATGGGAATAAAGCCAATGCGCAAGAAGCCCATGAAGCGATTCGTCCTTCCAATGTTGCCTTAAAAGGCGATAGTTTGGCGGGTGTTGAGCGTGATGCACAGCGTTTATATGATTTGATCTGGCGTCAATTTGTTGCATGTCAAATGACTCCAGCAGAGTATTTATCCTCAACGATTTTGGTTGATGCGAATGGTGTAGAACTCAAAGCCAAAGGTCGTACTTTAGTTTTTGATGGTTTTACCAAAGTTCGTGGTCAGAACAAGTCTGATGATGATGTTTTATTACCTGCAGTCAAAGTGGGTGAAATTCTCAAACTTGAGAAACTTGATCCTTCTCAACACTTTACTAAACCACCTGCACGTTTTACTGAAGCATCTTTAGTAAAAGAGTTGGAAAAACGTGGAATCGGTCGTCCATCGACTTATGCTGCGATTATTTCGACGATTCAAGATCGTGGTTATGTCAAACTCGACAATCGCCGTCTTTTTGCAGAGAAGATGGGTGAAATTGTTACCGATCGTCTAGACGAGAACTTCAATAACCTGATGAATTATGCATTTACTGCAGATTTGGAAGGTCAATTGGATAAAGTTGCAGATGGTGAACGTAATTGGAAAGAACTGTTAGATAGTTTCTATGGTGATTTTAAAAAGCGTTTAACCACAGCACAGGGCGAAAACGGCATGCGCCGTAATCAACCTGTAGAAGTTGAAGCTGTTCACTGTAAAGAATGTGAACGCCCGATGCAGATTCGTACAGGCACGACGGGTGTCTTCCTTGGCTGTTCTGGTTATAACTTACCACCAAAAGAACGCTGTAAAGGAACGTTGAATTTAACACCAGTTGAGTCGTTGGCTATACTTTCTGATGATGACAGTGCTGAAACTGCTGACTTAATGTCGAAAAAACGTTGTCCAGTATGTGGTACTGCAATGGACAGCTATGTGATTGATGGTGGTCGCAAGTTACATATTTGTGGAAATAACCCAGATTGTGATGGTTATGAGCTGGAAGAAGGCGAGTTCAAAATCAAGGGTTATGATGGTCCAACCATTCCATGTGATAAATGTGATGGCGAGATGCAGTTGAAAACGGGTCGTTTTGGTCCATATTTCGCTTGTATGAGTTGTGACAATACCCGTAAAGTTTTGAAAAATGGTCAGCCAGCACCACCTCGTGTCGACCCAATCAAAATGGAACATTTACGTTCAGTCAAACATGATGATTACTTTGTTCTACGTGATGGAGCAGCGGGTTTATTCTTGGCGGCAAGCAAATTCCCTAAAGTACGCGAAACACGTGCACCGAAGGTTGCGGAGTTACGTTCAGTTGCAGATCAACTTGATCCTAAGTATCAGTTTATCTTGCAAGCACCTGATCAAGATCCAGATGGTAATCCAACATTGGTTAAGTTTAGCCGTAAAAACCAAGCGCAATATATTGGTTCAGAAACCCCAGAAGGTAAACAAACCAAATGGTCTTTGGTCTACCAAGATGGGAAATGGGTAGAAGCTTAATCCATAAATATTTAAAAATGCTGGCCTAGGTCAGCATTTTTATTGCGATTAAAAATTGAGAATATATTCAATGTGGAAAAAGATTCGAGTTGGTATTTTACTGGTCATTCTGTTGATTGTTGCAGTGAACGCATGGCGTGATATGAATCAAGATTGGAGCAAGCCAATCGTTGTTTTATTACATCCGATCAATGCAGATGGTCAACGCTCCACATCAGCCTATATTCAGCAAATTTCAACAGATGATCTTGAAGAAATTGAACATTATTTAGGTCTACAGTCTCAAGCATTTCGTGGGCAACCGATTTCATTTCATTTTCAGCTTGGACGTGAATTAAATACCTTGCCACCTAAGTTTCCAGAATCAGGTCGTATCTTGGATACGGTTTTGTGGAGTTTAAAATTTAGATTTTATGCATGGAAACAGCATCAAGGCGAAGATGGCTCACCATCGGTAACGCTGTATTTAAATTATTATGATCCCAAGTTGCAGAAAGTATTGAAGCACTCCACTGCATTGGAGCGTGGGCGTATTGGCTCAGTGAATTTATTTGCATCACGAAAGCAAAGTTCGAGCAATAAAGTCGTTCTTGTACATGAGTTATTGCATACCTTTGGTGCAAAAGACAAATATGATTTTACAACGGGGCAGCCACTCTATCCGACGGGCTATGCCAATCCTGAGCAACAACCACGTTATCCGCAGCAGCGTGCAGAAATTATGGGCGGCTATATTGCGCTTTCAGAAAGCAAAAGCAAGACACCTGAAGATCTAGAAGATACCATGATCAGTCGACTCACTGCACAAGAAATGGGGTGGGTGAAGTAGCGTATAGAGCTGTGCTGTTTATCGCTTAGATTCTGCTCAAACAAAGCTTTATTTTGGTACAGATGCAGATTTTATACAGACAAACACCTGAATTAGATCAACAATAAAATGAATGAATAACAACCAAGAGAAGAATTATGCGTACTGTAGGAAATGATTTAGTTCGTCATCAACTCCATGAAAACCGTAAATGGTATCTTCTGCTTGGAGCTTTATTGGTGATCTTTGGATTAGTGCTATTGGCTTCACTGGGTATGGCAACATTGACGGTTGTTGCATTGTTTGGTGCTTTAATGATGATCGGTGGGGTTTTACACCTGATTGCAGCGTTTAAAATTTTTGATGGTGGTTTCCGCTGGCTTTGGGCGTTGTTTGGTGTGTTGTATATTGCAGCGGGTTATTATGCATTTAAATCTCCGATTACTACTGCAGTGGTATTAACCAATTTACTGGCAATTGCTTTATTGATTGGCGGTTTTATTCGTATTTTTAATGCGTTTATGTTAAAGCCAATGTCTGGATGGGGGTGGACATTATTTTCAGGGCTTTTAACCTTGGCAACAGGTGCAATTATTCTGGCATCACCAGACTCTCCTTTTTGGGTACTCGGATTATTTTTAGGTGTGGATATTTTGTTCCAAGGAGTCAACTATCTCACCTTTGCTGCGGCAATTAAACAAATCCCACCTGCGAGTCATTAAGGTTTCATTTAATGTTTTAAATCATATGTGCTTTTAACAAAACGCCTGATCAATGAGATCAGGCGTTTTGCATTTTGGTGTAAACTTTTATGCAACTAGAGCAGTATTCAGTTAAATCTTATCTCAATTAACCTTCCTAAAAAGCGAGGTGTTACCTAGATAAATGATTTAAGCGTTGAAACTCAGCTTATTTCGCGACTTTATATTGGCTGGAAATGGCGATACGGTTCCATGTGTTGATCACAATCGCAACCCATTCAATCGCCGTGATTTCATCACTGGATAAATGCTGTGCAGCTTGTTCATAAGCGCTATCTGGAAAATGTTGATTGGCAATTAAAGTGATCTCTTCAATTAAAATTAAAGCCGCACGTTCTTTTTCAGTAAAGTATTCACTTTCACGCCAAGCACTAATCAACGCAATACGATCCGTTGACTCGCCCGCTTTAATTGCATCTTGGGTATGCATACGAACACAGAAAGCACATTGGTTAATTTGCGAGGCTCTTAATTTGAGCAAATGAGAGAATCCAGCATCAAGCCCAGCTTGCTGAACTTTTTGCATAGATAAATTTTCAAGCTCGATGACCGTTTTATATAGTTCTGGGGCAGTCTTACCAAGGTTTACACGTTGCATAGTTGTCATTTCTTTAGTCTTAATTATGAATTTATTAGTTTATCTATACTCGAAAAATCGTTATGTTAATTTTTGAATCTCACCAAAATGCATTTGCTCATGTCTAAAGTTTTTGTTCTTGCGCCTGACTCATTTAAAGAAAGTATAACAGCCGAACAAGCTTGTTTTGCAATGCAACGTGGCATTGAAAAAGTCATTGCTGATGCACAGTTTATTCATATACCTATGGCAGATGGTGGCGAGGGAACAGTCGATGCTTTGGTCGCTGCACGAAGTGGTCGAAAAGTATATATTGAGGTCACTGGTCCATTGGCTCAGCAACGAATATCGACCTATTGGGGATTAATTGATAGCGGTCAAACGGCTGTTATAGAAATGGCGATGGCAAACGGTATTCATCTGATCGAGAAGTCTCAACGCAATCCTTTAGTGACGTCAACTCTGGGTACAGGGGAAATGATTAAAGCCGCTTTGGATTTGGGTGTTGGTAAAATCATTATTGGTCTGGGTGGTAGTATTACCAATGATGCTGGTGCCGGGATGGCACAGGCTTTAGGGGCAAAATTTTTAGATGAAAACAACCATCCTGTAGACGTGGGTGGTGGGCAGCTTCAGCAGATCAAAAGCATTGATATTTCACAACTCGATGCGCGTTTAAAAGCGACTGAGATTATTATTGCCAGTGATGTAAACAATCCGTTATGTGGTCCAAATGGTGCTTCTTTTATTTTTGCGCCACAGAAAGGAGCAACTGCTGAGATGGTCGGGATCTTAGATCAAAACCTTGATCATTTTGCTGCGTTGGTGAAACAACAGTTGAATGTTGATGTTGCAAATCTACAGGGTGCTGGTGCTGCAGGCGGTTTGGGTTTCGGACTTATGGCTTTTACGGGTGCAAAAATACGCTCAGGTGTGGAAATCGTGATTAAAGAAACCCGACTTGAGGAAAAAATTGCCCAAGCAGATTATGTGTTTACTGGCGAGGGTGGTATTGATTTTCAAACCAAGTTTGGCAAAACACCTTTTGGGGTAGCACAAGTTGCCAAGCAGTTGAATAAACCTGTGATTGCTTTTGCAGGGCATATCGGTGAAGGCGTCGATGAGCTTTATGCAGAAGGCTTTAGTGCAATTTTTGGTATTGTTGATGGTGCATGTGATTTAGCAACAGCATTAAAGCATGGTGAGCAAAATTTAGAACGCTGTTGTGAGAGTGTGGCACGGTTGTTAAGACTATAAGGCGGTTTTTATTGTATAAAGTCCTCCTTTAATCTCTGCTAGGGACGATAAATTTTATTGTCTTGAGTTTTTCTTCATTGGTATGTCCTGATTTAAGCGTCAATTCACGACTTGATTCTTGGGTTAAAATGCATAATTTCACTATAGCTCTGCTAAACTAGCAGCCATCCATAAAATGATGAGTGAAAATGAGTTTAGCCAACCTGATTGATGAATTAAACCCTCAACAAAAACAAGCTGCTACGACTGAAACAAAACATAGTCTAGTTCTTGCTGGGGCAGGTTGTGGCAAAACCAAAACCATTGTGGCACGAGCTGCATATCTCATTGATCAAGGCATTCCTGCCAATCAAATCCAAATTTTGACATTTACCCGCCGTTCTGCCAGCGAGATTGTGGCGCGGGTAGAACTTGCTTTAGGTGATCAGGCCAAAGGGTTACGCGCATCTACATTTCATACCTTTTGCATGTATTTACTTAGACGTGTGCCAAAAGCTTTTGGATTGGATCAATTTTCGATTATAGATCGTGATGATCAATTGATGTTGTTCCGTTTGATTCGTGGGAAGGATGATAAAAAGAATCCCAACGCCTTACCTAAACCACAACAGCTTTGTGATTTATATTCCTTTGCACGCAATACTCGGCAAAAACTAAGTTTGGCTTTAGAAAAGCAACTGCCTGAGTTTTTAGACGATAAAGAGCAAATCGCTGAAATCATGAAAGAGTACGAAATCCGTAAGCGGGCACGTAGTTTTCTAGATTACGATGATATTCTCGCCGTGGTTGCTTCTGCTTTGGCGCAGTCCGATGGTTTAGCGGATTATGTTGCGGGCTTATGTCAGTACATGCTGGTTGATGAAATGCAGGATACCAATCCTTTGCAGTGGGCGATTCTTGAACCATTAAAAGATAAAACATCACTGTTCTGCGTGGGAGACGATGCACAGTCGATTTATGGTTTTCGTGGTGCGGATTTTGAAAATATCCACCATTTTAAAGAGCGTGTGCCAGATGCAGAGATTTTCAAATTAGAAAAAAATTATCGCTCTACTCAAGAAATTTTAGATTTTTCAAACTGGTTACTCGATCAAAGTTCGATTCATTATGATAAAAAACTGGAAGCTTATCGTGGTGATGGCATTAAACCGCGAATGCATGTTTTTCCAAATGAATTTGATGAAGCAAAATGGATCGCGATCGACATCAAAGAGCGACATTTATTGGAAGGTTCAGCTTGGCATGACCATATGGTGTTGGTGCGTTCGGCCTTTGCTGCAAGACATATTGAGGCTGCTTTTATCCAAGCCAATGTTCCCTACCGATTTATTGGTGGGATGAAGTTACTTGAAACAGCGCATGTCAAAGACTTATTGAGCTTATTGCGTGTTATTGCCAATCCATTGGATGATATTGCGTGGATGCGGTTTTTAACCTTATGGAATGGCGTGGGTGATGTCGGTGCGAGTAAGCTGGCGCAACAACTCTTACTTGATGCAGATATTGAGAAAATTACAGAAAAATTAGAAAAGTTTGGGCGCATTCCTGACAACACATTGCTGATCATGAAGCAAATGAGTGTATTAAAAACCGAAGTTGAAGCCTGTGTAAAACTCGGTGTAGAGGCTATTCTCAATCAGCTTGAAGAAAATTATGCCAAAAAAGATTGGCATAAACGGGTGGGTGATTTTGATCTGGTCAAGCAATTGGCGTCTAAACATACTCAACTGAGCGAGTTCTTAGAAGAATATGTACTTGACCCTGTTTCAATCAGTGAAATTGAGCGTCAGTCGCAAGATGATGTGGTGACTTTAATTACCATCCATTCTGCTAAAGGCACAGAACAAAAGGTTTGCTATGTGGCAAATGTCTCTGCTGGACAATACCCAAATGCACGCGCACAAGGCAATTTCGATGAAGTTGAAGAAGAGCGCCGTGTACTTTATGTGGCTTTAACACGCGCGCAAAATGAACTTATTCTAACCAAACAAAATTTAAGTTTTTGGGCTCATACGCAAACAGATGAACAAGGTCGTAAGATTGAAAGTTATTTTCTCAATGATTTAACTCGAAATTTATGTAGCACAGAAACCCACTATAGACAGCGAGAGCAAACTGTAAAAAGTGCCCTAATCGAGCGTCGGGCGATTAATTTAGATTTTGGTATAGATCTAGATTAAACTATAGCAATCGTTTTTCATTCAAAAAGTAGGTAGGCGAGTGCTTTTTGATGTTTTTTGCCTCGTTTATATTTTAAGGTTGTGAGATGAAAATTTTAGTTCGTAATTTAGAACGTACTGTAACTGAAGCTGAATTGTTAGAGTTATTTAAGCAATACGGTACAGTAGATACTTGTACTCTAGTACTTGATGCAGCAACAGGTAAATCGAAAGGTTTTGCTTTTGTTGAAATGCCACATGGTAGAGAAGCAGTTAAAGCGATTAAAGGTTTAAATACCTTGCGCTTACATGGTCATGGAATTCGTGTAAAAGCAGCAGAAGATAAGCCAGAAGCATAATTGGCAGATATTCTAAGGAGCATTTATTGCTCCTTTTTTATTTTAGTATTTAAATGATCTCGTCAAACCATGATAAAAATAAAAACTTAAATTGATATTTTTGTAAAAACGAGCGCTATCTATTTTATTGACATACAACATGGATAAAATTCATTGTGATTTTTGTTCAATAAAGATTAAGCTAAGACTGTAAAGAATGCCAAAATCTTAGGGAACTTCCATGTCACGTGTAGCTCGCTTTCATGCAGACCGTACCAATCAAAAACTTTATTTTGCTCGTCTTGCATGTATGCAGGGAGAACAAACTGAAAATGTTCAACAAGCTCAAGCACATCGTGAAGCAGCAGTATTTCATTTACATGGCGCGGTTTTAGCATTTCTGCAAGAGTTGGTACGTTATTACCGTTTAAATGATTTTTCCCCAACCTTAAAGTCAATCGAAGAAAATATGGCGGCTAAAGGACAGGTCTCACCAGAAGTTTTAGTGATGCAAAAATTAGCCAAAGAAGGATTTATTGCTGAACTCAAAAGAGCATATCGACTTTGTCAATATGCACCTGAACCAAGTGCACCAGAACCAGAGGATGAAACATCATCAAACTTAATTATCAAAGTGACGCAAACACCTCAAGCTTGGTTGCCTGATACAAAGATTTTAAGAGAGTGGCACCGAGATTTATCGCAACTTATTGATGGTTTTCGTAATGAAATGGTTGAATTCTGATCTTTTTGATCAGATATACTTGAAATTTTGTTTTAAATGACTATATAAAATATCTACAAGATGCAAAGTGCATTCAGCACCTTGCCCCATGTTGAGCATGGAGGATTTATGTCTATCGAACAGTTAAAAGAGTTATTTGGAAATCAGGAAGCTATTTTGGAGTTGGTACAGCTCGAAAGTGGGGAGCTGGCACTGCGTAATGCAGGTTCTGAAAAAGAGCCATTGGTCACTATTCAATTTAATGAAGAAGTGAAAGCACTACTGGGTGATCAAACGCCAGCGATTGCACAACAGATGATTCAAGCTGCATTATTTGCGTTACTTGAAAAACAGGCAGATGAATGGCACGCTGAAGTTGTTGATGAACAACCAAAATTTATGAGCTAGTGATTTCATTTATTCTAGAATAAATACAATAAACGCACTTTCGAGTGCGTTTTTCTTTGTATGCAAATAACCTGACATACGCAAATGGCGTCAAATTCTAGAAGTTCTAAATCTCTGCTTAGATGGGGCGGTGATCCCCCATCCAACATGGTTATCGATACCATTACATAATGAAGCACCACGACTTTCCAATGTCTACAAAGAACGGTCGTGTGGTTTTAGCTGCCTTTTAAAAGATCTACGTTTTAAAGATGAGCCGAATTCAATGTGTTGGTTCATGATGGTGAGCAATTTGGATCTGGTTTAAAATATGATTACTCATGTTTTTCGCCATTTCCTCTTTTGCATAATACACTTCACCGACATTGTCTTTACGGATCACTTCAGCTTCTTCTTTATTTTCAGCACAGACTAACACTTGAATTTCTGGATTAAGCAGCTTGGCTGTATCGACAATTTTATGAATATCTACAATATCCATCGGTGAAATCACCAATAGCCGTGCATGTTGGATATGGGCTTGAATCAATACACTGGGTTCAGTTGCCCGACCAGAAACCGCAGCGATGCCTTTTTCACGCAAATTCTCTACAATTTCGCGGTTCTCTTCGGCGATGACCACTTTGATGCCATCATCCATCAATGTTTTGGTAATACGACGTCCGACTTCACCATGACCAACAATCACCACTTGATCACGTAAATAGGCTTGATCAACTTCATCTGGAAGCATCGCCAATGGGTCACCGCTACGCTCAAGTAAGCGTGCTAAATGCGAACGCTCACGGATCCAGTTTTGCACAGGTTCGATCGCAGAAAATAGAAATGAATTGAGAGTGATAGAAAATAAAGCACCCGCTAAGATTAAGTTTTGCGCTTCAGGGCTAAGTAATCCAAGTGACAAACCCAAGGTTGCCAGAATAAAGGAGAACTCTCCAATTTGTGCCAAACTGGCGCCCACTGTTAATGCTGTATTGATGGGGTAACGGAAAAATAATACCAACGCCATCGCTGCCAGCGTCTTACCAATCATAATAATGGCAATGACTGCTAAGATATGTAGAGGCTGTTCCACAATAATACGTGGATCAAATAACATCCCGACAGAAACGAAGAACAAAATCGAGAAAATTTCGCGTAAAGGTAAGGTTTCTTCTTCTGCACGATGACTAAAATCTGATTCTTTAACTACCATTCCGGCAAAGAACGCTCCAAGTGCCATAGAAACGCCGAAGATTGCGTATGAGCCATATGCGATTGAAACTGCTGCTGCGACTACGGTTAAGGTAAAAAGCTCTCTAGAGCCTAAACGTGCCACATATTGCATAATCATTGGCACAAGACGTTTCCCAATGATGAGCATAAATGCGATAAAACCAGTTACTTTTAATAGGGTGATGCCGAGTGTTAACCAAATGTTTTGATCAGATTCATGTCCTGCAATAGGATGTCCGCCTAAAAGTACGGCTGTTGCAGGCAGTAGAACCAAGACTAAAACCATGACCAGATCTTCGACCAGCAACCAGCCAACGGCAATCTTACCATTCACCGAGTTAAGCAGTCCTTTGTCGCCTAATGCTTTGAGTAAAACCACAGTACTTGCACAGGATAAGCTTAAGCCAAAGACCAGTGCAGAGCCAAAGCTCCAGCCCCAAAAGATGGAAACAGCCATACCCAGTAAGGTCGCAACTGCAATTTGTAAAATTGCACCAGGGAGGGCAATTTTTCGGACTTGCATTAAATCGTTGAGGGAAAAATGCATCCCGACACCGAACATCAAGAACATGACGCCTAATTCAGCAAGCTGATTGGCCAGCGCGATGTCTGCAACAACACCTGGGGTATTGGGACTGATGATAATTCCCGCAATTAAATAACCAATCAAAGGTGGCAGGCGTAATCGTGCAGCGATATAGCCAAAGATCAGGGCTATACCAAAACCAACTGCAAGTAAAATAATCAGATCTACATCATGAGGCACTAAATACTCCTTAAATCTTCAGGAGAAATCATTCAAAAAATCATTTCTTAAGGTAATGACTTTGTATAAAGCCATATAAAATGCACAATCAGTGCCAAATTCGCTAAAGAGTTTAACAAGTCGAAGAAAAAAAAGGCAAAAAAAACGACCCAAATGGATCGTATTTTTTAAGAAAACTAAAATTATTTAATTTTAGCTTCTTTGAAGATTACGTGTTGACGGATTTTTGGATCAAATTTTTTGATTTCCATTTTTTCCGGCATAGTACGTTTGTTCTTAGTAGTGGTATAGAAATAACCTGTACCAGCAGTAGAAACTAAGCGAATTTTATCACGCATGGTTCAGACTCCTTAGATCTTTTGACCTTGAGCACGAAGGTCAGCAACAACCTTTTCAATGCCCAATTTGTCGATAATACGCATACCTTTAGTGGTTAGACGAAGACGTACAAAACGTTTTTCGCTTTCTAACCAGAAACGGTGGTGATGCAGGTTCGGCTCGAACCGGCGTTTAGTTTTGTTGTTGGCGTGTGAGACGTTGTTACCAACGACTGGACGCTTGCCGGTAACTTGGCAAACCTTAGACATGGTGTAACTCCATTGATTTAGCCAACAGCAAATCTGTATGGCCAGTCAAAATAAAACGGATTGAATTCATTCAAGGGGCGTTTTATACCAAAATTCCGCTTAAAAGACAAGCGGAATTCGTCAAAACGCAACATGATCTAATTTGATAGATCATGCCTTGATCAGTTAGCGTAAGAAAGTTTTCTCTAAAATCTTATTTAGGGCTTTGTCATAAGGCGCTAATATGAATTTTAAGCTAAATAGCTTAGGAATAGACATTACTGAACGCTCATGTGATAAACCAAAGAAACCTTCCGGGCCATGATATTTGCCCATGCCAGATGCACCAACGCCACCAAATGGTAAATCGTCTTGTGCAACATGGGTAACTACGGCATTTTGACCGAAATGCCCAGAATGGGTACGTTGAGAAACGTATTCTGCGCGGGCATTGTCAAAGTCGAAATAGTATAAAGCAAGTGGACGCGGTCTGCCATTAATAAAGTCAATTACATCGTCAATTTGATCATATTCCATAATCGGAAGCACTGGACCAAAGATTTCATTCTTCATAATGTCCATTGTCGGTAGAACACCTGTTAAGAATGTTGGGGCAATTTTACGTACACTCGCTAATTCCTCATTTTGAGGATTGATTTCAATCAACTCAGCGCCTTGTTGACGTGCATCCTCTAAATAACCTTGAACACGGTTGTACTGCTTATCGTTGATAATGCTGGTGTAATCTTGATTATCACGAATCGTCGGGTACATTGTTGTTGCAGCTTGTTTAAAGCTTTCAATAAACTCGGCAGTTTTTCCTCTAGGTAGGAACATATAGTCTGGTGCTACACAGGTTTGACCAGAGTTCCATAATTTACCAAAAGCAATACGTTCAGCGACCAGATTGAGATCGCTTGAAGGATGTACGATTACAGGTGATTTACCACCAAGCTCAAGAATAACAGGCACTAGATTTTCGGCAGCAGCAGACATCACGGTTTTACCGACATTGGTAGAGCCAGTAAAAATGATTTTATCGAATGCTAAATGTGAAAATGCATCTGAAATTTGACCACCACCATTCACCACGGCAACCAATTCTTGTGGAAATGCTTCTGAGAGAGCATTTTCAAGTACGAAGCCAAAATTAGAAGATGAACTTGAAATTTTGAGTATTGCGTGATTTCCGGCAGCCAGTGCACAAATCAGTGGGCCAACAGAAAGCAACAATGGATAGTTCCATGGTGCAATAATTCCAATCACACCTAAAGGCTGATATTGCACCCAAGCTTTAGCTGGTTGGTGTAAGATAGACACATGGCGCTTAGATGGTTTCATCCATGCTGTTAAATGCTTGCTATAATATTTAATTTGTTCTAAACATGTGAGTAGTTCACCAATTTTAGTTTCGCTGATTGAACGATTGCCGTAGTCTTGATTGATTGCTTCTGCAAATTGATCTTGGTATTTTACCAGAACTTTCTTTAAGCGAGCTAAACGTTCAATACGTTCCTTTGCTGTAGGAACAGGGTAGCGTTGATAAGCGACTTTCTGTTGTTCAAGAATGTCATGCATACGTTGAACTTCAGGTGAGTAAGAAGTCATTGAATTTGTTTTTGTATGACTGTTCATGACAAACACCATTTACGAATAGGTTAATATAATATAATTTTTAGAGTAAATACTCTAAATAGTCAAGTCACTTTATGTTAGCTTGTGCTAACGGTTAAAAATGGTAATAGGATGTCGAGCTCCAAAACTTTGAAAACGAAAGACCGAATTTTGCAGATTAGTCTGCAACTTTTTAATGAGCGCGGCGAACGTGCAGTTACAACGAATCATATTGCAGCAGAGCTTGGGATCAGTCCTGGAAATTTGTATTATCATTTTCGAAACAAACAAGAAATCATCAAAGAATTGATGGAACAATACCAAAAAGAAACTTTAGATATGCTGTCATTACCCGATGACCGTGGAGTCAATGCGAATGATAAAATCCGTTATTTCCAAGTTTTAAGCAGTCAGCTATGGGAATATCGCTTTCTACATCGTGATGTTTATCATTTAATTGAAAATAACGACGACTTTAGAAAAATTTATCCTCGCTTTGCTGGCAAGGTCATGCAACAAGGGCAAAAAATTTATCATGCCTTTGTTGAAGCGGGACTGATGCAGATGACACCTTCTGAAATTGAAGCACTTATCATCAATATTTGGATTGTCCTGACCAACTGGACCAACTTCCTATATATGTCTGGGCATTTAAGTGACTCCAACCATTTAGATGAAAAATGGATTTGGCAAGCATTGCGCCAGATGGTGTTTTTAGAAGGTCCTTATTTACGTGGCGAAAGTCGTGAAACCTATGAACGTTTGCTAGAAAGCTTCGGTTCTTCGGAATTATTTGCCAGTTTATCTGCGGTAAAACGCGATTGATGCTGAATCAAGATTGAAAGCTGATGAAAAAGCGTTAAAATATTCGGCTGTTTTTTAAATTAACTTATAAGTGATATCCATCAACATGAACATGACTACTGCCAACACAGCACGTCTACTGATTACTTGTGAAGACAAGCCAGGAATCGTGCAAGCTGTATCGAGCTTTTTGTATCATCAGGGCGCGAACATTACTGCGCTTGATCAATACGCAACTGAAGCTCAGGGCGGGCGTTATTTTATGCGTGTTGAGTTTGAACTTGATCATTTGCAATCCCGTCGTGAGAGTCTCATTCAAACTTTCGCAACCAACGTGGCTGAACGTTATAGTATGCATTGGCGTTTAGCTTTAGTGAGCGACATTAAAAAAGTCGGTATTTTGGTGTCTAAAGTTGACCATGCTTTGCTTGAGTTGTTATGGCGTCATTCGCGTGGTGGCTTACCTTGTGAAATTACCCAAGTGGTTTCAAACCATGAAGACTTACGCGAATCAGTAGAAAACTTTGGTATCCCTTTCTATGTGGTTCCTGTCAACAAAGAAAATAAACGTGAAGCCTATACAAAGATCGATGAGTTAATGCAAGGGAATGATTTATTGGTTCTCGCGCGTTATATGCAAATTCTCGATGAAGAGTTTGTACAAAAGTGGGAAATGAAAGTGATCAATATTCATCACTCATTTTTACCTGCTTTTGTGGGGGCAAATCCATATAAACAGGCTTATGAAAAAGGCGTTAAATTGATTGGCGCAACAGCGCATTATGTGACGGCTGATCTGGATCAAGGTCCAATCATTGAGCAAGATGTAGAACGAGTAAACCACGATTTTACTGTGGATCAACTGCGTGAATTAGGCCAAGACGTTGAACGTAACGTACTTGCTAGAGCGGTAAAATGGCATCTAGAAGACCGTATTATTGTCGATGGCAATAAGACTGTTGTTTTTCAATAACATGTGAATATTCATTTAATATTAGTCATAAAAAAGGATGCTTTATGCATCCTTTTTTTATTTTTAATTTGTAAAATCGATTAAAAACATTGAAAAACCAGTTGCAAATGAAAACACTTCTCATTTATCATTGTTGCACTTTAATTGTTCTATCCGATGAGCTTAATCTACAAACTGAATAATTTTTTGTAGTTTGCTCAATTTTAGGTATTTAGATTCTTATGAGTCAGTCTTCCATTGCACCACTTCAAACGCCACCACCGATGAAGAAAAAAGTCCTTGCTGCAGTGTTAGCAGTTGTTGTCGGGCACGTAGGTGTGTTGTGGGGGGTAAGTCATATGAAACCATTTGAACTGCCTCAAATAAAGAAAGAACCTTTAAAAATCAAATTTTTAAAGTTAAAAGAAGATGTTCCACCGCCGCCACCTCCTCCATCTGAACCCATCAAACCTAAAGTTCAACCGAAACCTATAGAGAAGAAAGTTGAGCCTAAACCTGTGGTTAAGCCAAAAATCATTGAGCAGAAAAAACCTGTAGAAAATGATGATCGGGCAAGAAAGCTTGAAGAACAAAAGCGTTTAGAAGAGCAACAGAAGCAGGATAAGGCACGTCAAGATGAGCAAAAACGTCAAGATGATCAGAAGCGTGCGGAACAGCAGAAACGTGAACAAGATGAACGTGATCGTCAAAAACGTGAGCAAGATGAGCGTGATCGTCAACGTCGTGAGCAAGAGCAAAGAAACACGCCGCGTAATGTAAGCGAAGGCCAGGTGTCTTGGAGTCGTAGTCCACGTATCGCAAAAGAGCAATTACTTAAACTGATGTCTCCAGAAGATGGAACAAAGGTTGTGAATCTAGAAATTACTGCGGATGCGGGCGGAAATATTACCAATGTCCGTATTCTTCAATCTAGCGGTAATTCAAGTTTAGATAGTTATGTTGTTAAGCAGACTCAATCTGCAAAATTTAAAGCTTATAGAGAAAATGGTGCGGGTGTACCATTTAAAATTAGGCAAGATTTTGCATTGTCGGTCTCAAAAAAGTAAATAATTTTTTTAAGAATTAGGAAATGTGCATATGAACTTTTCAGTTTATTGGCAACATGCTGATGCGGTCAGTAAGACACTGTATTTCGTGTTATTGGCAATGTCTATTGCAACGTGGACTGTGTTCATTTTGCGTATTTTAGGCACGCGTCAACTCAAGCAAGTTGCTCAAGATCACCTTGCTCAGGCTTTAAAAGCATTAAAAGCCAAGCTTGCGCCATTAAGCTTTGATCAACGTAAAGCGGTTGCAGAACAAGCTTTACTCCGTCAAATCTCAGCAGAAAAGGCCAATGCTGAAAAAGGTGTTTCAGTTTTAGGAACGATTGCTTCACTTGCACCATTTGTTGGTTTATTTGGTACAGTATGGGGAATCTTCCATGCACTTGTTGCTGTAGGTAAAAGTGGTCAAGCAGGTTTAGCTCAAGTTGCAACGCCAGTTGGTGAGGCATTGATCATGACCGGTCTAGGTCTTGCTGTTGCGATTCCAGCGGTATTGGCATATAACATTTGCGTACGTTTTAACCGTACATTGTCAAATGAGTTGCAAGATCAAGCACATGGTTTGTTAATTGATACGATGTTACAACAAGATTCTTCAACGCAAAAAGTTGAATCTGAATCTACCAGTAAAGGTTTAGTTGGAGGTCAAGCTTAATGGCTTTTCAATTGGGAGAAGACAACGATTCTGGCATGAATGAGATGAACCTCATTCCGCTGATCGATATTATGTTGGTATTGATGATCATCTTCTTGGTGACAGCCACCGTTGCTAACCCATCGATACCATTAACTTTACCAAAGACCACTGCTGAAGTAATCGCGCCTCCACCTGAAGCAATTACCATCAGTATCAATCAGAATGGCGATGTGGCTTGGAATGATAAAGTCATCACTTTAGATGAATTGGCTAAAAGATTTGATGAAGAAGGTCAAAAGCCAGTAAAACCAGCTGTACAGTTGAGAGCGGATAAAGAATCTCGCTATGATACCGTTGCACAAGTGATGTCTCGTGCAAGTGAAGCAGGATTAAATGATCTTGCATTTATGAGTGATAATTAATTTAAATAATTATAAATATTTGAAAACCTCCTTTTAAGGAGGTTTTTTTATGTTGATATTTTAACTATTGGGTTACTTCACTTTTGTTGCATAAAGTGAACTATTTCAGTGATCTTAGTCTTTTAAAAGATCTTGAAATTGGCTATGGAGTTTGAGTAATTTTGGTGGAATGGCAAAATTACAATAACCTTGTGCAGGATTACGGGCAAAGAAGTTCTGATGATATTCTTCGGCAGGATGGAAGGTGGGTACTGGACTGAGTTCAGTCACAATATTTAAACCATCTGCTTTGAGCTGCTCAATAAATTGCTCAGATTCAAGTTTTTGCTGTTCATTGAAGTAATAAATCACCGAACGATATTGTGTTCCAATATCATTACCTTGGCGGTTTAATGTGGTTGGATCATGAATTGCAAAAAAAACCGTGAGTAATTGTTGATAATTGATTTGCTGTTCATCAAATTCAATCAAAATCACTTCAGCATGATTGGTATCCCCATTACAAATTGCTTCATAAGTTGGATTGGGAGTATGCCCGCCAGCATAACCACTGACTACGTGATTGACACCTTTGAGTTGTAAAAATACGGCTTCGGTACACCAAAAGCAGCCACCACCAAATAGAGCCTGTTGCATGTGAAGATCCCTTTATTTTTAAATTATAGAAAAGACGAAACGATGCCAAAGATCATATCGTGAACTTGCTTAGTTTGTCATATAACCATTTAAGCATAGGTACAATACTTGTTTGACTCACTAAACAGATCTGTTTAAATTGTTGCAAAATTTTAAAAGCGTAATCTATTCGAATTGCTGTAAAAACTTAAGCTTTTCTATTTAAGGTGAACCAAAAGACATTCAACGGAATGCCTTCTATATTCATGAGAATTTATTCGTCGTCTAATAAATCCATTTGTTTTGCAATTTGATAGAGGTTATTTGAACGATTCCCTGTACGACAAAACATAAGTACTGGTTTTGGAAGCTCGTTAAAGCGGTTGGCAAAGGTTCTAACATCAACTTCTGTGATTTGACCAGCAACAACAGGTAGAAATACATAGTCCAAACCTGCAGCACGTGCAGCTTCTTCTATTTGAGCACTTGTAGGCTGTTCCGTTCCGCCTTCCAAATCAGGACGATTATTTATTACAGACTTAAAGCCTTTTTCTGCCACTTGAGCAATATGTTCTGGACCAATTTGACCAGCAAAACCAACATTTTCACTCATTTCGTCACTCCTATATGATTTAAAATCCAATATGCTATATATAATAGCATTAAGCTCAGAACTGAGTTTGAACGATAAAAGATTTATAAAAGAAATATCTATAAAAGATAACGCAATGGAGTGTGTATGTACGCATATACAGTTGAACCACTATATATTCCCATTGGACAAGAAGTCATAGCGGCGGATTTTTATCGACCTAAAAATCTAAAAAAACCTGCTGTTATTATTATGGCTCATGGATTTGCATGTTTAAGACAATTTAAGTTGGTGAGCTATGCGCAAAAAATTGCACAGGCAGGCTATGCGGTTGTGCTGTTTGATTATCGTTTTTGGGGAGGAAGTACAGGCTTTCCTCGTGAACTAATTTCACTGCAAAATCAATTGGATGATTGGAAAACTGTAGTCAGTTATGTCGCAACTCAAAAGAAAATTAATCCAAAAAAAATAGTGCTTTGGGGAACCTCTTTGAGTGGCGGCTATGTACTTAGTCTTGCAAGTGAGCTAAAAAGTGTCCAAGCCATTATGGTGCAAGTGCCTTATGTGGATGGAGCAGAAACGGCAAAATTGTTTCCAATTCAACAGTTACCCAAGGCATTAAAAATATCTAGTCAAGATTATATGGGGGCAAAAGTTGGTATGCTTCCACGAACCTTACCTGTAGTACATCCCTTTGATTTATGCTTTATTCCGACCAAAGATAGTTATAACGGCTATATGTCGATTGTAAATCCAGACTACTTTTGGAGTGGGGAAGTTCCAGCACGGGTATTTTTTAATTTAATTCGTTTTAGACCAATTCAGACCGTCAGAAGTATTAATATTCCTGTGCTATTTATTGCTGCTAAAAAAGACAGTTTTATCCCGATTGAATCTAGTCGGGAAACGGCGACAAATATTGCACCTTTTGTACAATATCATGAATGGGATATGGCACATTTTGATATTTATCATGGGAAATGGTTGGAAAAATCAATTTTGACCCAATTAGAGTTTTTACATCAACATATTGGAGTGAGCTAGATGATTATTGTATGTCCATCATGTGGCGCAAAAAACCGAGTTCCCGAAGATAAATTAAATGCTCAACCCACTTGTGGTCAATGTCATCAAAATTTGATTACACTTGCTCCTATTGAGTTAAATGAACAAAATTTCAGTAACTTTGTCAGCCATAGTGATTTGCCAATTATGATTGATTTATGGGCAGAGTGGTGTGGTCCTTGTAAAATGATGGCACCGCATTTTGCTGAAGTTGCAAAAAATAACCCCCATGTGGTTTTTGCTAAAATTGATACTGAAGCGAATCCACGGTTAAGTAGTGCATTTAATATTCGCAGCATTCCAACCTTGGTTTTAATGAATAAAACTACGGAAGTTGCTAGAATAAGTGGTGCGTTACGTGCTAACCAATTACAAGAATGGTTAGATCAACAATTGAATGCCCATAAGTAATTCACGGGCTCGGAGTTATTGTGTCAGATTCTCATGTAAAACCTGAAGGTACACTGTCTTTACAAACCATCGCAATGCCAGCAGATACAAACTGGAGTGGTGATGTTTTTGGTGGTTGGATTGTTTCACAAATGGATTTGGCTGGTGCAATTCATGCAGAACGCTTTAGTAAAGGGCGTTGTGCAACGATTTCGATTAATCAGATGACTTTTCTTGTTCCCGTAAAAGTGGGGGATGTGATTAGTTGTTATACCAAGCTTTTAAAGGTCGGTAATACATCGATTCAAATGCAGATCGAAGTTTGGGATAGTCATGACAGTTCTCGTGCTGCCAAGCGTGTTACCGCAGGTGTATTTACTTTTGTTGCTGTAGATGTTGCGGGAAATAAACGCCAAATTCCTGAAGATGTAAAGCAGAAGTATTTAGCGTCGCAAAGTGCTTAAATGCTCAAGATAAAAAATCCCAACATTGTTTGGGATTTTTTATGGAATAGGTGCTTAGATCGTTTGATTTAAATACTGTGTTAAAACATGGTATTGCTGTTGGCGCTTGATTCTGGAACAGCTTGCTGTACATCCCAGTGTTCAATAATTTTTCCATTTTCGACTCTAAAGATATCGACAATTGCAACACCACGATCTTGTGGATTTTGAGCTGAATGAACGTGTAAAAATACTAAATTTCCTTCTGTGACAGCACGTTTGATTACACTTTTTGCTTCAGGATTTTTTTGGAAATACTGGGTAAAGTGATTTACAAAGGGCGCTTTACCATCTGGAACACGCGGGTTGTGCTGAATATATTGGTTACCAATATAACGATCTGCATATGCTTTAACTTGATGCTTTTGAAATACACCTTCATAAAAATCAGTCACAATGGCTTTATTTTGTTGCGCTTGTTGGGTGGTTGAATTCGCTGCTAATGTGTTGCCCGTTGCAGTAGTAGCAACGTGATTTGGATTTTGGGCACATGCAGTGAGAAACAAAATAGGGCTTAGAATGAGGCTGAGTACAATAATTTTTCTTGGCGTAGCTGATCGCATGGTTATTCTCTATAGTTCAAATCTCAATAGTTCAAGATGGTGGTGGAAATAACACCATCTTGATGAGTAAATAAGCATGAATATAGTGAATAATCGTCACTCATTATTTGTACTTTGGTAAATTTTATACTTACTGAGCAGTAAGTTTTATTTACATTTGCAGATTTGTATTTATTTCTTTTTTAGGCGTTCTTTTGACACCCAAGCCCACACCATTTGGCATTCTACAGGCTCTTTTCCAGACTCATCCATAATGGTGACTGGAACCAGCGTTTCACCTTTTTCAGAGCTTTGCATTTCTAAAATTTGTTCTTTGCTCAATGTCGCTGTTGCTGTCATATCACCTTTAGACGGTCGTTTATATTCAATATGCATGCTTTTGATCAATACAATTGAACTATCAGGAACATTCATACCTGTGACAAAGCCTGTTGCTGTTTCAGCAATCAGCGCCATTGCAACAGCGTGTAATTGTCCAATATGGTTTTGCATAGCACGGTGGTTTTTAATTTCCACCACAACTTTTGAATGACTGACTTCTAGGTACTTAATATTGGCTGTGCCCACCATAGGCACAACTCGACCAAATGCCTTACTCCAGAGCGTACTACGAATGCCTTTAGGGAATTTAGAAGTCGCTTTCACAAGTTTAGATAAACGGTTGGTCTGAGTCATGTCTTAACCTATAGTGTTGCTAAAGACCTTAGTCTTTGAAGTTATTAAATTGTAAAGGTACACCGAATTGTTGTTCTTTTAAAAATGCCATAACTTGCTGTAATGTATCGCGCTTTTTATCAGTTACACGTATCTTGTCACCTTGGATAGAAGATTGCACTTTGACGCCACTTTCTTTAATGGCTTTATTAATTTTTTTTGCGGTATCTGAGTCAAGTCCATCTTTAAGCTTGATCACTTGCACAATATTTTTACCTGAAGCCGTCATTTTTTGTGGATCAAGGGCTTGAATATCGATTTTACGTTTAAAGAAATGATTTTCAAGCATGCTATAGACTTGTTCACACTGGAAATCACTTTCAGTTGAAATTTTAATTTCTTTGGCTTTTTCATTAATTTCGATTGAAACGTCCTGACCACGGAAGTCAAAGCGTGTCGCAATTTCTTTTTGTGTGTTTTGAACAGCATGATTTACTTCAAAAATCTCTAATTCTGAAACAATATCGAAAGATGGCATAGTTTAGACCTTTACAAATGGAAAGAATATCTGAGATGCTAGGGATGTTTTCTTCATTTGCCAAGTGTTGTTTACATCAAAGGAGTGCACAATGATCCGTAAATTAGAAATTACAACATTTGAGTTCCCAGAAAATGCAGTTATCTGGGATGTTCGTGATGCAAAAGCCTTTGCCGAAGGCCATGTAAAAGGGGCTGTAAATCAGCCTATAGATGGTTTAAGTGCTGAGAGCTTGACTCAAGTGAATTCGGATCAGTCCATTTACATTTTATGTGGTGGTGGAAGTAAAGCGCCTCGAGCTGCTGAAAAATTAGAGAGTTTAGATGATTCTCGTGATTACGTTGTACTTATGGGGGGAACACGTGCAGCACGTGATGCAGGTCTCCCATTAGAACAGGGTTCGTAAAAAAGCGCCGAAAGGCGCTTTTTTATTACAGATAATTAATAAAAAAGAATCATGATTGAATCGGTTTAAAATAAGGTTTTTTGGCTTTTACTTTCTTTTGAAAGCGGTTTGGATTTAATTTTTGCAATAAATTTTGGGGAATTGGGCAAGCTTGATTAAGGACCAAAGCCACCAATATTTCACTACACAAGGGCGCAAATAAAAAACCTTTAGAGCCCAGCCCAGAAAATGTATAAACCTCTTTCTCAGCTTCAACTTTTCCCAGTAATGGAAAATAGTCCAGACTTTGGGCTCGTACAGAAGCACGCCCGTGCCATTCATCAACTTTGCAGAGTGATTCTGCGTATTGTGGAAACACACTGTGGATAAGTTCATAGTTATGCACATGGTCTTCAAGCAAAACTTCAGTGTCATCACGATTGGGATAAAAAGAAGCACCTAAAATCAAATGCTGCTCATCAAGCTGCATGCAGTAGCCACCATAACTGTAGGCATAGTGCGGATCTAATCGGTGTTTAACATTGTTGAGCCAACTGACTTGTCCACGGATCGGTTTGAGTATCGGGAACTGCTCAAAAAAAGCATGGCTTTCCTTGGCACAACAG
Source organism: Acinetobacter sp. GW821-FHT01C12 (assembly GCF_059422625.1). NCBI lineage: Bacteria > Pseudomonadati > Pseudomonadota > Gammaproteobacteria > Moraxellales > Moraxellaceae > Acinetobacter > Acinetobacter sp. GW821-FHT01C12. The sequence goes on from NZ_JBWKXD010000012.1 coordinate 95,200, forward strand.
ACAATCACATGATTAAAATCACCAAGATCTGTGTGCTGGCTATCTTGTAGTGTTAATTGATGATGATTCGATTGAACAATACTATGAATGTGAGCATGTTTAAATTGAATCAGCGGATGTTCAAGGATTTGGTCTTTGAGTTGCTGGGGATAAATTGAACCCGCTTGAGTGAGCTGTAAACTCTCAAGTGTAGTTTGTGGCTCTAAAGCATCGGCTGTTTGAGCTTTGAGTAAACCTTGAGGATATTGTGCTGCTAAATCTAATAAATGTTCAGCATTTTTTTGTGCTAATTGTTGAACGGCAATAGGACGAAAAGCCTGAAATTTTGGATAGTGCTGTAGGGCATGTTGCCAAGCCAAGGTCATTAAATGTTCCGAACTTTGCTCGATAGGGCAGAGTTTCGGATTTAATAAGGCCAGAGGATTACCAGAAGCACCTGCTAAAGGCGCTGATTGGTCGTAAATCGTAACTTGATGTCCTCTTTGGGCAAATCCCCATGCGCAGCTTAAACCTGCAATTCCAGCACCAATGATGGCAATGTGGCGTTGATTTAAATTATTTTGGGTTTTCCGTATTTTTTTTTGAATGTTTTGCGTTGCAAGGTCCATTGACTGAGATTGATTTTCTTCGACTGCTTGCTCAGATGGATTCCAAATGGCTTTTAGCATTTCACGTTTATGACCAAAACCACGCGGACGTGAAATAGTGATTCCATGCTGTTTTAGACCCCGTTTAAGCACACCTGCTACGCTGAATGAGGCAAAAGTTGTTCCAAAATCTGACAGTCTAACAATATTGTTTAAAACTTTGTCCTCCCACATGTCTGGATTACAAGAGGGTGCAAATCCATCTAAAAACCATGCGTTAACTTGTTGGGCTTTAACCATTGCTGGAAATACATCATGTGCATCACCTAACCACAGATCAATTGAAAAACGCGCTTCTGGAAAGCTTAAGCGGTGACAACCTGCGATGGGCAATGGATAGTGTTGAATCAACTGATCAGAAAATTGTTGAAGTTCAGTCCAGACCTTTAACGCACGGGTTAAATCCTGTTTAGACAAGGGGAACTTCTCTACACTGATCACATGTAAGTGGCTGTGATTATCTGGACGAACATTGTGCCAAAGTTGCCACAATGCCAAAATATTTAATCCTGTACCAAAGCCAGTTTCACCAACACAGAAGTATTCAAAATCATCTAAATCTGCAAGTCGTGTTGAAAGATCATTACCATTCAAAAATACGTGTCGGGTTTCAAGTAACCCGTTGTCTTTAGAAAAATAGACATCACCAAATTGTTTGGAAATTGGAACTTCAATTCCATCAATACATTGCCAGTCTAAATCGGCAGTTTGAATGGCATTTGACAAAGCAGATTACCTTTTGATAATTAAAATGAAAAAACCTGACATTTCGCAGTATCAGGTTATAGCGTGAAACTTTTTAAGCGTAATGTCGAAGCAGTGGCTTACCACTGACGACGACGTTTGGTATAGATATAGCTTGCGATTAAAAAGCCAAGTAAAACACCAACAGCAATGGTCGCAGCACCATATAAGAACATTTGCGCACTTTGTTCACTTTGTAGAACTTGAACTTGTACACCCAGATTGTCATTTTTGAGTTGTAATTCTTGGTTCTGTGAAAGGGCTTCTAAATTGGCCTTTTCAAGTTGCTGTAAACGTGTTGCTTGGTCTTTAACCAAAGCTTTAGCTTTGGCATCTTGAGACGCTTTTTCTTTGCTAATTTGTTCAGCCGTTAAAGGTTTATTTTCTTGTGCTTGCGCCTGTGTTTGGGTGCTGGAATTTGCACCTGCTACAGCAGGAATAATACTCGGTTTTGGCGGTGCAACAGGTTGGGTCGCCTGAGTAGGCGCTGCCGTCGTTGCTTGAGTCGCTGAAGATTGAGTAGGCTCAGCCGATACAACAGGTGATAAAAGTACAAAAGAACTTAAAGTCAGGCTAAGTAAGCTTTGGACGACAACGCGCATTATGTTATCCCTTAGGCAATGCTTTATTGAATGGTTTAACATCAATATGACTATAAATCCCTTCTTTTAAGAAAGGTTCGTCTTTTAACCATTCATCCAAAGCTTCACGGCTGTCAAAATCGAGAATTAAAGTACTGCCATAAAAACCTGCTTGTGGATTTTCACGATCAATCGGCATCGCGCCAGCCACGATGACACGGCCTTCAGCATCTAACTGCTCGAGTCGAGCTAAATGTTGTGGGCGTACAGCAAGACGTTTTTCTACTGTACCTGCTTGATCTGTACACGTAATTACAAATAATGGCATGATATTTCTCGATTTTCTAAAACACTTTATTCATCGGTAGATTTAAAGTGTTTTCGTAATATAACAAACTGGATAATAATAAAGGAAAACATGACGATCATGTCACCAAATGCTGTAAATTCACCCCAATATTTTCCACCTGCAAATAAAAATGCGAAGAAAATATGTAAACAAGACATGACAATGAACATTGCAGCCCATGCAAAGTTTAGATTTTTCCAGCCTTTTTCAGTCAGGTTTAAAACAGGACCAAATAATCTTTGAATGAGTGGCTTCTTTTCTTTACCAAAATAGGGAGAGAGTAAGAACGCGCCAGCAAAGGCTAAATTCAAAATTGCAGCTTTCAGGCGAATATAGAAGTCATCACTCAACATTAAGGTGATTCCGCCAAAAATGACGGTCATGAACAAAACAAACCATTGTTGTTTATCCAGACGGAATTTTTGGAAAATGAATAACGCACCATAGACCACAAGCATTGAAATAATCAGACCTGTAGTTGCAACAAGAATGTTGTTGTTATTTACACCACCTGCTGAGCCGATCAATTGTAATAATGGATGATCGGTGTTTTTAGGATCAACCGTTTTGTATAAATAAAAGAAAATTATGAGGGGCACAAAGTCTAAAAGTGCTTTCATGTTAAAGTATCTAGTCTGTTCAGGTTGATGGGATAGTATAAAAGATGCAAGGCATAGATTTACATACTCACAGTAATATTTCTGATGGGACTCTGACGCCAGAGTTATTGGTTCAAGCTGCCATCGAGAAAAGCATACATACACTTGCATTGACGGACCACGATAGCATGGATGGCTTAATACAAGCTGAACAATTTGCAAAAAATCAACCAATTCAAATCATTTCAGGTGTAGAAATCTCTAGTCAATGGTCCAGACCTGAGACTAAAAAAAGTTATGGTGTGCATATTGTTGCGCTCAATATGCAAAATCCTGAACCATTACAACAGCTTTTAACGCAACAGAAGAAAATTCGTGCTGAGCGAGCCAAGCAAATCTGTGATTTGCTAATTCCTTTGATTCATCAGGATATTTATGCAGAAGTTGTGGCAAAGGTAGATGGTGAACCTGATCGGATTACTCGAACGCATATTGCCAAGACGCTTGTAGAAAAGGGTTTTGTTCAGCGCGCACAGCAGGCATTTGATAAATACATTAAGGAAGGTAAAAAAGCCTATGTGAAATTTGATGGTTTAGGTTTAGCAGAAACCATTCAGGTGATTCATGAGAGTCAAGGTTTTGCAGTATTGGCACATCCAACACGTTATGATTTATCAGCAACAAATACTCGTTATTTAATTGAAATATTTGCACAATATGGCGGTGATGCTGTTGAGCTTCCACCCGCAATGGAACCCGCTTCAACACGACAAATGGTCGATCGAATGATTGCTGAACACGGTTTAAAAGTGTCTGTGGGGAGTGATTTCCATGGTGACAATATGCCTTGGATTAAATTAGGCAATATTCCACGTGTCAAAGACGGGCAAGTTGGGATTTGGGAGAGTTTCCGATAATACACCATGATGATGTATTCAAATACTTAGATTTTGAATGAGATCAGTTTTTTGAAAGGCATCTCATTTGAATGAAACAAAAAATCCCTCTAGAGCAGAGGGATTTTTTGTTGATTATAAAATCAACTTTCTTTAACGGTATAAGGGTTTTCAAAGCCTAGTTTTTTCAAGATTTCAATTTCGAGTGCTTCCATTTCCTCGGCATCATCATCTGAAGTTTCATGGTCATACCCCATTAAATGTAAGGTGCCATGAACCAGCATATGAGTGAAATGCTCAATCGGTGTTTTTTGTTGTTCAATCGACTCTTGTAAAACCACGGGGATGCAAATGACTAAATCACCGATGGGTAATGCATCGAGCATGGGTAAAACTTCTTCTGGAATCTCACTTGGAAAAGACAATACATTGGTGGGTTTGTCTTTTTCACGATATTCAAAATTTAATTTGTGACTTTCATCTTCATCAACACACGCAATTCCGATTTCACAATCTTGGTCTACATCAATATGACGTAGCGTTGTTTCAATGACTTTTTTTACATAGACACGTTTGAGCACCAATTCTGGTGCTTCAAACGCTTGTTGCAACGATAAGCTAAGTTTCAAAAACAGTCCTTAAACATTTTCCTGATTTGCAGCAGTATGTTCTTCATGTTGAGCATCTGCGGCAGAATCATTTTCAGAAATTAAGGCTTCTTGACGTGCTTTACGTTCTGCACGTGCTTCAGCACTTAAACGGTATTGTTCACTATCCCATCCTTCATAAGCCTCTACAATTTTTTGTACCAGCTGGTGACGAACGACATCTCGGGAATGGAAGCGAGTGATGTGAATTTCTTTGATCTTTTCGATGATACGCAATGCGTGAGCAAGACCAGACTGTTGCCCGCGTGGTAAATCGACCTGTGTAATATCCCCAGTGATCACTGCACGAGAACCAAAACCTAAACGGGTCAAAAACATCTTCATCTGTTCAGGGGTGGTGTTTTGTGCTTCATCGAGAATTACAAAGGAATGATTTAATGTACGACCACGCATATAAGCAAGTGGTGCAACTTCAATCACTTGACGCTCAATCAGTTTTGCAACTTTTTCGAAGCCAAGCATTTCATACAATGCATCATAAAGCGGGCGTAGATATGGGTCGATCTTTTGGCTTAAATCGCCCGGCAAGAAACCGAGTTTTTCCCCAGCTTCAACAGCAGGGCGAACCAAAAGGATACGTTGAATTTCATTACGTTCTAACATATCTACCGCAGCAGCGACTGCAAGATAGGTTTTACCTGTACCTGCAGGGCCGATTCCGAAAGAAATATCGCTTTGTAGAATACGTTGTACATAACGTTTTTGATTGGCACCACGAGGGTTGATTCGACCTTTACGCGTTTGCAACCAGACGTCATCTAAACCGGTATGCTCATTGTCTGAAAGGTCGTCTTGTAACTCACGGTCAGTTTGGCTGCCTTGAATCATCAAATGAATCGTATCAGCACTGATTTGCTGAGAGAGTTCAGCTTCTGCATGCAAACGCTGCAATAAACCTTCAGCTCTCTCAACGGCTTCTAAATCACCATCGATATAGAAGTTATCGTTGCGATGAGAAATGTTGACATTTAAACGTTGTTCGATTTGTTTCAGATGACCGTTATAAGCACCTAACATGCTTTTTAAACGTTCAACTGAAATACCTGGAAAAGCTACTGTACGTCGAATCGCTGCAGTCAAGAGATATCCTTTTTTAAAGTAAAGTCTATACCCTTACATTACGCCACGTCAGGCTCAAGATTCAAGAGTTCTCCATAAACTAAATTTAGGGTCTTAATCTCTGTAACCTCAATCTCTGCAAAGCGTCCGACCCAAGAGGCGTCACCTACAAATGTTACTAAACGTGTATTGTCAGCTGTACCGACCAATAAATTTGGATCTTTATTAGAAACATTTTCAACCAGTACACGTTGAATGGTGCCTAACATCGCATCGGTTTTACGAATACTTGATTGCTTAATCCAGTGTTGAACTTTGGCTAAACGTTCTTTCTTGACTGCATCAGAGGTGTCATCAGGTAATTCAGACGCTGGTGTGCCAGGACGTTTTGAATAAACAAAACTATAAGAATGATCAAAGTCTAAATCTTGGATAAACTGATAGGTTTCTTCAAAATGTGCATCAGTTTCACCAGGGAAGCCGATGATGAAATCTGAAGATAAATGCATATCTGGACGAGCTTTACGCAGTTTGGCAATTTTTTCGATATAGACATCAATGGTGTGGTTACGCTTCATCGCTTGTAACACATCATTTGAGCCACTTTGTACTGGTAAATGCAGATGTGAAACCATTTGTGGCAGGTCACGGTAGCATTGAATCAAATCTTCATTAAATTCGAGCGGATGGGATGTTGTATAACGTAAACGACCGATTCCTGGAATTTCTGCAATCAAACGTAATAAATCTGCAAAGGTACAAATTTCACCTTCAAAAGTTTCACCACGGTAGCCATTTACATTTTGTCCTAAAAGGCTAATTTCGCGAACGCCTTTTTCAGCCAAACCGGCGATTTCTGCCAAGACATCATCCAAAGGACGAGAAACTTCTTCACCACGAGTATAGGGAACCACACAGAAAGAACAGTACTTCGAACAACCTTCCATGATTGAAACAAACGCTTTGTAACCTTCAACACGCGGTTCAGGTAAAAAGTCGAATTTTTCAATATCTGGGAATGAAATATCTACAAGTTTAATTTTGTCTTTCTTCGGCTTTTCAATTTGCTCAACATGCTGATCCAGCATTTGCGGTAAACGGTGCAAGGTTTGAGGGCCAAAAACCATATCGACATACGGTGCACGTTTTTGAATGTTGTCGCCTTCTTGAGAAGCAACACATCCACCAACACCGATGACGAGATCAGGATTTTTTTCTTTTAATTTGCGCCAGCGACCCAACTCAGAAAATACTTTTTCTTGGGCTTTTTCTCGAATTGAGCAGGTATTCATTAACAGGATATCTGCGTCACTTGGATCTTTGGTTAAAATATAACCGTGTGAGTCGCCTAAAAGATCTGCCATACGATGACTGTCATACTCATTCATCTGACACCCTTGCGTTTCGATATACAGTTTTTTAACTGCACCGTCGGCTGGGGTGTGCTGTGGCTGGGTTACAGTGTTTTCTGAGGCAGCTTTGGCACCATTGGGAATGAAGGTTTGAACCGTCATGGAGGCGTCTTTCCTATGAATAAAGGGAATTTTGAATGTGTACTAAGCCTGCTATTTTAACAGACTCATAAAAGGCGCGCCATTTTATAGCATTTAGAGTGAACTCAGTAAAATATTTAGCGGCTATTGCCATTTATTGGATTGTAGGGCATTGAAAATGAAAATTATGAAGAAAAAATAGAGAACAATATTAATGATGAATCATAAGGTTACATAACACAACAGTAGAAATGGATTAGAATAATTAAACTAGGCACAAATAAGTGCATCAGTATGTTAAAGGCACATCATGCAGGTTGAGAGAAAAACGGTGTTAAAGCAGCAACTTAAGCAAAATAAATTAAAACTTTACCTTTTAGGAACAGTTGCATGTACAAGCCTGCAAGTGGCCCATGCTGCTGAAGAGCAGTTTAATGATGCTTTACGTAATGCAAATAATCCAAGCGCTTTAGAACAGTATCGTTCTTCAATGCAAAATGATGCTTTGGGCTATTATCCTGAGTATTGGTCACTGAATTCAAATCTCGCTTTTCAACCTTCTGCAAATATTATTAGCTTTGCGCAACGTTATCCTCAATCGGCGATGGCGGAAAAGTTAGCTGCGGATTATGTCGAAGAAAAGGTGAAACAAGCAGATTACGCCAGCGCGCAACCTGTATTGCAATATGTCTCTAATCCAGATCAAGCAGAACGTTGTGCTGTTGCTCAAGTTCGTGCGAAAACTGGAGACGTTTTGGTCTATGCTGAATTTAAAGATGTTTGGTTGGCAACCAATTCTCAACCTGAATCATGCAATGGTTTAGGCCGCATGATGCTTAGTAGCCCACTCATGACCGCCCAAGATCGCCAACAACGATTATATGCACAACTGAGAGCAGGGCAGTCTGGTCTAGCCATCGCTACCGCACAAACGATTGGCGTTAATTTATCGTTAACCCAATTGAACCAAATCCAAACCAATCCATTAAATTATTTATGGTCTGCACCAAAAAACAATGTAGAAGATTATGCTTATTTGGTTTATGCATTGGGTCGTGCAGCAGATACGGATTTAACCAGCGCTTTGCAGTCGGTACCTAAGTTGGTTCAGGGTGTACCAGCAGATGTACAAAAATATATTTATCGTACAGTCGGTTATATCGGTGGAACGACCGTCATGAAAAATAATTTTAATCGTGAAGTACTGCAAAATTTTGATGCAAGCTATGGTGTGCCTTTCAGTGCAGAAGAAGCAGAAGTTTATGCACGACAAGCCATTCGATTTGGGGCTTGGGAAAGTGTGATTCGTGCAATAGACAGTATGAGCGTGACACAAAAGCAAGAAGACCGTTGGCAATATTGGTTGGCGCGTGCTTCAGAACAACGCAATGATGCACAATCTAAAAGAACCGCTAAAGATATCTATCAACGATTGGCAATGTCGGGTGATGATTATCATAATCTGCTTGCCAAAGATCATTTGGGGCAAAAGTATAATGATAGCCCTGCCAGAGAACAGCCTTCAACTGATGACCAACAACGCTTAAATAGCGATATTCATTTCCGTCGTGCATTTACTTTACGAAATATTAATGCGCCTGCAACTTATACCAATAGGGAATGGAACTGGGCGGTACGTCAGGCATACTTAAAACATGATGATGGGTTGCTGCTTGCTGCGGCAAAACGTGCAACTGATATGGGCTGGTATGATCGTGCAATTTATGCGGCAGAACGTACTGAGAAAAAACATAACTATGTTTATCGTTATGCAACACCTCATCAGTCGTTGGTGGTGAGTCATAGCCGTAATGCGGGTATTGATCCTGCTTGGGCCTATGGTTTAATGCGCCAAGAAAGCCGTTTTGTAACTGCTGCTCGCTCACATGTTGGTGCAGGTGGTTTGATGCAAATCATGCCAGGCACTGCAAAGTTGGTGGCAAAACAAATGGGTGAAACTTATAATCCTGCTGCGCTCAGTGATGCCAATACCAATATTCGCTATGGTACTTTCTATCTGTCGATGATTCATGGTCAATTAAGCAGTAATCCTGTCTTGGCAACCGCAGGGTATAATGCTGGGCCAAATCGCGCGAAACGTTGGCAGCCAGATTATCAAAATCTTTCAGCAGATCAATATACAGAATCTATTCCTCTGAATGAAACACGTGACTATGTAAAAAATGTGATGACCAATGCAGCACATTATGGAATCTTGTTGGGACAAGGGCCTCAAGCGATTGAAAGTCGTATGCCTGTTATTCCAACCCGTGTTTCACAATAAAACTATTTGGACTTGGATGAAACTTTGTTGGTAAATCAATGATTTTCAAAATTTTGCGTAAATTGAAACAATCTTGCTTAGCATGGAGCTTATGCTTTGCGGGATTGTTTGGGCTCAATGTGCAGTTACATGCTGCACCGCAATTACAAGGCTATGTCATGCAAGTCCAGTTGACACCTGCTGTCTGTGCACTTGATTCTTCAAAACAAAAGCAACGCAAATGTCTCGAAGGTTATTCATTGACAATCACAGGTCTGTTACCTGAAACGACAGAGCGGAATTGCACCACCAATACATCTGCAAGTTTGACCCCTTTACAAGCTAAGGTGGTTGCACGGGTAATGCCTGAGGAAAATGCACGTATTCAGTTGTGGCGTAGCGTGGGTGGCTGTGTTCCAATGAACGCGAGTCAATATTTTAGAACTGTGATTAATTTAGCAGATCGTTTGAAAATTCCTGCAGATTTAACCAGCTCTGAAAACAAAAATGTGCAACATAATGCGTTAAAAACTCAATTTGTTAGATTAAACCCGGGAATGAATAACGACAGTATCCGTTTTACTTGTCAAAGTTCATCGTCAAACCCAGTGTTAACCGAGGTTCAAGTGTGTTATCGGGTCAATGGTCAGTATAAACAATGTTCAAATCACATTGTTTCAAACTGCCCAAATACATTCTCGATCAAAGGGACTTATTAGTTCTTCTGAGGAATTTTATTTATATTTCCTATCATACTTTTGTTGAAAAGCATTCTCTTTTACATGCAACTGTTAAAGGATTGGAGTACAATCTTTGCCGTTTATGATAATTCGATTAAAACGGATTTAACCGTTTAATCACATTAACGATCCTCATTGGAGATAATTACATGAAGCAACCTGTTCGCGTTGCCGTTACTGGCGCAGCTGGTCAAATCGGTTACAGCTTATTATTCCGTATCGCTAGCGGTGAAATGCTTGGTAAAGACCAACCCGTTATTTTGCAATTGTTAGAAGTTCCATTTGAGAAAGCTCAAGCTGCGCTTAAAGGCGTAATGATGGAATTAGATGACTGTGCTTTCCCATTATTGGCTGGCATGATCGGTACTGATGATCCAAAAGTTGCATTTAAAGATGCTGACTACGCGTTATTGGTTGGTTCACGTCCACGCGGTCCTGGTATGGAACGTGCTGACTTGTTGAAAGTGAACGGTGAAATCTTCATTGGTCAAGGCCAAGCACTTAACGAAGTTGCGAGCCGTGACGTTAAAGTACTTGTTGTAGGTAACCCTGCAAATACAAATGCTTATATCGCAATGAAATCTGCTCCAGATCTTCCAGCGAAGAACTTTACAGCAATGTTACGTCTTGACCACAACCGTGCGTTGACTCAAATTGCTCAAAAAGCGGGTGTTGCTGTAGCGGATATCAAAAACCTTACAGTTTGGGGTAACCACTCTCCAACAATGTATGCGGACTACCGTTTTGCAACTGCAAATGGCGTAAGCTTAAAAGACAAAATCAACGATGCTGATTGGAACGCAAACGTATTCCTTCCAACTGTTGGTAAACGTGGTGCTGCAATCATTGAAGCGCGTGGTCTTTCTTCTGCTGCTTCTGCTGCAAATGCTGCGATCGATCATATGCGTGATTGGGCGCTTGGCACCAATGGCGAATGGGTAACAATGGGTATTCCTTCTGACGGTTCTTATGGAATTCCTGAAGGTGTGATGTACGGTGTTCCTGTAATTTGTGAAAATGGCGAATACACTCGTGTTGAAGGCTTAGAAATTGATGCATTCAGCCGTGAACGTATGGACAAAACTCTTCAAGAACTTGAAGAAGAGCGCGCAGCTATTGCTGATATGCTTAAATAATTAAAATTTAATCTGTTAAAGATTAATTTTGAAAAAGCACTCTATTTAGAGTGCTTTTTTTATGCTTCAAATCAAACATCTTGAGAATAGATAATTTATATTAAGCCAACATTTGTTTGTTTTTTAATCACAAATTGAAACAAGAAAATTAAAATCTAGACTATCTTTTAAAATTATTTTCTTATAAGTTAATTGAATAAAAGATGACAAATAAATTTATATAAGGAGGCAATATGCTCAGGACGAACACACCATCCTTAGAATTACTATTTTCTCAACTTGGTTTGGCAAATAGTCCCGCAGCAATTGAGCTATATGTACGCACTCATCAATTGCCAGCAAATCTTTCATTACATGAAGCGCCGTTTTGGAATAAATCTCAACGTGACTTATTAATCAGTCATTTGGTACAAGATGATGATTGGGCAATTTGGATTGATGAGTTAAACCAACAATTACATCTAGATGCGTATAAGCTAACAGCCTAATGATTTAGTTTCCCCCAGAGCAACAAAAAAGATGGCCGTTATGGCCATCTTTTCTATTTAGTATTGATCAAATTAGCTTTGATCAAAACGAATAACAAATTGAGTTATTTTGAATGGGCATAGCGCTGATCAATGTAATTTAGACTGAATCATTTGACTAAACCAAGCTTCATTGCGAACAGGTCTAAAGGCAGTGTGTTGTTGCAGTAAGGTTAAATCAAAATCAGTTGTCTTGATATATTTACTCAGCCAGTGACGAGTCAATGCAAATTCATTTTTACTCACAGATGCATAAGCCAACATAAAGTAAATATCAGCATGATGATGTTGTGCCAATGGTTTTAAAATTTGCTGCGTAATCAAGGCATAACGTGATTCTTTGGTCAATTCAAAGTAAATCATATAGGCTTTGGCCAAATGCAAAGAAAGCTGAATGTAGACTGACATTGGCATTTCTTCATATTCAAATCGTGCAGTTTCAAGTAAAACAATGGCTTCTTGCAAGAAATGAATTTGTTCCTGCTTTGAATGACTTTGAGTGACCAGTTGTAAGCGTAAGTCCCCACGTTCAAGTGCAAGTTCAGGTGTATTGCTTGACAAATACAATTGATCTGTTTCCCCAATACGCGAGATGATTTGTTTTGTATTATCAAACATGTGCTGAATCCTCTGAATTTATGAAGAGTATTATGAGGTCTATTTCAATAATTTAAAGCTTGGCCTATAGAGATACAGCGTTGCAAATTTGAAAACTGAGTATATTACAACACAGTATTGTCGCTTCTTAGCCATGCGGTAATTGATAATCGCTGATGTTTGGCTTCTAGCACTTCATGTAATAAATCACTTTGGAACATGGCAATACGATTAGGCTGGGGATCTATAATATGCCAAACATTATTTTTATCCTGTAAGTGTAACTTTCCACCCCAATTATCCTGCCATTCTTGGTGTAGATAATACACCGTAGAAATCATACGGCCATTTTTACCTTGCGGATTATCGCGATGAAGTGCATAGAATTCACCTGCGTTATAGCAGGCAAAATGTGCTTCTACATCCTGAATGCCTAAATAAAATGAGTAGTTTAAAATTTGCGAGAGCTGTTTGAGTGCATCAATATGTTGTTGTGCTATCGTAAGCTCTTCATTGATCCACAAGATATGGTCGCTGCGAATATTGCTGATCACGCCATTTTGAATTGCTGCCTCACGAAAGCGATTTAAATTTGAAGTACATTCTGCAACCAGTTGAAGTCCGTATTCAGCGGGGTAAGCATTATCAATAATGGTAAATCCATGTTGATCTAAATCATCAAGAATTTGATCAACATTCCATGACTTTGGGAGTAGCAGCGCTTCCATAAATTACCAAAAAATAGTGCAATAAAGATATGTTGTTATATTAGAACAAACGATGGACAGTGAAGAAATATTTTTTCGTGTTAAAATGATTGTTGAACTCAGGAATTAATCGAAACATGAATTACCGTCACCATTTCCATGCAGGCAACTTTGCCGATGTCATGAAACATGTGTTATTGCTGCAACTTTTGACACGTCTAAATACTAAAGACAAACCATATCGCTATATAGATACACATGGTGGTGCAGGTAAATATGATTTATCTACTTCTGAAGCACAAAAATCAGGTGAATTCTTAACGGGGATTCATCGTCTGGTTAAGCTGGATGAGTCGATTAAACGTAATGCGCCTGAAGGTGTAAAACAATATCTTAAAATTGTTGAAGATATGCGTGCAGGTTCAGGTAAAGGCGCTTATCCAGGTTCACCGTGGTTTGCACTTGAAGGCATGCGTGATATTGATAAAGCGACTATTTTTGAAATGCAGCGTGATGTGTTTCAACAATTGTATTTTAATATTCGCGATAAACGTGCGGGTTTACATGAGCGTGATGCTTATGAAGGTCTTTTGGGGGTTATTCCTCCAAAAGAAAAACGTGGTTTGGTGATGATCGATCCACCTTATGAATTAGAACGTAAAGACTTTCCGCAATTGGTCGAGTTGATTGCCACTGCACATAAAAAATGGCCAACAGGCGTATTTGCCATTTGGTATCCAATTAAAGACCGTGCCATGATTGATCGTTTTGAAAAGAAAATGATGAAAACAGGGATTCGCCGTCAGTTGGTCTGTGAAGTTTGTGTTTGGCCAGATGACACACCAGTCGGCTTGAATGGTTGTGGTTTGTTGGTGATTAACCCACCTTGGAAATTCTCTAACGATGCTGATGAGGCATTGCAATGGTTGTTCCCACATTTACGTATGAGTGAAAATGGTGGACATGCTGCTGTTCGCTGGTTAGTGGGTGAATAATCCATTCGATTGGATATCAACAGAAACATGAACGATGGTGTGAATTACAAATTAAGACGAAATACATTGAGTAATTCACATCAATTTCACTTAAAAATGAATGTGATAAAATATTTAAGTGAGATATCAACAGCTCTATAAGAGCCATAGATAGGATTCAAAAAATGACAAATATAAATAAACCAGAAAGCCCAAACTCTTCTAATCAAGACCATGGATTTGATGGCATTACTTTTGAAGTGGAAGAAGAAGAGCATACCCATGAAGGGCAGAAGGTCAAACGTCGCGGAATCTATTTGTGGCCTAACCTAATTACAACATCTGCGTTGTTATCTGGCTTTTATTCGATCATTGCCAGTATGAATGGTGACTTCACTCAAGCCGTTTATGCGATATTCCTTGCAGCACTATTTGATGGTTTAGATGGTCGTGTTGCTCGTGCAATTGGTGCACAAAGTGCTTTTGGTGAACAATTCGATTCTCTTTCAGATCTCTTGGCATTTGGTGTTGCCCCAGCAATTTTGATGTATAGCTGGAGTTTGCATGATCTAGGACGGATTGGCTTGGCTGCTTGTTTTGTTTATACCGCATGTGCTGCATTCCGTTTAGCCCGCTTTAATGTACAAATTGGTGTGGTCGATAAGCGTTATTTCATCGGTGTGGCAAGCCCATTGGCAGCAATTATTATTATTGCATGGGTATGGGTTGGACAAGATTTTACCTATATTTTTGATTTAAAAGATGTTGCGATTCAAGCGACCAATGCATTTGTTATCATTGCAGTAGGTTTGTTGATGATTTCAAATATCAAATATTATTCTTTTAAAACAGTAGACCGTAAACGTGTTCCATTCTTTGTATTGCCTATAGCAGTTTTTATCCTTGCAGCAATCACTTATAATATTCCAGTAGGGATTTTAGTCATTTCGATTATCTATGCGATTTCTGGTTTTGTGACAACATTCTTAGCGAGAAAGAATACTGTTGAATAAAAGATAAAAAGGTAAGGGGGCTTGATATGCGGTTGTTTCAAGATTTCTTAGATCAGTCTAAACAGCTGAATCAAGCTCAAAAGCCTATAGAACTTTGCTGTCATCCCCCACAAGACAGATATAAAATTATTCATCAAAAATTAGTGCTTGCCAATTTACCCGCGCCGTTGCATTACCTCAATTTTTTTAGTTTGATTGGACAGCCTAATAGTCCTGTTTTTTGCAATAACAATGAAATCTCAACAACTGCTTTAGATACAGCAACCTTACTGGTCAGCTCCAGCCCCCATATGGTGGGACAATTAAACTCATATTCAATTCAGCATGAATGCCAATTTCACCTTGATGAAAAGAGCAATGTGACCTATACATTTGGTCAAAAAGAAAAAGTGTTTGGAAAAATTCCTGATTTTACTATTCAAAGACAAGATGACGAATTGAGTGTGAATTTAAGCATTACAACAATGCCTTTAATTTCTCATTTTATTCATTTGAAATTTGGATTTGCACAGCACTGGTCTTTGGTTGCGCATTGTAAAGGGACAATTCAATACAAAGATCAAAATTACGAAATTGAACAAAATGCTGTTTTTGAATATATGAAAACAGTGAATTTCCCTTATCTACCTTATGCGCTGTATACATATCAATTGATTCAAGTGAATGATGATCTACAGATTATTTTTATGCATAGTCGTGATCAGATGAATAATATTTTACATTCACGTATCTATATTCGAGATATTCAAAACAATGAAACAAAAATGCTTGATCGACAGGTCTGTTTCAATATTCATCGGGTGTTCCCTAAAGTCACAACAGTAAATCATCAGGAGATGTATTTACCACGCGAGTTTGAATGGCAATATCAAGATGAAAATACCAAAATTGATATTCAAGCACAAAGCCGTGGTGATTATAAGTTTGGTTTAGCTGCAGGTTATGTTGGAAGTTTTGTTTATCAACTACATCTTAATGATGAATATTATCAAGGTGAGGGTGGTTACTGTGAATATATAGATTGCCGCCCTTTAAAATGGCAGGAAATAGATAAAGACAATAAATTATCAAATAAATCGAGTAATCCTGTGCTGATTATGCTTAAAAAATAGACCAAAAAGCAGAAATAAGGCCAATTTAGAAGAATAAATAAGCAAGTGATAGATAAAATGAAAAATAATTAAAAAAAGGGGTTGTGTTGGATTGTGAATGC
>NZ_JBWKXD010000013.1:0-103718 GCF_059422625.1 Acinetobacter sp. GW821-FHT01C12
CTCTTAGCGCTGATGGTAGTGTGGGGTTACCCATGTGAGAGTAAGTCATCGCCAGCTTTTAAATCTAAAACACCCCGGTCTCTAGCGAGAGCGGGGTGTTTTTTTATGTGCGCTATTGGAATATCTGGAAGAACGAAGTATAAAATCTAGATCAAGAATTTTTTATCATTAAATGATAAATTAATTGCTTTACCTAACATGAAAAAAATATAGGAATATAAAAAATGTCAGAATACACCTTGCCGCATTTTGGAATACTGCAATTAGAATCACTAGAAGAATATTATCAAGTTGATCTTGAGCTTAATGGCAAAGCTGTTCAAGTTGATTTAAATTTTGAAGCGAATACTTTGGATGTAGAAACTTTTCAACGAGTTAAGTCTTTTATTGAAAATATAGAAAAATTTGATCAAAAAAACCAAGATTATATTCAACAAGATTTTGAAAATGAAAGGGAAGGGACTGTTAAAGAATATGTGGATTTTCATATTGAAGAATTAGGCGATGATTTCTTAGAAAAAATTGGAATTTCTAATCCAATAGACAAAGCACAGCAGTTTTTAACCAAATTATATTTAACAAGAGTTGGGCTTTATCCAGATGGAAAATATGATACATCATATTTTGCTGTCTTTGATTACACTACAAATAGAGACTTAACTGATCAGTTAATCGTCGTTAAAACAGATGATCATGGTAATTTGGATCATTTAAGTTGGGAAAGCTAACGATGCAGTAAAGTGAAACGGCCGTATTCAGAAGTCTATAGATTCTAAAACAATGTAGGAATAAAAAACAAAACCCCATCATGATGACGGGGTTTTCTTCGTATTGATGCGTTAGATCTAACTTTTGTTAAATTTTACACCTTATCTTTAAAGTTTCAATCCAACAAACTCATGACATCATCTTCAGACAATTTCACTTCATTTTCATGATCAATACTTAGAATAGATTTGGCAAGATCAGCTTTATTTTTCTGTAAGGCTAAAATCTTTTCTTCAATACTTTGGTTGGTAATCAACTTATAAACGAATACAGGTTTATCTTGACCAATACGCCATGCACGATCAGAAGCTTGATCTTCAGCCGCTGGGTTCCACCAAGGATCATAATGAATCACTGTATCAGCAGCAGTGAGATTAAGCCCAACACCACCTGCCTTTAAACTGATGAGGAAAACAGGAATATCGCCTGTTTGGAATGCTGTGATCACTTCATCACGCTTCTTGGTTTGTCCAGTAAGTTTTACATTTCGAATATTTAAGGCTTTTAAATGCTCTTCAATGAGTTGTAGCATCGTAGTGAATTGAGAGAAGATTAAAATCTTACGTCCTTCCTCAACCATATCTTGAACCATTTCCAATAAATGATCTAATTTTGCTGATTCAACATTTTGATTTTTGACTTGATCAAGTTGTAAAAGGCTTGGATGGCAGCAAACTTGTCGAAGTTTAAGCAATGCGCTTAAAATTTGAATCTGACTACGATGGAAGCCTTTAGCTGCAATCAACTCACGAATATTCTTTTGCATTGTTGCACGAACAGCTTCGTAGAGCTTGGATTGCTGTTCATTCATATCAATATTGACTTCAATCGTGGTTTTTTCAGGAAGCTCTTTCGCCACCTCAGTTTTTAAACGACGCAACATAAACGGTTTAATACGAGAAATGAGTTTGGTTTTAACCTGAAGATCTGCATGTTTCTCGATAGGATTGCGATATTTTTTATTAAACAATTCCTGACTATATAAAAAACCAGGCATCAAGAAATGGAACAATGACCATAATTCGCCCAAATGGTTTTCCATCGGTGTACCAGTTAAGCATAGACGATGTTTTGCTTTGATTTGCCGCACCACTTGAGAGGCTTTGGCGCGTGGGTTTTTAATGTTTTGCGCTTCATCCAAAATCAATAAATGATATTGATAGGGCAGTAAAAATTCTTCATCACGGCCCAAAAGCGGGTAGGTACTGAGCACAATATCTACGTTTTTAATCTCTTGAAAATGCTCGACTCGATCATGTCCTTGTAAGACCAAAACTTTTAATTCAGGGGTGAATTTCTCAGCTTCTTTACGCCAGTTATGCATTAAAGAGGTTGGTGCAATAATCAAGGCTGGGCGTTGATTTAATCGGCCTGCCTGCTTTTCTAATAGAATATGTGCAAGTGTTTGTGCTGTTTTACCGAGTCCCATATCATCGGCAAGGATACCGCCATGTTCAGTTTCGCGTAAAAACTGTAGCCATGCTAAACCTTGTTGTTGATATGGTCGTAGTTCGCCTTGGAAACCTTGTGGTGTACAGATTTGATCTTGATAACTATTTTGAAGCTTTTCAGCAAATATTTTCAGGCGTTCGTTGGTGCGCCAAGGCATGTCCAAATGATGCTGTAAATCTAAGAATTGAGCGGCATCGTATTGATCTAATGTTGCAGATTCAGGATGTCGTAAAATTTCTTTTAAATAGATCAGAATGGGCTTAATTTCTTGATTTCTAAGCGCCAGTTGTGTTTGAGCTTCTCTTAAATGAACAATTAAGAAGCTGTCACTGTCCATTTTTTCAATATAATCATCTTCTAAAAGATGTGGATTGTGCTGTATCGCATAGCCAAGAAGATCAATCAGGTTATAGGTGTTGCCATTCATATCCTGAATCGTCGCACCGACATTAAACCAGTCTTGTTTTTTTTCAGATTCATTTAATGAGAGTTGCAGGTTTTGTGTTGCACTTAAATTGAACTGACTATCTAGGGTATGTTCAACTTTCCAGCCGAGACCTTCGATTTTATTTTCAGGAACTAGCTGCTCAACCCAAGCCATGGGATCTGCATAAACAATTGAATTTTCAGTGATGTCATCAAAAGCAGGGCGTTTGCTTTTTGGTAGCTTGCTAATCCGTTGCATGGATTTAACTGAATGAATTAATTCATCAATATGTTTCTTTTCAGCAACTAAATCGCGTTGTTGGCGAACCGCTTTTTCATCAATATTGATAATGAAACTGTCATCAGGGAAACCCGCTTTAATTCGTCCAGCTGAGTATTCAAATTCAATTTCAGCAATTGCATAATGATGCATATGACCAAGACGATCATATTGCGGATGTGTTCCAAAACGTAAAATAGGTGAGGGTTTGCCTTTTAATATTTCTATACTTTGTGTAAATGGCGCTTGAGGTAAATCTTCAAAAAATGCATAGGGTTGAATCACTTGCTCAAATTCAGCCATTAACTCCACAGGCATTTGTGGCATATTCAGCAATTCTTCGATCATTTCACTAGAATATAAAGACTCAAGTACACCGACTTGGTTTTTAAGGGTATCGAGATAACTTAATGGATGAGAATGAATAATATAAATTTGTTCAGCATGGTCAGGTGAAATTTCTAGATGATTTTCATCAAAAAATTGTGCTTTAAGTTTCTCTGTTTGTTGTTCTGTACGCGTTTGCCAGTTGAATTCAATTTTATAAGCTTGATCAGACCATGTTAAAGGTAATCTTTGTACATCTAGTGCGTAACAAGCGCTACTTTGAATAGCCGTTCTTAGATGTTCTTGATAGATTCCTGAAATATCCCATGACGCTGGATAAAAATGAACATCGCTAAAATTTAGCTTAGCGAAAAAGTACAAATGACTAAAGATTTTCTTTTCTTCTTTACTCACTTTAAGACGTTCATTTAATACATTGTCATAACTGGTGTAGAGCGCGGTATCTCTAATTTTTCCATCTTTGTTACGACGAACTTTAAAAACACTAAGTTGTAATTTGGCGGTGGTATTTTTTGGTTGGAAAATATAAATGAGTTGGTGCTGTACTGGCGTTTCAGTGCGTTGAACTTGTGCCAATTGTTGTTTAAATTGAGCGAGCCAAGCTTTTGCCGTGGTGTGGGTAGAACTATTTGTTGTGGTTTGAGCTTGGTCTAATGGGTTTAGTTTTTGACGTGCGGTTGGGTTGGAAAGCTGTTGATCATAAAAATAACGTGCAAGTGCAGCCGAATGCTTACAATCGTAACCAACAGGGCAACTACAGTCGGTATCCACAATTTTATTTGTTAAAGGATTATAGATAACAGCCGTTTCATAATAATCCGTTCCCTGAATTTGTGCTTCGATGACTAAATTATCCCGATCAGGGTAGACCTCTAAGGATTTTAGATCAATTTTTTTGACATAACTCAAGCTTCTTTGAATGGTTGCAGGGTTAAAACGTGATAAAAATTGATTCAATGTCGCCATTATTTATAGAGCTAAAAATTAAAAGGAAATTACTAACAGTGTAACGGATTTTTGATCATGAATCTGAAATTAATATATGAGTTTTGATCAAAAATGACATGTTTTTAAATACAAATTGATCGTTTCTGCAACTTTAAATTAAATAAAATCTGTCAGTATAAGTTTTTCAAAATAATGCTGGGAAGCAAATCAAGATGAAGCATAATCCAATTTACTATACAGATCAGCATTTTGCATTTGCAGATTCCATTCGAAAGTTTGTTCAAAAAGAATTAATGCCACATATCAATCAATGGGAAGAGGCAGAAACCTTTCCAAAAGAACTTTATAAAAAAGCCGCAGATATCGGCTTATTGGGGATAGGTTTTGACGAAAACTATGGGGGAATTCCAGAAACCGATGCTTTTCATGTGTTGTTGTCTTCGATTGAGTTAGCCAAAACAGGTTCAGGTGGTTTATGTGCTTCCTTATTGTCACATTCGATTGGCGCACCTCCAATCAATCATTTTGCTTCAGATGAGATTAAACAAACTGTATTGACTCAAATCTTGGCAGGGGAAAAAATTTCAGCGTTGGCGATTACTGAACCCACGGGTGGGTCTGATGTAGCAGCACTTAAGACCAAAGCTGTACGGGATGGTCAAGACTATATTGTCAGTGGCGAAAAAACCTTTATTACATCGGGCATTCGTGCTGATTATTATACAGTTGCGGTACGTACAGATCCTGATGCCAAAGGCCCGAATGGTATCTCAATGTTATTGATGGATGCTCATAGTGACGGCATAAGCAAATCAAAACTCGACAAAATGGGATGGTGGGCTTCGGATACGGCTCATCTCCATTTTGATCAAGTTCGTGTTCCTGCAAGCAATTTGTTGGGAGCAGAAAATATGGGTTTCCTTGTGATTATGAATAACTTCAATATGGAGCGGTTTTTTCTTGCTGCCAGTAGTTATGGTTTTGCATTAGCCTGTTATGAAGAAGCATTGGAATGGGCACAAGAACGTAAAACCTTTGGTAAACGTTTAGTTGATCATCAAGTGGTTCGGCATAAATTAGTCGATATGGCCACTCGCTTAACTACAACACTTGCTTTGTTAGAGGATACTGCTTATCGCTTAGGGAAGCCTGAAATGCAGGGCAATGAGTTGATTGCGCAAATCTGTATACTTAAAAATGTAGCCACTCAAACTATGCAATTTTGTGCCGATGCAGCGGTACAAACGTTAGGGGGCATGGGCTTTATGCGAGGCACTAAGTCTGAACGGATTTACCGTGATGTAAAAGTCAATATGATTGGTGGTGGGGCGGAAGAAATTATGAAAGACCTCGCGAGTCGTCAATTGGGCTATTAGAATATCGAGAATGGATTAAACTAGAACTGTACACAATAAATCGCAATAAAAATAAGCAGGGAACAACAAGATATGGATCATTTAAATAACCCGATTTACTACACCGCTGAACATCGTGCATTTGCAGACAGTGTGAAGAAATTTGTTGAAAAAGAGATTTCTCCTTTTGTCAATGAATGGGATGAGGCTGAAACTTTTCCTCGTGAACTTTATCAAAAGGCTGCTGCAATTGGTCTATTGGGTTTAGGCTTTGATGATGAGCATGGAGGAATCTCAGATGCAGATGCATTCCATGTGTTCTTAGCCGCAGTTGAAACAGCCAAAGCTGGCTCTGGTGGTGTACATATTTCTTTGATGATTCATACCATTGGTACACCACCAATTCATCATTTTGCTCAGCCACATATTCGTGACAAGGTGATGCCACAAATTATTTCAGGCGAAAAAATTTCTGCACTTGCGATTACCGAACCAAGCGGCGGTTCTGATGTTGCTGCATTACAAACCAAAGCAATCCGCGAAGGTGATTTTTATCTGGTCAGCGGTGAAAAAACCTTTATTACTTCAGGTATGCGCGCAGATTATTATACGGTTGCGGTGAGAACCGATCCTGAAAATAAAGGTGCGAGTGGTATTTCGATGCTATTGGTTGATGCACATAGTGATGGCATCACTAAATCACCTTTAAAGAAAATGGGCTGGTGGGCATCGGATACTGCTCATTTGCATTTTGACCAAGTCAAAGTTCCTGTAGAAAATCTTCTTGGTGAAGAAAATGCTGGCTTTAAGGTCATTATGAAGAACTTCAATATGGAGCGCTTTTGGTTAGCCTCTATGGCCTATGGTTATGCCTTGGTCTGTTATCAAGAGGCTTTAGAATGGTCTAAAGCGCGGAAGACTTTTGGAAAACGCTTAGTTGATCATCAAGTGGTACGTCATAAGTTGGTTGATATGGCCACGCGTTTAACCACAACACGGGCATTATTGGAAGATACTGCGTATCGTATGGGGCAAGCTGAGCTACAGGGCAGTGATTTAATTGCACAAATTTGTATGTCAAAAAATATCGCAACTCAAACCATGCAGTTCTGTGCAGATGCAGCAGTGCAGACTCTAGGTGGCATGGGCTTTATGCGAGGGACTAAATCCGAGCGTATTTATCGTGAAGTCAAAGTAAATATGATCGGTGGCGGTGCTGAAGAAATCATGAAAGATTTGATTAGTAAGCAGTTGGGGTTTTAATGACAAATTTTTAAGTGATAAAAACTTACAATGTTGGTTTTTGCTGAAAAAATAACCATGGTATGATATATACCAATGGTTATTATCAATTTGAGGAGTCCTTATGGAAGTAGCAAAAATTTTTCAATCAGGACGTAGCCAAGCTATTCGTTTACCTAAAGCATTTCGTTTTGAGGGTAAAGAAGTTGTGGTTAAACACTTTGGTAATGGTGTTTTGCTATTACCTTTAAATAATCCTTGGGAAATTATGCAAGAAGCTGTGTTTGAGTTTGAAGATAATTTTTTGTTTGAGCGGGAAGATCAAGGCATTCAAAGTCGAGAAGAATTATTGTGATTTACTTACTTGATACCAATATCTGTATTTATATTATTAACAACAAACCAGCACATGTATTTGAAAAATTTAAACAATATCAATCAGGTCAGCTGTCAATTTCAAGTATTAGTGCTTCGGAGTTGGCTTTTGGGGTAGAAAAGTCAGGGTCTCTGCGAAATAAAAATGCTTTGGATAAATTTTTAGCTCCTTTAGATGTTCTTCCCTATGATGAAAGTGCAATTTGGCATTATGCAAAATTAAGACAATCATTACAGTCTAAAGGACAAATGATTGGTAGCTTAGATATGTTAATCGCAGCACATGCGCTAGCATTAGATACTGTTTTGGTGACAAATAATATGAAAGAATTTGAACGAATTGATGGATTAAAATTAGAAAATTGGGTTTGAACGTTAATTTTTGAAAGAATTATCTACTTATTAAGTAAGTTGAATCATCTGTTCACCTCAAATTCTTATATTACGTTTGTATTACTTATGAATCGCCATTTCCAAAACGATTTCAGTCAGTTCATCTAAGCTCATTTTACCATTGGGATTATACCAAGTGACGGTCCAAGCAATCGCACCGCCCAACAAACGGCGCCAAATAAAAGCATCATGCTGAATTTTGCCGAGGTCGCGTAATTTCTCAATCACAGCGAACCAGATATCCTCATAATTATTTCGCAGTTTAAGAAGTTCATCTTGCCGTTGTTTTGACAACGCAAACCATTCATAAACTAAAACAGCCATGGCTGAACCGGTATCTCCAGTAATCGAAATTAACTCAGCTTTGATCAAGTATTTTAACTGTTGTTCAGCATCATCCGATTTTTGGATTGCATCAAGCATACGGGCATGATTGTAAATAATGGTTTCATGCATGACATTGGCAAGAATATCATCCTTGCTTTTAAAATGATGAAACAAGCTACCCGATTGAATTCCAATAAAATTTGCTAACTCACGAACTGTAGTTTTGGCATAACCTTGCTTATGAAATAAATAAGCAGCACCAAGTAATAAACGACCTTTAGGGCTGTCATCAAAACATGCGATTGGTTGGATATCATCGATTGAGTGAGCAATCATCGGATCATTTTTTCCATAAAGTTAAGCAAATAATTCATTGTTTAAAACGTGTTTTAGCACATTTGCCAATTCAGGATAACATTTCGCCCTTTACAAACCAAGCGCTTGCTTGGTAGATTGATGTATAAATTTTATTCAGAACAATGAAAACAAGATAGGTGTGAAAATGGAAGATCAGCGTATTGTGAAAATTGGATGTGCTTCAGGTTTCTGGGGGGACACCAATACCGCAGCATTTCAGTTGGTACATTTGTCTGACATTAATTATTTGGTTTTTGATTATCTTTCAGAAATCACCATGTCTATCATGGCAAAAGCGATGATGACCAATCCAGAACATGGTTATGCTTTGGATTTTGTCAGTAGGGTGATGACACCGCTGCTTAAAAAAATCAGTGATAAAAAAATAAAAGTGATTAGCAATGCTGGTGGTGTCAATCCATTGGCATGTCGTGATGCCTTGCAGAAAGTACTTGAAGCACAAGGATTGGATTTAAAAATTGCAGTGGTATTGGGGGATGACCTATTGCTACAACAAGCCAAATTAAAAACACAAAATATTAAAGAGATGTTTAGTGGCGAAGATTTGCCTAGCCAATTAGCCAGTTGTAACGCATATCTAGGAGCTGTTCCAATTCGAGACGCACTTGATCAAGGTGCAGATATTGTCATCACTGGGCGAGTGGTAGATTCAGCTGTGGTGCTTGCACCTTTGTTGCATGAATATCAATGGTCCTTAGAGGATTATGACAAGCTGTCCCAAGGTTCTTTGGCAGGGCATATCATTGAGTGTGGTGCACAATGTACAGGTGGCAATTTTACAGATTGGCGCTTAGTACAAGGCTTTGACAATATGGGGTTTCCAATTGTTGAAGTGAAAGCAGATGCATCATTTATTGTGACTAAACCCAAAGGAACCGGTGGACTGGTTTCGGTTGCAACTGTTGCTGAACAAGTTGTCTATGAAATTGGCAATCCGCAAGCGTATTTACTGCCCGATGTTACTGCAGATTTTAGCCAAGTGAAATTAGAACAGGTGGGTGAAGATCGAGTTTTAGTGATTGGCGCAAAAGGTAGAGCACCAACACAACAATATAAAGTCAGTGCAACCTATCCCGATGGTTATCGTGTTTTGGTGAGTTTTCTAATAGCAGGACGCGAAGCCCCTGAAAAAGCCCAAGTAATTGCAGATGCAATATTAACTAAGTGTGAGCGTGTTTTAGCATTACGTTCAGTTCCACCATTCTTAGAAAAATCAGTTGAAATATTGGGTATTGAAAGTACCTATGGCGCAAATGCGCAGCAGATCAATAGTCGAGAAGTGGTTGTCAAAATCGCTGTAAAGCACATGTTTAAAGAAGCATGTATGTTCTTTGCTTCTGAAATTGCCCAAGCATCTACCGGAATGGCTCCTGCATTGGCTGGAATTGTTGGGGGGCGTCCCAAAGCTTCTCCTGTGATTAAGTTGTTCTCGTTTTTAGTGGATAAATCAAAACTAAGTGTTGTGATCGACATCAATGGTCAGCGTCAAAATATACAGATTCCATCAGGTTGCTCAGATCAATCTTTTGATGTTGTTGCAGTGGGTGAGGTTGCTCAATTTACGGGTCAAGAGATTGAAGTTCCTTTAGTTGAAATTGCCCATGCTCGGAGTGGCGATAAAGGTAATCACAGCAATATTGGAGTGATCGCACGTCAGCCTGAATATCTACCTTGGATTCGCGCCAATTTGACTGAGGAAAAGGTCAAAGAATATATGCAGCATGTTTTAGACCCTGAAAAGTCTAAAGTGATTCGTTATGAAATCACAGGGTTTAATGCCTTAAATTTTATGCTGGAAAATGCCTTAGGTGGTGGAGGAATTGCCAGTTTACGTATTGATCCACAAGGTAAAGCTTTTGCACAGCAGCTTTTAGATATGCCAGTCAAAATCCCAGCGAGTTTAAAGTCCTTCTAATCCTTGTTTACGAACGTGGGGCGAATTCCTCGCTTTTTAAAAGGGAGCTTGGAGCAGGATTTAAGCAAGTTAAAAGACAACAATTTGGATATAAAAATGCATTATCACTCAATATTTAGATCGGATGCTTTTCAGGACCAAGTCATCATTGTGACCGGTGGTGGTTCGGGTATAGGACGCTGTACTGCTCATGAACTGGCAGCTTTAGGGGCTCAAGTGGTGATTACAGGGCGGAAAATTGAAAAGCTGGAAAATGTCAGCAAAGAAATCATCGAAGATGGTGGCAAAGTTCATTTTATCGTTTGTGATAATCGCGAAGAACACAACGTGAAAGAGATGATTGCTGAAGTGATTGAAAAATTTGGCAGACTCGATGGCCTTGTTAATAACGCTGGCGGTCAGTTTCCCTCAAATTTAGAAGGCATTTCTGCCAACGGTTTTGATGCTGTGGTACGCAACAACCTACATTCAACTTTCTACTTAATGAAAGAAGCGTATAACCAATGGATGGCAAAACATGGTGGCAGTATTGTCAATATGGCAGCCGATATGTGGGGTGGCATGCCGGGGATGGGACACTCTGGTGCAGCCCGTGCTGGGGTAGATAATTTAACCAAAACAGCAGCGGTGGAATGGGGGCGTTCTGGGGTACGTGTTAACTGTGTTGCACCTGGTTGGGTTGTTTCTTCAGGAATGGACAATTACACCGGTGATTTTGCCAAATTTATCATTCCAAGTTTGGCGGGGAATGTACCATTGAAACGGATGGGGACAGAGTCTGAAATTTCTTCAGCGATCTGCTATTTGCTTTCAGAAGCAGCAGGTTTTATTTCTGGCATGACGATTCGTATTGATGGCGCTGCGTCCTTAGGCACTCGAATGTATCCATTGGCAGATGCTTCGAATAGCGAGTCGTTTAATGGCTTCCATCGTGCCTTTATTCCAGATGTATTAAAACAACAATTGAGTGATCAAACCAATAACCAGCAGACAGGAGAAAATTCATGACTGTTCTCCAATCCGAAATTGCAGTTGGCAGTGAGCAATTTGAACAGAACAAGCAGGCATTACTTGCTCAAATTGCCGAAGTACGCGCAGTACAAAATAAGAATATTGAAAAATCATATGCAGCCAAACCCAAATTTGACAAGAAAGGTAAAATTTTACCGCATGAACGTGTCCGTTTAGCTCTTGATGCTGATTCACCATTTGTAGAACTGTGTGGTTTGGTGGGTTATGCCATGCATGATGATAAAGATGGTTCAGATGCAGGTGGTGGGATTATTTCAGGGATTGGTTTTGTCAGTGGTGTTCGTTGTCTGATTTCGGCAAGTAACAGTGCAATTAAAGGCGGAACAATGTCACCGATGGGGGTACAAAAAACCTTACGTTTGCAGGCGATTGCTTTTGAACAGAAATTACCAATGCTGACTCTCACTGAAAGTGGGGGGGCCAACTTAAATTACGCTGCTGAAGTGTTTACTTATGGTGGAATGACCTTTGCCAATCAGGCACGACTGTCTGCTGCAGGCTTACCTCAAGTCTCCGTGGTACATGGTAATGCAACAGCCGGTGGAGCGTATCAACCGGGTTTATCTGATTATGTGATTGCAGTTCGCAAGCAAACTGAGATGTTACTCGCAGGGCCACCTTTACTTTTGGCGGCAACAGGAGAAGTGGCAACAGCAGAGGAACTCGGTGGTGCAGAAATGCATGCACAAGTTGCTGGAACAGCAGAATTTTTAGCCGAGAATGATGCCGATGGGATTCGTATTGCCCGTGAGGTTTTTGAGCATCTTAACTGGAAAGAACAAACTCAAAAGTTAAACTTAAGCTATAAAGAGCCACGTTATTCTGCTGAGGAGCTGTTAGGGATCATTCCTGCAAGTCCGAAGCAGCCTTTTGACATGAAAGATGTGATTGCACGAATTGTTGATGACTCTGAATTCTTTGAAGTAAAACAAGAATATGATGCATTGACTGTGTGTGGCTGGGCAAAAATTGGTGGGTTACATATCGGAATTATCACCAACAACGGACCGATTACCCCACAAGGCGCCACCAAAGCTGCACAGTTCATTCACCTCTGTGAACAGACCAAACGCCCATTACTGTTTTTACATAACACCACAGGCTTTATGGTCGGAACTGATGCTGAACAGAACGGCATTATTAAGCATGGTTCGAAATTGATTCAGGCCGTTGCCAATACCACTGTACCGAAAATTTCTATCGTTGTGGCCGGTTCCTATGGCGCGGGCAATTACGCGATGTGTGGACGTCCATTATCACCGCAATTTATTTTTGCATGGCCAAACTCGCATGTGGCGGTGATGGGTTCAGCTCAGGCTGGCAAGGTATTACGTATCGTAGCGGAAGGAAAGCAAAAAGCTTCAGGGATGGAGCCTAACGAGCAGATGCTAGATTTCTTAGAGCAAAGTACAGCAGCAAAATTAGAACAGCAGTCAACCGCCTTATTTAATACGGCCATGTTGCATGATGATGGAATTATCGACCCGCGTGATACACGCAAAGTCCTGATCTTCTTATTAGAAACAATTTATGAAGCAGAACATCGCAAACTAAATCCAATACGATTTGGTGTATCGAGGCTTTAAAAATCCTCGCCCTTGCGAAGCTCATCATTCCTCATCTTTTAAAAGTGGGGTGTTCTCCGCTTTATTAAAGCGAGTTAAAGAAGATTAAATTTAAGGAAAAAAACAATGAAATTTACAACAGAGCATGAAGCACTACGCCGTACCACACGTCAATTTGTTGAGACTGAACTCAATCCTTATATTCCGACATGGGAAGCTGAAGGGCGATTTCCTATTCATGATGTGTTTAAAAAACTGTCGGATTTAGGTTTGCTGGGGATTTGTAAGCCTGAAGAAAATGGCGGATTAGGCTTAGATTATTCTTATAACCTTGTGGTTGCAGAAGAATTAGGGCGAGCCGCCTGTGGTGGCGTACCTTTGGCGATTGGTGTGCAAACGGATATGGCAACACCAGCCTTAGCGCGCTTTGGTAGTCAAGAATTACGAGATGAATTTTTAACACCAGCAATTGCGGGTGAATATGTTGCTTCGATTGCTGTATCGGAAGTACATGCAGGTTCAGACGTCGCAGCCATCAAAACCACCGCAAAAAAACAGGGTGATGATTATGTGATTAATGGCAGCAAAATGTGGATTACCAACTCCCTACAAGCTGACTTTTTTTGCTTATTGGCCAATACCTCTGATGATAAACCGCATGTCAATAAGTCCATGATTATTGTTCCTGCAAAATCCGCAGGCATCTCTTTCTCTGAACCGCTTAATAAACTGGGAATGCGTTCAACCACAACAGCAGAAGTCTACTTTGACAATGTTCGTGTACCACAACGCTACTTGGTGGGCGCAGAAGGTATGGGCTTTATGATGCAAATGATGCAGTTCCAAGAAGAACGAATGTGGGCGGCTGCCAATGCAATTGGTGGTTTGGAAAATGTCATTCAACAAACCATTCAATATACCAAAGAACGAAGCACCTTTGGACAACCATTGATTAATAACCAATATGTACATTTCCGTTTTGCTGAGTTGATGACCGAAGTGGAAGCTTTACGTGCCTTAACCTATCGTGCTTGTGAAATTCATATTGACGGCGGAAACGCAACAGAAATTGCCTCTATGGCAAAACTTAAAGCAGGTCGTTTGACGCGAGAAGTTGCGGACAGTTGCCTACAGTTCTGGGGTGGAAATGGTTTTATGTGGGATAACCCCGCTTCTCAGCTGTATCGTGATGGCCGTTTAGGTTCGATTGGTGGCGGTGCAGATGAAATTATGCTTGGAATTATTTGTAAGTTGATGGACATCCTTCCATCTAAACGTCAATAACAAGGAGAATAAATATGGCACTTTCGCAATCTCTAACAACACAACAATTTGATCGCAGTATTGAGCTTGAGCAAGAAGGTAGCATTTTAACCCTATGGCTTAATCGACCTGAGAGTCGCAATGCCATGAGTTTGAATATGGTCAAAGCGATTCAACAGGTGTTTAAAACGATTCAAGATGACATCACTATTCGTGCAGTCATTTTACGCGGTAAAGATGGACATTTTTGTGCAGGCGGCGACATTAAAGATATGGCTCAACTGCGTGGTGAGGCCACCAATGTTGGTTCTAATAAGCCTTATGTTGATTTCAATCGTCAATTTGGGCATATGCTGGAGCAAGTGGATCAAGCGCCACAAACTGTTGTCGCAGTTTTAGAAGGTGCGGTATTGGGTGGTGGTTTTGGCTTGGCCTGTGTTTCAGATATTGCAATCAGCCTTGCCGATGCCAAATTTGGTTTACCTGAAACAGGATTAGGGGTTATTCCCGCACAGATTGCCCCATTTGTGGTAAAGCGAATTGGCTTAACTCAAGCGCGTCGTTTGGCTTTACTTGGTGCGCGTTTTGAGGGGCATACCGCATTGAAGGTTGGTGTTGTACATGAAGTGGTTGAGAATGAAAAAGCACTGGAAGTTTTATTGATCGAAACCATTCAGCAGATTAAACGTACTGCCCCACAAGCGTCTCGTGTGACTAAAGCTTTATTGCACCGTACTTTAAATGAAGCTTTGACGCCTTTATTGGATGATGCTGCGCAGCAATTTGCCAATGCTGTAGGGGGGGAAGAAGGTATAGAAGGCACAATGGCCTTTATCCAAAAGCGTCATCCAAATTGGTTTGATGCATAAGTCTGACAATGCGGATCACTGATCTTGATTGAGATCGGTGTGATTCAACCAAGATAATCAAGTGAATATAAAACCAAAAATAGGGAAAACGAGAATGGCATTTTCAAAAATATTGGTGGCGAATCGTGGTGAAATTGCTGTTCGCGTGATGAAAACAGCAAAAGCAATGGGCTATCAGACTGTGGCTGTCTATTCAGATGCAGATCGTTATGCACGTCATGTACAGCTTGCAGATGAGGCTGTATATATTGGTGCTTCAAAAGTTTCAGCGTCCTATTTATCTATTCAAAATATTATCGAAGCATGTAAAAAAACGGGGGCTGATGCTGTTCATCCCGGTTATGGTTTCCTTTCTGAAAATACCGATTTTGCAGCAGCTTGTGAGAAAAATGGAATTACCTTTATTGGCCCACCTGCACCTGCAATTGAATTGATGGGCAGTAAACGCCTGTCAAAAATTGCCATGATTCAGGCGGGTGTACCATGTGTACCAGGCTATGAAGGTGATCAGCAAGATATAGAGTATTTAGAACAACAAGCCAATAAGATTGGTTATCCACTGATGGTCAAAGCTTCAGCAGGCGGTGGTGGGCGCGGTATGCGTCTGGTACAGCAATCTGCTGATATTGTTGAAGCCTTAAAAACAGCGCGCTCTGAAGCAGAAAATGCCTTTGGTTCAGGTGAGCTGATTCTTGAAAAAGCTGTGATTGCTCCACGCCATGTTGAGATACAGGTATTTGGCGATACCCACGGCAATTATGTGTATTTATTTGAGCGTGATTGTTCGATACAGCGTCGTCATCAAAAAGTGGTTGAGGAAGCTCCATGCCCAGTGATGACTGAAAGCTTACGCCAACAAATGGGTGAGGCTGCTGTTGCAGCAGCGAAATCATGTGATTATGTCGGTGCAGGAACGGTTGAGTTTCTATTGGATCAATCAGGTGAGTTTTATTTCCTCGAAATGAATACACGTTTGCAAGTTGAGCATCCAGTAACAGAGCTGATCACGGGTTTAGATCTGGTGGAATGGCAACTGCGTGTGGCCAATGGTGAAACCTTGCCCTTACAACAGTCTGAACTGACCTTGTCAGGGCATGCGATAGAAGTTCGCTTATATGCAGAAGACCCACGCCAAGACTTCTTGCCACAGACAGGTCAAATACAGCGCTGGCAAGCTGCTGATTTACCCAATGTTCGAATTGATCATGGTTTGTTGCAACAGGATGAAATTAGTCCATTTTACGACCCAATGGTGGCAAAAGTCATTGCATATGGTCAAACCCGTCAGGATGCCATTCGGCTCTTGGCGCGTGCTGTAGATGATTGTGTATTGTTGGGGGTAAATAGTAATAAGCAATTTTTAGTGAATTTGCTTAGACACCCTATTATTGTCAAAGGCGACACCAATACCGCTTTTATTCAGGAACATTTCCAAACAGATGCCAGTTTACATAAACAGGCTTTGGGCTTAGAACACCTAGCTGTTGCTGCGGCACTGTTGACCAATGCTTCCAGTCAAAGCAGTTGGAATACCGGAATTGCGTTATCTTTACCTTTAAAACTCAAACATGATGATCAGTTATTACAGCTTTTAGTGAAACGTGATCAAAACCAAGTGAGCGTTGAAATTTGTGGGCAGACACTTGGGATCAGCATTATTGAACAGCAAGCAGAAAAATTCATTTATGCGGTGGATGGTGTACGCCGTTCGATTGACTATGTCTTAGATGGAAATCAGCTGTATTTAGATGCGGTAAATGGCAATATCAGCATTGAAAATATCACCTATGCAGCACCTGAAACTTCCGATGTCGCAGGCGATGGTCACATTCGTGCACCAATGGATGGTGCGATTATCAATATCCTGGTAAATGCGGGTGATACGGTGACTAAAGGTCAAACTTTGTTGATTTTAGAAGCGATGAAGATTCAGCAACAGATTAAGTCTGATGTTGATGGGGTCGTGAATGAGATTATTGGGCAAGTTGGACAACAGGTAAAGAAACGTCAGTTGGTATTGAATATTCAGGCTTGATTGATCGGATTAAACGTATTGTATAGGGACTTAAAAACTTCAATATTCTCGTGTATTGGAGTTTTTTTGATTGCTGAAAATAATAAAGCATGTACATGCTTGACAGCTTTTTAGTCTATTGTTATTTTTCGGCAATTCTTCTCAATATGCGATCCACATGCCGATTGATGATGGCTTTGTTTATCAGCCTCCTTTAGATCCACTTGACATTATTTTTGAAGATAATGACTTTGTTGCCATCAATAAACCCGCAGGGTTACTTTCAGTTCCGGGGCGTTTGCCTGAACATCACGACAGCGCTTATTTTCGAGTATTGGCAATATATCCAAATGCCAAGATTACCCATCGTTTGGATATGGCAACCTCGGGCATTCTGTTGTTCGCCAAACATCGCGATGCAGAAGTTGCTGCAAGTAAAATGTTTCAGGCGAGAACTGTTAAAAAAAATTATATTGCTTTGGTGCAAGGGCAAATCAATAGCAATGGTCGTGTGGATGTGCCTTTGATTACCGATTGGGAAAATCGTCCACGCCAGATTGTGCATTTTGAGTTAGGCAAACCCGCACAAACTTTATTTGAATCTGTAAGCTATGATGCTGAAAAGGATGTAAGTCGGGTGCTACTTACACCGATTACAGGACGTTCTCATCAATTACGGGTGCATATGCAATATATCGGGCATCCGATTATGCGCGATAAGCTTTATCATCCTACGCCGTATAACACCGATTTAGCGCGTATGGCATTGCATGCAAGCTATTTGTCTTTTATGCAGCCTTTTAATAATCTACTGGTTGAGATTGTATCTGAGCCTGAGTTTTAGCATTTGGCTAAATCAAAAAAGCCTGCAAAATTGCAGGCTTTGATCATTGAGAGGGGGATTAAACTTGGTTGTTAACATCATCATGTTTTGTTTCACGAATGGCCAAGAATGCCAACAGTGAAAGAATGGATGCTGCTGTCAAGTAGTAACCCACCGCTTGTAAGCCATATTTAGTTGCAAGTTCAGTTGCAATCAGAGGTGCAAAAGATGCGCCCAAAATACCTGCCAAGTTAAAGGTTAATGCAGAGCCTGTATAACGCACAGAAATCGGGAAAATTTCAGACAAGACCGTACCAATTGGACCGTATGTCATTCCCATCAATGCTAAACCTACACATAAGAACAAGAACACAATCACTGTGCTACCTGACTCAAGCATACTGGCAAATACTAAACCAAAAAGTGCAGAGGCGATACATACCCCAATAGAGGTTGCCTTACGCCCAAACTTCTCAGCAAATACAGCAGAAAGCGGAATAAAAGCAGCAAAACATAGTGTTGCGACCAGTTGCATTTCTAAGAATTCTGCACGTGAGTAACCCAGTTGTTTGGTTCCCCAGTTGAGTGCAAATACTGTTGTGAGATAGAACACCACGAATGTACACACCGCAGCAATTGTACCGAGGAAGAGCATTTTATAATGTTTGGTCACAACTTCTTTAAATGGAACATTAACTTCTTTTTGTTTGTCTAATACTTTTTGGAACGCTGGGGTTTCATGCAATTTTAAGCGAATATATAAACCCACAATCACCAATGCAGCACTTGCAAGGAATGGAATACGCCAGCCCCATTGCATAAAGTCTGCTTCAGACATCAATGCGCCAAGACCAAGGAATGAACCCGTTGCCAAGATAAAACCGATCGGTGCGCCCAGTTGCGGGAACATCCCATACCAAGCACGTTTGCCTTCAGGTGCATTTTCAGTTGCAAGCAAGACTGCACCAGACCATTCACCACCAAGACCTAAGCCTTGACCTAAACGACAAAGTGCAAGTAATAGCGGTGCAACGATACCAATCTGTGCATAGGTTGGAAGTAAACCAATACACACTGTTGAAACACCCATGGTCAATAAAGCCGCGACGAGGGTTGCTTTACGACCAATACGATCACCTAAGTGACCAAAGATTGCTGCGCCAATAGGGCGGGCAATAAATGCGATGGCAAATGTTGCGAGTGATTGAATTGTTGCCGTCATCGGATCTGTACTTGCAGGGAAGAACAGATGCGGAAAAATGAGGACTGCAGCAGTTGCATAGATATAAAAATCGAAGAATTCGATTGTTGTACCTACAAGACTTGCGAAAAGAACACGAGTCTTTGAATTTGTTTGAATTTCTGGAGTAGCAGTAGATAATGACGCCATGGTGAACCTTACACTTTTAAAAGTAAAACGAGTCTTTAAAGCGTAATCTTTTTAAAAAAGGCGTAATTTCTTAAAAAAACAACGAGATCAACCCAAATTCACTCCATCAGGGTCACTGAATTTTGAGTGTCTATGAATTAAATGACGTAAAGATAGATTGCAAGGAAATGTGATCCTGCACCGACCAAAACAAATATATGCCAAATAGCATGAGTGTATCTTACTCTTTTTAAGGCATAAAACAATGCGCCTATTGTATATGCTAAACCACCAATGACCAATAATTTTAATGCTTCTGGTTTTAAAAACTGTTGCATATCATCCATTACAAGCACGGCAAGCCAACCCATGACCAAATAAGCAATTAGTGAGATTTTTTCAAAACGATGAATGAATATTAACTTGAATAGTGTTCCAATTGCTGCGATGACCCAAAGTGCAATCAATAAATAATGTGCTTTTGCTGTTGGAATGGCAATTGCCAAAAAGGGCGTATAGGTTCCTGCAATTAAATAATAAATCGCGGTATGATCCAGCTTTTTATACCATTGGCGTTTCTTTTCATCGACAGAAAAATGATAAATTGCTGAACTGGAAAACAGTAAAATCATGCTTAGACCATAGACAAGCAATCCAAAAAATTGCCATCCATGCAGATAGTTGCCTTTAATCAGCATCAAAACAGTCGCTATAGCAGCCAAAATTGCACCGAATGCATGACTCAACGCATTAATACGTTCTTCTTGTGGTGCATAGATGTGAATCAATTTATCTGTCGACATTGGATCTTATTATCCTAAAAATACAACTGTATAGTAATGGAGTTTTACCTTTAAAGTAAGACGTCTTAAAATAGGTAACTTAATTAATACGAGTTTTGATTATGTCCAATGTGGCAAGCTTATCTGTTCAGGAACAACAATTTTTTGATAGCGTACAGCAAGCTATTGATAATCAAAGCTTAGATCGTTTGATTTTAAGTCAGTATAACGGAGAATTGGTTGATTTAGAGAAAATGACCTTTCGTGTCATTCAGCTACAGAATGAAACGGTTCTAAGCTGTCTATATCGTTATAAAACCAATGATATTACTAAAAACTATCCACTTACCCATGCGTTAACCACGATTCAGGGGCTGGCAGAGGATTGTAAACAAGCCAATTTATTTACCCATGAGGCTGAAACGCAGCTGAAGAAAAATAAAAAGAAAGCCTTGCTGACCGTCAGTAAAAATAAGCTGGATAAAACCGCTAAAAACCAACAACAAAGGCATGATCGTACAAAACATCGTTTTGTCGACCAAGAAAGTTATTTTCTCCAACCGCTCGGCATTACCGATGCCAATGCACAGATTATTCCAAGCATGGCACGTAAGTGGAAGCAGATTAACAAATTTGTTGAAATCTTTTCAGGTGCTTTGGTGCATATTCAACAGCCAGAGGCTTTAGCGCATGATGGAAAAACCAAAGATCAGGCTTTAAAAATTGTCGATTTTGGTTCAGGAAAAGGCTATTTAACTTTTGCTTTATATGATTATTTGGCAAAACAACATCAAACACCATTTGTAACGGGTGTTGAGCTGAATGACAAAATGGTGAAATTTTGCCAAGAGGTTGCGCAAAAGTCCGATTTTAGTCAATTGGATTTTTTCCAAGGTGATGTGAGAACGTATCATCCATCCCATTTGGATATTATGATCGCCTTACATGCTTGTGATGTTGCAACAGATTTTGCGATACATACAGGTATCCGTTTAAACGCTCAAATGATTATGTGTGCACCTTGTTGCCATAAAGAATTACGCCCACAATTGAATAGTCCACAAGTGTTACAACCGATGTTGCAATTCGGTATTCATGCAGGACAACAAGCTGAAATGCTGACAGATACCATTCGAGCTCTGTTGCTGAAAGCGTATGGTTATGAAACCAAAGTCTTTGAATTTGTGGCATTAGAACATACCAGTAAAAACAAAATGATTTTGGCAACCAAGCGTAAAGATTTCACTGCACCTGATCAAACAGTCTTAGATCAAATTCGTGCTTTAAAAGAGATGTATGGGATTCAAAAACAATCCTTAGAATTATTATTGAATGATCAGTGGGACCAGCAAGACATTGGCGCTAAGTGCTAGCGCGTTGTGAGGAGAGAACGCAGGTTTAACTGCTTTCTCTCTTGGTACTATTTAGATAAATTATTTTATTGCTGATTCATTTCATCAAGCTCAGCTTCGCTTGTGCCCGTGGTTTTTCGAGAAATGGTATCTGGAAAATATTGCGGATCATCCATTTCTGGAATCAATTGTTCACCCATTTTATGAATCAAGATACTGGTTTTTAATGTTTCTGTTGGGGCTTTAATCAGTAGTTCTGTCAAAAAGTCTGTTGCTTTAGCTGCAAATTGCGCATCACTTTCTTTGCTACCACGTTCAGGCATTTGAACATTGTCTAAATTAAGCACAGGGACTTTACAGGTTAACGGTACTTGAAAACTTTGACTATTTTCAATAATTTTACCATCCTGTTTGCAACTCTGATATGCAGCACTTTGAGCTTTCATTTGGCGTTCAAATGCTGGCGCAACAATTTTAAAATCGTTGGCATTAAATTGTTCTTTGAGTATTTCCACCATCTTTTCAGATGCAGTGGCTTGTTTTTCGCCACTTTCATCGCGGTTTTTTTTAGCTTCAGCTTCTGAGATACCTGCAATTGCGGCACTCATTTTTAAATTAAGCTGATCTTGATTTTGATCTTGAGAAAATAATCCAATCATACTTTTTGTGATAATGTTCACACGATCTAGCTCGGATGTTTTTGCATAAATACTTTGAGTCGTCAGTAAAATTGCGCTATAAATAAATACTTTAAATTTATGATTTAGAAACATAATTATTCTACAAGTTTAGTTAAGTTAGTGAAAGTGAACGCATTGTCACTGTGCATTACATGAGGGTCTGTTGACATTTCATAAATGGCTTGCGTTGTAGGTTAAAATTGAGCAGACAAGGCATGAAACGAAGAGAATAGCGAGACTATTTTCGAGTTTCATAACGTAGGCTGAGATAATTTTAGCCACAACCCTTCGGGACTAGCGTGTTTTTTGCCGCTACGTTGTTACCTTGCGAAACGATGTTTCTCATCATTTAGAATAACTAAATTTCGTATTTCGTGCCTAGTATCACCTAAAAAACACACGTAGTCGCAAACGTAGACGAATTGTCAGCAGACCCTAACATAATTGCAAGAATGAAGGATCAATTTCTCAACCATTAGGATTTAATAATGAGCCAATTTGTCATTCAATCTGGGCCGTGGAGTCAGCTTCAACACGATGCAAAATTGATTCGAAGCATGGTTTTTATCGAAGAACAAAACATCAGTGAAGCAGATGAATGGGATGAGCAGGATGCCATTTCATTGCATTTTGTTGTATATGCACAAGATCAACCCATTGCTACAGCGCGGTTATTGGAAAATAACAGTATTGGTCGAGTTGCTGTGTTGCAACAATATCGAGGTGAGGGGATTGGTAAACTGCTCATGCAACATATTATTCAAGTTGCAAAACAGCAAAATAGAGCATTTCTTCAATTATCTGCTCAAGTCTATGCAACACGCTTTTATGAAAACTTAGGCTTTCAGGTACAAGGTGAAGAATATTTAGATTGTGAGATTCCACATATCGATATGTGGTTAAGTTTAAAAATGACTGAATTGAAATAAACCCACATTGAAATAAGCCAAGATTGAAATAAACCAAGAGAATCGATTTACTCATGCTCAGTATAAAAACCCCGTTAATTCAATCTTTAGTTTTAAGCCAACTGAATCAATGTCAGGTGTGGTTAAAAATGGAAGCATTACAACCGTCGGCGTCATTTAAACAACGAGGTATTAGCCATGCCTGTCAAAAATATTTTGAACAAGGTGCCCAGCGTTTTATCAGTTCATCGGGTGGCAATGCAGGCTTAGCTGTTGCTTATACAGGTCGACAACTGGGTGTTCCGGTGACCGTCGTTGTTCCTGAAACCACAGCACAACGTGCGAGAGAATTAATTGCCCAGCAAGGTGCAGAGGTTATTGTACATGGCGCTTCATGGACCGAAGCCAATGCTTTAGCGCAGTCCTTATTAACACAGCATGATGTATTTATTCATCCTTTTGATCATCCACTGTTATGGGAAGGCATTATCCCGATGATTGATGAAGTCATTGCAGAAGGTGTTACTCCAGATGCGGTTGTCTTATCTGTGGGTGGCGGAAGTTTACTTTCAGGTGTTGCAGCAGGATTAAAAAAACATTGTTTAGCCCATATTCCAATTTATGCGGTTGAAACCCAAGGTACAGCATCCTTACATGCTTCGATTGTCGCTAAGCAACATGTTGAATTGGATCAAGTGAGTGGTATAGCAACAACACTTGCAGCAAAAAAAGTTTGTCAAAATGCATTTGAAGTGAGCCAAGAACTTGAAGTTCGTAGTTTGGTTGTTTCAGATCAAGACACTGTAGATGCTTGTTTAAAATTTGTGGATGATAATCGTATTTTGGTTGAGCCGGCATGTGGTGCAACATTATCAGTGCTTTATGATCAGGCGATTCAATTTAAACCCACTGATCAGGTCTTGGTGATTGTATGTGGTGGCGCAGGGATTACCCTAGAAACACTACAAGCATTCAATGGGTAGATCGGATTGAATAGATAATCAATGATCACAATCTATTGATCCTTTAGTAAGTCTTTTCGATTTAGAGGATGGTGAGATGATTCAAGTTGTACTTTTTGATTTAGATCAAACCTTACTTGATCGCACCTCCTCCCTAAAGGCTTTTTTAAATTGGCAGGTAAATTTCTTCGAGCTGGTTGCGATACAACAGAAACCACAATTTATTCAGCGTTTTATTGAGTTGGATAACAATGGTTCTGTATGGAAAGATCAGGTGTATGCTCAACTTATTCAAGAGTTTCAAATATCCAGTTATTCAACACAAGCGCTATTAGAGAATTATATTCAAGACTTTAATAAATTTTGTCGGAGCTTTAGCGATGTTGATCTGGTTATTTATAGCTTATTTAAGGCAAATTTTTCTCTTGGATTAATCTCTAATGGAAAGACACCTTTTCAGGAAGATAATTTCAAAGCCCTAGGTTTAAGTGAGTATTTTTCGAGTGTGGTTGTGTCAGAAG
Organism: Acinetobacter sp. GW821-FHT01C12; assembly: GCF_059422625.1. Classification (NCBI taxonomy): domain Bacteria; kingdom Pseudomonadati; phylum Pseudomonadota; class Gammaproteobacteria; order Moraxellales; family Moraxellaceae; genus Acinetobacter; species Acinetobacter sp. GW821-FHT01C12. Next base: position 24,348 of record NZ_JBWKXD010000013.1, read on the forward strand.
CTGTTGGACTGCGAAAGCCTCATCCAGAAATTTTCCAATTGGCATGTCAGCAGCTCGGTGTTATTCCTCAGCACTGCGTTTTTGTTGGCGATCATGAGATAGCAGACATTCGCGGTGCAAAAGCGTTGGGCATGAAAACGATCTTATTTGACCCTCAACAAAAATTAACATCGACACAGGCTGATCATCGTGTAAAGTCTTTTCAAGACATACTTAGTATTTTAAAAATAAAATGAAAAGATTATATAAGCACGGCATGGTAAAGTTTCAGGTTTTATTTTTATTTGGAGTAGTATCTCAATTCAGTGTATTTGCACAAGCCGAAACAGATAAACAACAACCGTTAGCCTATGAGTTGCAGGTGGAAACAAAGCCAAAAACTTATGATCCAGCGACACAGTCACGGATTCGGGTCTATCGAAAGGGTGCGACAAAAACTTTAATTCAACATTCATTTGATTGTGCAGGAAGAAAAGCTGGGATACGGGATTACTTAAGTGGGAATGGTGCATTATCTGCGCTAAAAGCGTATGCCAGAATCACCTTTAATATCGAAGAAGGGATGCCTCGTAGTGCGATTCAGAAAGAAGCTGAAAGCAATGCTATGCGAACCTACCAACTGATCTCTTATAAAGAGTTTATTTTAAATGCCGACCAACCTGTGAATTTATATGGTTTTGTATTTGGAGCGACTGATTCATCTCGGACAAAAGCACAAGTGATTGATCAATGTGTGGATGCTGTTGCTTCGTTCAGACCACAGGCTGGACACGATTATGAAATTTTAGGTAAATATCAAAATAACCAATGCCAATTTCAAGTATTTGATCTCAAAACCAATGATCAAATCCCTGTTTCTGACAAGCTTTATACTTGCCCTGAAAAGTCATGGAAGTTTTGGAAAAAGGATCAGTAAATGAAACGTGCAATACTTGGTATTTTTTTGATGATGGGTCTTATTGTACCCAATTTGACTTGGGCATCTTATGTCAATAAATGTCTCTTAACGGTTAAAGTCTTAGAAGAAACTTCAACCATGACGATGGCAATCAATGGGCCACAAAGTGAGTTTGAAAAAAGTAAATTGACGATGTATATCAAAATATTAAAAGCTGAAAAGAATGGAAGAGCTGACAGTGGATGTCAATCACTGGTCAATCAACGCATGCGAATTACGATTGAACAGCCACCTTTGACCAGTTTAGTCAAAGGGCAAGTTGTACAGGTAGAAAGCATCACTCAAGATGCTTTTCCACAAGAAGGATATGTCACGCAATACAAGCTAAAAAATTAGTCTGTTGGGAACTTCGCTTTTAGCCTTTGTGTGTGTTGCTCCAGTCTTCTATGGCTTTTTGTCCGCTTTCTAAGCCAACTTCATAGGTATATTGCAATTTGCGTTTATCTTTACATAAACGGCCTGCTAACTTTTTATTGTCAGGTGGGCAGACTTCCAAAATGCTTTGTTGCGTATTTTGGCGGATAAAATCGACAGTTTGGTTATAACGAGTACAGCGGTTTTTCAGACTATCTGCAAAGCCAGTATATTGATTAAGCAAATATTTTGCCAAGAATTGATCGGCTTTACTGCTGGCTTTAAAGTAATTTTGTGTACGGGTACGAATCACCAAGAGATTTTGAATATTTGCTTGTTGCGCTGCCCATTGAACAGGGAGGGCATCTGCGACACCGCCATCAAAATAAGGCTCTCCAAAAATTTCTACAGCCTGTCGTGTCAGATAGGGAATAGAACTAGAAGCACGTAATCCATCGATAATATTGTCTTTCCCAGCACGTAAATATTCAGGATAACCTGTACGAGCATGAGTCAAGACCATATAAAAGTCAGGATTTTGACTAAATAATGCCTGTTGATCTAGAGGATTCTCTTTCTCGACAATATTCCACATCCACTGCATATCCAGTAAATCCCCACCTTTAAAAAAGCGAGCATAACGAATAAATTCAGGTCGAAGTGAGTGGTCTAAATAGAGTTCGATATTGCGACCTTGTTGTCGAGCAAGGTAATTGGCGAGGTTTGTTGAACCAGAAGACACTCCAACAAAAAGATCAAAAGGGTTAAAATTTTGTTGTAGGAAAGCGTCAAGTACACCGCAGGTAAAAGCCCCACGCATACCACCACCTTCTACTACAAGCGCATTACGTGAATCATTGATCATAGATTGTTTAGTTTGCATGTTCTGGCTGAGCTGAGTTGTGTGGCATGTTTTTCATTTCATCATTCGGCATTTGCTGAGTGTCATGTAGAGGTGTTGTATCGGTATTCTCAGTCTGAGGCGTCGCTATCTGCTTATTTTGCTGACTCGGCATATAATCTGGTTCATTGGTTACAGCCATATAGAAGAATACAAGGAATAAACAACTAAAGATTGTTGCGAAAATCACGGCTTTAGATTTCCACAACGGTTTTTTGGGAGAGTTAACATCGTTCATAGGAAAACTCCTAAAAGAATGAAATGTGTAGCTATTTTATAACATAAAGCAGTAGTAAAGTTGGCATTGCTATAAAAGACATAAATTAAATGAGGCTTATGTATATAAACACAACATGAATTGATCAGTATTGAATACATATCAGACATAACAAGCAGGCTGAGATTAAAATTGAAATCAAGCATATAAACAAGATTATTTTGAGCTTTATTTTAGATATTTGTGGAAATAAATAATGTTGATTTATTAGAAATATATGAATATTTAAACTACATTTTTAGCGAGATTATTTATTTAATTTTTCAACAATTAATCAAAAAATCTATTTGAATTTAAGTATTTTTAGTAATGAAATTGTTTTTTTAAATAGAAAAATTTTAGAATTAATTTATAATAGAGGCAACTAAAACGAATAAATTATTAAAATGAACAGCTTAGTAAATAGCATTTATAAAATATTGGATCAGCTTGGACTAAACGCACAAAAACGAGCTTTGCATATCCAATTTACAAATACAGACTTAAACAACCAAGTCTTCTTACAACGTATCGATGGACAACATGGTCTAAACCAAGGTGTGTCTGTTGAACTGATTTGTCTTGCCACTTCAGCAACGATTCCGCTTAAACAGTTTATTGGTAGCCAAGTGGCGATTGATCAAGTCACAGATCATGGACAACTGTTTCGTAGCACAGGGGTGATTACTGAGGCCGCACAAGGGCAGAGTGATGGTGCACTCACGCTATATAAACTCAAACTCGAAGATGCCACTTCACTGTGGCATAAACGCCGTAACAGCCGAGTGTTTATGAATAAGTCGGTTGTTCAAGTCATAGAAGCGCTGTTTAAAGAATGGCAAGACAAAAGCCCACTCTTTGCATCGAGTCTAAACCTCGATAAAAGTGGACTGAAAAAAGATTACGATATCCGACCATTCATTATGCAGAGTAACGAAAGCGACTATGCATTTTTAACCCGCTTGATGCGCAGTGAAGGGATCAACTGGTTGATTGATGAAGCACAATTGATTGTGCCTAGTTCTGCGACTCAAATTCAGCCGCAAAAACTGCGTTTGGTGGATGATAACAGTGAATACAAAGCGCTAGAACGAAGAAAGATCCGCTTCCATCGCAGCAGTGCCACAGAACAACAAGACAGCATCACCAGCTTTATCGGACAACGTAGCTTACAACCCACTGCTGTCCATGTACAACGCTGGCAAGCAGATGTGTTAGAGCAAGAAGAGGGTGCAGGCAGTGTTCAAAGCAAACACCAACACAGTCAAAACCAAAACAATGCCAGTCTCGGTTTAGAACAAGCTTGGCATATCAGCCCAGCATGGATTCAAGACCTGAACGGTGAAGATCAAGCAACCGCGTCAAATAACAATCAGATTGAAAAGATTAACCAAAACCTCAGCCATTACTACGATGCTCAATCCAAACAATTTATAGCCAATTCCACTGTACGTGATGCGCAAGTGGGGTACTGGTTTGAATTAAACGAACACCCAGAAATAGACCAACACAGTGGCTCAGACAAAGAGTTTTTGATCACCTCAAAGACATTCTATAACCAGAACAACTTACCCAAAGATCTGAGTGAACAAATCAATCGCTTGCTCCAACAGAGCAATTGGGTAAACGAAAATAAAGCAGATCCAAACAACCCAGAACGCCAAGCCAATCAATTGGTACTACAACGCCGTAATATCACCACTGTTCCGGAATACCATCCACTACAACACCGTCCAAGTACCCATCCACAACGAGCCAAAGTGGTTGGGCCAAGTGGAGAGGAAATTCATGTCGATGAATGGGGACGTATTAAAGTTCGCTTCCTGTTTACTCGCAATGAAGATCATAGTCATGATGGTGGTGCAGGGAGCAATGACAACGACACCGATTCCGCTTGGGTGGATGTACTGACCCCGTGGGCAGGTGAAGGCTATGGTGCGCGGTTCTTACCGAGGATCGGCGAGATTGTCGTGATAGATTTCTTTGATGGAAATATTGACCGACCATTTGTGGTGGGGCGTATCCATGAAGCACAACGAAGCCCAACGAAATTTGATGACAAAGGCCAATTGCCTGATACCAAAAAACTGGCAGGGATCAAAAGTCGAGAAGTTAAAGGCAGTGGCTACAACCAACTTAGATTTGACGATACCACAGACCAAATCAGCAGTCAGCTACAAAGCAGTCACGGCACGAGTCAACTTAACCTCGGTAATCTGAGTCATCCTAAAGAAACCGAGACCAGTGAGGGACGAGGCCAAGGCTTTGAACTAAGAACAGATCAATGGGGAGCGTTACGAGCTGGGCAAGGCCTACTACTGAGTACCTATGCTCAAGATTCAGCTTCAGGTAACCATCTTGATGCAACAGCCGCGAAAAGTCAGTTAGAAAGCAGTCTAAATAACTCTAAAGCCTTAAGTGAAGTTGCCAAGAATCAGCAGACTGATCCGCTGGATGTATTGGAAAATCTTAAGCAATTTCTTGATCAAATCGAAAAAGGTGAAAAAGACAAAGCGGATGCATTTAAACAAGCTTTGATGATTTTAGCTGCACCGAATTCAATCGCATTGGCAAGCAATGAAGACTTACATCTTTCTGCGGATAAACAAATCAGTTATACAGCAGGTGACAGTATCAACCTGAGTACGCAAAAGAATTTAGTTGCACATGCACAATCAAAGATTAGTCTTTTTGCGGCACAGGAAGGGGCAAGGTTATTTGCTGGAAAAGGCAAAGTTGAGATCCAAGCACAAGGCGATGGTGCGGATTTGATTGCACGTAAAGGTATTCAAATCATTTCGACTGAGGAGATGATTGAGCTAAAGAGTCTCAAAGAAATTATTATCACATCTGGTGGCTCTCAATTAAAGATTAATGGTTCAGGTGTATTTGTGACCACGGCTGCTAAGTTCGAAGTGAAAGCAGGGCAACATAGTTTTATTGGTGGAGCAAAAGTCGATTATTCACTTCCATCATTCTATGAAAATATTTGTAAGCCTTGTTTGTTGGATGCAGCAAAGTTTGGAATGGCATTTGTTGATAAATAAAATGAAAAGAAAAATTGTTCCATTTAAAAATATAAAAAGCTGTATCGAAGATGATCGACATGATTTGAACATGTATTTAATCTTGGATGCAGCGCAAGTTTCAGATCAAACTTTGCACTTTATTAACGCATGGCGAAATGATGCAAGGCTAGAGTTTTATTCATTATTCTCAGGCACAACGGAGGGCAATGCACCTTTTGAAGTTGCCCCTGTACTTGTCTTAATCAATGATTTAGAGGCGCTCGAAGAAGATGGGTTTAGCTTTATTCATCAAACATGGAAAGATGAACAGGCGTTAAATCTGGTATTCAGTTCATTGGATTTGGCTCAGTTTGTTAAAAAAATGAAACGCTATCTCACAGTAGAATTTCCTGATGATACACAAAAATTATTTAGATGGTTTGATCCAAGAATTGTTAAAAAAATTCATAAAATACTGACAGATCAACAAGAAGATGAGTTTTTTGAGGATATTACAAAATGGATCATTTCAATTCGAAATTATCAGGATGTAGATTCTAATCAATTAATGGTATTGGAGAATGCATAATGTTCATACTCAGCCAAGAAAAATTATATGAATTAGATGTTGAGCAAAATAAAGAATTTTTATATGACCTTGTCTATGAAATTATAAAAGAAAACCCTGCCCTTAAACTGAATGGACAATTTGATCAGCTATTAGAACCTGTCCAAAGCCTGATCAATCTATATGTTGAAAAAGGCATCAATCAAATTTATACACTCAAATATATGGTGAAGAGCCATGTTTATTTGGGAATAGATTATGCAAATGATCCGCAATATCTTTGGCTCCAAAATGAAATGCAGCATTACAATATTGCGGAGCAAGTATCTTATGTAGATGCTTTTTATACACTTTTGGAAAGCTATAAAAATGTGGTTTTAGGGTATGATTTTAAATTTGTTTTTAAAGCAATAGACCAGTTAAATCAGAGTTTTAGTCATTCCAATCTTCAAGAAAACCTTTCAATTATTTATCCAGAAAAAATAGAGTTTTTAAAACAAAAAGATTCATTGAGTTCACTTCAAGAAAATTATTCCAATGATATCCAATCATATAAAGAGTATGTATTGGGAAAAGAGTTTCATCATAACGTTTTTATAAAAAATTTGATTAATTTGGAGGTTTAAGATGGGTGTAGGTGGTGCAAGTCCTACAGCGGGCACTTCATGTGCAACGTGTTTAAGAAAGTTTACGGTTCATTTTCGGAGACCATATAAATACGGGGAAAAGCCACGATTAAACGGAACATCTTATATTTTGAAGTATAATGGAGAGTTTGGGTTTGATTGGTTAAGAGATGAATATATATACCCTATAGTTCCCATAAATAAAGCAAAGAAACCTGTACTAATAATCCAACAAACCTATGGTATGGAGAAAATTGACTTAAAACAGAATTATACAAAAGGTGTCAGAAAAATTTCCCCATTTGGCACGGAATATATTCCTGCTCATTTAGCAATTTTCGCAACCAATCCGGGAAGTAATAAAGATTCTAATATTAGTACAGAAATTAATAAAAATGGAGCATTACTGTCAATTGAAGTTCATCAAATTAATAGTGATGCTGATTTTCCTTTATCAGATGATGGGACAAATCTAATATTTGAAGCTAGCGATCCTGCAATTAAAATTTCAACAGTAAATGGCAATGAAAAGCAGAAAAAATTACAGATACCATTAAAAGATTTTTTGTCTAAACAATTAAGCAAAGACTTAGGTGTGTTAAATGGTGTAAGAAAATACTATGTGAAAGAGGATCATATTAGAGTCACATGTGAAGGTGCTACTACTAATGGGGCTTATATACAGGTAAAAGCAAAAAGAAATAAAGATACAGAAGAAATTGTCGGGATATTACACATAGCTCCTAATAATAAAATTCCAAAAGCAAGGATTTGTTTGATCAATGTTATTGTAGATAATTTACCAGTAAAACAACCTGTAGGACTTGATTATAGGTTAAAATATCAAGCATTTAATCAGGCTTTGGTAAGAGCTGAAATTGTTAAAAAACAAGATTTTAATGTTGTTGAATTATATAAAAAATATAAAGCAGCCGATTTAAAGTTATTTCTAGATAAGTATTACAATATAAATGAATCAAAAGAATCACCAAGAAGAGATAAACGTGGTTATAGCATTGTAGCAACGAAATTTAGTGAAGATTTTAAAAAGGATGTATGCCAATTATATGAAAAGTATCATGGTATAAAAAAAATAAATTCAGATGAGACAAAAGAAACATACGTGTTTTTTTCTAATATCATTTTTTTTGATCCTCCAAATTTTATGTTGCTTGGAAGTGCTGTACATAGTTTGGAAAATAGTACTGATAATGAAAAAAAATGGGGAAATGCCGTTGTATTGCTTCATGCAGGATCTATGCAGTTGGAAATAGTCGTACATGAAATTTTACATAGTTTTGGAATAACACATATTTTTGATAAAGACTTAAAAAATAATCGATATTATCATTTCCATAAAGGTTTTACTGACAACTTTATGGATTATCAAAATACAGAAAAAGATGGTCCATCCAAGTTTGCTGAAGAACCTGCAAACACAAAAGTAAAAAAAGTTACGCCAAATAATCAGGTATCTTTATTTAGATATCAATGGGATCTTTTGAAAAAAGATCGAAGTATCGATATCAAATAGTAAAGGATCTCTAAATGAATTTGTTGAAAAAAATATTGTTTATTAGTTTACTTCCATTAATATCTTGTTCTCATGGCGATGAACTTAAAAATTTGTGTTCAAATGGAAGTAATCAAATACAACATCACTCAAAAGAAACTAGTATTTTAAAATCATCAAGAAATATCAGTTCCTTTGTGGCTGAAAATAAAGCATATATAAATTATGATCTTAAAGAAATTTTAAAAAATTATAAGCAATTGAATTCAGATAATATGCAACTAAAAGTGTTGGAAGAACTATCATCTGATCAGGGGTTTTCTGATGGTGTAGTACATAATCCTAAATTTAAAGAAGATTATAATCATATGTCAGTATTAAAAGTTTCATCTGCTCATCAGGGGCGAAATTCCTATTATTATGAGAGTGATAACTTTGTACCTTTGGATAAAAATATAGTAATGAATATCAATAATTTTATTGATGATCAAATTTTTTTAATGAATCAAAAAAAGATTGATGAAAGCAAGCTAAATGCATTTATAAGCGAATTTCTAAAAAAAGGACGCTGCCAAGGTGGAGACGAACTTGGGATGGTTGTTGTTGAAAGTAATTTTGATGGTGTTCATTTAATTTTAGAAACTAATCCTGAATGGTTCTTAGGACAAGGTGAAGTTAAAAGTTTTGCATATAGTGTTTATTATACCAAGGCTACGGATGGAAAATATGAGAATACGATTTATAATAAAGTTGATGTACAGTATTAAATTCTATAGCTAAAATATTTTTTATTAGAGTGCTGAAATGTATTTGGAACTATAGGTAATTTTACTGAGATAAGGTTTTTATGAGGAAATATATAGTATTCTTAATTTTTACTTTCATCGTTGGCTGTGATGGAAAGCTAATTTCTTCAGGTAATAAAAGTGATGAGGTAATAAATAAATTTTGCCTTACTCCTGAGCCCAATATTAGTTTGGATATAAATAAATATTTACCATTTGAAAGTTCAATGGAGAGTCCTATAGAAGAAAACTTAGGAATAAAGGTTAATTATTTTTATAATAAAATTCAAAAATCTACTTCCTCGAATAATATGAATGTATATGAAAATCAAGGTTATATTGATATTTTTGATGATAACTACGCTGTAATAGGTAAAATTCTAATTATTTCAGCAGGCACTTATGTTAAATATATTAATTTTGAAGTTAGATCTGATCCCCAAATTTTTAAAGGAAAACTTATAAAAAGTGCTCTTATAGATGTGATTTCTGCAGTAAGTAATACCGATTCTAAATTAATCTATGATAAAGCCTTAAGTAATTTAATTAACAATATTAAAGATGGTAAATTTAATCCTCGAACTGGTATATATTCAGGTTCTTTTGATGAGAATGAAGTTGTATATGAAATATCTACAATTAATAAAAAATTTATTGCAGCTAAAGTTGCTAGCGGGGAAATTAGAGATATCGATTGCAAAGCTAAAAAATATAATGAATATAAAGAGTTGGAGTTATCACTTTTTTCAATATTCAAACACTAATCTTAATGATTTTAGACATCAGTTATAATTATTTATTAGGTTATTAGAGATGGTGGTGTTATGAAATCTTTCATTTTGGTGATAGCTTTAATACATCTATCAGCTTGCTCATTTGACTCAAATAAGGATAATTATAGTTTAAAAAATAGTGAAAATTCAGATGTTGGAAATAGTTATGATATTAAAGTTGGAAAAAATATTTCTAGTTTTGTAGATGAAAATAGAATTTTTTTAAATTATGATCAAAAAGAAATAATTAACAGATATAAAAAATTAAATAGCAATTACATGGTTTTAAAGGTTTTAGATAAACTTCCTGCTGAAATAGGGTTTGCAGATGGTACTGTCGGTAATAATGTTGAAGAAAATAAGCATTATATGTCTAATCTAGATACACATATAAAATTTAAGACAAATTACATATTTTTTAAAAGTACCAATTATGTACCTTACGATGATAAAATTCTCAATACTATTGCTAAAATGTTGGGTGATCAAATTTATGTGATCAATGGAAATAAAGTAGATGATAAAGATTTAGATAAAAATATTAATCTTTTTATTAAAAGGCTCGAATGCAGCACTTCGTCACAAGAGGAAGTGCTAGAGTGGAATGTAAATGATATTCATATTATTTTAGAAGCATCAGGAAATAAAAATGAAAAACTAACCAGTCTTTTTTTTACAGTTTATTTTACAAAGAAAACGGATAAAAAATATGAAACATCAATATATTAGTTTTCTATATCTATGGTATTAAAAATTATCTAGAAATTTTATACCTTTGATAAGGCTTAATGAGTTATGAGGAAAATTTTAACTATTTTTATATTCTCTTTTTTTCTATTTGCATGTGCTCCTAATGAGCCATTAGATCATCTATGCCAGATAAATAACAAAACTAAGAAAAGCGATACTCAAAGTGATGTAAAGGAAATATCGAGAGATATTAATTTATTTGTTGTTAATCATGATTTGTATTTAGACTATAATTTTAAAAAAATATATAGCAAATACAAGGGAATGAGTTCAAATTATTTGAAGTTAAAAGTTATAGATCGATTATCTGCTACTCAAGGTTTTGATAATGGAATAGTTCACAATGAAAATTTTGAAGATAATTATCATCATATGTCTACATTAGAAGTACGAACTACAGGACAAGGTCCAAATACAAATTATTATGCTAGTGATAATTTCGTTCCATTTGATGAAAATATCCATAAAAATATCGATCAATCAATTTCTGATCAAGTTTTTTTAATAAATTCAGCAACTTTAGATAAAAGTAGTCTTGATAACTTCATAGAAAATTTTTTAACTAAAGGGCGATGTCAAGGTGGGGATCAGTACGGAAAGGTTATTACTGAAAAGAATTTTAATGGTGTACATATTATCTTGGAATCTGAACCTGAATGGTTTGTAGGCAAAGGTCAAGTAAATAGTTTTGCATATACTGTATACTATACAAAAATGACAGATAAAAATTATGAAAAATCATTATATTATTAAATTTAAAACTGTATTCCTGATATATTTTTCTTTGACATCCTATAGTTTTGGAGCGAATGTAGAAAATCGAATTTTTAATTTTGAAGATAAAGAAATATCAGCGTTATCTTCTGAAATAAATTACTCAAGATTTGCACCAGTAAACCAGCTTAATTTAAAAGCAATGTCTGTAGATTTAGGTGAAATAATAAAGAACCTTGAAAAAATAGGTTATATCAATAGGGATACAGTCTCGCATAGTAAACGCTATGAAGTGCTATCCTATGGTTTGACGACCAAGAAAATTTATTTTTTTAATAATAGCAGTCAAACACCTGATCTCTTTTCTGAGATTTATGCAGCGAACTCTAAATTTAATCAACTCAAAAGTATTCGTCTAGGGTTAAGTGTTGAATACAATGGGAAAAAATTTAAAAAAATGAATACAGATCCAATTGTTCCCACAAGTTTTATTTCTGCTTTGAATGTGATTGATGAGAGGAAATCAAAAGAGGTGTATGTTTCACTTATGAAGCAACATATTTTAAATAAAAAAAATAATGTGAATGAGTATTGTGAATTTTTAGTGACGACGAGAGTAAATGTTAAGGATTATTGGTTAGAATTAAATACTGAACTCACAAAGAATAATACTTATTTCAATATTTACCAAAGCAAAGGAATTCCTCAAAAATGCAATTTGTGAAATTCTTTGTTTGGATTTTTTGCTTAGACCCTTTTCCGGCATTCTGTGGTGATTATAGAAAAACTAATAGTGATGGTGATTTCGTATCCCTGCAGCAGTAGATGCTTTATGAATATAGTTTCCTAAACGAGATTAAATCTTTTATAATAATTTAAATTCAATAACTTAAATCTTGATAATTTAAAATTCGAAGCTTTAGGATATTCAATTGATTACTCAGGTCAATTCCATATCTACCGTGAATAAGCTATATTAATGGCACCAAAAATAGACAATCAACAACATGCAAAATTTACAACAACTCTTTATCAACACCCAAGAAAACTATGAATTGATCCCTGATTTTATCGATCTGCTTTTAGCATCGGATATTTATTGTTTAGGAACACAAGATCAGCATAAAAAAATTCAATTCCGTATTCTAGAAACACCAGAAGGCGATCAAGCAATACCATTCTTCATAGAGCTAGAAACCATTAAAAATGATATTGGCGTCGATGCCGAATATATCACTTTAAATACACGGCAGTTTTTTGAAATGACTCAGGGGGCAACATTGGTATTGAATCCAACTTCTGAATTATCAAAAGAATTTCAACCTGAAGAAATTAAAGCAATTTTAGAGATTGATGAAGAAATTTAAGAATGTGCAGGATTCAATTTCTCCAGCACTTCGTCAATTTTTTTCAACCGTTTGATTTCATCCCATAAGGCTTTGGCTTCGGGATAATGCTTAGACATCATCCCAATCCATTGTTTATAGCGACCGACCATGTTCAGCTCCTTTTTATATGGCCCATTTAAAAAACGAATTTGTAAATTTAATAGTTCAGACCATGTGATAAGTGGTTCATCTGTATTTTTACGAATACATTGTGTGAGATCTGGTGTAGTCACAGCACCACGACCAATCATCAAATCTTGGCAACCTGATTCAAGTTGGCATTGTTTCGCATCAGCATTGGTCCAGATTTCACCATTGGCAATCACATTGATTTTGAGTGCTTCACGAATCGGCTGTAGCTGATCCCAAAATGCTGGAGGGGTGTACCCATCAGCTTTGGTCCGAGCATGGACAGTGACCCAAGCTGCGCCAGCATCTTCAATGGCATGCGCATTTTCAAGGGTAAAATTTCGATCCATATAACCTAAACGCATTTTTGCAGATACAGGGATGTGTTTGGGTACAGCATCACGTACAGCCTTGACCAACTCATGTACAACTTCAGGCTCATCGAGAAGTACTGAACCACCTCTATGACGGTTTACTGTTTTAGCAGGACAACCAAAATTCATATCGATTGCAGGAGCACCTAATTCAGCAGCGCGTACCGCATTGGCTGCGAGCATTTCAGGATTATTTCCTAAAAACTGAACGTGTACTGGTGTGCCAGCAGCTGTCTTGCCTTGATTGTTTAATTCTGGACAATAGCTATGATAAACATGGTCAGGTAAGACCGAATCCGTTACACGGATAAACTCAGTCACGCACCAGTCAAAGCTACCGACATGTGTGAGAACGTCACGCATGATAGGGTCGGTTAAGCCTTCCATTGGGGCGAGTATAAGTTTCACAGTTGTTACCTGATGAGATGAAAACAGCGTTATACGCATTTTTGTAGGAGATGTCTACCGATGCAAAATATATTCTAGGTCAGCGCTGAATGGGGTGTTATTGAAAAGTTGATCCATAAATTTTCATTATCAAAACTTTCTACGTAAAGTCGAATTTTTTGTTGTGGATACATGTTGTTTGAACCTAAATGCGATTCACAATCTTTGTAATTGGCTAAACCATAAAATCTTTCGCCATATTGAACAATCACCCCTTGAGGATAGAAACACACAATCTCGGTTTCAATGCTTTGCCCAATTTTAAATTTGTTCTTTAATTCATTCCAATCACTTAAATATTTAGAGATTGATTGATTCCAAAAATTTAAAAACTCATCTTTTTCAATAGGAATAATTTCATCTAAAACGTCAGAAAAACTTCCTTCAGGTAAGAAAAAATGCGCTTGTTCTATGTTTAAATTTGTATTGATGCTGAGTGAAGCTGTCACCAAAATTGATCTGAGACAGTAATATTCCAGATCTAATTCATATAAAACAATTTCTTCTGCTTCTGTATCAATATATTTATTTATAGTAAGAATACAAAATACTGCCATTTTTGCTCAGCGCTGCGTTTATCAACGATGCAAAATCATTTCCAAAACAAATTTAGAACCAATAAAGCCAACCGCCAATAAAAAGAATCCAATCATGGTAAAGCGAATGGCTTTTTGACCACGCCAGCCAAACTTATAGTGACCAATTAACAACGCACCGTAAACAAACCAAGACACAATACTAAACACGGTCTTATGTGCTAGGTGCTGTGCAAAGAAGTCATCAATGGTAAAGAAACCAAAACATAGGGCGACAGTTAATAAAACAAAACCAGTAATGAGCATATCAAAAAGTAAAGATTCCATGGCTTGATATGACGGTAAGAAATTGACCCAAATACGTTTTTTTTGTTTCTTTTTGAGTTCGCGGTTTTGAAACCAAATCAAAACGGCTTGTATGGTTGCCATGAGTAAAACGGCATAAGCAGATAAAGACAGAATGATATGGATGTCTAAACCGATAGAATGCTGTTCAATAAATTGATCTGGTTTACTAAAACAAAAACCGAGAATCAAACCAAAGGCGGCAACAGGAATTCCAATCAAATTTAGTGAAAGAACAGGACGATAGGTACTGTAAAGCATACTTAGAACCAACATTAACGCAGAGGTAAAAGACATCAAGTTAAAGACGTCGTAATTAATCCCTAGTGGTGTAAGTATGTCGTTATGAAGTACACTTGCATGTAATATCAGCCCTAAACCTGACATGATGCCAATAAACCAAGGGTTTGCGGAACGTTTAGCCATTAAGTGCATGAACAAATACCAAAATGAAGAGGTATAGGCAATTAATGCTAAAATCGTATAAACCAAGGGTAGGCTAATCATGTCAAACCTTTTTCAGGATGATGAATATTCATGTTATAAGATATAAATTCCATGTGAACTACAGTATCCTATAGCATCTTGAGCATAAATTTTCTATTTTAAGAAAGATTTTTTTGCTACTAGCTATTTTAAGCGGATTTTGCAATGTTTGATACCTTAACAGAACGACTCACGCAGAGTCTCAGAAATGTTACTGGCTCTGGGCAGCTAACCGAAGATAATATTAAAGATACCTTACGTGAAGTGCGTATGGCACTTCTTGAAGCCGATGTTGCTTTGCCTGTAACTCGTGAGTTTATTGCGAAAGTTAAGGAAGAAGCATTGGGTCAAGAAGTTATGACTCAGCTTTCACCAGGTCAAGCTTTCGTTAAAATTGTGTATGACGAACTCACCAAAATGATGGGTGAGGCAAACGAAAGCCTAGACTTAGCTGCAAAACCACCTGTTGTGATTCTTCTCGCAGGTTTACAAGGTGCCGGTAAAACCACGACAGCTGCAAAACTTGGACGTTTCTTAAAAGAGCGTCAAAAGAAAAAAGTGGCGATGGTTTCTGCCGATGTTTACCGCCCAGCTGCGATTAAGCAACTTCAAACAGTTGCTGCTGAAGTGGGTGTTGATTTTATTGAATCGGACGCTTCTGAAGATCCGATTAAAATTGCACAACGTGCAATTGGTCAAGCCAAAATTAACTTTAACGATGTTTTGATTGTCGATACGGCAGGTCGTTTGCATGTCGATGATGACATGATGGACGAAATTAAAGCATTACACGCTGCAATTGGCCCAACAGAAACCCTATTTGTCGTTGATGCAATGACAGGTCAGGATGCGGCAAATACCGCCAAAGCCTTTAATGATGCATTACCATTAACGGGTGTTATCCTCACCAAAACTGATGGTGATGCACGTGGCGGTGCGGCGCTTTCGGTACGTGCGATTACCGGTAAGCCAATTAAATTCTTGGGTATGGGTGAAAAACTTGATGCCTTAGAGCCATTCCATCCTGAGCGTGTTGCACAACGTATCTTAGGCATGGGTGACGTACTTTCTTTAGTCGAAGAAGTTGAACGTAAAATCGACAAAGAAAAAGCCGAAAAAATGGCGAAAAAATTGCAAAAGGGCGGGAGCTTCAACTTTGAAGACATGCTGATGCAATTTGAACAGATGAACAAAATGGGCGGTATGATGGGCTTCTTGGATAAGTTGCCTGGCATGAGCAATTCAGGCATTCAAGATGCGATTGCACAAGCAAATCCTGAAAAGCAAGTGAAAAAGATGGAAGCGATTATTCAATCGATGACCATTAAAGAACGTCGTAACCCAGACTTAATGAATCCGAGCCGTAAAAAGCGTATTGCAGCAGGCTGTGGTATGGATGTGGTTGAAGTCAATAAACTGATCAAACAACATGCACAAATGGCGAAAATGATGAAGAAGTTTGCCAATCCATCGGGTATGGCAAAAATGATGCGCTCATTGGGTGGAATGCAAAAACAGTTTGGCGGTGGCGGCGGTATGGGGCCATTGTTTGGTAATAACGATAAAAAATAAGTCTCATTTTTTTTATAAAAAGCGCCTTAGGGCGCTTTTTTGTTAAATAAAAATAACATACTTTTGTTGGCTGTTTAGATATTCTGAGCCCATTATTTGAATATGATTTAAACAATAATTGATAAGAAGTTTATTTATGAAAAAAGTATTTATCGTACACGGTTATAAAGACTCCCCTGAACATCATTGGTATCCGTGGCTAAAGCAACAAGTATTGGCGACAGGGCATACATGTGAAGTGATTGATCTAGAACATCCAGAGCAACCCCAATATGAGCTGTGGAAGCATAATATTACGCAGCAAATTAAGTCACTCAATGACGATACCATCATTGTGGCACATGGTTTAGGGGGGATTGCCAGTCTGGATTTTCTTTCGAGTGAATTATTGGGGCGAAAATTAGGTGCTTTATTTTTGGTTGCGGGATTCAGTAAAAATTTAGCCGTTTTACCTGAACTTAATTTATTTTTACAACACGCTCGGGTCGATGATGCGCTGCTCAGAATGAATATTCTGAATCGCTTTATCTTTTTCTCCAACAATGATCCTTTTGTGCCAGCGCCTGTCAGTATTCAATTGGGTTATTCGCTGAATTCACAAATGATTGAGGTGAAAGGTGCAGGGCATTTTATGGCAGCAGAGGGTTATACCAGCTTAACTGTACTTTGGGAAAAGTTAGCCGTTTTATTACAACCTGAATCCCAAGCTGGTACTCAGGCTGCATATTCGATTTTATCGTGATACTGTGTTATTGATTGAGTTTTTGATAAAGCTCGTCAAGAATCTCCTGAGCGTGTTGCTCATCTTGAATCAAATTGCCTTGTTGATCCCAAACTTTACTGTCCAGAATCGAATAATCTTCACTTGGGCTTAATTTTAGTTCAGCTGCAGGTTTGCCATCTTCATACCATACCTTTTGAACGATGGGCTGATCATCTGAATATTCTTCCTGTAGCCCAAGTTGACCATTTGAATAGTATGTTTCAGTTTTTCCAACTGATCTCTGGTCTTGGCTGGTCGATTTAAAGCTGACTTTTCCATTTTCAAAATAGCCCACAACTTCACCGTCGACATATTTACTATCAAAGCTATTTAAGCCTTGAGGGGCTTTAATCCAAAATGGGTCAGATTGTTTTTTACGACTATTTTGATAGAAGTCCTGAACTAAGAAACGGCCATCTTTATCACGACCTAATAGTTTTCTGAAATATCCATTTTCTACAGGTGTGAGTGAATAACCCTGATCCATGACTAAGCCGCACTCACAGGCTTCTTCACCTGCATCTGGAGCAAAGTAAGCAATAACGGGTTCAGTTGTTGCCATGGTTGTTGAAGGTGAGTGCGTGGTTTGTAAACTGGTACAACCCACCATTGTGAAGCTCATTAAACAGGCACTAAGCAGTAAGGGTATCGTTTTCATAATGATTGCTCTTTTATCATGTTTATGGTTGTGTTTATTTATTAAAAATGGAAGATTGCTGATCCTCCATTAAATTGTATTTAGGTTTAAGCGGTTTGTCGATCTATATAGAACTGTAAGCCTTTGAGTAATAAATCTGATTCAATTCTTGGTTGATATTTCTCTAGAAATTGTGCAAATAGATTGGCATCACCACCTGTTAAAATAAGCTTTCGTGGTTGTTGCTCAAGCACTTTTTCAATGGTGCTTAACAGCCCCAAGAAAATGCCATGATGTACTGCATCTATGGTATTCCGACCAGGACTTAGCTCTGAAAAAGCCGCATCTGGAATTTTAATGCCTTTGGTTTTTTGAATTAAAGAATCACGTTGTAAATAGAGGTTAGGCAGAATATAACCGCCTAAATGTTGTAAACCTTGGGTTAAATCAATTGTTAAAGCGGTGCCGCAGCTAATCACACACAAGTCATCATCAGCTTTCGCCACAGCCAAAACTTGTAACCAACGATCGATCCCGAGTTGTTCTATATGGTCATAGCCACAAAGTAATCCTGCATATTCAGCATGCACTTTGGCAAAAGTTACCGGAATATCGAGTAATTTTAAAATCTGGACAATGCGTTCGTTGTTCTTTTTATCTTGGACTGAAGAAATTCCAATTTTGTCTAAGCCTAAACCACGGAAATGTTGAATTAAACCCAATAGCAGATCCGCAGGGGATTGGAGATGTAATTCTGCTGCCTGTTGGATAATTTGATTATTTTCAGTAATCCAATATTTTAGACGGGTATTTCCAATATCTAACCAAAGTGCTTTCATGATTTTGCCTAATTGAAACTGAACACAATCTGCATAATTATTTTATTTGAAAATATTGAACGACTTAGAGAGCATCTCAATCTGATCAATCAAATAGGACAAATAACCTGCGGTTCATTTTGCTGAACGTTGTTCCGTACTGTTGGTAACTGTTTACTATGATCTTTGGATCAATACGATTACTGCGCAATATATAGCGAAATGTATAGCGAAAAAAGCCCTGTTTTAAATAGGGTCTGTTGATAATTCGTCTATGTTTGCGACTACGTGTGTTTTTTAGGCGATACTAGGCGCGAAATACGAAATTTAGTTATTCTAAATCAGTAGTTCGTAACAACGTAGCGGCAAAAAACACGCTAGTCCCCCGCTGCGCCTTGCGCTGCAAACAAAGCAGTGCTTTGTTCTTGCTCAGGGTTGTGGCTAAAATTATCTCAGCCTTCGTTATGAAACTCGAAAATAGTCTCGCTATTCTCTTCGTTTCATGCCTTGCCTGCTCAATTTTAACCTACAACGCAAGCCATTTATGAAATGTCAACAGCCCCTAATTGCCGATCACTTTTTCACGATACATCTGATCAATCCATCTCATTTTAAACAATAGATCACATCGTTATTTATGCTTCAGCTAAGCGTAAACGCCCTTGATAGACATTGACTAAGCCTTGAGCTGTCAATAAATTCAGTGCGCCATCATCAGAAATTCCTTTGAAAACACCCTCAATTGAATTTTGAATTTGTTCAAAATAAACCTGTTGATCCATAAAAGCAGCATAGTGATTAAATCGTGCTGCAAGGTTATAGCAACCATGATCAAACCATTGTCCAGCTTGTTGAATTGCCAAATACATTTCTGCAATGATTTGGATTCGATTTGGAAATTGTAGGCCTAATTGCATTATCGAGGTGGCTTGTTGAGTCACATTTTCTTTGGGGATCGGAAATAAGTTGATCCCGATTCCAACAATAGCTTGATGTGGTGAAATGGGCTCAACTAAAATTCCGCCCCACTTTCCTTGAGGGCTATATAGGTCATTGGGCCATTTAATTTGTAATGCTGGTAAATTCTTAAGTGTTGGCATTTGTAAGATATTTAAAGCAATTTCCAATGCTAAACGCCCATCTAAGGGTGTTCGAGTTTCAAGCAATGTGCTTAAATAAATGTTACCAATTGGCGAAACCCATTCCCGTTGGTGCTGACCTCGTCCTTGAGTCTGAGTTTCACTACAGACCAAAACTGTCTTGACGCCGCTGAGCGCAATTTCACGCACATCATCATTGGTCGATGCTGTCGTCTGCTTTAAAAGCAGCACTTCAGGGAGTTCATTTGCTTGTGTAAGAAGTTGTCTAAGATGACGAGTCTCTAAATCCATGTTGAATCTGAGAAGAGTGAAGGAACATTTATGGAGTTAATCATATATTTAGGTATTGGTGCAATCGCAGGATTTGCTGCTGGGCTATTTGGTGTTGGTGGTGGCTTAATTATTGTACCAATTCTCTATGTGGTCTTTACCAAAATGGGCTATGATCCTTCGGTCATTATGCACATGGCATTGGGAACTTCACTTGCAACAATTATTGTAACCTCAATTAGTTCCGTAACAGCGCATCATAAAAAAGGTGCAGTACTTTGGAATGTTTTTAAAAACTTAGCCCCAGGTTTGGTGATTGGCTCATTTATTGGAGCTGGCATTGCAGATATTTTATCAGGTCAGCATTTACAGCTGATTATTGGTGCATTTGCAATTTGGGTGGCATTTAAAATGTTTAAGGGGGCCAATGTCAAAGTCGATGAATCTAAACAATTACCGACCGCACCTATGCAAATGCTGGCTGGTGGGGGAATTGGAGTTGCATCGGCAATTTTTGGTATTGGTGGCGGAAGTCTGACCGTTCCCTATCTCAACAAAAATGGTGTGGTGATGCAAAAAGCCGTTGCAACATCAGCAGCTTGTGGTTTACCGATTGCAATAGCGGGTGCGCTCGGCTTTATGTTCTTTGGTGCACAAGAACCAACCGAAATTAAAAATTCAATTGGTTATGTGCATATCTATGCCTTTATTGGGATCAGTGTAATGAGTTTTATCACTGCCAAATTTGGCGCAAAGGTGGCGCACGCACTTTCTCCAGCGATGTTGAAAAAATGCTTTGCATGCTTACTTACAGTGGTTGGTCTTTATTTTATTTATCAAGGTATTACTAAGTAGATTCCGATCAATGGTACTTTTTCTAAACACTGAGTTGACTTAAAATACATTAAAATTGTCGGACAATGTCATGGTTTCAATTGAATTAAATCAGGTACAACTAAAATAATGACAATTGACATTGTCCAAGT
Organism: Acinetobacter sp. GW821-FHT01C12; assembly: GCF_059422625.1. NCBI lineage: Bacteria > Pseudomonadati > Pseudomonadota > Gammaproteobacteria > Moraxellales > Moraxellaceae > Acinetobacter > Acinetobacter sp. GW821-FHT01C12. The sequence continues at coordinate 45,405 of NZ_JBWKXD010000013.1, forward strand.
AAAGAATAATAAACCAAGATAGGAATTATATGCATTCGGAAGAAGTGGATAGCCTTTCAGAACAGATTGCCAAACATATTAGTGAACAAATTATTAGTGGCGAGTTGGTTGAAGGGGAAAGAATACAAGAACTACGTATTGCCAAAGAACTGGATGTCAGTCGTGGCTCGGTACGCGAAGCCCTTTTGCTTTTAGAAAGAACCCATCTGATTGAAATTTATCCTCGTCGTGGTGCAATTGTCTCAGAAATGTCAGCACAACAAGTCCGTGCATTGTTCGATACCAGCGCATTGTTATTAGGTCAAATCGTGCAACGTATGAGTGAAACATGGCGCAATCATGAAGCTGAAGCGATTCAGCAGATGATGAATCATTTGGTTGAGCAAGTGAAGCAAGGCAATACTGAAAAGTTTTATGATGGCATATTTCAATTTTTATCAGGGCAACAGGACATGGTTGGGAATCCCTACCTGATGAAATTTTATAAAGAGTTGTTACCATCCCTGCGAAGAAGTTATTTTTTAACCTTAAATACTTCAAGACGCGAGCTTCAAGAAGCTTTAGAATTGCTTAAGTTGGTGATTGACGCAATTTTAATCCGAAAATCACAACAAGCTACTTTATTTATGGAAGATTTTTGTCGACACTTACGTAATCTGGTGTTGGAATCTCTGACACGGATGAAACAAATCGAACTCGCTTGGGCGCGGAGATCGCGTCGGTAATTACTAGGACATTATGCGTTTAAGCAGCTTAAAACTTTCAGGCTTCAAATCTTTTGCCGATAGTACAACACTACAATTCAAAGATAACCGTACAGCGGTGGTAGGTCCTAATGGTTGTGGTAAATCCAATGTGATTGACGCGATCCGTTGGGTGATGGGGGAATCCAGTGCGCGCCAGCTCCGTGGTGGCAGTATGCAGGATGTTATTTTTACAGGAACGGCAAAACGTAAACCTGTAGGTATGGCAAGTGTAGAACTGCGCTTTGAAAACACCTATGGCAAATTAGGTGGGGCTTATAATGCGTATACTGAACTTGCTGTTCGCCGTCAGGTGAATCGTGATGGAAAATCTGAATACTTTCTCAATGGGACGAAGTGCCGACGTCGTGATATTACCGACATTTTCTTGGGTACAGGTTTAGGTCCTCGTTCCTACGCAATCATCGAACAGGGAATGATTAACCGCTTGGTTGATGCCAAACCTGAAGAAATGCGTATCTTTCTTGAAGAGGCTGCTGGGGTTTCTCGTTATCAGGCTCGTCGTCGTGAAACACTACAACACTTAGAACATACCACGCAGAACTTAGACCGTCTCGAAGATATTGCTTCAGAACTCAAATCACAGCTTAAAACCTTAAAACGCCAGTCTGAAACTGCGGTTCAATATAAGACTTTAGAAACTGAAATTCGTACGTTAAAGATTGAAATTCTATCTTTCCAGTGTGATCGTAGTTCTCGTTTACAAGAACAATATACGGTTGAAATGAACGAATTGGGAGAGCACTTTAAACTGGTGCGCTCTGACATGAGTACTTTGGAACATGATCTGACTTCAACCAATGAGTTGTTCCAACGTTTGATTCAACAGTCCACGCCTTTGCAAAATGAGTGGCAACAAGCTGAGAAAAAACTCTCTGAGTTGAAAATGACTTTGGAACAGAAACAAAGTTTATTTCAACAGAACTCAGAAGCTTTGGGAAATTTTGAACAGCAAAAAGCTCAAACCAAAGAAAAGATTCAGTTGATGGAATTGCAATTGGAAACCTTGCACAGTCAATTGGAGCAGCAGACTGAACATTTACAACATGCTGAGTCTGAAACACAACAACGTAGCCAAGCCTTTACCGATTTAAAAGCGCAGCAATTGCAAGCACAACAACAGTATGAACAGGTCAAAGTTCAAGTTGAAAAGCAACAGCAGCAAAAAGCACAAATGCAGGCGCAAATTGAACAGCTTGCAAAAAATGTTGCGCGTATTGAACAGCAAAAAGACACCTTAAAAACCCAAGCCGTTCAGGTTCAAAGTCAATTTCAAACTGAAGATGTTCAACAACTTGAGCAAGATAAATTAGCAATCCAAGCTGCGATTGTTGAATTAGAACAAAAAATTAATCAAGCAAAGCAGCAGTTTGAACAACTACAGGAAAGCATTAGTCAGCAAAAAACTCAGATTTCGGCTTTAAAATCTGATGTACAAGTGTTGCAATCTGAACAGAAAAATCTCACCCAATTAATGGCGAAAAGTGCTGTAAATAGCAAGGCTGATACGGTGCAATTGATGCAGGTATTAACGCTGAATGCACAAGGCAAAGCACATGCACAGCTGGTTGAAAAGTTTTTAGCCAAATGGTTGTCAGCCCATATTGTTGATCAAGATGCTGATTTTGCAGAAAGTGTGGCACGTCAGCTTAAAGCATCAAGCTCACAAGATAAAATTCAATTGAATGGATTGGCATGTTTAGCAGATTGGATTGAATCTCCACAGTATTCATTGTGGAATCAAGTCGCTGTAATTGAAAACCTTGCTCAAGCTTTAGCTGTACAAGCACAGTTAAAAGCAGGACAAAGCATATTGACGCTGGATGGTTATCATGTCGGTCAAGATTGGGTGGTTGGTCTGTTCTTTGATGAGTCGAGCCAAGCCGCACAGGGTGCACTCAGTCATCGTATTCGCCTTGAAGAAATTGAAACACAACTTGCGCAGCTACAACCACAGTTGATTGAAGCTGAAACTGTATTGCCGAGTTTAAATCAGCAATTGTTGGACCTGCAAAAACAGATCCAAACAGAGCAAGACACGCTAAAACATCAGCAAAAACAGCTACAACAGTTTGATGTGCAGATTGCTAAGCAGCAAAGTGCTTCACAAGCATTTGAGTTGCAGAAAGTTCAGCTGAATAGTCAATTGCAACAGTTAGATGAGCAACTTGAAGAAGATGCAATGCAGAAAGATGATCTTGAAATCGATATGCATTCGGTCATTCTCAAGCTTGAACAAAATCTTCCTGAGTTTAAAACTTTGCAATTCAAGTTGGATGAGCTCAATGAGCAGGTTGAAGAACAGCAACAGCAATTACAGCTTAAGCAGCAAGATTCTGAAACTACACGTCGTCTAGCTGAACAAAATAAACAGCAAATTGAATTATTAGACAAAGACCTCTCCTTCTCTAAAACGCAATATCAACAAATTATTGCGCAAATGGAGCAAGCCAAGAAGTTTGTAGATCCAATTCAATTGGAGTTGCCGAGTCTAGAATCGCAATATGCTGAGCAGGCACAACAAACTGAAAAACTGCAAAAAACTTGGAGTGAGTGGCAAGTTGAATTGAATAATATTCAATCCAAACAGCAACAACTTACAGAAATGCGCCATTTGCATCAGCAAAATGATGAGCAATTGCGTACAAAACTGGAAGAGCGACGTTTGGCTTGGCAATCTGCAAAATCAGATTTACAGCATTATTCCGATCAACTTAAAGAGATGAATGCTGAAGTTAAGCAAGGCGTATTGATTGATTTACCTGTACATCAAGAAAAGTTTGAGAAAGCACAGCGTCAGTTTGAAAAATTAGGCGCGGTCAATTTAGCCGCTTCAGCAGAATATGAAGAAGTTTCTAAGCGCTTTGAAGATCTAACCCATCAAATGCAAGACTTGGAAAATACGGTTGGGCAGTTGAAAGATGCCATGAAGACCATTGACCAAGAAACCAAAAAATTATTTATGGGGACTTTTGATCAGGTTAATGCTGAATTAAAAGTATTATTTCCAAAAGTCTTTAATGGTGGTGAAGCCAGTTTAAGTCTTGAAGATGACTGGCAGTCTGGCGTGAAGTTGATGGCACGCCCACCCGGCAAGAAAAATAGTTCATTGGCTTTGTTATCTGGTGGTGAAAAAGCATTAACGGCATTGGCTTTGGTATTTGCTATTTTCCGTTTGAATCCTGCACCTTTCTGTGTTTTGGATGAAGTTGATGCACCTTTAGACGATGCTAACGTTGGTCGTTTTTGTAATTTAGTAAAAGAGCTTTCTGATCAAGTCCAATTCATTTACATTACACATAATAAAGTTGCAATGACGATGGCAACCGATTTGCTGGGTGTGACGATGCCTGAACCAGGCACATCAAAGCTCGTCACTGTGAATTTGGAAGAGGCAAGAGAATACGGTTTAGCCGCGGAGTCGTAGTATGGAAGTCACCACAATTATTGGAATTGTTGTTGCAGTAATCATCATTCTGGTGGGTTTACGGATGGTGCTACGAAAGCCCAATGATGCCGCACCTTCTTTAGAGTCTGAATTGCATATCAATGAAGACTGTAAACAACCGGTAATTCCTCGTCATGTACGAGATCAATTGCGAACAGACCGTGAGTCTCAAGAGCAAGTGCGTGTTGAACCGAATTTAACTGCTTTAGACTCGGTCGAAGTTGCAGATGAAAAACAGCAAAAGATTGAGGATGTAGCAGCGGAGTCGAATGTTGTTCAGTCAACTGAGCTTGAGCATGCCGCAATTACACAACAAACTGAAAAGACGGAAACAGTGGCAAGCACTGAATCCGCAACAGAGTCTGTAAAAGCACTTGATGTGCAAACAGAACCGACGACTCAAACTAACGATTCTGCCAAAGCCGTAGTCAGTCAGGACAAAGAGGAAGCGTTTCAGTTTAATGCCAATGTTGAAACAGCTGAAATCAAAGAGTTTGATGAGGAAAGTAGTATTTTAGATGTTCATTTAAATGAGCAACAAAAATATGATGATGAAAGCGTATTGTCTACGGCTGAAACCATTATTGCGCTGAATGTTTATCCGAATCCACGTAAAGCATTGTCTGGGGATAAAACCTTAAAAATGTTGCTCAAATATGGTTTACGTTTTGGTGAACTCTCTTGCTTCCATCGTTATGAGAATCCAGAGGAAGAAAGCCATTTACTGTTTTCTGTATTACGTGTCACCGACAATGGTCCAGATGGTTTTGATTTAGAAACCTTATCGACTGAACAAGTTCAAGGTTTGGCTTTCTTCTTGGCACTTCCTCATTCAGATGTGCAAAAAGGCTTTGATACCATGGTCAGTATTGCTGGCTTAATTGCCCGTGAAATAGACGGTACGGTCTATGATGAAAACAATCTTGAATTTACCCCACAACTGAAAGAGCATTGGCGCCATAAAGCGATCGATTATCGTTCAGGACATGACGCTTAGCATAACGTCATATTTACTTTATAATTGGTATTCAGAATTTTAGGCGGAGTATTCCGCCTTTTTATGGTGAAAAAATTTATGGAAAATAATCCTGTCGTGACGCAAATGCGTCAATTGATTCAACTCATTGCAAAACATAATCACGCTTATTATGTGATGGATCAGCCGAGTATTGAAGACAGTGAATATGATCAGTTATTTCACCAACTCAAAGCTCTAGAGCAACAACACCCAGAATTGGTTCAGGCAGATAGCCCAATCAATAAAGTAGGTGGAAAACCACTGTCTAAATTTGAAACCATTACCCATACTGTACCGATGCTGTCCTTGGGTAATGTATTTAATCAGGACGAGTTATTTGCTTTTGCTCGCCGTATCGAAGAACGATTACCCAATCAAAAGATTCAATATGATGTCGAACTAAAATTTGACGGATTGGCGATTTCGCTCTGGTATGAAAATGGCGTATTGACACGTGGCGTAACCCGTGGCGATGGTGAAACAGGCGAAGTGATTACGCAAAATGTAAAAACCATTCGTAATTTACCGAAAGTCTTGTCTTCGGATAAAGTGGCAGTGCCACGCTTGTTGGAAGTTCGTGGTGAAGTATTGATGCCAAAAGCCGGCTTTGAACGACTCAATGCTGAAAATGAAGCGAAGGGTGAAAAGACCTTTGCCAATCCTCGAAATGCTGCGGCAGGTAGTTTACGTCAGCTTGATCCAAGTATTGCAGCATCTCGCCCTTTGGCATTCTATGCTTATGGTATTGCACAATGTGAGCCGCATCATGGCATTGAGTCGATGTCAGCGAGTCTTGAATGGTTGACTAACTTTGGCTTTGCTGTAGGTGAACGTCATTTTATTTGTGAAAGTATTCAAGAAGTACAAGAAAAATATCAGCAAATCAACCAAGAGCGCCCGAATTTAGCGGTTGAAATTGATGGCATGGTGATCAAAGTCGATGATCTTCAGCAACAACAAAAGCTGGGCTTTTTAAGTCGTGAACCGCGTTGGGCAACGGCGTATAAGTTTCCCGCAGTTGCAGCATTAACAACAGTTGAAAATATTGATTGGCAAGTCGGACGTACCGGGACTTTAACCCCAGTAGCACGCTTAAATCCAGTGGCTGTGGGCGGTGTAACGGTTTCTAATGTGACTTTGCACAATATTGGTGAAATTCACCGTCTGGACGTTCGTATTGGCGATACGGTCAGTGTCTATCGTAGCGGTGATGTGATTCCCAAAGTTGAAAAAGTATGGTTAGAATTTCGTCCAAATGACGTGACAGAAGTGCATTTACCTGAAAACTGTCCAGTATGTTCTTCTCCAGTGGTCATGCCAGAAGGTGAAGCTTTGGCACGTTGTTCGGGTGGTCTATATTGTTCTGCACAACGTATTGAAGCCATTCGCCACTTTGTTTCACGTAAAGCGATGGATATCGAAGGTCTCGGTGATCGTTGGGTAGAGTCATTATTACATCTTGATCTGTTAAAAGATGTCGCGGATATTTACCATTTACATGAGCATCGTGAACAGTTACTGACCATTGAAAAAATGGGTGAAAAATCTGTCCAAAATTTATTGGATGCGATTGAGAACAGTAAGAAAACTACACTTGCTGCATTTATTTATGCCTTGGGTATTCGTGGTGTAGGTGAGACGACTGCACGTATGCTTGCCAACACTTTCCAGACGCTGGATGCGATTCGTCATGCTGATCTTGAAGCATTGAAGAAAACTCCAGATGTTGGTGATATTACGGCTGAGTGGATTGTTGATTTTTTCCAAGCTCCACATAACCTTGAAGTGATTGATCGTTTGCTTGCAGCAGGGATCCATTGGGATGCACCAGTTGCACCCACCCGTCAACCTTTAAATGGTGAGAGTTGGGTGATCACAGGCACATTGGCAACCATGGGGCGTGATGATGCGACTCAAATGCTACAAGCACTTGGTGCGCGTGTCAGTGGCAGTGTATCGAGCAAAACCAAATGTGTGGTTGCGGGTGAAAAAGCCGGTTCTAAGCTTGAAAAAGCAGAGAAACTGGGTGTCACTGTACTGAATGAGCAGGAGTTTTTAGCATTAATGGCTGAGTATGGGCAGGCATAATTTCATTTAAATTAACTCTAAAATTACTGTAAAGATACAGTTGTTGTATCTTTGCAGTTTTCAAAAATTAAAATCATCATTTCAAGATTGATGCGATTGCAAATCAACAAGTCATCATTTTTCAATAGGATTTTTCGCACTGTATTTTAGCGATTACATTTCGCAAGGGTGCTTGCTCTATCATTAGTGCGCTATATGATAATAATTCTTATTTATTAGAATTTTCCATTAAACTTAACTTTAGATGAAAAATTACAATTCTTAACAATAGTGAAAGTCTATATAATAATCATTATCATTTGAAAAGTGTCTTATTATTTATATGAAAAATTTTTCTCAAACATTTCTAGTCAATTCTATTTCTATCGTGCTTTTTGGTGGGGGACTTACACAAACAATTTGGGCAAATGATGAAATTACTGCTTTGCCTACGATTAAAGTCGCTGCTGAAAAAGAACAAGAAAAACCAACATTTGCCAACGGTGCTTTGCAAAAAAATACAGATTTAGGGCCATTGGGAAATAAGAAAATTATAGATACGCCTTTTAGTATCACCTCTTATTCAGCACAATTGATTGAAAATCAACAAGCAAACACGGCGGGGGAGGTGTTAAAAAATGATGCCAGTATTCGAACCACAACCAATCAAGGACATTTAAATGAAAACTTTAAAATCCGTGGTTTCGATGTCAATCATGAGGATCTAAATTATAACGGCTTTTATGGTGTTGCACCTTATGGTCGGATGCCTACGGAGTTTTTAGAGTCAGTGACTGTACTTAAAGGTCCAAATGCATTGGTTGCAGGTGTTGCACCTACAGGCAGTGTGGGCGGGATTGTGATGGGGCATTCTAAACGGGCAGAGCAAGAACTCACCCGAGTTTCTGCATCGTTTCAAGATGAAGGATATTATCAATCAGGCTTTGATGTATCTCGTCGTTTTGGTGAGAACAAAGAGTTTGGTGTACGTGTGAATGGCGCTTATGCAGATGGCGAACATATCATTGATGGAATGAATGATCGTCAAGCTCTAGGGGCAATTGCTGCGGATTACACCACGGATAAACTAAAGATTAATTTAGATGCTTATGCGGTCAAAGGAAACCGTAAAGGTGGTTCACCTGCAATGGTCGCCATGGGTGGCAAGGGCAGTGTTAATCATGTACTTGCAGCACCTAAAGGGGATTTAAACTACTTTTCAAACTTAGAAGGCAATACCAACAGCCAATTTGTAGGCTTATCCGGTGAATATAAATTTACCCCTGATTTAAAAGCATTTGCAGGCGTTGGATATGTAGAAAAATCATATGATGGTCACCTTTTTGGTACACGTATGATTGTCAATAATTTAAATGGAAATGCAACCTCACAATATTATCGAGTGGGATCAAAAGAACATAACACTGCTGCTAATGCAGGCTTTGAAGCAAAATTTGATACAGGTGCGATCAAGCATACTTTAGGATTGCGTACTGATTATTTAACCCGCAAATATTCACAGCATAAATCCGCAACCAGTTCGGGGTTTACGACCAATTTATATGATCCATCAAATACAGGAACAATGCCAACAACCTACCCAGAAATTGTTCCTTATGGTGATAATGAGTATGTGAGTTATACCTTAACGGATCAGCTTTCAATGTTGGATGATAAATTACAACTGATTTTAGGTGGGCGTTATCAAGATATTGATACTAAGAATCTTGTCAAAAAATCAGCTTATAGTGCAGATAAGCTATCACCAAGTTTGGGGATTGTTGTCAAACCATTTGGTGAGGATTTATCTTTTTATGCAAGCTATGTCGAAGGCTTAGCTGAAGGGATAACGGTCTCAGAAACAACCTATCCAACTGCGACAAATAGAGGTGAGACACTTGCACCTTATCAAACCAAGCAATATGAGTTAGGTGCAAAATATCAGTTGGGTTCGTGGTTAAATACTTTGGCGCTTTATCAGATTAAAAAGCCTGAGGCTTATCTGGACAGCATAAGTAATAAAGTCAACGATGATGCTGAAACGCGTTCTCGTGGGGTGGAATGGTCATTCTCTGGCAATGTTACAGATACTTTATCTGTGATGGGGAATTTGGCCTATATCGATGCTGAATATGTGAAATCAGCGAAGGTCGCTTTCGAAGGTAATAAAGTATATGGTGTACCCGATTTTACTGCTTCGTTAGGGCTTGATTATGCCATTCCTAAGGTTGAGGGGCTGCATGTCAATACTCGTGTAAGTTATGTGAGTGAGCAATATTTGAATGAAGAGAATACGCTAGAACTACCAGACTATACGATTGTTGACTTAGGCGCTCGCTATAAAACCAAACTTGGTGGGGTAAATACCACATTCCTTGCCAATGTTGATAATGTTGCCAATAAAAAATATTGGGAAGGTGTATTTAATTCAAACTATGCTTTAGTCGGTGGTGCACGAACTTATAAAGTCGGTGTAACTTTTGATTTCTAAGCCTTAGCTGATATTGAACGCTATAAGCCAAAAAGCCTTTTTCATGATTGAAAAAGGCTTTTTTGATTTAAGAATCAGTTGAGCTGTTATTAAATATATTTCTTCACTACACCGTCATCAAGAAGCTGCTGGAAATGCTCGACTAAACTGGTTTCAATATTACGATAACTCATCCCCAGTTCCTGTTTGCTTTTATCAGCATTAAAAAAGATAGGGTAGCCCATATTCTTTTCAATAAAATCACGTGAATAGCCAAATGCAGGTCCAATAAATTTAAATGCTTTTTTCGGAACTTGGTTGCGTGGAAAAGGAAATTTTTGTCCAAAATTTTGACGTAAAATTTTCCCCATTTCCAAAAGGCTGAGTGAGCCACCACTGATAATGTAACGTCCAGCCGCATTTTCCTTGAATGCTGCCAAAATATGCGCATCAGCAACATCACGAACATCTACAATACCATTCCACATCGGTGGGACACCGAGTAATGTCATGCCGTTGGCAAATTGCTCTAAGACTTCTACGCTCCCTGACTGTGTATTTGCGGTCAGTGAGGGGCCAAGTACCAATGCAGGGTTAACACAGATCAGCGTCCAACGATTTTGTGCTTCCGCCATTTCCCATGCTTTACGCTCTGCCATAACTTTTGAATACGGGTACGGTTGGTGCGTGGTTGAGCTGGTGGTATTCCAGTGAGATTCATCAAACTGATTATGCTGCGTTTTTAAAATATCAATTGCATCGCCATAAGTAGACGCGATACTTGAAGTCACAATGACTCGCTTGACAGACTCTGTTTTATTGACACTATTTAAGACATTTTCCGTGCCTAAAATTGCAGGTTCAATAATATCTTTAACAGCATCTTTATAATTGGTCACAACAAATGGCGAAGCCATATGTAACACAACTTCACAGCCTTGCATGGCTTCATCAAAAGAACCATTTTCTAAAAGGTTGGCTTTAAATAGTTTTAGTGTGCCAGAGCTGGCTTGTGCGATTTTCTCTAAATGTGCAAAGCTTTGTTTCTTATTAAGATCACGTACAGTGGCATGAACGGTATAGCCTTGCTCAAGTAATTTTTGAATCACCCAACTGGCGATATAGCCTGTTGCACCTGTAACTAGAATAGGCGCTGATGTGTTTCCCTGAGACATTATTTTTTTCCTGCTAATTGTTAATATTCAATATCATAAATATTAAAGTCAAAATTGTCTTGAAATATTAGCATTAAAAAAAACCAAGAAGATAAAGTGAGGGTTCTGTCATTGAAAATGAACAGGAAATGGAATAATGAAGGGGAATAAGAAGCATTTTTAATGGTTACAAAATAAATCATTTTGAATTTTGATGAAAAATCACCAATAAATCATCAATGAAATTTTGTAAGCGGTTATTTTTTATATGAAAAAATACTTATTCAAATTGCAAATGCGTATGTTTATCATTTTAATTTTATAAAAATCATAAACTTACACATTTTGTCTTTTGCAAAACTGGTAAAATTTGTCCATACTATTGCAAAAGAATGTGGAGTAATTGAAATGCGTGGCAATCCAGAAGTCATAGACTATCTAAATATGTTGATCGGTGGCGAACTGGCTGCTCGTGATCAGTATCTTATTCATTCGCGTATGTATGAAGATTGGGGCTTAAGCAAAATTTATGAACGTATTGATCATGAAATGCAAGAAGAAGCTTCACATGCAGACGCTTTAATTCGCCGTGTACTTTTCCTTGAAGGTACCCCGAACATGAAGCGTGACGATATTGTTACAGGTGAAGATGTTGTGACCTGTTTAAAAGCCGATTTGGCATTGGAATATCATGTACGTGAAAAATTGGCGCAAGGCGTAAAGCTATGTGAAGAAAAAGGCGATTACGTGACTCGTGATATGCTGCGTCAACAAATGAACGATACTGAAGAAGATCATACTTACTGGCTTGAAAAACAATTAGGTTTGATCGAGTTAATTGGTTTACAGAATTATATTCAATCTCAAATGTAAGACACACTAAGCGTCTTGCTTAAGGTGAGATGTTTTAGATTAAAAAAGCCTTTAGACATTCATCTAAAGGCTTTTTTAATGCTTCAGTCGTTATTTCTTTGAAAACTTCTGAATATCCGCTAAGACTTGATCGGCATGTGTTTGGGTATTTACACTGCTATAGTGATAGACAATCGTTCCTTGTGGATCAATCAAAAAAGTTTCTCGTTTTGCTATTTTGGCAATGCCTAAGTTTCGGATGATTCCAAATTGGTCTGCGAGTTGATGATTGCTATCAGCAAGAATTGGGAAATTTAGCCCCAGCTTTTCAGAGAACTTTTGATGTGATTGCACATCATCCAAACTGACACCAAGCACCACTGCATTATTTTTTATAAATTGTGGGTAGAGTGATTTAAATTGATTGGCTTCTTGTGTACAGCCAGGTGAATCATCTTTTGGGTAAAAGTAGAGAACAACCCATTTACCTTTATATTGACTCAGTTCGTGCCATTTTGAGTTTTGATCTTGTAGTTTAAAACTTGGTGCAGGCTTACCTACCCATTGCTTTTGGTTGGAATCCAGTTTGGAAAGAATAGAGCTTTCCGCATGGCTGGCCGTGTTCAATATGCATAAAGCTGAAACGGAAAGTAAGCTAATACTGAACAGTCGTGATAGTTTCATGACAAACACTTTCCTAAATTGATCCTGATTTGATCTTAGCAAATTTTAAGGTTTTGGCGGTATGTAAAATGTTTGCAATTGTTCACATGCCATTTATGATGAAAGACCGTTTAAAATAAATAGAACGTAAAATTATGGACGTTGGTGCAGTATTGATTCAACTAAAAGTAGCCATGATGGACGATGTTGTCGCATGGCAAAATCAATTGAATAGGCGTAAGCATGAGGCAATTGAAACACTTCAGGCTGAAGGTGTGCATGTTGAATCATGGTTCCATGTGGAACTGGATGGACTAGATTATTTGATTGCTTATACACGGGCAGATGATATTGCAAAAGCACATGAAATTTCGAGAAAAAGTCAGTTTGCAATTGATCAATTACATCAGCAATTTAAAAGCACTTGGCAAAAAGTGATTCCAGCCAGCTTATTGGTCGATTTACACCATCAGAAATAGTTAGAAGTCCGATTGTCGTTCAATTTTAAGCATGATCTAATAAAACATCGTTATTGTTTTATAGTGGCTTAAATTGAATCGACGTATTTTGCTGATCACAGGTTGGGGCGGTGGAACCAAACTACTCAAGGATTTACAACAGGCTTTACAACAACAAGGCCATGAAGTTGTATTGATCAATATCTTTAATGCGCTGGACGAAAGTGTTTTACAACATCAGGTGGAGCAAGCCAAAGATTTTGATGTGATTTGTGGTTGGTCTTTAGGGGGGCAATTGGCAAGCTTGCTGGTCGAGCAAATTAAACAGCAATACCAACAACAAAAAGTCTTGATTACACTGGCTTCAAATCCTTGTTTTGTGGCAAATGCTGAGTGGCAAACGGCAATGAGCCAAACAACCTTTCACAACTTTAAACAGTCCTTTGAACATGATGCGATTGCGACATTAAAGAAATTTGGTTTTATGGTTTGTCAGGGCACCGCAACCACGCGAGAAGATTTTGTACATTTGCAAAGTTTGATTCAGCCGCAAAATTTAGAATTATTAAAACAAGGGTTAGCGTGTCTTGAGCAATTAAATAATGTCGCGATCTTAAATAACTATGCCGGCAAACAGTATCATATATTTGCTCAACAGGATTTCTTAGTTAGTCACAAAGTCTATGAGAAATTTAAAAATTTCACTGCAAAGTTTTTAGATGTCGAGCTGGTAAATGGTTCACATGGCGTTCCAGTTTTTGATTTTTTAAGTCTAAGTGACAAAATCTGCCAATATTTACAAAAAATAGAATAAATCTATGGATCAGTGGTGAATCTCGCAATTTATTTTTATTGCGTGCAGGTTTAACATCGCTAAACTGTTTTTTGCTGTAATTGTAATGCACATGGAGTGAACGGATGACCGATTTAAACAATGGGTTTGATGATGTTGATCTTGAACAATCAGAGTTAGATGATCTGGACTTTGATCGGCAACATATTTGGCATCCATATACCTCTATGACCAATCCCTTACCGACTTTTAAGGTTAAAAAAGCCTATGCTGCGACCATCGAACTTGAAGATGGTCGTCAATTGATAGATGGGATGTCTTCGTGGTGGTGTGCCATTCACGGTTATAATCATCCTGAGTTGAATCAGGCGGTGACAGATCAGCTACAGAAGATGTCGCATATCATGTTTGGTGGATTTACCCATGATCCTGCGATCCAGCTTGGAAAATTACTGGTTCAACTGACCCCGCCTAATTTAGATAAAGTGTTCTTTGCCGATTCTGGTTCCGTCGCTGTAGAAGTGGCATTGAAGATGGCAGTACAGTTTTGGTCTTCACAGGGCTATACAGAGAAAACTAATTTTGTTACCCCACGATCTGGCTATCATGGCGATACTTGGAATGCGATGTCTGTTTGTGACCCTGTAACAGGTATGCATCAAATTTTTGGTTCAAGTTTGCCCAATCGCTTATTTGTTCCAGCACCTCAAGTCGGATTTTATGAGCAATGGGATCAAAGTGACATTGCTGAACTTGAGAAAAGCTTGGCTGAACAGCATGCAACGATTGCAGGTTTAATTCTTGAGCCGATTGTACAAGGTGCGGGAGGGATGCGTTTTTACCATTCTGAATATTTGCGTCAAGCCAAACGACTTTGCGAAAAATACAATGTTTTGCTGATTTTTGACGAAATCGCTACGGGTTTTGGGCGTACAGGGAAACTATTTGCATGGGAGCATGCACAAGTTGAACCTGACATTATGTGTATTGGTAAAGGTTTAACGGGTGGCTATATGACGCTTTCTGCGACATTAACCACCAAACATATTGCTGAAACGATAAGTCAGGGTGAAGCGGGTGTGTTTATGCATGGCCCAACCTTTATGGCAAATCCCTTGGCATGCGCCGTTGCTGTCAAAAGTACACAATTATTAATTTCTCAAGATTGGCAGAGCAATATTCAACGAATTGAAGCTCAGCTTAGACATGCTTTACAGCCCTTACAGTCTCTTAATCATGTTCATGATGTGCGAGTTCTTGGTGCGATAGGGGTGGTTGAATTGACTGTGAATGTCGATATGAAAACTTTACAGCAGGAGTTTGTACGTCGTGGTATCTGGATACGACCATTTGGCAAATTGGTCTATGTGATGCCTCCATATATCATCACAGCACAAGAATTAAAAACCTTACTGGAGCAATTGGTTGAGGTGGTCAAGGCTATGGAGCAAAGCACATGAGCTTGATCAATACCCACCTTGAACATTTTTCACGGCAGCTTGATGTGCTTAAACAGCAAGGCAATTTACGCCAATTTCGTTCGAATGTTCAGCAAGGTCGTTATATCTGCCTTGATCAGCATCAAATGCTCAATTTGGCTTCAAATGATTATCTAGGATTGGCATCTGATCTCACATTACGTGAACAGTTTTTTGATGAAACACCCAATGATCAACGACGGATGAGTTCTTCTTCGTCACGTTTGTTGACTGGACATTTTCCAGAATATGAACTGCTTGAAAATAGTTTAACTCAGGCTTTTCATGGTCGGGCGGCATTGTTATTTAACAGCGGCTATCATATGAATATTGGTATTTTACCTGCACTTGCAGACAGTAAAACGCTGATTTTGGCAGATAAATTGATTCATGCCAGTATGATTGATGGGATCCGTTTATCCTCAGCCAAATATGTACGTTATCGTCACAATGATTTAAATCATTTGACTCAGCTTTTACAAAAATATCATGCAGATGAGGCTTTCGAGCGCATTATTGTCGTGACTGAATCGATTTTTAGTATGGATGGTGATGAAACGGACTTGGCTGCATTGGTGAGTATTAAGCAACAGTTTTGTAAAGTCATGCTCTATGTAGATGAAGCACATGCAATTGGAGTACGTGGTCAGCAGGGCTTAGGTTGTGCTGAACAATATGCGGTGATTGATGATATTGATCTACTTGTGGGAACTTTTGGTAAGGCAATCGCTTCAGTTGGTGGTTATTTAATTTGTCATGCGGTGATTCGCGATTATTTGATTAATGCGATGCGCCCTTTGATTTTCAGTACTGCACAACCGCCAATATGTATGGCATGGACAAACTTTATTTTTCAGAAAGTTTTAGGCTTAGATCAGCGCCGCCAATATTTGCAATCTACAAGTCAGTATCTACAACAGGCTGTTCAAAGCAAAGGTTTTGAGTGCCCATCAACATCACATATTGTTCCAGTCATTGTAGGTGACTCGATTAAAACGGTTGAAAAGGCCAAAGCATTACAAGATGCGGGTTTTTATATTATGCCTGTACGTCCCCCGACTGTGCCGCAACACAGCTCACGGTTACGTATCTGTTTAACTGCTCAAATCACCCAAGCTGATCTAGATCAGCTAATTCCGTTGTTGTGAGTTGAATGTGAAACATCCAGAAATTGATAAATCACAGGTTGCCTTGCGTTTTGCTCAGGCAGGGCAGAGTTATACTGAACATGCGGTCGTACAAAAAAATATTGCACAACAACTGTTTAATTTAATAAGCGAATATTGCCCAGCACACTATGAAAATGTGTTTGAAATCGGTTGTGGTTCAGGAAACTTAACTGAGCTTTTACTGCAAAATTTGCAGATTAAACATTTGATTTTAAATGATCTATACCCCGAAGTTCAGCAGCATTTCCCTTCGGATAAACCAATTGAATATCGGATTGGTGATATAGAACAGCTTGAATTTCCAAAACATTTAGACTTAATTAGCTCAAGTTCCGTTTTACAATGGATGAGTGATTTAAATGGTATTTTTCAACAAGCTTTTCATCATTTAAATCCTAAGGCGTATTTTTGTTTTTCAACTTTTGGACAGCATAATTTACAGGAAATTAAAAGCTTAACAGGGCAAGGTCTGAATTACCTATCCCTTGACGATCTGCAACAACAATTAAAGCGAAATGGTTTTGAAATTCTACATATTTCGGAGCAAATTGAGCATCTCAATTTTCCACATCCCAAATATATTTTGCAGCATTTAAAAGCCACAGGAGTGACTGCGACAGCATCTGGCTTTAGATGGACCAAGCAGAGTCTCGCCGATTTTTATCATCACTATCAACAGTTTTCACAGGCTGATCAGTCAGGAAATATACGCTACTCACTGACTTATCATCCTATTTATTGTATTTTGCGGAGAATGTCATGACTGGATCAGTTTACTTTATCAGTGGAATAGATACTGGAATTGGCAAAACCTATACCACTGGGTATTTAGCCAAATTATGGAATGAGCAAGGTCAGAAAACCATTACGCAGAAATTAATCCAAACGGGTAATACCGATATTTCAGAAGATATCGAACAACATCGTGAAATTATGGGAATGGGCTGGTTTCCAGAGGATGAAACCAAGCTCACCATGCCTGAAATCTTTAGCTATCCTGCATCGCCTCATTTAGCCAGCAAAATTGATGGGCGTGAGATTGATTTTGAAAAAATTGCAGATGCCACTCGGCAACTGGCCGAAACGTATGATGTTGTTTTGTTAGAGGGTGCAGGTGGATTGATGGTACCCCTAACCACAAGTTTACTTTCAATTGATTATGTGGCTCAGAAAAAGCTTCCTGTGATTTTAGTCAGCTCAGGGCGTTTGGGCAGTATTAATCATACGATTTTAAGTTTAGAGGCTTTAAAAAGTCGTGGGCTTGAGCTTTATGCACTTGCTTATAATTTAAATGATGAATCTCAGGATGAACTGATTTCAAAAGATACCGCAGAATTTTTAAAGCATTATTTGGTGAAACATTTTCCGAACAGTGCATGGATTGATATTCCAGTAATCTGTTAGTTTGTTCATCGAATTGAGTGCTGAAACAGCAGATTCATAGTGTTCTGAGCCTGCTGTTTTCTTGTCGCTTTTAATAAATCTGAATGCTTTAAATAAGCGACATGTATAAAAGGTAATCCTGATGAGTTTTAAAATTCGAATTGAGTTATTTAAAGAGCTTGAAATAACTTCTCTTGATTTTGAAAGTAATGCAGCAACGCAAATTTTAAGTCGTTTTGATCAGATTGATTGGATGCAACAAGTCGTCTGGGGATACATGGAAGAGCACCATGGTGATTTTCCATTTTTTCAAATTGAGCATATTCAGACTGGACGTAAGTTCGGTGGACTCTTTGTGGTTTATAGCCGTAATGAATATAACTTTAATGCACATGCTGAGCTCTATCAAAAACAACAAAAATCGCATTTTTTTGGTTTGTTTAAATCTGAAGCGATGCCAAGTTTTGATAACGAGGACCTTCCTTTTGCGGTATTTCGAGATTGCTTGGAAAATTTTTTACGTGGCAACGACTCTGAAATAGAGCGTTTAATGAAAACAGTCTATCCTGGGTATACCAGTACTGGTTATTTTGATCGTTAATTGCACAACCCAAATTTAAAGTCATTTTTTAGATGGCTTTAAACTTTTCTTGAGACTTAATCATAAAAAGAAATTTCCTAATTTTAGTTTCGCAACTACGTGGCGTTACATAAACAATAAAGTTATAACAAATTAGTCTTTTTTAAACATGAAAAGTCATTTATATTTCATATCAGTAGCGTAATTTATGTCCAATAAGCGCTGTGAAATAAAATAAACCGAAAATAATGAAGAGGTGAACCATGTCAGGATGGTATGAAATTAGTCAAGCTAAAGATGGTCAATATCGTTTTGTATTAAAAGCAGGAAATGGGGAAATTATTCTCACCAGTGAACTCTATAAAGCAAAAGCTTCTGCCCAAAACGGTATTGCATCTGTACAAAAAAATAGCCCAGATGATGCACGTTATGATCGTTTAGAAGCGAAAAATGGTAAACCTTATTTCAACTTAAAAGCAGCAAATCATCAAATTATCGGAACAAGTCAATTCTATTCGGGTGATGCTGCTCGAGATAATGGGATTGAATCTGTGAAGAAAAATGGCCCTTCAGAGAAAATAAAAGATTTAACAGAACACAGCTAAATCTGGTATAAATCAACTATATATGTTGGAAAAGCATGTCATTACGATGACATGTTTTTTTTGAATCTAAAAAATAATGATAAAAATAAGTGTTTATTTATGAGATTGAATTTTTAGTATTTTCTTACTATGGTCGAAAATTTTGCTAACAACAAGCCAAGACTAAAGCGATCCAAAAGCGTAAGTAAGCATGAATTTTAATACTTAAATAAGGTCTACTTATTTAAAAACATAAGCCTTAAAACATACCAATATATATATTATTAAGTTGTATAGAATAATCATAGAAACCCTAATATATAAACTAAAGTTGCAGGATGGTTAAGTGGGCTTATTTATATGTTTTCCTCTGGGGTTATCGTTATATTCGCTGGTTAGTATGATTTTTTTTCATAATCATTTATGACTTTTTTAAAGATTTTTTAAAGTTTAAATATGTTAGGCTAACTTCAATATTAAATAAAAGGAGAATGATTATTTAATTACAGCTTCAGCATTAATTAAAATATTGTTAAATTTAATTAATAAATTATTTAAGAATTGTTAATTAAATTGAAATATAGACTGTTTCTGTTGAAGTGCAAATTTTTTATATCTATTTGTATTATTGAGTGATTTATTTTTGTGAAAGGTTTTGGTTAATATCTAAACATAATAGTTTTGGTTGTATAAACTGATTCAATCAGATTAATTAACAGTGATTTATTTGATTTAAATTGATTAGATATGAAAAAACAAACAAAACACTTCACATAATACTTATTAAGTGTTAAATTCATCACAAATAAGAATAATGAGGTTTTATGATGAAAATAGCAATCGATGGTAATGTGAAAGTTGCCGACGAGATAATATCTCAAATTGAATTATGGGATGCTGCTGTTCTTGGTAATAAAATTGATCATCTATTAGATCAATGTGCGGATGACGTCAGTATGTTTGATGTGAGTATACAATTAGACGGTATTGATGCGTACAAAAAAGAATGGGAGAAGTTCAGTCCATATTTTAGTGAAAATGTGCAAATTGTACGTCGTAATATGAAAATCTATGCGTCGAATGATTTAGCTGTATTGCATTGCCATTCAAAAGTGGAAAATTCTGTGCTTAAAGAAAAGTTGCAGATGCCATGGTGTCGAACAACATTGTGCCTGAAAAAGAAGGGTGGTCAATGGTTGGTTGTTCATCAGCATATTTCGATGCCGATTGATATGAGCACTGGTAAAGCGATCGTAATCAAGGACATTGCTAAATTGAAATTAGTGGTTTAGTGAGCTAGATTTGTTTGTTATTAAGCCCTTTGATTGGGCTTTTTATTTATGAATTTTTAAATTTTCCAGATAGATGCTAGATCATTAACAAAATTGTCAAAATAACTCAGTTTTTTACTTGAATGAAAGATAGAGTTTTGAAAAAATTATGATAATAATCTCAATAATGTGAAAATAATGCCAAATTCATTATTTGTAAAATATGGGTGGTTAAAGCCACTTGCGCCAAGAAATCCACACGAACCACATCGCGCCGCAACCTCATTAGAATTGTTATTTGATTTAATTTTTGTGGTCGCCATTGCGACTGCAGGACAACAATTACACCATAGTATTATCGAAAATCATTTATCACATGGCTTAACACTTTATTTTATGGTGTTCTTTGCATTGTGGTGGGCATGGATGAACTTTAGCTGGTTTGCATCTGCCTATGACAATGATGATGTATTTTATCGAATCATGACCTTTGTACAAATTATTGGTTCACTTGTGATTGCGGCAGGGATCCCGATAGCGTTTCAACAACAAGATTTTGACGTGATCATTATTGGTTATGTCATCATGCGTTTGGGACTCGTTACACAATGGTTCCGTGTTGCCAAAAATGATCCTGAACGTAAACAAACAGCGTTGAGATATGCGGCTGGTATTATCATCGTACAGATTGGCTGGTTACTTTTTCACTTTACCCCGATAAACTTCACCATTTATTTGTTCCTGCTCTTGGTTATCGCTGAATTGAGTGTGCCCATCTTTGCGGAAGCACATAATATGACGCCATGGCATCCACATCATATCTCTGAGCGTTATGCCTTACTCACCATCATTGTCCTTGGTGAATCAATCATTGGAAGTTTTGCTGCAATTTCTGATGCATTAAACAATCAGTTGTTAAGCCAAGAATTAATCTTTTTGACCATTGGTGGCTTATTGATTATGTTTACCATGTGGTGGGCATATTTCGATCATGATGTTGCTGAACGGCTCAATAGTCGGAAACGTGCATTTTCATGGGGCTATGGCCACTTTTTTATTTTCGTGAGTATTGCAGCTCTTGGTGCGGGTTTAGCTGCTGCTGTGGATGTGGTGACGCATAAAGCTGAGATTTCGGCTGATATCGTCAGCTATTTTGTTGCAATCTCTTTGATTGTCTATACTGCGAGCCTTTGGTTGTTACAGGAAATTCACCATCTTTCAGGGATTAAGAAATGGTTTTATCCAATTACAGCCGCCATCGTACTCTGTATTCCGATGATCTTTACCCAAGTGGGGTATGCTGTTTTTGCTATGGCAATTGTTTATGCGCTACGTTTAATTTTTTCAAAGTGTTATTTGGCAAGGTAATAAATTAAGTGGGTTTTGAGCAATGGGATTTCATGATTTTTATCGTTTGAGTTCGCAAGCTGTGATTTTCAATGAAAATCGACAAGTCTTATTATTGAAAGCGACTTATGCTGATTGTGCATGGGGTTTACCAGGTGGTGGATTGGATCAAGGTGAAACAGTACATGATGCGCTGATTCGTGAGTGCCAAGAAGAATTAGGTTGCGAAGTTTTGATCGAATATTTATCAGGGGTTTATTATCATTCTGCAGTAAATTCCCACGCATTTATGTTTAAGTGTACATTGCTGAACGATCAGATAATCAATTTAAGTGATGAGCATTCTGAGTATCGATGGTTTGACTTTGAGCAACTTTCACCTGTGCAAAAAATTCGTATAGAAGATTGTTTTCATTTTGATGGTCAGGTAAAGAGCAGGGCATTTTAAGGATTGGCTATCGCATGGTGATATGGATATCGCGATCAAACTGGGAAGAGAATATCCACCTCATCCAAAAGCAGATTCACTTTTATACAAGGGTATAGGTTTAGATAAAGCAATAAAAAACAGGTCATTAAGACCTGTTTTTTATTTACCTCAATTTAAGATTATTTATCTGGTAATGCATAAGCAACAATAGAGTCACCCATTTTGGTACCAAATGAACCGTGACCACCCGCCATGATCACAACGTATTGTTTACCATTGCTTTCATAGGTCATTGGTGTTGCTTGCCCACCCGCAGGTAGACGACCTTTCCATAGCTCATCACCATTACTGACATTGATCGCTCGGATGTAATCATCTTGAGTCGCGCCAATGAACATCACATTACCCGCAGTTGAGATCGAACCACCTAACATTGGCACACCCATTTTAAATGGTGGCAATGGAATACCCGGCATACTGTCACGAATTGTACCAATACGACGTTTCCAAGCAACATCATGCGTTTTCAAATCTACACCAGCAACATAACCCCATGCAGGTTGTTTACATGGTAAGCCAAATGGTGAAAGGAATGCACTGATTTCAACACCGTAAGGAACGCCATACATAGGTTGAACACCCGCTTCTGTACCTGCACCTTTGGCTGTTTGTTTACGGTTCGGATCAGCAGGAATCAATCGACTGACAAAAGGTAGGCCAATTGGATTCATAACTGCGATTTGACGATCAGGGTTAAGTGATAAACCACCCCATTCAAATACACCCAAGTTACCAGGGAAAACTAACGTTCCGTTTTCTGAAGGTGGGGTATAAATACCGTCATAATTTAACTTGTGGAATGACACACGACAAATTAACTGGTCAAACATGGTTGCACCCCACATTTGTTTATCCGTTAATTTTTCTTGAGGTGCTAAGTTAAAGTCTGAGAACGGTTGTGTTGGAGAATAGAATTCACCTTTAGTTTGCGGACCACGTTTTACACTTTGTGGTACTGGACGTTCGTTAATCGGTACAATTGCTTTACCGTTACGGCGGTCTAAAACAAAGGCATTACCTGTTTTAGTCAATACATAGATTGCTGGAACAGTTTGCCCAGTTTTATCTTTGATATCTGCTAAGGTTGGTTGTGATGGTACATCCATATCCCATAAATCATGGTGAGTTGTTTGGAAGTTCCAGATCAATTTACCCGTTGTTGCATTGATTGCTAACATTGAGTTTGCATAGCGTTCATGCAGTTTTGTACGGTTACCACCCCAAATATCGGGCGTACCTACACCTGTTGGTACATAAACGATATCGAGTTTTGCATCATATGCAAGCGGAGCCCATGCATTCGGTGAGTTTTGGACATATTTTTGACCAGGACCCGGAATCTGATTTGGATTTTCAGCACCTGTATCAAATACCCAAAGCAATGCTCCAGTATTTACATCATAACCACGGATAACACCAGAAGGCTCTTGAGTAGAATAGTTATCTGTCGTTGAACCACCAATGATAATTGTGGTGCCTGTGACAACAGGTGGTGATGTTGGAATATAACCACCCGGATAAGGGAATGGCATGTCCTTTTGTAAATCAACTTCACCGTTATGCCCGAAGTCAGAACAAGCTTTACCTGTTTCAGCATTTACCGCAACGATACGACCATCATTGACTGGTAAAATAACTTTACGCGGGCATTCGGTAGACGAAGATTTTTTTGCTTGTAAACTTGCTGCGAAACCAACGGTATTATCTGCATCGTAATAAGAAACACCACGGCAAGTTAAATGTTGGAAGGTATTATCAGCTTTGAGTTTTGGATCAAATACCCATTTCTCTTTACCTGTAGAAGGATCAAGAGAAACCAATTTTTGATGGGTGGTACACAGGTACATGTTATTCCCGATTTTAATCGGTGTGACCTGATTGGTTGTTTCGCCTGAATCATTTTCAGTCTTGAATTCACCTGTACGATAGGTCCAAGCAACTTTAAGATCTTTAACGTTCTCTGAGTTGATTTGGTTCAACGGAGAATAACGTAAACCGGATTGAGTCCGACCATAAGCCGGCCAGTCTGCATCCGCAATACCGTCAATCGCTGCTGGCGTTGGCTGTTTACTGGTTAAAGTCCCACGAATTTCTTGTGGATCATTAAAGATAGAATAAGCCATAACCGCAATGGTGATCGCCAATGTACCTGAAAGTGCAATTTTAGCACCTTTGGCATCGAAACCACGTGTCACTGCTGGAATGAGTAGCCATAAGCCAAACACACCTAAAATATCTAAACGTGGTGCAAGCGCGAAGAAGTCTGAACCGACTTCCCATAGTCCCCAGACAACTGTGCCGAGTACTAATGCTGCATAAACGTATAAAGCAGAGCTATTTAATTTGCGTAATAAGATTGCTGTTGCAATGAAAAGTATCCCGGCAATGATGTAGTACCAAGACCCACCCAGTGCTGCCAGCCATACTCCGCCGCCTAATAGAACTACACCGAAAACAATTGCAATCACAACTGTTAGGGTTCTGAGTCCTGAAGATGGAGTTTGCATATTGACCACCTATCTATTTGATTAATTTTTTACGCTTTACCTTTCCATTGAGGATTGATGCAGCACATTGTTTAAATTTTTAGATTTTAAATATTTCGATGCGAGAGGAGAGAAAGGGTTAAAATGGCATCGAAATATTTATGATCTATAACACTAGAATGCAGTTTGGAATTTGATACCGCCAACCCATGCATTTTCACCATCTTTATATGCACCAACATGGCGAATATATTGCACATTTGGACGGATCGTCAGCCAATTTGTTGCATGTACACCGTAGTAAATTTCAGTGTTGTACTCTTCATCTTGTTGACGAATTTGAGTGTTGTTCACATCATTGTTGATGCTGATACGAGAAAAACCAATGGCGACATCATCTTGAGGACGCGCATCGAAAGGACCTTTATAGACCAATCCAATATTTTGCATATTGTCGACAGTATTTGTGTCTGAGTCATGAAGGGTTAAATTAATGAAACCCGTTAAGCCACGACGTGCATCGCCATGATGTGCTGTAAGTTGTTGCTTGGCAACCAGCCATCCACCTTGTTTATGATCTGTTTCATTCGGATTTTTAATGCGTTGTGCATCGACAGTACTGTAGTAATAGCCCAAACGATATTCGCCTGGTAATTTTGCAGCACTGAGTTTTGGTTGCCAAACCACTTCCGCAGGAATAATTGCACCATGTGAACCGTCTGTACTTAAGTTAAACCCCTTGCCACGTTCTAAGTTTTCAGGATTGTATTCATAAGCACCGACTTGAGCATATAAATCAGGTTGGATGTTATATTTAACCCGCGCAGCCCATTGGCTAACAGGCCAGTTATACCATTGGTCGCCTACCCAGTTACCCACTTGAGAGCCACAAAGTGCAAGGTTTTGAAAATCACAGTCAAAGCTGTTAAAATCCTCGCCTTCGCCAAAACGGCCCACTTTAATATCTAGTTTTTGATCAAAGAATTTTTTCTTAATCCAAAAATCAGTTAAGCGCCAAGTTTGACCACGCCCCCAAACTTCTTGGGTTGAACTGAGTTGTCCTGCAAGGGCATCAGAGGTTTGCGACAATGAACGACCATTACGTTCAGTGATGGTGATTTGGGCTTCAGTGTCTTTCCATCCAAGCACTTTTTCCAAGTCTACATGACTACCAATCGCAAACTGATCTGCATACTCAGTACCATGGCTTGAATGGTTTTTTGAATCTAATAAGGTGGCTAATTCGCCGGTATAGCCGAAGCTGAAGTCATAACCTTTTTGTTGGAGCTCGGTTCTTTTTCCGTTCCAATCACCAAACATCCATGGGCTTTCTGCATTAAATGCTTCAGCTGCATGAGCACTTTGAAAAGAACTACATAAAGATAATAAGCTGATAGCCCAATAAAAGTGACCTTTAGATTTATTCATATTTGGTGACCTTGATAACACTTTGTAACTAATTATTTATAATACTCTCATATTTGTATAAAAATCTATTATTTTTGACTTTTAATTGTAATTAATGTGAGTGTTTTATCTCATGGTGATAATTTTTTAATAAATGAATATTTGCTTTATGGCTGTTTTTGGTCAATTTAATCTATTGTTTTTTAACCACTAAATTTTATTTAAAAATTAATTAAAAAACCATGGATTAAAATTGATCTGAAAAGATCAGCTTACCTGTGTAACCTATTTAGAATTAAGATTACACAGGATGCTGAGGTTACAAATTATACAAATTGTAAAGAAGATGACAGAATTGTAATTTTATTTAACTTGAATTGTGTTGTATTAAATGGGCAATTACCATGTCCCTTCACCCAGTTGTTGGCCAATATAGTGATATTGCATTTGTGATCTTGAAAACTTAATTGGACAGGCTAACTGAGGTTCAGTTTGATCAGAATTAGGCTTCAATGGCACATTGACCACCCAATTACGTTGTTGAGAAATTTGGGATTGCAGTGCTTCATCTAAACTCAGTACCGGTTCTACGCAAACGTCCAGTTGTTCAAACAGTTGATTCCATTCAGCCAGATTTTTACTTTTAATTTTATCTCGAATCGCTTGCTTGACCATTTGACGATCTTCAGTATCGAAAGAAGCACCTTTTTGTAGAAGGATTGGCAATTCTAACGCGCTTGCCAGTCCAGTCATAAATTGTGGCTCTAAGCTACCAATAGATAAGTAACGAGCATCGGCCGTTTCATAATAATCATAAAAGGTCCCGCCATTAAGTTGTTCTGATTCACGTTGCTGCTGTTGACCACCAGCCAAACTGGCTGCGGCTGCCATATTATTGAGTCCAACCACACAATCGGTCATGGAAATATCAATATATTGTCCCAGACCACTATTTTGGCGTTCAACTACAGCAGTAAGAATACCGATGACAGCATGTAAGGAACCACCTGCCACATCTGCGATTTGAATCCCCATCGGCGGTGGTCCACTGTCTTGGCGGCCACAGTGTCCCGCGATACCAGACAGGGCAATATAGTTAATATCATGTCCAGCTTTATCTTTATATGAGCCAGTTTGGCCATAACCCGTAATTGAACAGTAAATTAATCGTGGGTTAATTTCAGCCAAAGTTTGATAATCCAAACCCAAACGTTGCATCACCCCCGGACGAAATTGTTCAACGACAATATCAAACTCAGAAATCTTCTGCTTAACTTGCTCAATGCTGGCAGGATCTTTTAAATCTAAAGTGACAGATTGTTTATTTCGGTTGAGATAACTGTGTGAAGTCGCTTGTCCATTGGCATAAGGCGGGAACAAGCGCACCAGATCTGGACGCGTTGGCGATTCAATATGGATCACTTCTGCACCTAGGTCTGCAAGGTATAAAGTTGCAAATGGACCGGGTAATAAAGTGGAAAAATCGAGTACTTTCAATCCCTTTAAAGCTGTTGTCATAATTGTTTTTACCAATACTGTCTTGATTTTACACCCATAATAGAAATATAAAATTAACAAAACAATGTCATGTTCAGCCATTTACCTTGATCATTTCGGCAATTTATGATGTAAAAAGGTGATCTGCACTGTTGTAAATCGCCAATAAAACATTTTTTAGCGTCATTTAGGTCAATTGTTAGTGAACATCAAAGAGAGTGAAGGATTTACCATGAGTCGTGATACGATCAGTATCCATTTTGTGAATGCCGCCTTAACAGGTGTGAAGCGTCTAGGAATGGACGTTGATACCTTACTTTCACATGTTGGCATAGAAGCAGAATTACTTCGCCAACCTAAAGCACGTATTTCACCAGAGCAATATACACGTTTTGTGAAAATGCTGTGGATGGTGACCCAAGATGAACATGTTGGCTTTGATATCCAACCTCGTCGTTTGGGATCTTTTGCCATCATGTGCCAATTGATTATCCACGCTAAAACTTTGGGTGATGCTTTAGAGTTATCATCACAATTTTATAAATTGTTTGGGGATGAATGGTCGGTCGCGGTCGAACGTGACAAACATGAAGCGCGTTTAGTGCCATTGATTCCAAAAACCATGGACCCTGATCATTTTATTACTGAAAGTATGTTGATGATTTGGCATGGTTTAGCTTCATGGTTAATTGAACGTCGTATTCCTTTAGAACGGGTACATTTTGGTTACCCGCGTCCAAATCATGCAGATGAGTATGATGCGCTGTTCTTTGCACCTGTGATGCAATTTGATATGCCACGTACTGAAATTACTTTTGCCGCTGACTATTTGGATTTACCGATTCGTCAGGATGAAGCAAGTTTAGAAGAGTTTTTAAAAGCTGCGCCTGCTCAGCTTTTGGTGAAATTCAAAAATACCAATTCTTTAACTTCGCGTATTCGTGAAGTCTTAAAGAGTCAAATTGGTGAAGAAATGCCAACCTTAAATGATGTGGCTTCAATGTTGTATTTATCACCACAAACCTTGCGCCGCCGCTTAGCTGCAGAAGGTAAGAGTTACCAAGGCGTTAAAGATGCCTTGCGTCGTGATGCAGCGATTCATTTGTTGTTAAATCCGGATTTAACCTTGGAGGATGTAGCACAACAAGTGGGCTTTAGTGAAACCAGTACCTTCCATCGCGCATTTAAAAAATGGACAGGGGTTACCCCAGGGCTTTATCGTCAATTGCATGGTTATCATTAATCAAACATAGATGAATTCAAAAGTATTTTTGCTGATCCTAAGCCCAAGTGATACTTGGGCTTTTTTATGCCTGATCATTCCAGCTAAAATTTCTTGTAAGATATAAGCGATAAAGCGAAAGAATTTTCAAGAATAGGGTATTAAAAAATGATTAGACTTGCTGAGTTTGATGATGTGCAAGTACAAGATTTACTCAGAATTCATTTACATGGTATGCATGAAAACTCACCGATTGAGCATAGTTTTGCATTAGATCTAACTGCGTTACAACAACCCGAAATTAGCTTTTTTACCCTTTGGGAACAAAATGAACTTTTAGCTTGTGGTGCAATTCAAGAGTTGTCATCTACACATGCTGAATTAAAGTCTATGCGAACACATCCCAAACATTTACGTAAAGGTGCTGCAACAGAAATGCTGAAACATCTTTTATTGATTGCACAACAACGTGAATACCAAAAATTGAGTTTGGAAACGGGAACACACTCATCTTTTGAACCTGCAATTTGCTTGTATAAAAAATTTGGCTTTATCAAAGGTGCTTCTTTTTCAGAATATCAAGAGTCTGATTTCAATCAGTTCTATCATTTAGATTTATCCACTCAATAGCGCATTGAATAATCTTCGCTATGATTGTGATGATTGTGAAAAAAAGAGAATATCGGACCTGCTTATTTTAGGTTTGAGCTAAGTCGTTAGATGCTATTTAAAATATTTTTGACTGGATATATAGATGATATGTTTGATTAGAAAAATTGATCCCTCAGATATAGCGCAACTGATCGAAATAGAAAAATCTGCTACACAAGCATTTTCAAGTCTTCCCGAGTTATCTTGGCTTGTCGAAAGCCCCGTATTGTCAGCACAAGATCACTTACAATTGATTTCTTCTGCTTATGCATTTGTCGCGATTAATCAAAAGAATCAAGCTACAGGTTTTTTATATGCAGAAAGACAAGCGCTTGATTTATATATCATTGAACTAGATGTGAGTGGCGCATTTCAAAAACAAGGGATTGGTCGGCAATTGATTGAATATGTGATTGCTACTGCTCAGGGAGAGGGCTGTGATGCTGTGACCTTAACCACCTTTCATGATGTGATTTGGAATCGACCATTTTATGAAAAATTAGGCTTTGAAAAGATCAATGCGCTTGAGATGCCTCTCTATCTTGAGCATAAACTTGAGCATGAAGTTGCATGTGGTTTTTCTCGTAACAGCAGATGTGCAATGAGATTGGCACTTAATTGAAATACGTGATTTGTTTTCGTTTTCCCATTCAGAACGAACCAGCCAATTGACAAAAAATATCAATTGACTATTTCGTTCTCGTCATTGAACTCTCAACTTTATAACGTACACTCAAAGCAGATAACAACCTAGAAGTCATAAGAAGGAACAGCTATGAGCGAGGCTTACATCATTGATGCCATTCGCACACCACGCGGAAAAGGAAAAAAAGATGGTTCACTGTATGAAGTGAAACCAATTACATTATTAACCACATTGCTCAATGAATTGAAAGATCGTCATCAGCTTGATACTTCAAAAGTAGACGATATCGTACTGGGTTGTGTAACACCAATTGCCGATCAAGGCGGTGATATTGCTAAAACTGCTGCAATTGCGGCAGGTTGGGACAATGATGTTGCCGGTGTGCAAATCAACCGTTTCTGTGCTTCAGGTCTTGAAGCTGTCAATATGGCTGCACAAAAAGTACGTTCAGGCTGGGAAGATATTGTTGTTGCTGGCGGCGTGGAGTCTATGTCACGTATTCCAATGGGTTCCGATGGTGGACCTTGGGCGCTGGATCCTGAAACAAATTTAAAATCACATTTTGTTCCTCAAGGGATTGGCGCGGACTTAATTGCTACGCTCGACGGTTATAGCCGTACAGATGTGGATGAGTTTGCTGCCAACTCACAACGTAAAGCTGCTGCTGCACAGGCAGCGGGACGCTTTGATCAGTCCGTGGTTGCAGTGAAAGATAAAGCTGGTGTTACGATTCTTGAAAAAGATGAATTCATTAAACCAAGTACAACTGCTGAAGGCTTGGCAAAACTTAATCCAAGTTTTGAAATGATGGGTGGAATGGGTTTTGATGCGCTTGCATTACAACAATATCCAGAAGCACAAAAAATTAACCATGTACATCATGCTGGAAATTCATCGGGCATCGTAGATGGTGCTGCCGTAGTGCTGATTGCTTCTGAAAAAGCAGTCAAAGAGCAAGGTTTAAAACCACGTGCAAAAGTGTTGGCAACGGCATTGGTTGGAACAGATCCAACCATTATGCTCACAGGCCCTGCACCTGCTGCGCGTAAAGCACTGGCAAAAGCAGGTCTCAGCATAGATGATATTGATCTCTTTGAAGTAAATGAAGCCTTTGCATCTGTGGTGATGCGTTTTATGACTGAACTTAAAGTTCCAGCTGAAAAAGTCAATGTAAATGGGGGCGCGATTGCAATGGGGCATCCATTGGGCGCAACAGGGGCAATGATTCTTGGTACGCTGCTTGATGAATTAGAACGTCAGGGTAAAAAACGTGGTCTAGCAACATTGTGTGTAGGTGGTGGCATGGGTATTGCGACCATTATTGAGTTGGTATAAGGAGAATAATAATGAGTGCAATTCAATATGAAAAAAATGCGGATGGCATTGTTATTTTAACGATGGATTCTCCAAACCAGTCTGCAAATACCATGAACGCTGATTTTCGTGTGGCTTTAGAAAATGTTGTGTCTAAACTTAAATCTGAAACAGATTTAAAAGGTGTGATTTATCGTTCTGCGAAAAAAACTTTTTTTGCCGGCGGTGATTTGGATGAGCTGATTGAGGCAACGCCAGAACATGCCACTGAGTTCTTTAATATGACTGCCAAGCTAAAAGGTGATCTTCGTACGATTGATACCTTAGGTGTTCCTGTGGTTGCGGCGATTAATGGTACAGCGTTAGGTGGTGGTTGGGAAATTGCTTTAAGTTGTCATTATCGTATTGCTTTAAATGATCCTAAAACCAAATTAGGTTTGCCAGAAGTAACACTGGGCTTACTTCCTGGTGGTGGCGGTGTGGTGCGTATGGTGCGTCTGCTAGGTTTGCAAAATGCATTCCCGTTCCTCATGGAAGGTAAGCAATTCGGGGTAGATAAAGCCAAGTCTTTAGGTTTAGTCAATGAGCTTGCGGATAGCGAGCAAGACATGCTGGACAAAGCGATTGCTTGGATCAAAGCCAATCCTAAATCTCAACAGCCTTATGATGTGAAAGGCTATAAAATTCCAGGTGGCGATCCTAAAACGCCTGCGGTTGCTCAGATTCTGGCAATTGCACCTGCAATGCTGCGTGATAAAACCAAGGGCTGTTATCCAGCGCCTGAAGCGATTATGGCCGCTGCGGTTGAAGGTGCCCAAGTTGATGTAGATACCGCTTTCCGTATAGAGGGGCGTTACTTCACTTATCTTGCAACAGGGCAAGTTGCCAAGAATATGATTGGAACGTTCTGGCATGGTTTGAATGCAATTAAAGCAGGTGCAAGTCGTCCTAAAAACATTGCCAAGTGGCAAGCGACCAAAGTGGGTGTACTTGGTGCAGGCATGATGGGCGCGGGTATTGCATATTCGACAGCAATCAAAGGCATTCAAGTTGTGCTAAAAGATGTCTCTGTGGAAAATGCTGAAAAAGGTAAAGCTTATAGCCAAAAACTATTGGATAAACGTGTTTCGCAAGGTCGTATGAGCGCGGAAAAGCGTGATCAAATTTTAAGTTTGATTACCGCAACAGCATCTGCAGAAGACTTAAAAGGCTGTGATTTGATTATCGAAGCTGTATTTGAAAATCAAGAATTAAAAGCCAAAGTGACTCAAGAAGCGGAACAATTTCTTGCCAATAATGGTGTCATGGCCTCAAATACATCAACATTACCGATCACGGGTTTAGCCAAAGCCTCTAAAGATGATACGCACTTTATTGGTCTACATTTCTTTAGTCCTGTCGATAAAATGCAATTGGTTGAAATCATCAAAGGTAAAAATACCTCTGCTGAAACCTTAGCAAAAGCCTATGACTATGTGCAACAAATTGGCAAAACACCAATTGTGGTCAATGATAGCCGTGGTTTCTTCACCAGCCGTGTGTTTGGTACATTTGTGCAAGAAGGTCTACGTTTATTGCACGAGGGTGTACATCCTGCACGTATTGAGATGGCAGCACTGAAAGCAGGTATGCCAGTGGGCCCATTGGCGATTCAAGATGAAGTGGCATTAACGCTTTCTGAGCATGTGGCTAAAGAAACCCGTAAAGCACTTCAGGCTGAAGGTAAAGACTTACCACTTTCAGGTGCTGATGATGTTATTGAAACCATGATTCACACCTTTGAACGTAAAGGCAAGGCTGCGGGTGCTGGTTTCTATGAGTATCCTGAAGGTGGCAAAAAGCATCTTTGGGATGGCTTGAACCACTGGAAGAAAGATGTTGATATTTCTGAACAAGAAATGATTGACCGTTTCCTATTTGTTCAGGCTTTAGATACCTTACGTTGTTATGAAGAACATGTCTTGGAATCTGTGATTGATGCCAATATCGGTTCAATTTTTGGTATTGGCTTTGCACCGTGGACGGGTGGTGCGATTCAATTCTTAAATCAGTATGGTTTAGAAAAAGCTTTGCTTCGAGCGGACTCGCTTGAAGCAAAATATGGTGAACGTTTTAAAGCACCACAAAAGTTAATTGATCAAATTCCACATGGAAAGATTATCTGATTTTTATATATTGCTTTAAAAATTGCAGATGAATGTCTCAAGCATAGATTAGACAATGATTTGCACAGAAAGAGGTCAAGGACCTCTTTCTTTTTTCGAATAGATTTTGCTTTTTATAGAATAAAAGTGTATGAAAAATATGCAAAACCAGTTAATATCTGGCTACAGCTTTAGTACAAAAAATGTCAGTAACACTTATAAAATAAAGAGAGAAAAGCAATGTCACAAAATAAAACCGAAGATCAATATAATGCGATTGATTGGTTTAAAAAATGTTTAAGTAATTATGCCAATTTTTCTGGGCGTGCTCGCCGTAAAGAATATTGGTTCTTTGTATTGGTACAGTTTGCTGTGCTGATCATTGCAGCAATTATTGACTCAATCATTTTTAAGAAACCATCTGTATTGTATTTTATTAGTGCATTAGCGCTGATCGTGCCTTCAATTTCAGCTGCTGCTCGACGTTTACATGATACGGGAAGAACAGGCTGGTGGTACTTGATTGCTTTTGTTCCTTTTGGCGCTTTTGTTTTAATTTACTGGTTAGCTTCAGATACCAAACCTGAAACAAATCAGTGGGGTGGTCCTGCAAAGTGATTTTTGCAGATTAAAAAATAGGGCATTCGCCCTATTTTTTATGAATTAAATCAAAGTTATATTTTATCTGTCGAACGAATGCGCTAAAGGTTAGATCGTGATAAAAGTGGATTGATTTGGTGTGTGATGGTGTTGCTAAATTTGAAAAAATAGCAATAATCGAAGGACCGACTAAAGTCTAATACTTCCCTTATAAAAGGATTGGGAATTCACATGGATTTAATACAAAGCAATGGTCAACCCCGTTATGGGCGTTTTAAAGATGTGCCGAGTAAGATTAATGTTAATCAATATATCTACAAAACCCCGTATGGCAAAGTATTAACAGGTTGGCGTAAACATTTAAAATATAAAAAGTTTAAATTTTGTGGTATCCAGCATGAACACTATTCTATCGGTATCGCAATTGCCGATATTGGTTGGGCAGGACATGGCTTTATTTATGTCTATGACCATTCAACGAATGAAGTTTTAGAATGGAATGCCAATACGATCTTAGGGCGAGGGACAAGCTTAGATGAGCAGCCTTTGTATAGCCAAAGTCACTTTAGTAAATCGCCTTTTGAATTTGAAATGCAACATGCCAATGGTGTGCGTTATATACGGGCAACTCGAAATGGTGAAGAGCAGTTAAAAGCCCGCATTTTTTGTGCAGGGACAGAGCCTTTAAGCTTGTGTAGTCCCAATGGTATTAATGGTTGGACCTATACGCAAAAGAAAACCACCTTGGCTGTAGAAGGCTTCTTTATCAATAAAGATAAAGCGTGTATAGATTTTAATGAAAAAACATTGGCATCTCTCGATGACACCTGTGGATTTCTAAGACCAGAAACAGCATGGTTTTGGTTATCATGTAACTTTTGGGATACGCAAGGAAACCGTATAGGCTTAAACCTCGCTTCGGGTGTAAATGAGAGTTTTGGCAATGAAAATTGTCTTTGGGTCAATGGTGTTCTATATGCAGTTGCCGATGTACTATTTGAAAAGTTAGATGCAAACGTGTGGTCAATTCGTTCTTTAGACCAGAAATTAAATCTGACGGTAGAAACCGGCTGGCGGAGATTTGAAAACTTAAATTTACGTTTGGTGGGGAGTCAGTTTAGCCAATGGCAATCACGCATTAGTGGTACGGTCGAATCTGAAGTGGGTGAGTGTATTCAGTTAGATCAAGCCTATGGCTTGTTGGAACAGCACTACGCGAAATGGTAAGGCTGTTCTTATTTAAAGCTTTTTTAGTCTTATAACGCGGCCTTCCAAAATGCTTCACCTGCTTGAATCGGATCATTGGTTTCGGCCAACACATCGACCCAAACCTGATATTGTCGAATCACAGGGTGTTGGCTCGGATGAAAATCAGGCTTAAACCAATCTAAGTATTGTTCGCGCATTGCTGATAATTTACCGTGTTTGCCAAAAAACCATGGAATACCTTTGAGTGCAAATTGAGCACGTTGCATACGACTGAATCCATCGTATTTAAGCATGACATTGGCACGGTAAAAGGTAAATCCAAACATTTGTAAAGTGACAAAGGCAAGCGCAAATTTACGTAAGTTTTCAGGAACTTCTCCCACCTCTTTCATGACATCAAAAGCGACATCTCGATGTTCCATTTCTTCGATTGAATGCCAAGCAAATAGAGCACGAACAAAAGGGTGAACCTCTGCTAAAGTCTCTTGTTTACTATAAAAAGTTTCAGCCATTAATGCAGTAAGATGTTCTGCTGCGGCAGTCATGGCAATGTTGTACTGTTTGGAACGATGTTTCAGTATATGCTCGAAATGCGCACCCATAAATTTTACGAACTGATCAACAGGCATGCCTTGGTGCAGCATTTCTTCATTCATTTTGTCATGTGCAATACCGTGCTGTGCTTCCTGTCGAATAAAATCCGTGACACGTTGCTGTAAATCTGGATCGGTGATTTTGTCACGCAGTGCCCGAACACTTTGAATGAAATATCTTTCCCCTACAGGAAAGGTCAAACTCAGCGCATCAAACATACGGGTACGAAAAGGGTCATTATCAAACCAAAAGCGTGGAACTTCATTCAATCTAAAATCTAAATTGCTACGAACCACAGGGTCAACTTGGTGTTTTACATATGCATTCATTGTTTTATTTCTCGCATTATTTAGTTCAAATCCCTCTTCAGGATAGAACTGATCGGTTTATATCAAGACAGCTATAGTCCAGCCTGCCAGAATGCTTCACCTGCTTGAATAGGATCATTGGTTTCAGCCATCGTATCGACCCAAACTTGATATTGTCGGATTACAGGGTGTTGGCTCGGATGAAAATCTTTTTTAAACCAGTCTAAATATTCATTTTTCATTGCAGATAAAATCCCTTTTTTACCGAAGAACCAAGGCAATCCTTGCGCTGCCATTTTTAAACGTTCTATACGGCTGAATCCATCATGTTTAAGCATGATATTGGCACGGTAGAGGGTGAAGTTGAACATCATTATGGTGGTAAAGGCTAAAGCAAATCGACGTAAGTTGTCGGGGACCTCACCGACTTGTTGCATCACATCAAAGGCCACATCTCGATGTTCCATTTCTTCAATAGAATGCCATGCCAGTAATGCACGTACATAAGGATGTGCTTCTGATAAGGTTGCTTTATGGCGGTAAAATGTTTCTGCCATCAAAGCGGTGAGATGTTCAGCAGCAGCTGTCATCGCAATATTGTATTGAGGCGAGCGTTGGCTCAATTCAAATTTAAAAATCTTACTTAAAAGTTGGATAAATTGATCGACAGGCATGCCTTGATCTTTCATAACCTGATTCATTTTGTCATGCGCAATACCATGTTGGGCTTCTTGACGAATAAAATCAGCGACGCGTTGTTGTAAATCTGGATCGGTGATTTTGTCACGGAAGAGCCGAACACTTTCTATGAAATAGCGTTCACCATCTGGGAAGGTCAGACTGAGTGCGTCAAATAGTCGTGTGCGGAATGGATCTCCACCAAACCAGAAGCGCGGTACTTCCTCAAGTTTAAAGTTGAGCTTGGTTCGAACCACTGGGTTGACCTGATATGTAACTAATGCATTCATTTTATTTTACTTGCATCACTGTTGATGATTTCAGTATGTCGGGATTTTGCAAGTTTGTTTTGACAGATATTGCCATTTTTTATACATTTTACGACAAAATGAAAATTTGCAATGTCAATTTTCTAAGTTAAAGGATTAAAAAGAGTGCAAGACGATGCAGGAATTACAGATCCCAAATGGTTATTTTCATCTCTGGCAGATGTATCTGTCTGAACGAGGGATTGATCTTGCGACGCTTGATTTCTTACAAGCGGATGAAAAAAAACATTTAATTGGAATTTTGTCACAGCCGATTGATACACAATCTTCCTATTTCTTCTTTCATCAACTGATTGAAAAAACCAAACAAGCGCTAGATTGCCCTCAGATCGTTTTTGAAATGGCAGAATATGTGCGACCTGAGCATTTTGGGGTTTTGGGCTATATGGCATCACGAAGTACAACCGTGGCAGAAGCTTTACAAAATATTATGCGCTTTAGTCGTTTGGTGATTGATGGTGACGAAGTTATTCCAATGCAAATGCAGCTCAAGGGAGAATATGTACATTTAATTTGGCCCTTTCATCATGAAAAATATATCCTTATTAATGAATTTACCAATGCGTTAATGATGCATCTCGCGCGTAAAATTGTACCGCCAAATCAATTTCCATTGCATGCGGTGCATTTTGCCCATGCACCACAGATGGCAATCTATCATTATCAAAAGTTCTACGGCTGTGAAGTCTCTTTCCATCAACCGCAATATAGTTTTGTCTTAGCCTCAGCAGGTTTAAATTTAAAAATCCAACAGGCAGATCCATCCTTAATGCAGCTTTTGGTCAAACAAGCAGAGGAGGCTATTGCGTCTAAACCTCGCTATGAAACCATTGCTCAACGTTTACATTTGATTGTGGCAGAATATTTAAAGTTAAAACAACACGCCCCAAAAATCGAAGAACTTACTCAAGAACTTCATATATCCACACGGACTTTACAACGACAGTTAAGTGACTTACAGACATCGTTTAAGAAAATTGTAGAGATTGAACGGATGAAGCGTTGTGAGTTTTTATTGGAAAGCCAAATGCCGTTCAGTGAAATTGCGATGCAGTTAGGTTATTCAGATCAGTCAGCTTTAACCAGAGCATATAAGGCCTTTAGTGGGCAGACTCTGCTCGAGAAAAAACAACAATTGAAGTCATTGTGAAAAAACAGTGCAAACAAAGTATACTTTAAAAACCAAGCACTTAGATAACATTGCTGCTATCTAAGTGCTTGGTATGATTGTGATTTTTTAATTTATGCACAAAACACAGGTTGATCTGATTGTTGAATTGGTTTTTTAAAACCATGATTCAGCATGATTTCAAGTTATCTTTAATTTAGGAAATCTAAATACGATTGCCAAGATTGCAAATATCGCCAATACCCAACAATAGTAAATCGAACCAATCAGCTCAACAGGGGACAGTTTGGCAATTGAGCATGCAAGTAATAGTTGTGCACCGTATGGAATCAAGCCCTGAACCACACAAGAGAAAATATCCATAAATGCGGCTGCACGTTTGGGATCAACAGCATATTCTTTGGCAACTTCTCGTGCCATGTCTCCAGATAAGATGATGGCAACCGTATTATTTGCGACAAACACATTTGAGAAAACCACAAGGAAGCTAATTCCAATTTCTCCCGCACGTTGTTGACCGATTTTAAATCGACGGGTTAAGGCGTAAATACGTTGAATTAACCATTCTAAACCGCCTTCTTTTTGCATAATGGCAGATAAACCACCTAAGAACATAGAAAGTAAGGCAACCTCAAACATACCCACAAAGCCATCATAAATAGCGGCATTGTATTTAAGTAGGGTAAATTCAGGATTTTCAATGATGCCAAGACAACCTGAAAGTACTATTCCGATGGTCAGTACTGCAAGTACATGTAAACGTGTAAATGCTAAAAAGAACACGATTACATAAGGCAAAATAAGCCATAAGTTATAACTTTTATATTCAATAGTTTGCGCATGATGACTGGTCAAAATGTAAATCAATATGGTGATAATCGCAGCAGGCAGTGCAATCCAGATATTCACTCGAAATTTGTCACGCAGTTCTACATTTAGACTTCGAGTTGCTGCAATGGTGGTGTCTGAAATCATGGATAAGTTATCACCAAACATTGCCCCACTGACCACAGCACCAATTGCATAAATGGGCTGAATATCCGTTGCTTGAGAAAAACCAAAAGCAATCGGCGCACATGCAGCAATGGTTCCCATCGATGTTCCCATTGCTGTGGCAATAAAGGCGGAAATGATGAAAAGCATCGGTAGGACAAATTCAGATGGAATAATCGATAAACCAAATTGAACAGTGGAGTCCACACTACCGATTGCACTGGTTACGCTGGCAAAGGCACCTGCAAGCATAAAGACCATAAACATCAAAATTAAATTGGGATGGCTTGCACCATGCAAAAATGTTTCGATAGCGGCATTGATTTTCCCTCTATACAGCAGGATGGCTAAAATAATTGCAGGAAGAGCAGCAATAGGGGCTTTCACTTGATAAAAAGCAAACTCAGTACCAATGATCGTGTGATAAATACCACTGCCTAAAAAAATGGCTAAAAAAACAATAAGCGGCAAGAGCGCAAGCACGCTGGCTTGCACTTTAGCCTGAGAATGTGTGGTCATAAGAGGAGATAAAAAATCAGAATCCTGACTAGTATAAACAGCTTTTGCAATTTCTGAAAAATAATTAAGTGATGTAGGTAATAGGGTGTTTGGCTGTAGGGTGATGATTTAACTTTATTTTTTACTCATAATGATATTTTTTTACAAGCTTGAAAATAGGTAGCTTTGATCATTGTCCTCAACTTGAAAATAGCGCTAAATGTATCCATGGGTTGTTTTATTATTTGTGATATAAAACAAGATACGCGAGAGCGACTATGTGACTCTATCCTTTGAGTAAAAAATAGCGTTACAATGCAGTGTCTTGTATTTATACATTTGGATGATTAAACCGTAAATAAATCCATTTTGAATTTATTTACTGGTGTTTAATGATCTAAAAACTCCTCAAGTTTGAACAATTCAAGGAATGTACAATCCTATGTCACGTTTAGCCACTCGTTTTGCACAGCTTAAATCTCAACAGCGTAAGGCTTTGGTTTCTTATGTTATGGCGGGTGATCCTCAACCACATGTAACCGTACCATTGTTACATCAAATGGTTGCAGCAGGCGTAGACATAGTTGAACTTGGATTGCCATTTTCCGATCCTATGGCAGATGGTCCAGTGATTGCACTTGCAGCAGAGCGCGCTTTAGCTGCGGGTACCAATACCTTTGATGCCTTGAATATGGTTAAAGAATTTCGCCAAAAAGACACAACAACGCCAGTTGTTTTAATGGGGTATTTAAACCCTGTTGAAGTGATTGGTTATGAAAAGTTTGTGGCTTATGCGAATGACTGTGGTGTTGATGGTGTACTTCTTGTGGATTTACCGCCTGAAGAAGCACAAGATTTAGATGAAGTATTGCAAAAGTACAATATGGATCAAATCTTCTTGCTTGCACCAACCTCTACCGATGAACGTATTCAGCATGTAGTAAAACAAGCAAGTGGCTTTATTTACTATGTGTCTCTAAAAGGCGTAACGGGTGCAGCAACATTGGATACAACGGAAGTTGCAGCACGTATTGAAAAAATCAAAACCTTTACCGATATTCCAGTTGGGGTAGGTTTTGGTATTAGTGATGCCGCTTCTGCAAAAGCCGTAGGTCAAGTTGCTGATGCAGTGATTGTCGGAAGTGCTTTTGTCAAACCATTTGCAAATCTTGCACCAGAACAAGCTGTTGAAGCAGCAGTGAATAAAGTCAAGGAGCTTCGAGCCGCGCTCGATGAGTTAGTATGAATCAAGAAGTGAAATCAGGGAAAATCCTCAGCGCAACAACGCCGTGGACAGATCGTACAGTTCCAGGCATCCATATGCCTGACCAACAACAAACACTCAAAGCGACGTTTACAGAACCAACCATTGAGTGCCCTGAATGTCATGCACTCGTGACTCGTACTGCAATGTCTTTCAATGCCTATGTTTGTCCATCATGCGATGAACATTTGAAAATGAAAGCACGTGATCGTTTAAATTGGTTTTTTGATAATGTGACCACTGAACTTGGTCAAGAATTTGCAGCAAAAGATCCTTTACATTTTGTAGACAGCAAGCCTTATCCAGAGCGTATTAAAGAAGCGCAGGAAAAAACAGGTGAAACTGAAGCCCTTGTGGTGATGCAAGGTCAAGTTAAAAATATTGCAATGGTTGCATGCGCATTTGAATTCGACTTTATGGCTGGATCAATGGGTACTGTGGTCGGTGACCGTTTTGTACAAGCTGCTGAAAAAGCGATTAAAGATAAGCAACCACTGATTTGTTTTGCTGCTTCAGGCGGTGCTCGTATGCAGGAAGGCATGTTGTCTTTGATGCAAATGGCGCGTACCTCTGCGGCGATTCAAAAAATCAAAGATGCGCATCTTCCGTATATCGTGGTATTAACCCATCCAGTGTATGGTGGTGTAACAGCATCATTGGCAATGTTAGGTGATGTACATATTGCTGAACCTAAAGCGATGATCGGTTTCGCGGGTAAACGTGTGATTGAACAAACAGTACGTGAGAAGCTGGAAGAACCGTTCCAACGTGCGGAATTTTTGCTTGATCATGGCGTAATCGATCAAATTGTTCATCGTCACGCATTACGTGATACTGTATATCGTATTGTAGCGAAACTGATGAATTTGCCTTGAACAACCAAACAGCACCTTTAAATACTGATGATTTACAAACATGGCTCGATTATTGGAGCCATGTTCACGTTACAGGGATTGATTTAGGCTTAGAGCGCGTGATTCCTGTGGCAGAACAACTCGGGGTGATTAACCCTAAAGCCAAAGTGATTACCGTTGCTGGAACAAATGGCAAAGGTTCAACCACAACAACTCTCGCTGCGATTTTGAATGCGCAAGGGTTGAATGTTGGTTTATACCAGTCTCCACATATTTATCGTTTTAATGAACGGGTTAAACTGGCTGGACAAGAAGTTGATGATCAAACTTTGATTGATGCTTTTGTTGCGGTTGATCAAGCCCGCCGTATTTGTGATTTATCTTTATCTTTTTTTGAAGCCACGACTTTGGCTGCATTTGTTATTTTTAAACAAAAACAATGTGATGTTTGGGTACTTGAAGTCGGTCTTGGTGGTCGTTTGGATGTGGTCAATGTGATTGATCCAGATGTGGCTGTGATTACCAATATTGGTTTAGATCATACCGATTGGCTGGGCGATACGATTGAAAAAATTGCTTATGAAAAAGCCGGTATTATCCGAGCAAATATTCCTGTTATTTTTGCCGGCGCACAAGATATACCACAAGCGATACAACATAAAGTACAAGAAACCAATGCTACGCTATATGCGTTAAATCATGATTATTTTTATGATAACTCAGAAGATGGCCAATCTTGGAATTTTGCAAGCTCAGGAACGACTTTAAAACTTCCTTTGGGACACTTGGCACTGGAAAATATTTCTACGGCTGTCGCTGCAATTTTGGTAAGCGGTTTAACGGTTTCACAACAGGCGATTTCGCAAGGTATTCAGAACGCACAATTGTCAGGGCGCTTTGAAATTAGAAAAATACACGATAAAACAGTAATTTTTGATGCGGGACACAATCCGCATGGTGTAGAATTTTTGTTAAAGCAATTGCGAAAATTCCTAGAATACAATAAACAGTACACAGAAGTTGTCTCTGTTTTTTCAATGTTGTCCGACAAAGATGTAGATTCTGTGGTCAAGTTGTTGAAAAATACTGTATTAAAGTGGAAAATTGCACCATTAACTGTGCCTCGTGCGGCATCATTGGAACAATTACAAACTGCTTTACAGCATGAGACAGTTGAACAGTTTGATTGTGTACAAGCAGCATTTCAATCAGCGCTTGCAGAAACCAATAATAATCAGCTGATTTTGGTGTGTGGTTCATTCCATACCTTAGAAGCGGTCTGGGAGTATTTAGACGAATGTCAATGAATAACAAACAACGCTGGATGGGTGGTGTTGTTTTATTAAGTGGTGGTGTTCTATTGGCGGCATTGCTTCTAAAAGGTAAAGAAGAAATCCACCAAAGCCAAGTAGAGACACAGCCGACAAGCCAAGCTCAGCAGAATAAAGCGACACCTGCAGGTGAGCCTGTACAATTGCAGCCATTGACTGTCGATGTTGCGACTGAAAAACGTCTGTTAGAAGAGCAGAAGCGTGCCCGTGAAAAAGCGGTTGCTGAACAAGAAGCAAAAGCAGCAGATTTTTTACGGACGCAACAACAGGCTGAAGCAGATGCTGCACGTAAAGCAGCTGAAGAGTATGCTGCTGCAAATGCAAGACGTGGTGCAGCTGCTGCGGCAGCACAGGAAGGGGCTGATATTCCTCCTGAGCTGGTACAGGATGAAAAAGCCAAAGCACAACAGAAAGCAGCAGAGCAGAAAAAACTTGAACAGCAAAATGCTCAATTAAAGCAAAAAGCCGATGCTGAAAAAAAGTTAGCTGAGC
The DNA here is from genome assembly GCF_059422625.1 of Acinetobacter sp. GW821-FHT01C12. NCBI lineage: Bacteria > Pseudomonadati > Pseudomonadota > Gammaproteobacteria > Moraxellales > Moraxellaceae > Acinetobacter > Acinetobacter sp. GW821-FHT01C12. Next base: position 89,040 of record NZ_JBWKXD010000013.1, read on the forward strand.
AGAAGCGTCAAGCTACCGCAGAAGCAGATAAAAAAGCCGCTGAAGAAAAGAAACGCAAATTAGAAGAACAACAAAAAGCAGATGAAAAACGTAAGCTAGATGCTGAAAAGAAAGCCGCTGCTGAGAAAAAGCAAGCGGAAGACAAGAAAGCAGAAGCGGATAAAAAGCACAAAGCACAAGAAGAAGCAAAGAAAAAAGCGGAAGCTGAAAAAGCACGTGATTTGCTTGAAAATGGTGATAAGCAATGGATGGTACAAGTTGCGCTTGCCGCCAATGAAGCCAATGCAGATGCTGTCGCTGCTAAACTTCGTGCCAAGGGCTACAAAGTGACTAAGAGTCCAACCTCAAAAGGTATTCGTATTATGGTTGGACCATCGAAAGATCGAGAGACTGCGGATTCAGCACGTAAGAAGATCAATTCTGATGCGAGTCTAGGCATGAAGTCGGCTTGGGTAATCGAGTGGGTACCTCTAGACCGACGTTAAACGCTATGAGTTAGGTATTTGTAGTTAAAGATGGATTCGCGAGCTGCTCACGGATCCATTTTATATTTTCAGGGGTAAAAAGTTTTTCAATATTGCCCCAGATTGGATGAAAGCCATAACCGCCATGCTTCATTTCATTTAAAGCATCATTCACAGACCAGTTCTCAAAAATAATTCGGTACATTGCAACACTTGCCCCAGTACGATCAGAACCATGATAGCAATGGATTAAAACCTTATGGTTGTGGGCTTTTGCGATTTGAATTGTTTTCATAACATTGAGTAGATCATGACGATCAATTGCCCAAGTATTGATTGGGATATGAACCAATTGAAAGTTCTGTTTTGAAAAGACGGTTTTATCTTTATTGCGACTTCTTAAATTAATTACCATATCAATATGATTGGTTTTTAACTCAGGAATAAGTTCAGCACTGGGTTGTTCACTACGAAAAACGGTGTCACTAATCCGATAAAAATTATACTGTGGAGCAACGATAGTTCCCCATTGTTTTGGGCGCTCATGATCTGGAAGTGCAGCAGTTGTCATACAGGCTGAAAGCTGTAGGCTGAGTGCGAAGATAGTGGTATAACGTAATAATTGAGATTTAAGCATGTTTTAAATATCGGTCTAGTTCAACAGGATCGTGGGCACAGATAATTTCAATTTTTGCTTCATTCTGTGCAAGCTGTTGCAGTTGTGATAATGTTTTTAGGCGCAATGTATTATCTTCCGCTAGGAGATATTCAATTTTGTCGAGCGCGCGTAATTTATTCTTAGGGTTGAGTTCTAGATGATTAAAATAAGCATCGCCACAGAACAATAACCATCTATCTTGTTGTTTGATCGCTATACCGCAATGTCCTACAGTATGACCGACTAAAGGAATCAATAGAATTTCATCATTGAAAATATTAAAACCTTGAACTTTTTGGAAGTTAAACCATGCTTCGCCGTTTTTAGGTTCAAGAAAATTCCAGTAACGATGATTTTTAAATTGTTGTGGTCGATAACGCAATTTATTCATGACTGAAAGTTTTTGTGCTGCATTAAACTCACTGGATAAGATGTGAACTGTGGCATTGGGAAAGTCTGAAATACCACCTGCATGATCTAAGTCTAAATGACTGACCAAAATATGTTGAACTTCGGATGGTTTAAAACCCAATTGTTGAATTTGAGAAATGGCTGTGAGATTGAAATCAGCTTGTATGCCACTGATTTTTGTAAAAGCTTTACCTAAACGTGTTTGCGGATGTAGGTAGTCTTGCATCCCAAAACCGGTATCGACCAATACAAGACCTTTGTCTGTTTCAATCAATAAGCAATGACACACCATTTTGCCATACAAACCTTTTTGTCCGTATAGTGGTGCACACATCGGACATATGGTTCCACAATGTAAATGATGTATCTTATAAATCATAATTAAGCATTTGTTTTTAGGATTGTACTTTGTTTATAAACTGAATTGAGAAAAATACCAATCTAAAAATGATAGAGTTATGGTAATTCAATTATTCTTGTTGAAATTAGGGGGAGCAGTCAAAGTTTTAAAATAGAATATTTAGAAACTTTAACTTTATCACGTTAAAACAAAGTATTGATTAACTCGGTGTAATTTGAGCTGATACTTTTGGATCTAATCTAAGGAAAAGTGGATAAGCGCTTATTCAAAAGCGCTTACATCGCCTACACCACGACGGATAATTTCAGGGTTTGCTCCTGATAAATCAACGATACTGGTGGTGGTTAAGGTACCTAAACCACTGTCAATAAAGACATCAATACGTTTTTCCAATAATTGTTCAATATCGTAGGGATCATCCATTGGCGCATCTTGACCAGGTAAAATCAAAGTACTGGTCAGTAAGGGTTCTCCCAACTCTTTTAATAGCATCTGACAGACGGGATTACTTGGAACACGTAAGCCGATGGTTTTTTTCTTGGGATGCATCAAGCGTCGTGGAACTTCACTGGTTGCGGGTAAAATATATGTGGTTACGGCCGGGGTATTGGCTTTAAGTAGACGATACATTGCATTGTCTACTTTGGCATAGGTTGCAATATCAGATAAATCTGCACAGATAATCGCGTATTGATGCTTTGCCCCTAGACCGCGGATCTGAGCAATACGCTCCATTGCACTTTTATTTCCAATCTGACAGCCGATTGCATAAGCCGCATCAGTTGGGTAAACCACAACATCACCTGCTCGAATTCTTTCGACTGCTTGGCTGATTAAACGTGGTTGAGGATTGTCAGGATGTACTCTTAAATGCAGCATATTTATTCTCCTGATTTATTGTTAATTCAATTATTACTTGGGAAAGTAAATCGTTGCAATCAATGTTTTAAAAAAATTACGGGTTTAATCAAGATCGTTACGATTAAATTCAGTGCTTTGTAATGTTTTGCCACCTCGAGTACATAGACAAATACACTGAATGAAGTGTTTTGCATCGCGTGGAAGTTTGGCTTTACCTGAAAAAAAATCCTGAACTTGTGCATAAACACTGTCTTTAAATGTCGAGCCGTCACCACCTTCACCAGTCAGATTATCCAGCGAAACTCGAAATTTTCGTCCAAATGCTTTGGAAAATAACCATTCAATGGCTTGGGGCTTGATTTCAACCTGCTCAAATAAGGCTTGTTGTTCAGCTGTACGACCGTCGGGTGCATACCAATAACCGAGATCAGGCAATAAACGGCGTTGTTCTCCGGCAATGCTCCAATGACTGATTTCATGAAGAGCGCTGTTGAAAAAACCATGTGCAAACTGAATACGGGCAGGGCTGTGTTCGCTAGCAGGGAAATACTCTGGTTCAAAATCACCACGAACAAGCGTCACATTTAGGTGGGAAAACCAGTGATTAAAGTGTAAGATAAGCCAATCAACGTGTTGCACTTCTGTTTGTAAGTTAGCCCATGATAAGCGTTGCACATCGGCGGCTTGCAATGTGTTTTCAGAAGTTGAATGCGTATTGAATTGTAATGAAGTAGTGACTTCAGGTTGCGGCTGCAACTGATGCATGGCTTGTATTACTCAAGAGATCTGTCTAAATAAGTACAAAATTGTATCTTAATCTTTGACAGAGTACCTATGAATTTGTAGAATTGCCGCCTTAATTATGTCAGCAAATACCTTTCCGGCACAGATAGAGCCGTTTAAATGGGCTGAACAAGGCTTTACATGGTCAGGTACCCTGCCATTGTCTCGCTTTGTTCGTATTTCCCGTGAAGCTGTTGGATCAATTGATGATCAATTGATCAATATAGACTGTAAGCTATCAATGGATGCGTATCATCGTATTGTTTGGCTAGATGGTCATGTAGATACTAAAGTTCCAATGGAGTGTCAGCGTTGTCTGGATTCTGTTGAAATTACGCTAGTTTCTGACTTCCATTTGGCTTTAATAGATGATGAGTCACTGATAGAGCGCTTGGATGAGGATGCTGATTTCATCGTGCTAGGTGAAAGTGAAGCAACAATTAAAGGGGATTATTTAACCAATACTCCTTCGACTGTTGATTTACTTGCACTTTTAGAAGATGAATTGTTATTGTTGATGCCTCTGTCTCCTAAGCATGACGCTTGTGAACATAAGCATCAACCAGCCGTTCAGGACACTGTTGAAGAAAAACGGGATAATCCGTTTGAAGTTTTGGCAGGTTTGAAGGGTAAACTTAACTAAATTTTGTGTTATACTGTTAAGTTAAGACAACCGAATTTGTTCTGATCCATTTTTTCGATTTGTAAGGAGCCATCATGGCCGTTCAGCAAAACCGTAAAAGTCGCTCTCGCCGTGACATGCGCCGTTCACATGACGCTTTAACCGAGAATGCATTAACTGTAGACCAAACTACTGGTGAAACTCACCGTCGTCACCACGTGACTAAAGATGGTTTCTACCGTGGTCGTCAATTATTCGCTAAAGCAGCTGATGCTGAATAATTGGTGAACTATTAAGCGCAAGCTTAGTAAAAAAATGGGAGCGAAAGCTCCCTTTTTTTGTTTTCAATGACTGGGTTTTTTGTTGTATTTCGCAATTAAATAAATTTTTTTTTAATGTAAAATTGCGCCATCGGAAACGATCAAGATTAAATAAGGGACTTTTTATATGTCTGCCAAACGACTCGAACAAGCAGCTCAAGCAACAAAAACTGCATTTTTGTTTCCAGGTCAAGGTTCACAAAAAGTGGGTATGCTTGCTGAACTTGCAGAACAGTTTAGTGGTGTACAAGAAACCTTTACTGAAGCATCAGATGCCATCGGTTTTGATTTATGGCACATTGCACAAAGCGGTGAAGGTTTAGATCAAACTGAAAATACTCAACCTGTTTTATTGACAGCAAGTATTGCTTTATGGCGTGTATGGTTAGATCTTGGTGGTGTTGTGCCAAAATACCTTGCAGGTCATTCCTTAGGCGAATACAGTGCTTTAGTTGCTGCAGAGTCGATGACTTTGGCAGATGCAGTCAAGTTGGTAAATTTACGCGGCAAATTGATGCAAAGTGCTGTGCCTCAGGGGCAAGGCGCGATGGCGGCTATTCTCGGTCTAGATGACGCGAAAGTACTTGAACTGTGCGAGCAAGCCAATGTGCAAGGCCGTGGTTCTGTTGAAGCTGCAAACTATAATGCACAAGGCCAAGTTGTTATCGCAGGAGACAAAACTCTAGTCGAAGCTGTCATGACCGTTGCCAAAGAAAACGGCGGTAAAGCGATTGCATTACCTGTATCTGTACCATCACATTGTTCTCTAATGAAACCTGCTGCCGAACAGTTTGCAGAAGCTTTGGAACAAACTGCCATTGAGCTACCAAGTATTCCTGTAATACAAAATGTCAATGCTGGAATCGCGACAGATACAAGCCAATTACGCTTAGCATTAACGGCGCAACTGTATCAGTCAGTACAGTGGACTAAAACCATGCAATTCATCCAAGACCAAGGTATTCAGTATGTTGCTGAATGTGGTCCAGGTAATGTATTGGCGAATTTAGCAAAACGTTTACCAAATATCGAAAAAGCATTTCCACTCGATACACAAAGTCGTATGGAAGATGCACTGAATGCTATCTTAGTGGCTGAAGGGAAAATTGCATGACACAAGAACGCAAAGTCGCATTAGTGACAGGCGCGAGCCGAGGGATTGGTGCTGCCATCGCTCAGCAATTGATTCAAGACGGTTATTTTGTTGTAGGTACGGCAACATCAGCAGCAGGCGCAGAAAAACTTTCAACAGTTTTTGCTGAAAATGGTGCAGGTGCATTACTTGATGTACGTGATGGTGCTGCAATTGATGCATTGGTATCTGACATTGAACAAAAATATGGTTCAGTGATGATACTTGTGAACAATGCAGGGATTACCAAAGACAATTTACTGTTACGTATGTCTGAAGATGATTGGGACGATATTCTCAATATTCATCTTAAAGCTGTATTCCGCTTATCTAAACGTGTATTGAAAGGCATGACCAAAGCCCGCTTTGGACGCATTATCAATATCAGTTCTGTTGTTGCGCATTTTGCTAACCCAGGACAAGCCAACTATTCTGCTGCAAAAGCAGGGATTGAAGCTTTCAGTCGCAGTCTTGCAAAAGAAATGGGAAGCCGTCAGATTACAGTCAACTGTATTGCGCCTGGTTTTATCGCAACAGAAATGACTGAGCAGTTAAGTGAAGATATTCGCAAAAAAATGAGTGATCAAGTTGCGTTAAACCGATTTGGTCAACCAGAAGATATTGCAAATGCAGTAAGTTTTTTAGCTTCTGACAAAGCCAGTTACATTACAGGCACAGTATTACACGTAAATGGTGGTTTATACATGGCGTAATGCGATGTATAAACTTTGAAAAAAGTAAATATTCAATTAAACTATCAGGCAATTAAAAGCCGCCACAAGCAATGAGGAGAATTCCTGTGAGCGATATCGAACAACGCATTAAACAAGCTGTTGCAGAACAATTAGGTATCAAAGCTGAAGAAATCAAAAACGAAGCATCTTTCATGGATGATTTGGGTGCTGATTCTCTAGACCTAGTAGAACTTGTTATGTCTTTCGAAAATGACTTCGACATCACTATTCCAGATGAAGATTCTAACGAAATCACAACTGTTCAATCAGCTATCGACTATGTAACTAAAAAACTTGGTTAATGTGTTGATTGTATAGCACGTTGTTGTTATACGTAAAAAGACCACCTTTAGGTGGTTTTTTTATGCCTGAATTTAGCTGTGTTGAGTGCATGCATGCTTGGCGATCTTTAACCTAAAAAAGCAATTAAATAAGTTTAAAATCAAAAGCATTGGTTACATACCGTTACCTTTTTATCACCAATGACAACGCACATCCTGACGCTTTTTCGCTATAAAAATAGAGTTCTTAAATTTGTATATCAGTTCACAGTAATACATTCTCAGTAAAACAATTTTCAATAATGATATGGAGTACGACATATGGGTCTTTTTGATTTTATTAAAGGAATTGGCAAGAAAAATACTGCACCAGCTGAGCCACAAGCGGCACCAGCAACGCCAGCAGAACCGTCTGCACAAGAAATTGCCAATAAGTTGTTGGGGCACATTAAAGCGTTAGGCTTGCCAGTAACAGGGCTTTCGGTAAGCTATAATGGTACTTCTGATTTGGCCACGATTCACGGTCAGGTACAAACTCAGGCAGATAAAGAGAAAATCATTCTTGCTGTGGGGAATATTGACCATGTGGCGCAAGTTGATGATCAAATGACAGTGGCAGCACCTGAGCCTGAAAGTAAGTTCTATACAGTTAAATCAGGCGATAATTTGTCTAAAATTTCAAAAGAATTTTATGGTGATGCCAACCAATATAATAAAATTTTTGAAGCGAACCGCCCATTGTTAAAAAATGCGGATGATATTTTCCCAGGACAAGTTTTACGTATTCCTGCATAACATTTGTTCGCTGATCTTTGATCATAAAAGGCACTTCGGTGCCTTTTCTATTTTTAAAATGATTTTGTTTTTATTTTAGTATTTGTTGTTTGGTGTATTTTGAAGGGTAAAAGAATTTCGTTGCAATCAGTGGATATTAAAAAAAGACCACATCAAGCTTGGATGTGATCTTTTGGAGTTAGTTAGCTCTAATCTAAAAAATTCAATATTGCATATTATTTATTAGGTTGTGGGGTAAGACGAAGATAAGGCTTAACCGCCGTATAACCTTTTGGGAAGCGTTCTTTAAGCTCCGCTTCATCTTTGATCGACGGGACGATAACAACATCTTCACCATCTTGCCAGTTTGCAGGTGTGGCAACTTTATAATTGTCAGTCAGTTGTAATGAATCAATCACACGGAGAATTTCTTTAAAATTACGTCCAGTTGATGCAGGGTAGGTAATGATTAAGCGAACTTTCTTATTGGGATCAATAATAACTAAAGAACGCACGGTGAGCGTTTCACTGGCATTTGGATGAATGAAATCATACAGCGTCGATACCTTACGATCTTTGTCTGCAATGATTGGAAAGTTTACAGTGGTATTTTGTGTTTCATTGATGTCGTTGATCCAACCTTTATGTGATTCAACATCATCGACTGAAAGGGCAATGGCTTTTACCCCACGCTGTTCAAACTCATCTTTTAATTTTGCGGTATAGCCTAACTCAGTGGTACATACTGGCGTATAGTCGGCAGGGTGTGAGAATAAAACACCCCAACTGTCGCCCAAGTAATCATAAAACTTAATTGGACCTTCACTAGATTCCTGAGTGAAATCTGGCGCAATGTCACCTAATCGTAAAGTCATTTTGAAACCTCAATATTTAAAAATGTTGTTTGTTATTTGGCTCGTCCAAACTACTATTACCCAGTTTTTTTATAATTAAAAATAGTGTTTTTGTATTTCTTTATGAAGAAAATAGATATTAATAAAAGAAGCATATGAAAAAAAACATAGAATTGATCTCTACCTCACTGCAAATATCGGTTAAATTTGCTACATTAATGCGCCTTAGCTGATACGTGCTAGAACTAATCGTCAGATTTTTTTGATTGGATTTGTGCAAAACCCTTGTACTTCAAATTTCTACCACCATAATATCGTCTGAGAAAAATTTATTTCACAAAGATTTAGAGAGTTTATATGTTGGCAAGTCTGATCGGAGGAATCTTCGGTACTAAAAACGAGCGCGAACTAAAACGTATGCGTAAAATTGTCGATAAGATCAATGCGCTCGAGCCGACGACATCTGCACTCAGCGATGCAGACTTATCTGCAAAAACTGAAGAATTCAAACAAAGATATAAGAAAGGTGAAAGCCTAGATAAATTAATGCCAGAAGCGTTTGCGGTGTGTCGTGAAGCAGCAAAACGTGTCATGGGTATGCGTCATTATGATGTGCAGCTCATTGGTGGTATTACTTTGCATGAAGGAAAAATTGCAGAAATGCGTACAGGTGAAGGTAAAACCCTGATGGGTACTTTGGCTGTGTATTTAAATGCAATTAGTGAACAAGGTGTTCATGTCATCACGGTCAATGATTACTTGGCACAACGTGATGCTGAATTAAACCGTCCGCTTTATGAGTTCTTGGGTTTAAGTGTTGGTGTAATCTATTCGATGCAATCACCGATAGAGAAAGCTGAGGCATATCGTTCAGATATTACTTACGGTACCAATAATGAATTTGGTTTCGATTATCTGCGCGATAACATGGTTTTCTCTATGGCAGAGAAAAAGCAACGTGGTTTGATTTATGCGATTATCGATGAGGTCGATTCGATCTTGATCGATGAAGCACGTACACCGTTGATTATTTCGGGTCAAAGTGATGATTCATCACAGCTTTATGTTGCAATCAATAGTATTCCACCGAAGTTGCATGCTCAAAAAGAAGAAAAAGTCGCAGATGGCGGTCATTTCTGGATTGATGAAAAGCAACGCCAAGTTGAAATGACTGAAGTCGGTTATGAAACTGTTGAAGATGAACTGATTAAAATGGGCTTGTTGGCTGAAGGCGAAAGCTTATATTCACCATCAAATCTAAACTTGGTTCATCACGTGTCTGCTGCAATTCGTGCACATTTCCTTTATCAACGTAATGTTCACTACATCGTACATGATGGTGAAGTAATCATTGTCGATGAAAATACTGGTCGTACCATGCCAGGTCGTCGTTGGTCTGAAGGTTTACACCAAGCTGTTGAAGCCAAAGAAGCGCTAGACGTTCAACCTGAAAACCAAACTTTAGCAACAACAACATTCCAGAACTATTTCCGTTTATACAAAAAGCTTTCAGGTATGACAGGTACTGCTGATACTGAAGCTGCGGAAATGAAAGAAATTTATGGTTTGGATGTGGTGCTTATTCCAACCCATCGTCCGATGATTCGTAATGACCAAAACGATTTAATTTATTTAAACCGTAATGGTAAATACAACGCAATTATTGAAGAAATTCAGAAAATTCATGAAGCAGGTGTTGCACCTATCTTGATTGGTACTGCAACCATTGAGGCTTCAGAAATTTTATCTGATAAGTTACGAGATGCGGGTATTACCCATGAAGTCTTGAACGCTAAACAACATGAGCGTGAAGCAGACATTATTGCCCAAGCGGGTTCACCGCGTGCAGTGACCATTGCAACCAATATGGCAGGTCGTGGTACCGATATTTTGCTTGGTGGTAACTGGAAAGCAAAACTTGCCAAAATTGAAAACCATACTGCGGAAGATGAAGCTCGTCTTAAAGCGGAATGGGAACAAAACAATGAAATGGTGTTAAGTTCAGGTGGTTTACACATCATCGGTTCTGAACGTCATGAATCACGTCGTATTGATAACCAGTTGCGTGGTCGTTCTGGTCGTCAAGGTGACCCAGGTGTTTCACGTTTCTTCTTGTCATTAGAAGATGATTTGATGCGTATATTCGCGGGTGATCGCGTTGTTGCAATGATGCGTGCGATGGGACTACAAGAGAATGAAGCCATTGAACATAAAATGGTGTCGCGTTCTATTGAAAATGCACAGCGTAAAGTTGAAGCACGTAACTTCGATATTCGTAAAAACTTATTGAAATACGATGATGTAAATAACGAACAACGTAAAATTATTTACTCTCAACGTGATGAAATTTTAGAAGAAAGCTCACTTCAAGATTATATTGAAGAAATGCATCGTGAAGTCGTAAAAGGCTTAATCGAAACTTATATTCCACCTGAATCAATCCATGACCAATGGGATATTCAAGGGCTTGAAAATGCATTGAATGAAGATTTAGGTATTAATCTTCCTGTAAATCAATGGTTGGAAGAAGATCGTCGTCTAGATGAAGAAGCCTTGGTTGAGCGTATTTCTGATGAGATCGTTACACGTTACCGTAATCGTCGTGAACAGATGGGTGATGATACTGCTGCGACACTTGAACGTCACTTCATGCTGGGTTCTTTAGACCGTCATTGGAAAGACCATTTGGCTGCGATGGACTATTTGCGTCAAGGGATTCACTTACGTGGTTATGCACAAAAGAACCCTGAACAAGAATATAAGAAGGAAGCCTTCAATTTATTCGTCAATATGTTGGGTGTGATTAAGTCTGACGTGGTTACTGATATTTCCCGTGTGCATATTCCAACACCTGAAGAGCTTGCTGAAATGGAAGCTCAACAACAGGCTCAAGCTGAATCTATGCGTCTTAACTTCGCACATGATGAAGTGGATGGTTTAAGTGGTACGGTAAGTAATGAGATTGTTGATGCACAATTCACGGATAGTGATGAGATTGCAGCACCAGAAAGCCGTAATGCACCTTGTCCTTGTGGTTCAGGTTTGAAATACAAGCAATGTCACGGCAAAATCTAATTGAGTGAATAGACCCTGAAAGTGTTACAAAAAAGCAGAACAATTGTTCTGCTTTTTTTACAAGTTATTACCATGCGTTAATTTTTATTGCAGGAAATGTGATTAAGTGGTATTAAGTTGCTCAATTGGAAAAGATCTTTGGGAAGATAATGAAAAAATTATTAAAACCTTTATTTGTTGCAACTTTAGCAGTTCCAGCATTGGCATTTGCAGATACGGCACCACAAACGACGACAGTGGAAAAAGTACAAGCTGCTACAGGCGCAGTGACAGCCCAAGCAGAAGTAAAAAATGAAACCACGACTGTAATCAGTCCACGTACCGGTATTCGTTATACTTTAGGTAATACAGGTGGACGCCCAATTATTTTAAAAACTGCGGCGATTGCAGCGGTAACACCTGCTACGATTAATCGCGTTGTTGCTTCAAATCCAGCGTTGTCAGTATCTAGTCAAGAAAAAGTAAAGCAAGCATTATTGGCTGCGGATACTACGACTGCTGTTCAACAGTAATACGTTGCTGATGTAATGAAAGCCAGTATATTTACTGGCTTTTTTATTTTATATTCAAATGAATAAGCTTTTCTTATAGTAAAAATAAATAAGCATTTTAATAAGCTCGATTTTTATAGAGAATTCTAATAAGCTGTATTTTCATTTTAATTCATGTGGACATTTGAAAATGGCTGTTGGTGACGTGTCTATGCCGCATATGCATGTGGTACAAGGTGTAAAAATTGGCTCTGCTGAGGCGTATGTCCGTTATCCAAATCGACGAGATTTAGTTATTTTTGAATTTGCACAAGGTACCAATGTTGCGGGTGTATTTACCCAAAATGCATTTTGCGCAGCGCCAGTTCATGTGTCGAAAGCACATTTAGCACAAGCCAATCCACGCTATTTGGTCATCAATACCGGGAATGCTAATGCGGGTACAGGCAAATTGGGCATGCAAAATGCACAATTGACCTGTTTAAAGCTTGCTGAGTTAGCGCAGGTGGAAGAATTTGAGGTATTGCCATTCTCTACAGGGGTCATTGGCGAACAACTGCCCATCGAGCGTTTAACGCAAGGTTTACAGCCTGCACTAAATAGTTTGAATGACGCTTCATGGACGGACGCTGCGACTGGGATCATGACCACGGATACCACACCAAAAGGCGCCTCAGAACAGTTCGAGCTTGATGGTATAACGTATACAATGACTGGGATTTCTAAAGGTGCAGGTATGATTCGCCCAAATATGGCGACCATGCTGAGTTTTGTTGCAACCGATGCGCCAATTGCACGAAATCTTGTGCAAAAAATGTTAAAAATTAGCGCAGACCAATCATTTAACCGGATTACTGTGGATGGTGATACTTCTACCAATGATTCATGCATTTTTGCTGCAACCGGAATGGCTGGTGGTGTAGAAATTAGCAGTGAAGATGATGTACGTTATACTGTGGTCTTGGATGTTTTATCGCGTGTGATGAAGCGTTTGGCGCAACTGATTATTCGTGATGGGGAAGGGGCGACCAAATTCATTACTATCACGGTTGACGGTGGAAACGACACACAAGAATGCTGCGATATTGCTTATAGCATTGCCCATTCACCATTGGTTAAAACGGCAATTTTTGCGTCTGATCCAAACTGGGGGCGTATCCTTGCTGCGATTGGTTATGCTGGCGTGAAAGATTTGGATGTTGAAAAAATTCAAGTCTGGTTAGACGACGTGCAAATTTGTAAAGATGGTGGTGCTGCTGAAGACTATACCGAAGAAGCTGGTGCACGGGTAATGTCACAGACAGAAATGACCATTCATGTAAATCTTGGTCGAGGGCAGGCCAAAGATACGGTCTATACCTGTGACCTATCCTATGATTATGTGAAAATTAATGCGGACTATCGTTCTTAACTACTGATTTTTTAAGGAGCCTCATTCGTGAGGCTTTTTTATAACAAAACATTTTTCGTGGTGAATTTATGTGCGCTAAACCGTACAATCAATTCACAAGTGTATAAACGCTAGCATGATGCCAGCGACAAGGAAAGAGAAGACCTCTTATGAATGATGCGAATAATTTAATTGCCAACGAAGCAAAATCGGTTGTGCAAGCGCATTTAGATCGTTTAGGTGAACCTAAGGACAATAGTCTGAGTCCAGCGGTAAAACAGCAGAAGTTTGCGCAAATTAAAGCTGAATTGCAAAAGAACAATGCTGTTTTGGTGGCACATTATTATTGTGATCCAGATGTGCAAGAACTTGCGGAAGCGACAGGTGGTTGTGTTTCTGATTCTTTAGAAATGGCACGTTTTGGACGTGATCATGAGGCATCTACTCTGGTGGTCGCTGGGGTTAAATTTATGGGAGAAACCTCGAAAATTCTTTCTCCTGAAAAAACAGTCCTTATGCCAACTTTGGAAGCAACCTGTTCGCTTGATCTCGGTTGTCCTGTAGATGAATTTACCGCATTTTGTGATGCACATCCTGAGCATACTGTTGTGGTCTATGCCAATACCTCAGCAGCAGTTAAAGCACGTGCAGATTGGGTAGTGACTTCAAGTTGTGCAGTAGAGATCATTGAACACTTAGACAGCTTGGGCGAGAAAATTATTTGGGCGCCAGATCAACATTTAGGCCGTTATATTCAAAAGAAAACCGGTGCTGATATGTTGCTTTGGGATGGTGCTTGTATCGTGCATGAAGAGTTTCGTGCCCGTGGTATCGAAAAGATGAAAGCGCTGTATCCGAATGCAGCTGTATTGGTGCATCCTGAGTCACCAGAATCCGTGATTGATATTGCGGATGCGGTGGGAAGTACCTCACAACTGATCAAAGCAGCTCAAACATTGCCACAAGACACTTTAATTGTGGCTACAGATCGTGGCATTTTCTATAAAATGCAACAAGCTGTACCACATAAGACCTTGATTGAAGCACCTACAGCAGGCGAAGGTGCAACTTGTCGTTCTTGTGCGCATTGCCCGTGGATGGCAATGAATGAATTAGATGGTATTTTGTCAGTTTTGCAAAAGGCCGATCAAGAAATATTCGTAGATGCTGCTTTGGCTGAACGTGCTAAATTACCTTTAGATCGTATGTTGAACTTTAGTGCTCAATTAAAACGATAGAAATTGTATAAAAAACATCTGAAATGTTTGATTAATATACATTTGACGTGTTTTTTTAACTTTTTTTCAAGATAGGTGTTGACGTCTTGTGGCGTCACGCCTAGAATGCACACCGTACCGCACGATGTGCGATACACAAAAGCTGAGATGAACGGAGCATAGCACAGCCTGGTAGTGCACCTGGTTTGGGACCAGGGGGTCGTAGGTTCGAATCCTACTGCTCCGACCAC
>NZ_JBWKXD010000013.1:103814-106866 GCF_059422625.1 Acinetobacter sp. GW821-FHT01C12
GAACGGAGCATAGCACAGCCTGGTAGTGCACCTGGTTTGGGACCAGGGGGTCGTAGGTTCGAATCCTACTGCTCCGACCAATTCTTCAAGGCAAGTTAATCTATGATATTAGTATCATTGGTCATGCGCCTGTAGCTCAGTTGGATAGAGCATCCGCCTTCTAAGCGGATGGTCACAGGTTCGAATCCTGTCAGGCGCACCATATGTTGCTTGATACTATAGATCCTAAAACTTAATGTGACGGTGGATGTAGCTCAGTTGGTAGAGCCCCGGATTGTGATTCCGGTTGTCGTGGGTTCGAGCCCCATCATTCACCCCAATTCCTTAAGTTTGTTGTAAATTCGGAGCATAGCACAGCCTGGTAGTGCACCTGGTTTGGGACCAGGGGGTCGTAGGTTCGAATCCTACTGCTCCGACCATTTAAGCATCAGCTTAAATATAAATCATCCGCTTAAAGGCGGTTTTTTTATGCCTGAAATTTGTGTTTGTCAACGAAGTGTCAAGTTCTATAGATCTAAAAAAAGATCTCCGTAGAGATCTTTTTTAATAAAGAGAAGATTATCAAGGAATAATAATCACCGCAACACGACGGTTTTCAGCTTTATTCTCTTCTGAATCATTTGATTTAAGTGGCTGGTCAGCCCCTTTTCCAATCACTTGGATATTTTGTGGATTAAATTTTTGCTCAATGAATATATTTGAAACATTTTGAGCACGTTCTTTGGATAATTTTAAATTGTATTCAGGATTTCCGATATTATCGGTATGACCTACAATTTTAAGCTTATCGAGATGATATTTATTTAATTGCGTGGCTAAACGAACCAATTCAGTTTGGCGCTCGGTATTAATATTCGATTCATTAAAACCAAACAATAAACGTTCTGGTAGACCTAGACTCCAGCCTTCATCCGTTAATACAAAACCTTCTTTCTTAAGTACACGAGCTTGTTTATAGCTCAACCCACCTAGATTCATACAACCTGTAAGTGCTAGGCAGAGTATTGCAAGAATAGAAAGTTGTACGTTTTTTAAAGTCATAAAAACCCCCTAATATTATGAATGGTAAATAAACCAATGATGCTGTAAAGATTTTGCTTTGTACATGGCTTGATCTGCTTGAGAAATTAAGTCTTCTGGGCTTGAGGCCTGGCTAGAGATAGCAATACCGATACTAAAGCTAAAAGAAATCGATTGTCCTTTATAGATTAAAGGATCGTCACAACATTTAATCAGATTTTCAGCAATAGAGATGAGGTGTTCAATTTTAGAAATGGAACGTAAAATAATTGCAAACTCATCTCCTGCAAGACGCGCGACAAAATCATCTTGGCGAATATGGCGTCTTAATCGCGAAGCCATTTCTTTTAAAACTTCATCACCGACCAAATGTCCATATTGATCATTAATAGCTTTAAAATTATTATTATCAATAAATAATAAAGCTAAATTTTCACGTTGATTGGTGTCTTCATATAGATTACATAACACCTGATAAAAATAATTACGATTAGGTAATTCAGTTAAATGATCATGTTGAACTTGATAAGAGAGTTCACTATTCTCGTTTTGAAGATGGGTATGCCAAGATTGAATTTCATCTAAAAGTTGGTTGAAGACACTGTTTAAGTCTTGAAATTCTTTTACATCACTTTTTGGAAACCTTAAGTTATACGCCTTTTGGTTTCTTAAGAGTTGTGCAATTTGTATAATCGGTAAAAAAGAACCCATAATATGGCGATAGGTCAAGTTTACTGACCACCATACAGCAAAAACCATAAAGAGCATGCCAAACGCTAAGCCAGTAAAAATTTTAAAAATAAACATTAAAATTTCATTGGAACTTCCATACAGCACAACTTGACCGACCAGTTTTCCTTGATGTTGGACGTTTAACTTGATGGAATCTTTTAAAAAGATATGATCAAAAAAGTTTTGAATATAAGAATAGTGTTCAACATTTTTTAAGCTTTCTGCAACTTTATGACCTTGATTATCATAAACCTCAATCAGGCGTACTGAATGTTGAAAGGTGTATTCATTGATAATCTGTGAAATCGCGATTCTATCAGAGAACACCAGCGCAGGTTGAACACGTTCAGACACGGTGCGGCTGATTAATAATAGGTTTTGTTTCGCATAAGATTCAACGGTAAATACTGAAATCGTGACAAAAGTAGACGTACTAATAAATAAAGTGATTGCAAAGGTCGTAAATTGAGATTTACGAAACAATGTTTGTAAGGAACTCGATTTAAAAAATTTATTCATCATTATTTTAATCCGAATTCTTTGCCAGCAATAAAACACGTGGGTCAACATGTATTTTAGACTGAGCTAAACTATCAAGATTCACTTTAAAAATAGTATTTCCTGTTTTGTTGGTGGATAAGCAAAAAACGCTGCCAATTTCACATTCAGAATTACTTGAGCTAAACGATAAAATAGATGAATTTAATGATTTCCCAATAAGGGCCTGTTCGGTTTGTGCTGAAGTATTGGAAAAAAATACCGCATCACAATGACGATTTTTTAGATCAGCTGAATGTATCGCACTTATATTAAAAGGAGACTTATTTGATTTGATATAAGCAGAAAATTGGTTTGCATAAGATGCATTATCAACGACGCACAATTCTGGATTCGGAGTGTTCCATTTTGCATAACTTAATATCGACAATGTCATCATGAAAATATTATGTGACGAATTGGCTGAGGAATAGTTGCAGCAAAAGAGCAAAATTCCTAAACAGAAGCTTCTTCTATTTATAAAACGGGCCATATTCGACTTAATTTATTAAATGATAAAATTATTTCAAATAGTTTAAAGAAAAAAAACAAATATAAATAGCTTAATATTTAAATAAAAACATGTTCTGCTTTATTAGTATGAGAAAAAATGGTGCAAAAAATAGCTAAAAATGGACTTTTTTTGCTATTTTGGTCGAAAAAATGTTCAGTTGATAAAAAAGTTTAAAAAAGGGGTTGTGTTGGTTATGGAATGCTGTAGAATGCACATCCATCGGCGGTGATGTTAAATAAAACTTCTGAT
>NZ_JBWKXD010000014.1:0-85377 GCF_059422625.1 Acinetobacter sp. GW821-FHT01C12
AGCGGGAGCTGGATTTGAACCAACGACCTTCGGGTTATGAGCCCGACGAGCTACCAGACTGCTCCATCCCGCATCAATGTTTTTTCAGCTGCTAACACCAACAATCTGGTTCATTGTTGGTGCGGAAGGGGGGACTTGAACCCCCACGCCCGAAAGCACTACCACCTCAAGGTAGCGTGTCTACCAATTCCACCACCACCGCAGCTGTGACGCATTCTAGTCGCATCATTCAGAAAAAGAAAGAACTAAATGGCATTATTCGCCAGTTTTTGGTGCAGTTGGTGAAGTTTCACCCGTATTGACTGGTGCAGCTGGTGCCGTTTGAGCGCTGGTCTGTACAGATTTTAAACCATACGCATCCGAAGTTTGTTTTTTAGCAAACACCGCCAAACTTAAACTGGTGATAAAAAACAAAGCCGTGAGAATCGCAGTTAAACGAGTTAAAAAGCTTGCAGAGCCTGAAGCACCAAATACTGTTGCAGCACCACCGCCACCAAATGATGCACCTGCATCTGCACCCTTACCATGTTGAACGAGGATAAGCCCGATCATCAAAACGGCCAAGATGATATGTACAACCAGCACAAATGTATGCATGCTGAACTCCTATTCTTCTGTTTTAGCAAATGCTTGAGCAATTTTATAAAATGACTCAGCATTAAGTGATGCACCACCAACCAGCGCACCGTTGATATCTGGACAAGCAGCTAACTCTACTGCATTTTCAGGTTTGACACTACCGCCATACAAAATCGCGGTATGTTGAGCTTGGGCCGTAATTTGAGTTAAACCTTCGCGAATTTTTGCATGCATTGCCTGAGCATCTTGTGGAGAAGCTGTCTTGCCTGTTCCTATCGCCCAAATTGGCTCATAGGCAATCACAATATTGTGCCATTGCTCTGCTTTTACAACTGCTGCAAGATCACAAATTTGTTGTAAGACCACTTGCTCTGCTTGCCCTGCTTCACGTTGTTCTAAGCTTTCACCTACACAATAAATCACTTGAAGCCCAGCATTTAAAGCATTTGATAATTTCGCTTTAATTTTTGCAACATCATCGCCAAAAATTTCTCGACGTTCTGAGTGCCCAATCAACACATAATCAATCTGGCTGTCTTTGAGTAGTTCAGCACTCACTTCGCCGGTATAAGCGCCTGTGCCTGCTATTTGAGAAAGATCTTGTGCGACAACTTTGACTGGCGAATGTGCATCTTTAAATAATTTTTGCACAGACAGTAATGCAATAGAAATAGGCGCAACACCAAGATGACATTGTTGTTCTGTAATCGGTGATTGTTGTAAATACTGATTTAAATCTTGAATGAGTTGTTGCGAATTCGCTTGCATTGGGTTCATTTTCCAATTGCCGACAACCCAAGGAGTAATAGTCGAACCCGACATACATCTAACCTTTTATCGAAAATGTGCACATTCTACACGGAATTTATATTTTTAAAGTATTTTTTCTTTATCAATTCAGTCATCTCATTTAAAGTCATGCTTTAATAATAAGGAATGAAACATAAATCATTTCAAAGATAACGGTAAAAAGCCTGATTGGCTCAAGTTATTTTCAAATATGTTTCTATAAAAAATACGTTTAATTCTAGATATTTCTAAGGATCATCGTATAATTTTCGTATTCAAATTATAAAATGAAATTTAATGTGTTTTGGGGATGTCTATGCAAAATGGTTCACCTAAGTTTTCGGGGTATATCCGTCGCTTAGTCGACGAAGGTTTTTTATCTGCCCAGCAAATGAAAGATGCGCTCAGTAACGCTCAAAAAAATAAAGTGAGTATTGTTGCTTATCTCAGTGAAAAACTAAATATACCGCCACTGATCATTGCTGAAATGATCTCCCAAGAATTTGGAGAACCCATTTTTGATCTGGACAGCTTTAATCCTGACATGCTGCCCAAGGAGCTTATTGAGCCAAATTTAGTCACTAAACATAAAGTGATTCCTTTGGTACAACGTGGCAATATTTTATATGTCGCCACCAGTGATCCGACCAATATAGAAGCGCTGGATGCCATTCGTTTTAACTGCGGTTTGAATATTGAACCGATCATTGTTGAACATCATAAATTAGAAAAATATTTAGAAAAGCACTTTACTGTAGAGGAAAGCTTTAATTTTGGTGATGAAGATTTTGATGTTGATATCATTGCCACTGATGACAACCCTCCATCAGAAGATGATGACGATGAGGCTTCAGAAGAAGAAGCACCTATTGTTAAATATATCAATAAACTCTTGATCGATGCGATTCGTATGGGTGCATCAGATTTACACTTTGAACCTTATGAAAAAAGTTATCGGGTGCGTTATCGTGTAGATGGGGTACTAAGAACCATTACCAATCCCCCCTTGCAATTAGCTGGCCGTTTGGCATCACGTCTAAAAGTGATGTCTAGAATGGATATTTCTGAAAAGCGTGTTCCGCAGGATGGCCGTATTAAGTTAAAAATATCAAAGACCAAAGCCATTGATTTTCGTGTGAATTCACTACCGACATTATTTGGCGAAAAATTGGTACTGCGTATTCTTGACCCTTCCAGCGCAATGTTGGGTATTGATGCGCTGGGTTATGAAGAAAAGCAAAAAGCATTATTTATGGAGGCCTTAGAAAAACCTCAAGGCATGTTACTGATTACTGGCCCCACAGGTTCAGGTAAAACTGTTTCTCTCTATACGGGCTTAAATATCCTCAATACAGAAAGTTCAAATATTTCCACAGCCGAAGATCCAGTTGAAATTAACTTGGAAGGGATCAATCAAGTCAACGTTAATCTTAAAGCAGGTCTCAGCTTTTCGGTCGCACTAAAATCATTCCTGCGTCAAGATCCTGACATTATCATGGTCGGTGAGATTCGAGATCTCGAAACTGCCGAAATTGCGATCAAGGCGGCTCAAACGGGGCATATGGTGATGTCTACCCTACATACCAACAGCGCACCTGAAACATTAACCCGTTTACGTAATATGGGCGTGCCCTCATTTAATATTGCCACCTCAGTCAACCTTGTGATTGCACAACGATTAGCAAGACGTTTATGTAATCATTGTAAAGCACCCGTTGAAATCCCTAGACAGAGTCTGTTAGAAATGGGCTTTACCGAACAAGACTTAAGCAATCCTGACTTACAAATTTTTCAACCTGTGGGCTGTAATGAATGCCGTGAAGGCTATAAAGGTCGTGTCGGGATCTACGAAGTGATGAAAGTAACACCTGAAATTTCAAAAATTATCATGGAAGATGGCAATGCGCTGCAAATTGCGGCGGCATCGGAGAAATTGGGGTTTGATAATTTAAGACGTTCAGGTTTAATTAAGGTCATCAATGGCTTAACTTCTTTACAAGAAATTAACCGTGTGACCAGCGAATAAATATAATCAATATTCAAGGAAATTATGATGGCAGCTAAAAAAGCTCAAATGATGCCTACATTTGCTTATGACGGGGTTGATCGTAAAGGGATCAAAATCAAAGGCGAACTACCTGCTCGCAATATGGCGCTTGCCAAAGTTACCTTACGAAAACAAGGCATCACCATTAAAACCATTCGAGAAAAAAAGAAAAATATTCTTGAAGGTTTAATGAAAAAACGCATTTCTACTTTAGATATTACCATTTTCACTCGGCAACTCGCCACAATGATGAAAGCGGGTGTGCCATTAGTGCAAAGTTTTGAAATCGTTGCAGAAGGACTAGAAAATCCCTCTATGCGTGAAATTGTACTGGGGATTAAAAGTGAAGTTGAAGGGGGAAATACCTTTGCTGGCGCATTAAAAAAATACCCTCGCTATTTTGACAGCTTGTTTTGTTCATTGGTTGAATCTGGCGAACAATCTGGCGCCTTAGAGACTATGCTCGATCGTGTAGCAATCTACAAAGAAAAAAGTGAATTACTCAAGCAAAAAATTAAAAAAGCCATGAAATATCCAATGACTGTAATTGCAGTCGCAATTATCGTTACTATTATTTTAATGGTGAAAGTGGTTCCTGTCTTTCAAGGCCTATTTAGCTCTTTTGGTGCAGACCTCCCCGCATTTACTCAAATGGTGGTGAATATGTCCAATTGGATGCAAAGTTATTGGTTTATTTTGATTATCTTTATTGCTGTTGTGATTACTGCTTTTTTAGAAGCCAAAAAACGCAGTAAAAAATTTCAGGATTTTCTAGATCGGACAGCACTGAGAATGCCTATTTTTGGCGATCTGGTTTATAAAGCCATCATTGCACGCTATAGCCGTACCCTTGCCACAACATTTGCCGCGGGGGTCCCTTTAATTGAAGCTTTAGAATCCACAGCGGGTGCAACCAATAATGTGGTTTATGAACAAGCGGTAATGAAAATTCGCGAGGATGTCGCCACTGGGCAACAATTGAACTTTGCCATGCGTGTCACCAATAAATTCCCCTCTATGGCCATTCAAATGGTGGCGATTGGAGAAGAATCGGGTGCGCTTGATGCGATGTTAGATAAAGTTGCAACGCATTTTGAAAATGAAGTCGACAATGCGGTGGATGGTTTAACCTCAATGATGGAGCCATTAATCATGGCGATATTAGGTGTTCTTATTGGTGGTCTAGTGATTGCGATGTATCTGCCTATTTTCCAAATGGGTTCAGTGGTTGGTTGATAATGATGAATATGTTCCATGATTTGTTAAATTTTCTGATTCAATCACCAATAGCACTCTATCTGACTATTGGTGTTTTAGGCTTATGTGTTGGTAGTTTTTTAAATGTAGTCATTTACCGTACCCCCAAGATGATGGAAAAAGAATGGCGACAGGAATGGCATGCAGAATGCCAACTACTGGCAGGCTCACAACAGATTGTGATTGATGAAGAAAAGCTCAGTCTCAGTCAACCAGCCTCTACCTGTCCCAAATGTAAAACTCCAATTCGTTGGTATCAAAATATCCCCATTATCAGTTGGTTGGTTTTAAGAGGCAAATGCGCTTCGTGTCAAAACCCGATTAGTATTCGTTATCCATTGGTTGAACTTTTAACTGCGGTGTGTTCATTGACAGTCGTTGCTGTTTACGGTCCAACGCTACAAATGGTTTTTGGTGTGTTACTGACATGGGTGCTGATCACGCTTACTTTTATTGATTTTGACACTCAGTTACTTCCAGATCGCTTTACCTTAACCTTAGCTGCAATAGGTTTAGGTATTAACTCATTTCATCTCTATACAACAGCAAGTGCTGCAATCTGGGGATATATTATTGGTTTCCTGTGTCTTTGGATTGTCTACTATCTATTTAAAATAGTGACAGGCAAAGAAGGCATGGGCTATGGTGACTTTAAGCTTCTTGCTGCACTTGGCGCTTGGATGGGGCCCTTGATGTTACCGTTAATTATCCTACTGTCTTCTATAGTGGGTGCGATCATTGGTATTATTTTACTTAAGATTCGTAAAGAAAATGTCCCTTTTGCCTTTGGTCCTTATATTGCAATTGCAGGATGGATTGCATTTTTATGGGGTGAGCAAATTATGAAAGTATATTTAGGTCAATAATTTCAACACAGTATTAGGAATGCGCAATGACGTTTATCTTGGGTTTAACAGGTGGAATTGGTAGCGGTAAATCCGCAGCAAGTCAGTGGTTTGAAACCCAAGGGATTATAGTTGTTGATGCTGATATTGTTGCAAGAGAAATTGTTGAAAAAGGACAACCCGCGCTTCAAAAAATTAAAGAGGTTTTTGGGGATTGGGTACTATTAAGCAATGGTGAACTTGATCGTCGTGCATTGAGAGAACATATTTTTAAAGACCCATTAGCACGACAACAACTTGAATCGATTACCCATCCTGCGATTCGCGCTGAGATTATTCAACAATTACAAGCAGCAACCAGTCCTTATGTGATTTTGGTTTCACCGCTACTGTTTGAAACCAATCAACATGAACTCACTCAACGCACGCTATTGATTGATGCCAGTGAGGACATGCAAATCTTACGTGCTGCACAACGAGATGGCCAATCCATCGAACAAATTCAAAAAATTATTGCAGCACAAATGCCACGTCATGAAAAGCAAAAATTAGCAGATGATATTGTGCTCAATGATGGGCATATTGATCATCTATATGCAAAATTAGAGTCTTTACATCAACAGTATCTAAAACAGGCACAGCAGTAAATTGTGTGTCTCATCATTTTAAAATAGGTTTTTATCAATCAGTTTTGTATCCATTTAACCTGTTTGATCTATTTCTTCTTATCTAACTGCTGCTGCAAACTGTCTTTATGTGTAAACCAACGCCACGGTTGTAAAGCACCAATGCCCATACCAATCAAGCCACACAGCATTGCAAGGCTTATCGGTTCATTTAACAAAGGTACAGCGATAATTGCGGCAATAAAAGGCGCAAGTGTGACGATACTGCCTGTTTTAAAAGCACCTAATCGTTTAATTGCTTCGACATAAGCCAAAGTCGCAATGATCACCACGAAAATACCGTGAAACAACGTTTGCATGACCAAATGTGGTGTGGACACTTGATCTAAGTGTTTAGGTAAAAACAACAAATAAATTGGGACATAAACGATCGCTGACCAAATCGCAACACCTGCCATGGCGTGCCATGCGGAAAGTTGCCATTGACGCAGTAATACAGTAAAAGTTCCCCACCAAATTGCACTGATAAAAAACAGTAAATCACCAATACCAAAAGCAACGCCTGTTTCGCTATACATCAAAAAACTCATCACAGCAATCGCAGAGAGCATGATGATTAAACTGATCCATATATGTTTATCAAATGGTTGACGGTAAAGTAAGAAACCAGCCAAAGCTGTACACAATGGAATACAACCATTTAAAAAAATGGCAGCATGTGCCGCAGGGACAAAGTGAAACGCGCTATATGACGTCAAACAATAGGCAACACCGCCAATCATCGCCAAAATAAAGGGTTGTTTGTTAAATAGGAAAGCCGTGTCTTTTTTATAGATTAAAATCGGCATCAAAATACAAAATGCCAAAGAAAAGCGTAATGCGGTGATATCCCATGGACTGATATGCCAAATTGCATTCAGTCTTGAGGTAATCGTAAAACCTCCCCAAATACACATTGTAATGGCGACATACATGTAGCCTTGGGTACGGGAGGTCATCATGTTGCTTCTCTAATCTTACCGATACAATTTAAACTAAATCATTCACTTTGTTGGCGTTGACGGCATGCTTCATATAACGCCATTCCGGTAGCCACACTTACATTTAAACTTTGTAAGTTTCCAGCCATCGGGATAAATACGGTTTGATCACATTGCGATTGGGTGATTGGACGCAATCCTGTATCCTCCGCGCCCATTACCACACATACTGGTGTTCCTGTAAAATCAAACTTCTGAATAGGCAACGCCTTTTCATCGAGCATAGTGCCGACCACACGAACATTATAATTTTCTTTGATTTGTCCAAGCGTACGCGCCAAATTGGTCACTTGAATAAACTTCACCTTTTCAGCACCGCCTGCTGCAACTTTACGTGCAGTCGGGGTTAATGTTGCTGCACGGTCACGCGGAACAATCACTGCTTCCACACCCATAGCTGCCGCTGTACGGATACATGCACCTAGATTATGCGGATCTGTGATATGGTCTAAAGCCAACAATAAAGGTTGTTGGGTTGACTCTAAAAGCTGATCTAAATCTTTTTCATTTAATACAGGATGGGGGCGAACAGCTGCGACCACGCCTTGGTGAAAAGGTTGACCTGCCAACTTTTCCAAGCTGTCACGACTTGCTTTTTGGACACTGATTCCAAAAGGCTCTGCAAGTTGGAGAATGCGCTGTAAACGCTGATCATCACGACCTTTTAAGGTAAATAAGGTTAAAACACGTTCAGGTTCTAACTCCAATAATGACTCCACTGAATGAACGCCATAATAATATTCGGACTTCGCCATGAACAACCTCATTAACAACATGATGATAGAAATGAAAAATCCTGCAAAGCCAACTTTACAGGATTCTATTTGATGCTTTAGTCTAACCGATTTAGCTTAAAAATTCTTTGCCTAATTTAGTGTCTGTTTTAAGCAAAGCTTTTTTCATTAGCCTTCTAAATGGCAAACGTAGTCTAAAACGTCATCCGTTTCAATTTTAAAACGACTATTGCCAGGCACATAGAATGACTGACCTGCGCGGAACAACTCACTTTCTTCACTGTCTGCGATTTTAACGCGACATTCACCAGAAATAATTTCCATACGTTCAGGCACATGTGTTTCAAATGTTAAAGCTTCTTCTGTTGGAAGAATGACCCCTAAAGTCTTTTTGGTTCCGTCTTCAAACTGCACAGTGTGGCTAATACATAAACCGCCAAAATATACATTAGATTTTTTAACTACTGATACATGATCATACTGAGCTGACATGCGTATTCTCCAGATAATGCGCATTTATAAAAATTATGTTCGATGTAGTTTAATGTTGCTCCGCAAACTAATCAATCTATGTTTTTAAGGTTAAGCTATTTCTATTTTTGCTCTGCTTTATCAGTCCGCTTAGATCAAAGCTTAAGCTTCTCTAACAATAAAGACCCAAAACCACAATACACGTCACCAAGAATACCAATCCTGTGGATGCTCAATTTATTCCCTACTTAGACTGAAGAAATGTCTTGTTTCAATATTGGCTGATAAAAGATGCAGATCAATAGATTCAAATGTCTATTGAATAAATCAGTCATAAAAAATCTAGATATTTGCTTCATTTTTTTATCTAATTCAACAGGATTTATCTATTTTGATGTTTTTACTGGCAACTTAAGCAAAGGAAATTACATTTTCATATTAAAATTATTTAGAATGCTTAAAATTACTTCGTATTAGAATGCGTTCTGACTTGTGACCACAACAAAACTTCACTATCTTAGAACTTCACCGTTCGCAGCTTGGATGCGTTTATGCTGACACACTTAAATCTGATCAATTTTGCTTTAGCTGATAACCTTGCTATTGATATCGAGCAAGGGTTCAACGTGCTTACAGGTGAAACAGGTGCGGGTAAATCATTATTATTAGATGCGTTGTCAGCCTGTTTAGGTGAGCGTACCGATACCAATTATGTGCGTTATGGTGCTGAAAAAGCCGATATTACGGCGGTTTTTAGCTATCAAGTACAGAGTCCAGAAGCCAATTGGCTCAACACTCATGAATTAGACGATGAATCTGGTGAAATTCATTTAAGACGGGTGATCTTTGCAACAGGTCGCAGCAAAGCATGGATCAATGGTCGTCCCAGTAGCCTCGCTGAATTAAAAGAACTTGGACGCCTCTTGGTACAACTATACAGTCAACATAGCCAACAACAGCTGCTTGAACCGCCCTACCCAAAGCATTGGTTAGATCGTTATAGTAATTTTTATCAGCCTGCCCAAGATGTGCGGGATGCATATAGCACTTGGCAAAAAAATATTCGTACACATCAGGCGGCGATTGATGCACAAGCCAATCGCCTGCAACGTATTGACACTTTAAAATTACAACTTGAAGAACTCGAAGATGTCATTCGTATTGATTATAAAGAAATCGAACAAGAATTTGATCGTTTAAGTCACCATGAACACATCATGCAAGACTGTGGCTATAGCTTAAATGTTCTTGATGAATCTGAACAAAATATTACCCAAGAAATTTCTTCAATTATTCGACGTTTAGAATCCCATGCTGGGCGTAGTGAACTACTGTCTGAAATTTACAATTCATTGATCAACGCACAAAGTGAAATTGATGATGCAACAGCAAATTTACGTCAGTTTATAGACCGTCAAAGTTTTGATCCTGAACGTATGGATGAGTTAAATACACAACTCGAAGTCTTTCATCGCTTGGCACGTAAGTACCGTATTCAGCCCGATGAACTCAAACAGCAATATGAAACATGGCAAAATGAATTAGAGCAACTACATCAACTTGAAGATCCTGAAACCCTCGCTGAGCAAGTTGAACAATCTCATCAAGTGTTTGTAGAGAAAGCACAACATTTAGATCAGATTCGTCGTGATGCCGCTGAACCTTTAGCCAAACAACTGACTGAGCAAGTCAAACAACTGGCGCTACCAGAAGCACATTTTGAATTTAAATTTGAACCATTGGAACAGGCTTCTGCGGAAGGTTTAAGCTTTATTCAATTACTCTTTACTGCCAATAAAGGTATTCCACCTCAACCGCTGGCACGTGTCGCTTCTGGTGGTGAGCTGTCACGTATTGCATTGGTCATGCAAGTGATGAATGCCGAAAAAACTGAAGCAGAAGTTTTAGTGTTTGATGAGATTGATGTCGGAATCAGTGGTGGTACCGCTGAAATTGTCGGGCGCTTATTGGCAGGCTTGGGGCAACACGTTCAAATTTTATGTATTACTCACCAAGCTCAGGTTGCGGCCCAATCCGATCAACACCTATTGGTGAAAAAACTACAAACAGATCCTGCAAGTAGTACCATCGTTGCACTAGAAGAAGAGCAACTTATTTTAGAATTGGCACGAATGACAGGCGGTATTGAAATTGGTGAAACCACTTTGCAGCATGCAAAACAATTAAGACAATTGAAATTTCAGCCATCTTAATACTTCAATCTAGTGTATAAAAAAGAATGCTCCTATAAAAACCAGTCCAACGTTACTGGTTTTTTATTCCTATTTTGGAATATAAGCGCTCTTATCTATTCACTCGCCCTATTGTTATCGCTTTTATAGGGATGTACATTTTTATTTGGACACCATTTTGTTTATATTTTAAACATATTGATGAAAAACTTGGGTTGTTTTTACAGGCTTTTAAAATATTCACAACCTATTGATATTAATTGTGCTATTTATATAGATATAGATTTTATTTAAACAATTAAAAATATTTAAGCGGATTGAAAAGGAGTTGCATATCGGTGCCAAAACAATATCTTTCTCATCGCTGCTTGATTGCACCACCTGATCTTGCTGATGATTTCTTTGCCAATACGGTAATCTATCTTGCCCGTCACGATGAAGATGGTGCGCAAGGTATTATTATCAATCGACCTTCAGGTATTCAAGTCAAAGAACTTTTGAATGACTTAGAAATTGAAGCAGATAATGTGCATCCGCATGAAGTCTTACAAGGTGGTCCATTACGCCCAGAAGCGGGTTTTGTGATTCATACAGGACAACCGACCTGGCATTCATCTATTGCCGTGGGTGAAAATCTGTGTATTACCACCAGCAAAGATATTTTAGATGCGATTGCACACAATGAAGGTGTAGGTCGT
The DNA here is from genome assembly GCF_059422625.1 of Acinetobacter sp. GW821-FHT01C12. Classification (NCBI taxonomy): domain Bacteria; kingdom Pseudomonadati; phylum Pseudomonadota; class Gammaproteobacteria; order Moraxellales; family Moraxellaceae; genus Acinetobacter; species Acinetobacter sp. GW821-FHT01C12. Next base: position 11,279 of record NZ_JBWKXD010000014.1, read on the forward strand.
TATCAAATTGCATTGGGCTATGCCAGTTGGACTAAAAATCAACTTGAAGATGAAATTACCCGTGGCGATTGGTTGATTTGTGATTCAGATATGGATTTGGTGTTTAATTTGCCTTATACCGACCGTTGGGATGCAGCTTATCGTAAAATAGGGATTGATCGTACTTGGTTATCTTCTGAGATTGGACATGCCTGATTTTAATTCCCCACAACTGATTATTGCATTTGATTTTGGTACACAAAAAACGGGAATGGCTGTAGGCTCCTCCATCATTGAAAGTGCAACACCGCTTGCACTTTTTCCAATGAAAGATGGTATCCCCAATTGGGATGAACTACTTAAGATCATCAAACAGCATCAACCGAATTTATTTCTGGTTGGCTTACCGTTAAATATGGATGATTCCGAGTCAGAATTATCCACACGCGCACGCAAATTTGCACGACGTTTACGTCATCAAACCAATATTGAAACCCTAATGGTCGATGAGCGCTTAACCACACGTGAAGCACGAGATGAACTCGATCATTATCACGCACAAGGGCGAGCAAAGAAATTAGCAGCGGATAGTATTGCAGCTGCTTTATTTATTGAAAGTTGGTATCGAAACCCTGAAGGCATTACCCCTTAAACTGAGCATTAAAAATGTCAAAAACCTATGTCATCTATGGTGTAAGCAAAGGCTTGGGACAAGCTATTTTACACGCAGTACCTCAAACACAAGATCTGGTTTTTGGTATTTCACGTTCTCAACCACAGTGTGACCTTGTTCATTTCAAATGGATCTCTGCTGATTTATCAAAACCTGAGCACGCTCGGGATTTAGTTAAAAATCAAATTCAAAATCAGCCTATAGATTATCTGATTTACAACGTCGGGATCTGGGAAACAAAAGCTTTTCAAGCAGATTATGACTTTGAACAATGTACTGACATTGAAATATCAAATTTAATTCATACCAATATTCAATCCTGTATTTTGGCAATTCAATCCTTGATTGAGAATCTTAGATTGTCTCCAAATGCAAAAATTATCTTGATTGGTTCTACGTGGGGACTAGATAATCATAAGGGCAAAGAAGTGGTCTTTTCAGCCAGTAAATTTGCCCTCAGAGGCATTGTCCACTCCCTCCGAGAAAGCTTACGCAAAGACCAGATTGGAGTAAGCATATTAAATCTAGGCTACTTAGCGACTGAGTTTGATCTGAATACATCTGTAGATGAAGTTTTACAACAGAGTAATCATGAGTTAATTCCCTTACAAGACGTTATTCTTGCCATCAAATTTATCTTATCCACCAGTCAAGCCAGCTGTGTTAAAGAAATTAATATGCCCGCTATGGCAGACTTAAATCTATAAAAAAAACCCATTTTTCAATGGGCTTCAAGATCAAAGTTTAATGATGGATGCTGGTTATTTTTTTGCTTTTTCCAAAATATGTACTGTCACGGTACGCCCTGCGACAAAGGCCAATGAATCATGGGGTACTTCATCTAAAATAATTTTCACAGGTACCCGTTGAGCCAAACGTACCCAGCTGAATGTTGGATTTACATTGGCCAATAAGCCTGATGAAGTGGTCCGTTCACGATCCTCAATCCCTGAAGCAATCCCTTGAACATGGCCTTTATATTTCAAAGAATCGCCCATGAGTTGTACTGTTGCAGGATCACCTAGATGTATTTTATTGAGTTTGGTTTCTTCAAAATATCCCACAACATAGAGCTGTTTACGATCAAGTAAAGCGGCAACAGCTTGCCCAACTTTGACATAATTCCCTGCGCGCAAATCAAAATTTGATAATGTTCCATCTGCTGGTGCAATCACTTCTGAACGTTGCATATTCAATTGCGCCAAATGCACACTACTGGTTGCTGCCTCAATCAAGGCTTTTTGTTGTTTGATATTGGCTTCTGCTTGTTGTACCGCAGCTTGCAATTGCTGATGCTCTGCATGGGACTGATCTCGTGTAGCAAACATTTGATCTTGTTCTTGTTTAGAGATCGCTCCATTCATCAGGTCTGCATATCGACGTGCATTTTTATCTGCAAGATTGATATTGGCTTTTGACTTCACAATATTGGCTTTTGCCTCAGCAAGCCCCGCTTCTGCTTCAGCAAGTCCTGACTGGGCTTTTGCAAGATCTGATTTTGCTTGTTCCACGTCTAAAGTTTGGCGTGCTAAATCGATTTTAAAAAGCACCTGCCCTTTTTTCACGGTTTGGTTATCTTGAACCATCACCTCTGTGACTAAACCAGCAATATCAGAAGACACTTGAATAACATCGCCACGGACACGCCCATCACGTGTCCAAGGTTCTGCATTGTAGTAATTCCAGATATGCAGCGCACAAAATATCGCAATAATCACCACGATACCCAATGATATCGGCCGGATTGCCTTACGTATATCAAACGTATTCATTTCAATTTTCCAATCATTAAACTTAAAAGTAAATCAGCTCTATTGCAACGGCTAAGTCGTCATCTGAATAAATACCCAATGAATCAACCATAATAAAATCAAATAGATACAAATATTAAAAATTCCAGGTAATGCAATCCATTCTTTTTCAACCAAGCGATCTGTACCAATACACACCACTTTCCAGATGATGAATGCCAGAATTGCTTGAATTAAAAATATTGGGACATAAACACCATAAATGTTGAGCTCACCCATATTTATGCTCCCACTAGAACAGTTGAAGGTTGCGCATCAACCAGATGAATATGACAAATACTATTGCGAATATTATTCACAGAAATTTCTATACGCTGTCGGATATCTTGATCACCTACCGCTTGCGCATCTTGCAAGACTTGATCAAATTGCTGAATCAATGCTTGTCGTAAGTTATCATCAGGCTGAGTTACTGCTTTTTCATTTAGCCACTGGTTAAGTAAGCGTTGTAATTTAACAATTGCACTGGTCGTCGTAGATTCAGGCGATAATTTTTGGATCAGCTCCTGCAAACGAGTTAAATCAATTGCGGCACTCGACTCAATCAAAGCATTATTAATTTCGATTTTGAGCTGTTCTGACTGAATCAATTTGGTATTTAACACGCCAATACGATCAAGCATACTGCGTAAATGAATTCTAAAGCCCGTTCCATAAGACATCGCAATACTTTCCCGCATAGCTTTATAGTGTAAAGCCAACATCCGTTTTACTGTCATTTCAGGGGACATTGAACGTACCATTTGCATAATACAAACCGTGATAATCGGCCCAATCACGGTTGCAATCGAAGCATCAAAAAAGGTGATCTGATCCATCAAATAACGGTTTTGCAGATTTAACCCCATAATCGTACTCATAATCAGCGGTAAACCCAGTGCATGTAAAGGCGGGTGTAAATACAACATTACACAGAACATAATAAAGGGGGCTAATACAACGGCTAACTCCCAAAATGCGGTGATATGCGGAAAAATCCCATATGCATAAATAAAAACCAAAATAGCGGCATAAATACTGGAGCGGATAAATATTTTTAGTGCAGGTACAGGGTCATCTAAAAAGGTCAAAATACATGCTGTAATTGCGGCCATTTCTGCCACCATAAAGCCCATTTTCCAGCCACTTAAAATCCAAAATGCACAGGCAATGTTGGTTGTTAAAAATGCCGATATCCCGCCACGTACCGCAACGCCATAATCACGATGTAAACTGGGATAGGTTGTGGTTAAAGGTACAATGGACTCAGGTAAGCTATGATTGCCTTGTTGCATGCATTGCCAAATAAACTTCACTGCACGAACATTTTGAATAAAATGGCGAATATCCATTTTTAGACTGCCCAAAATCACCTGTTGTTTAGCAGTTGCATGTTCAGTGATGGTTTGAAATTCTTGGTCAAAATGTTCAGGTAAGTGCTTGAGCTCATCTTCAAGAATGGCATTCTCACCTTCTAAAAAATCATCAATCTTTTGGTGAAACTCAAGCAGATACGGACGATAAGTTAAATCAATTTGATCCAGTTGCTTGATCCGTTCTGACATTGCGACCAAGTTAGCCACTAACATCGTCACTTGATGTAGCAACTCTTGGAGTGGTTTGGTCATGCCTTTAAACTTTGAAGTTTCATAACTTAAATGCACAGCCATACTATGAATATCTGTTGTATCACGCGTGATATTGGTCAATAGCTGAGTATAATTATCTGTATGTGCTGGATCAGACAAAATTGAGTCAAAAGCCTGTTTAGTGTCTTGCATGGTTTTAGTGACACGGAGTTCGACTACAGGCCCAATATGCATAGGAAATATAGTGGCAGAGACCACAGCACTACACACCACACCCAACGAGATTTCTAAGAAACGGCCCACAGCCATGTCGAAAATAGACACCGTCTCGATATAATAAATCGAGTTAAAACAAATAATCACTGCGGTATAACCCGCTAACATCACCACATAACTGCGTGGTGATCGGTCGATTAAAGACAGATATAGACAGATCCCCACCCAAGTTGCCAGTACAAAGGTAAATAACCAAGGGGTATTAACCAAATGAGGCATCACTGCGATAGCAAAAATTGCTCCGATCAAGGTTCCTAAAATTCGATAGATACTTTTTGATGCCATCATGCCCGAATAAGGATTGGCAATCACAAAGACTGTACCAATCGCCCAAATCGGATAGCTCAGGTTGAGCTCAAATGCGATATAGAGTGCCAGCATTCCTGCAATGAAAGTTTTGCTCGCAAAAATCCAATCGAGTTTATTGGGTCTAAAAGCCAATAAGGGTTTGATCAGTAACATGCAAGCAACTCACTATAAATTCAATTTCATTGATTTTCTCTGTCATCTCTAGCTCTCTAAGATCTAGGAAGCTGATATTCACCACTTTTATGAGGCTTTGTTGTACACATCACATTTTCTTTTCTTAGCGACCAAAAAACCGCACTGCTTAGTCAAATAAACAGTGTGGTTAAAAAAAAGATGCGAATAGAAGAACAAATTTAGGCATTTGCTCAAATACAACGATTGAGTAGAGAAGGACTCAATTTATGATAAAAATTTATACTTCTAGAAAAGTATAAATTCACCATTGGATATTCATATCAGCAATAATCTCAAAAAAAACACAAATAATCAATAAAAATATCTCATTTTGATAATACAACTAAATATAATTTACTTTGGTGTTCAAATGTAGTGCTTTTTCTCAAAATAACCACTAAAGTTAAAAATGTAGAATCATTTGCATTTACAATGCAAATTCCACTGTTTTTTCTTGAACAATTTGTTATAAAGTAACATTCATTATTATTTTTTTTTGATTCTCACTAATTGAGTAGGTCATCAATGGCACTTTCCAGTTTTGGCAAAATTCTCACCGTATTGGATTTATTTTCGGTGTCTCGCCCAGTAATTAATGTCGATGTGATTTGTGAAGAGCTTGGTTTATCTAAACCGACCAGCTATCGCTATTTAAAAGAATTAGTTTCGGCTGATATTTTGCAACGCTTAAATGGAACTTCAGGCGATTACACCCTTGGTCCTAAAATTGCTGTGATGGACTATATTTCTAGAACCACCGATCCATTGGTTCAAATCAGCAAACCATTTATGCAAGAAATTTCAGAACGTACAGAGCTTTGCTGTTTACTGACACATTTAAATGATGACTATTGTATTGATGTTCATCATGAGGTGTATCGTGATGAAACTTTACTTTCTTATGGTCGTGGTTGCCCTCGTCCCGTATTTATGGGCTCTTCACCTAAAGTGATCATGGCGCATTTATCTAAACAGAAAATTCATGAATATTACCTTCGCTTTGCAACACAATTAACTGAAGTTGGTTTTGCTGAAAATGAAGAAACCTTTGTTAATAAAATGAAAAAAATAAAAAAACAAGGTTATTATTTTTCACAAGGTGAACTTGATCCAAATGTTTCTGGCTTATCTATCCCGGTGAAGTTTTCAAGTAAAGAAGCGCCTCTAGCATTGACCGTACTTGCTTCAAAAAATCGTTTTGAATATGTCAACACTCCAAAACTAATTGAGACCTTGCAAGAGTCTGCTGCACAGATTGAAAAACGCTATCAAGCACTCTCTGCCAATGACCAATTATCTGAATTTCACCCATAAGCGCAATCATCTTGATAATTTAACATTTTGTAATGTTTTTATCTCTTGATAATGTTTTTATATTCTCATAATATGATTATGTTCTTCAGTAATCCATGATTTTTTTGGACATTGTTTTTGCGAAGACAATTCCTCCTCAGAGTAAGGAAGCCTATGTGTTTAAACATAGGCTTTTTTATGTGCAATTTTTTTATCCATTGAGTTCACTTTTAAGCCATTAAAAAAATAATTAGAGTAATTGGCGAATCATTTTCATTGAGGAATAATCTAAACCAGCCAATAACAATGATGCATAATTTTAATTAAGGAATGTTATGAATATCCTCATCGTCCATGCACACCCTGAACCCCTTTCATTTACAACCGCGATGAAAGATCATGCTATTGATGTCTTGGAAAAATTAGGGCATCAAGTTGAGGTTTCAGACTTGTATGCCATGAATTTTAATCCAATCGCATCACGAGAGGATTTCTCAGAACTGAGTCATCCTGAATATATGAATTATGCTTTGGAGCAACGCCATGCTTATAAAAATAAGCAGATTGCCGCAGACATTCAGATTGAAATTGAAAAAGTACAAAAAGCAGATTTAGTGATTTTAAGTTTCCCCATGTATTGGACATCTGTACCTGCCATCTTAAAAGGCTGGATTGATCGCGTATTCGTTTCAGGTATTTTCTATGGTGGTAAACGTTTTTATAACCACGGCGGCATGGTGGGGAAAAAAGCCTTGTTAAGCTTTACCTTGGGTGGCCGTGAACATATGTTTGGTGATCATGCGATTCATGGTTCAATTGAAGACTTGTTACTGCCGATCCAACGTGGAACTTTAGCTTATGCAGGCTTTGACGTGCTGCCACCATTTACCGCTTACCATGTCCCTTATATTTCTAATGAAGCACGTCAACAAATCCTGCTTGATTATCAGCAATATTTACATAACTTAGAAAATTTACCTGCATTAGACTTTCCTAAACTTGAACAATTTGATGACAAGCTTTATCCACTTGGATAAAAGTAACGAAAGGTCAAATTTACACGAGGCGCTAAAATTCGTGTAGATTTGGCGAGGGTATGTTTCCAATAACGTTGGGTCTGCCCTTGCATCACAATCAACTGACCACTGTGTAAAAGTAAATCTACTTTTTTAGCTTTCCACTTGTGCTTAAAACTGAATTTTCGAGTAGCACCTAGACTCAATGAAGCAATCACCACATTGTGATTGGGCGCTTCCAATGATGGCTCATCATCACTATGCCAACCCACGCCTTGTGAGCCATTTTCATATAAATTTGCCAAACAGGAATTATAAGTCTGCCCTGTGAGTTGCTCGATATGCTGTTTGAGTCGATATAAAGCGGGATTCCAGATATGGGCTTGTTTTGCCATACCTGAATAATGATATTGGTAATCATCATCGCCATACCACACCACTTTGCGCTCAGTTTTATAATATCGACCATGCAAATAAACTTCATCATGTTGCCAAGCCAAATGCTGTAGAAAATAGTTTAAATATTTTTGACTTTGTTCATGATCCAAAATTAAGCCAAAGTCTTTTACTACCCCATCATAAGGCAGTAAATTATCGTGTGCTTCAGGTTCAAATAAATCTAAATTCATTGTCTAAAATGAGCTACGGGGTCATCCAACAATGAATCAATATTTAACATGAAACAAGTCATTTTTGATCAAAATTAAACAACTTTAATATGAAGAATAGCAGGTCATATCATGGGTAAATATTCAAATGAACAGTGGTATATAGAAGGCGTCCAAGCCTATTTAGCCAAATATGGCGAAGTCCCACCGCCATGGATTTTTGCACCAGAATACCATCCTTATTCTACAGGATGGCGAATGGGAAGCGGAGAATCACATATGATGTATTTAGATGAATGGATGAGTCAGCAAAAAATGAGCTTTGCTGAAAAGGTCAACTATTTGCATCGTTACCCAGCACCACCTCGTTGGTATCAATGGCTGGTTCACTTTTTATGGAATGATCTTCCATATGATATGGAAGATCAAGACTATCTCAAGTATTTTGAAAAGCTTAATGAACTCGGATTTAAATTAGCAGACCAATTTCAAGAGGATTTTGATCGTGAAGATTTGGACTAGTGTAAGACATTATTAAAATCTTTCACAATTCAAAACATAGCAATCACTTGTAGCAACGTTTATTCAGCTTTAGACTAAAACCAAGCTGATAAAAAGCAAAAAACCTATGAATTTATGGCAATTATTTCAAAAATTACGCCCCTTTGTACGTCCCTACCGCTGGCTCGTCATCATCACCTTAGTGTTAACGTTGATTGGCTCACTCACAGCTCAGGTCAATGCTCTTACACTTAAATATGCTGTAGACAGCATTAACCAACTGATCCAAGCAGGACAAGGCCTAGCGGATGGATGGCACATTATCATTACCATTACTGTGGTTTTATTGGCCAAAGAAGTCATCAATGCAATTGTTCAGTTTGGGCAAAAATCATTTGGTGAAAAACTCAGAATTTTAATTTCACAGGACCTATCTCAGGGCATTATCGAAAAGTTTATTACCTATCGATTGGCCTTTTTCGATCAGAAAAATAACCAAGCTGGAAAATTACAAACCCGTATCGACCGTGGAGTAAGCTCGCTCACTCGACTGGTACAAATCTTTTTTATTGATATTTTACCTTTATTTACCAGTGCAATTATTGCTTTAGCCCTAATGTATTATGCCAATTTTTGGGTGGGTGTAGTCGCGACAATCATTGTACCAATTTACTTTTGGCTGACCTTTAAACAATCACAAAAGCTTTCTGGCAAACGTCGAGCCTTACGCGATAACATGGAAAAGAAGAATCAAGGTATTTTGAGTATTATTAACTCAATTACAGTGATTAAATCTTTTAATAAAGAGGCTGTTGAATCCACCAAGCAACTGAATTTACAAAAATCACTGACTGAAAATCAGATGCAAACTCGACAAACCAGCTATATTTTTGATGGTTTAAAAACCTTTATCGAACAAGTTGGTGTAGTCCTGATCATTATCTTAACTGCTTATTTTGTTTTAGATGGACAAATGAGTATAGGAATGATCATGTACCATGTATTGTTGTTCAATAACGTGTCTGCACCGATCCGCTCTTTGCACCGTATTTATGATGAAATTAACTCGGCAATGATCTATTCAGAAAGCTTCTTTAGTATCTTAGAAGCAGATCATGAAATCGAAGCCAGTGGTTTAATGAAACCTCAAATTCATGGCAAATTTGAATTGGAAAATGTTGATTTTATCTATCCGAATGGTCATCAAGCCTTACATCGGATTAACATGACTATTCAACCCAATAAAATCACAGCCTTAGTCGGCTTATCAGGTGCGGGAAAATCAACCTTAATCAGCCTATTGGATAAATTTTACGCCCCGAACTCAGGCTGTATCAAACTCGATGGGATTGATTTAGAACAACTCGATACACACTATTTAAGAGAACATATTGGCTTAGTATTGCAAAAGAATCATATTTTCCAAGGCTCAATTTTAGAAAATATTCGTTATGGTCAGCCCCATGCAAGCAATGAAGAAGTCATCGCAGCTGCCAAAAAAGCCTCGATTCATGAGCAGATTTTAAAATTACCGCATGCCTATGAAGCAGATGCCTTGCTATTGTCTGGCGGACAGCAACAGCGAATCGCACTTGCTCGAATGTTCCTTAAAAACCCGCCAATTATCTTTTTAGACGAGCCCACAGCGAGTTTAGATGCCATCGCTTCAGAGCAAATCAAACAAAGCTTAGATGAGATTAAACAAGGCCGAACTGTGATTATGATCTCGCATAGCCTTTCACAAATTATTGATGCCGATTACACCTATGTGATGAAAGAAGGACAAATCGTTGAGCATGGTGAACATCATGATCTTTATCATCAAGATGGTGCTTATAAGGAAATTTTTGATGCGATGGCTAAAAGCTTAAATATCGAAAAAATTGCACGAACTTTTGAAGATGATGGTGAGGAAGAAACCCATAGCTAAAGCGTAGTTGGTGCTTTATATCAACTGACAGAAGCTCATACTGATTAAATTGCTTTTTGCAGCATTGGATCATTCAAGATATGTCTATCAGATAGCGATATAAATTATCTTTTACGAACTACTACTCCCATATACAAATAAAAAGCCACTCTATGTTCTAGAATGGCTTTTTTCTTTTTAGAGTAATAATTTAGAGGCTAATCATTTCCATTTTACGGCTTGGACTTCAACTTTTTTAGGATTGTCCGTTTCAGCACTACTACAACCACAACCGCCACCGCATCCACTCACCATCGCAGGCTGAATCCATTTGGCTAAACGATTCCAACCTTGCGACTGACAAAATTGAGCCAGTTTAGAAAACACCGAATACGCTGACTTTGGGAAGACTTTCTTAAATACAAAAATTGCACTCCAAATCACCAATACCGCAATAATCAAAAATTCAATCATCTCTAGCTCCTTTGCTTCAAGATTCTGGCTTATAGACCAAAATAACGTGACGCAATTTGATAAGTGAGGAAAGCCATTAAATAAGCCAAACCAAATAGATAAACTGTCATACCAGCAACAGTTTTCCAAGAACCTGTTTCACGTTTTACCGTAGCCAATGTCGCTAAACAATGCGGTGCATAGATAAACCACACCAACAACGATAAACCTGTTGCAACTGACCAGCTTAAATCACCCTGACTGATCAGATGTGATAAACCTTGAGCGACTGCATCATCATCCGCTGCGGATAACGCATAAACCGTACCCAATGCTGCAACCACAACTTCACGTGCTGCCATCGCTGGAATTAAAGCAATACAGATTTGCCAATTAAATCCAAGCGGTTCAAAGATTGGGTGCATTACATGCCCCAACATCCCAGCAAAAGAGTAGTCAATATCGGGTAATGTCGCGCCTTCTGGTGGCTGAGGGAATGTACATAAGAACCATAATAAAATCGATAAAGCGAAGATAATGCCACCGACACGCTTTAAGAAGATCTTGGCACGGTCTAACAAACCAATCCATACACTTTTTATATCTGGGATACGGTAGCTTGGTAATTCCATCAATAAAGCATGTTGTGATTTATCTTTCTGGAAAAACTTCAGCACGGTCGCAACAATGAGTGCGCTCACAATTCCCGCCATATATAAACCGAAGAGCACTAAACCTTGTAGATTAAGGAAGCCCCAAACCATTTTCGCTGGAATAAATGCAGCAATCAGCAAGGCATACACTGGCAAACGCGCTGAACATGTCATCAACGGCGCAACCAGTATCGTCACCAAACGATCTCGTGGATCACTGATACTTCGAGTCGCCATGATCCCAGGTACCGCACAGGCAAAACTGGATAACAGTGGGATAAACGCCCGACCACTTAAGCCTGCTTTAAACATCAACTTATCAAGTAGAAATGCCGCACGCGGTAGATAACCTGACTCTTCTAAAACCAAAATAAAGAAGAACAGAATCAGAATCTGTGGCAAGAACACCACTACACTACCAGCACCTGCAATGATCCCATCGACCACTAAGCTGTGCAGTAATGGCTGGGTAATAAATTGCCCAATCCAGCCACCAAACCAGCCAAAAAATTCTTCAATACCATCCATAAATGGCGCTGCCCAAGCGAATACTGCTTGGAAAACAATAAACATCATCAGCGCAAGGCTAAGAAGTCCTAAAACGGGGTGTAAAAAAATCTTATCGAGAAAATCAGTACGTTTGTCTTCATGATCTAAAAAAATCACCACATCTTTTAAGATTTGGTCAATTTTTTCATGATTGGAACCTGAAAGCTTAACATCACTCAGTTCTGCACTTGGTGTGTGGAATTTTTCATTTTCCAAAGCACCCATCAAGTTTTCAATCCCTGCCTTACGCACAGCAACCGTTTCCACCACGGGAATACCTAAACGCTGTGATAATTTTTGGGTATTGATCTGCATCCCACGACGACGCGCTTCATCCATCATGTTTAATACAAGCAGAATCGGTTTGCCTTGTTCAATGACTTCAAGCACCAGTCCCAAATGTAATTTTAAGTTGGTTGCATCCACTACACATAAAAATGCCTGTTGATCTTGTTCACCGGCAATTTTCCCCAAAACCACATCACGGGTAATGGCTTCATCAGGACTGGCTGCATCAAGGCTATACGTTCCAGGCAAATCCAGAACACGCACCGCACGACCAGAAGGTAAATTAAATGTACCCACTTTACGTTCAACAGTCACCCCAGCATAGTTGGCAACTTTTTGACGCGTACCGGTTAAATGGTTGAAAAGTGAAGTTTTACCGCAGTTAGGATTTCCCACTAAAGCAATACGTAAAGTTTCGCTCATGCGGAAGCTCCTTCTAATGCCTGATGTATTTCAATTTTTTCGGCTTCGATCTTGCGTAACGCAAATCGAGTAAAACCAATTTGAATGAGAATAGGATCACCACCAAAAACACCTTTTGTGATCACTTGTACACGTGTGCCAGGCACAAAACCTAGAGTTTCTAAACGACTCGCCACTAAATCTGGCTGATTGACATTATCTTGCGAGGTACGATTGACCTTTGCGATAATGGCAGTTTGCTTTACTTTCAAGTCTGACAAACGCACAGCAATTAACCCTAAAATTTACACGATAGACAGACTATTATACATACAAATGAGAATAATTACCAAGTAAGGTTTGATTACAATTCTCATTCAAATACGATATTCGACTTATGTTTTCTTTTAGTCTACATTCCATCAACTAATAAGTTTTAAACACCACCGAAGACCATGCTAAATAAGAAACCACGTATTCCTGCTGCTGTTGCCATTCCTGAAAATCTAGGCTTTTTACAGGGATTCCGTGACTATTTAATTGCGCAAACGGTCAGTCCTCATACAAGAAACGCCTATTTATCTGACTTAATTCAATGTAGTGAATGTGTAAATTCTTACCTTCCGAATTGGACACATGAAGACATCTCCGATGTGCTTATTCAACTCACCAAACAAGGCAAAAGCCCTCGGTCAATTGCCCGTTCACTTTCTGCTTTACGTTCGTTTTTTAAGTTTTTACGTGAACAAAAGATTCGTTTAGATAATCCTGTCGCGACCCATAAAACCCCAAAACTCGGACGAGCATTGCCTAAAGATTTATCGGAGCAGGACGTTGAAGCACTGATCCAAGCACCAGACGTCACAACAGCGTTAGGTTTGCGTGATCGCGCCATGTTTGAAGTGCTTTATGCTTGTGGTTTACGTGTTTCAGAGCTTCTCAATTTAAGATTAGATTTGATCAATTTAAAACAAGGCTATTTAAGAATCACAGGTAAAGGCAATAAAGAACGTTTGGTGCCTTTGGGGGGCATGGCATGTGAATGGGTGGAAAAATATTTAACAGAATCTCGCCCACAACTGTATAAATCCGCTACCGATTATCTATTTCTAACCCAACATGGTGGCATCATGAGTCGTCAAAACTTTTGGTATGCCATCAAGCGTTATGCCTTACAAGCTGGGATTCAAGCTGAGCTATCACCACATACCTTACGCCATGCTTTTGCAACGCATCTTTTAAATCATGGTGCTGACTTACGGGTGGTGCAAATGCTTTTGGGGCATAGTGATTTATCGACCACACAAATTTATACCCATGTCGCACAAATCCGTATGCAACAGCTGCATGAAAAATATCATCCACGCGCTTAATGACTGAGCATGGCGTGTATATCGGCAATTTACATCCCTTAATCAAGTTTTAAAGTACACTATTAAAAATTTTGTTATGCTAATTCCCTCAAATCATGCTGAAGAAACATAAAGAGTTATTTATGCAATTGAATCGTTCAAAATTGATGTTGGCTTGTCTTATTGCAAGCACGATGGCAGTGAGTGCTTGTTCAAAGAATCCAGACTCAAAAAAAGATGACACTTTAACTGCGACAGCACCTGCAACAGGTGAGGCATCGAATTTAACTGAGCGTGATGCAAAACAACGTCTAATCCAAACATTACAAGCCAATTTCAAAAAGGCTGGTGTTAAAGCCAAAATTTTAGATGCTAAACCGACTGAAATGCCAAATCTTTATTGGATCAGTATGGAAGGCATGAGCTCAGTCTATGCAACATCTGATGGTAAATTCCTGATCCAAGGCGATGTGATCCGTTTAGGTGGTGATAAACTCAGTAGCATTGGTGACAAAATACAAGCTGCAGAAAACAAGAAATATCTTGCTGAGTTAAATATTAAGGACCTGTTGGTTTACCCTGCGCAAGGCAAGGTTAAACATGTCATCTATGTATTTACTGATGCAAGCTGTCCTTATTGCCATAAACTTCATGAACATATCAGTGAAATCACGGCTAAAGGTATTGAAATACGTTATATCGCATGGCCACGTGGCGAACAATTTATACCGACGATGGAAAGTATCTGGTGTAGTGCAGACCGTAGTGCTGCATTTAATCAAGCCATTGCCGGTACTGCACTTCCGCCAGCAAGCTGTAAAAATCCAGTTCGTGACCTATATGCTTTAGGTCTAAAAATGGGTGTAAATGGTACCCCTGCAATCTACAATGCAGAGGGTGAATATCTGGGCGGTTATATGACTGCTGACGAAATTGAAAGCCGTTTAAATAAATAATTTTTATCAGTAAATTTACTATTATTTATAGCTCAATATAAAGATGCGTCAGACTCTAGAGTCTGGCGCATTTTTTAGCTATGATCTAAGCTTAATATAATTTATATACATAATTGGAGTGTGACGTGAAACCAGTTCGTCTGGCAATACTCGGTCTTGGAACCGTAGGCGGTGGTGCCCTTAAACTACTACAAGAAAACGCTGCTGAAATTAGACGTCGCACCGGCCGAGAAATTGAAATTACCCACGTAGGTACGCGTCGTCCACGTCCAGATCTAAATTTACCAGCAAGCATTAAACAGAGCGCCGACCTGCTAGATATCGTCCGCCAGCCTGATGTTGATGTTGTCGTTGAAGTCATGGGCGGTATCCACCCTGCTTATGAAGTCATGATGGAAGCCATAAAACATGGCAAACAAGTGGTAACGGCAAACAAAGCCTTACTGGCAGAACATGGAAATGAGCTGTTTAAAGCGGCTGATGATCACCACGTACAAGTTGCCTTTGAAGCAGCGGTTGCCGGTGGTATTCCAATTATCAAGGTCATTCGTGAAGGCCTAGCAGCCAATAAAATTGAATGGCTGGCCGGTATCATCAATGGTACAGGCAATTTCATTCTGACTGAAATGAGTGAAAAAGGTCGTGCCTTTGCGGACGTACTCAAAGAAGCGCAAGAACTTGGTTATGCCGAAGCAGATCCAACGTTTGATGTTGAAGGGATTGATGCTGCGCATAAGCTGACTATTCTTGCATCATGTGCCTTTGGTATTCCTTTACAGTTCGATAAAGTTTATACCGAAGGTATTACCAAGATCACCGCACAAGATGTGAAATATGCTGAAGAGCTTGGCTATAAGATCAAACACTTGGGTATTGCACGTCGTTCTAGCAAAGGCATCGAACTTCGTGTACACCCAACCCTAATTCCAGAAGAAGAACTTCTTGCCAATGTAAATGGCGTGAAGAATGCTGTTCTGGTTCAAGCCAATGCAGTTGGTCCTACATTGTATTATGGCGCAGGTGCAGGCGCAGGCCCTACTGCTTCTGCGGTTGTGGCGGATGTGGTTGATATTGTCCGTGATATCATTTACACAGAAGATGGTTCAGGTACTATTCCTCAGCTTGCCTTTGAAGCTCTTTCCGACTTGCATATCTTATCGAGTGATGAGATGACCACAGGTTATTATTTGCGTTTAAATGCTGAAGACCAAACTGGTGTACTCGCAGATGTAACAACAATTTTAAGTCGCACGGGGATCAGTATTGATGCCATCATGCAGCAACCTCGCTTAAAAGATCTGATTCCTATCGTGATTTTGACTGATCCGATCGTCGAATCGAAAATGAATGAAGCGATTGCACAAATTCAAGCCTTACCTGCTATCCATGGCGAAATCGTACGAATTCGTTTAGAATTGCTCGATAACTAATCGGGTTTTAAACTCCTCTAAATTTGCAGCAATACCCTGCAAAGCGCCATTCAATGAATGGCGCAGCCTCTCCGAGTAGAGGCTTAGAGGTTAAAAGAATATCTTATTTGCTCTACACACAATTGGAACACCATCATGTCTAATGCCAATCGCTATACAGGACTTGTTGATCGCTATCGTGACCGCTTACCAGTATCGAAAACTACACGTGCTATTTCTTTAAATGAAGGTAATACGCCTCTCATTAAATTAGACAATATTCCCGGTATTATTGGTAAGAATGTTGAAATTTATGTGAAGTATGAAGGTTTAAACCCGACAGGTTCGTTTAAAGACCGTGGCATGACCATGGCAGTGACCAAAGCGGTAGAAGAAGGCTCTAAGGCGATTATCTGTGCATCTACAGGCAATACCTCTGCTGCTGCTGCTGCATATGCTGCTCGTGCGGGTATCAAAGCATTTGTGTTAATCCCAGAAGGCAAAATTGCCATGGGTAAAATGGCACAAGCGATGATGTATGGTGCAATCACTATGCAAATTCGCGGCAACTTCGATGACGGCATGCGTTTGGTTAAAGAAGTTGCAGACCAAGCACCGGTAACGATTGTTAACTCAATCAACCCATACCGCTTACAAGGTCAAAAGACCATTGCTTATGAAATCGTAGAAGCGTTAGGTCGTGCGCCTGACTACCACTGCTTACCTGTTGGTAATGCGGGTAATATCACTGCGCATTGGATGGGTTATACCGAAGCAGTTGCGAATCAACCTGTTGAAGCATTTGAACAAGTGGTTTATGACCCTGCAACAGATAAGTTTACAGGTCCAAACCCTGAAGGTCGCCCAATCATGGTTGGTTATCAAGCTTCTGGTGCTGCACCGTTCTTACGTGGTGGTCCTGTTGAAAACCCAGAAACAGTTGCAACAGCAATTCGTATTGGTAATCCTCAAAGCTTTAATCATGCCAAAGCGGTCGTTCGTGACTCAAATGGCTGGTTTGATGAATTGACTGATGCTGAAATTTTAGAAGCACAACGTTTGCTTTCTATGTATGAAGGTGTATTTGTTGAACCTGCTTCTGCGGCATCTATCGGTGGTGCAATTCGTGATATCAAAGCAGGTAAAATTGCTGAAGGTTCTGTGATTGTATGTACTGTGACAGGTAATGGTCTAAAAGATCCTGATACTGCAATTAAACAATGTGAAGATGCAGTGATGCTGTCTATTGATGCAACAATGAATCAAGTGAAAGACTCTATTCTTTCAAATATGTAATAACGCATTCACATATAAAAAAACCAGTTGTGCGCAACTGGTTTTTTTATTTGCTCAAGCTCAACATTATTCTTCTTCTTCATATTGGTCATAATTTAGATCTGATTCACTCTTGCACTATATATCAATTGCTTTGTCAGCACGATTTGAAAAAGTGCTACCCAAACACCAGATTTACACATCTCATAATCTATTTTTTATGCTTAATTTAAGCATAAAAAAAGCCCTTCATATTGAAGAGCTTTTTGTGATGTGGCTGGTTAAGTGCCGTGAAAAACTGATTAGATACGTTTCGGTAAATTACTGACCCAGTTTAATAAATTAGTTGCATCATTGGTACGTGCCTGAGAAGAACTTGCACCTAATAACACCACCACAGCTGGACGACTATTTACAGTGGTGTGCATAACCACGCAACGCCCTGCTTCATTGATATAACCCGTTTTAGAAATATTAATATTCCAGCCGCCATTACGTACTAAGGCATTGGTATTGTTTGATTTCAACACGCGATAACCTAAATTAAAGTCATAGTGTGCTGTTGTTGAAAATTGACGGATCAAGCCATATTGCGATGCAGCACTGACTAAAATCCCCAAATCTCGAGCAGAAGAAACATTACGTGGATCTAAACCAGTAGATTCAACATAATGGGTTGAGTTCATGCCCAATTGTCGTGCTTTTGAATTCATTGCAGCAAAAAACGCTTGGCGACCACCTGGGTAAGTACGTGCTAAAGCCGCTGCAGCTGGATTTTCAGATTTCATCAATGCCACAAGTAACATTTCAGCACGATTCATGGTATCGCCAACTTTTAAAGTTGAACTTGAATTCTTACCACCAGCACCCGCAAAATCGATTTGTTGCAAGGTGATGTCTTCAGACATATTTAGACGGGCATCTGCGGTAATCACCGCTGTCATCAACTTGGTAATTGATGCGATAGGCAACGCCATATTAGTATTTTTACTAAACAGGACTTCACCTGTTTTTGCATCCATTACCAACGCAGCACGTGCATTTACCGATGGTTGGCTGTTATAGGTATTAGTGTCATAAATCTGTACAGACTTATTGGTTAATGTTGTTGGTGCAGCATTTGATGCACGAATTGTTGTGGTTAAAGTGGTTGAGCCTTTTGGAGAAATATCCTCGCCATCATCATCCAGAGAGTCACCATTGAGTAACTGGCTGGCATCTGAAGAAGACCAATTTACAGTTGCTTGTCCGCTCCCCCCCGATGAGTTCATAATGATTTCAGCAAAACCGGTAGAACTCAAACTGAGTAGTACTGACAAACTCAGCACATGCATTAACGTTTTTTTTGGTTTTTTCACGATAACTTACTCACCTCAAGGAGGTATTCACAAACTTGCTAATTACCTCAAATATGACTTACATTTACACTCAAACGTGACTATATTAAAACAAATATTTCAATCACGCCGTATTATGCGTAAATATTGAATGGATATTAGGAATAGGATTGCCAATTTTGTTATGTCTTTGCAAGTCTTTTTTGCTTTATGTAACAAAAATGTCGATATTGAGAAATTTAAGGAGGTGTAAGTGATTACTGTTTTAGTGGTAGATGACCATGAATTAGTAAGAACCGGCATCTGCAGAATGTTAGAAGATCAGACCGATATTCAAGTCATTGGACAAGCAGAATCTGGTGAAGAAGCAATTACGATTGTAAGGCAACAACATCCCAATGTGGTTTTATTGGATGTCAACATGCCTGGAATTGGTGGTGTAGAAACTACCCGTCGTTTGTTACAAACCGCACCTGATACCAAAGTACTCGCTGTGAGTGGTTTGGCTGAAGAACCCTATCCATCGTTATTATTAAAAGCTGGAGCTCGTGGTTACATTACCAAGGGCGCGCCGATCACTGAAATGGTTCGCGCAATCAAAAAAGTCATGCAAGGCGGTAAGTATTTTAGTGCCGATATTGCCGAACAACTTGCAAGCTCTTATTTATCAGATACACAAACCTCACCTTTTGACGCGCTGTCAGAACGTGAAATGCAAGTTGCCATGATGGTGGTAAATTGTGTCAGTGCACAAGAAATTTCTGACAAACTCTTTGTCAGTGTAAAAACAGTCAATACTTATCGTTATCGTATCTTTGAAAAATTAGGACTTGATAGTGATGTAAAACTCACTCACCTTGCGATACGTTATGGTCTAATTAAGCCATAAATTGATTAAAACAATAATTTATCTTGAGTACGATTTATGTCGCCTACGGTAACGGTTCCCATTTATCAAACAATTTACCGTCTAGGCACACTGTATTCAGGGTATAGATTGGTTATTGCCTTTTGCTTAGTCATTATTTTTCTGATTACCCTTGAACATCAACCCGTACATTACCAATATCCCAGCTTATATTTTTATTCTCTAACCGCATTTACGCTGATTGCAGCATTACAAATGATGCTGCTCAAGTTCTACCCGCATGGGGTTGGACGACAATTTATTGGTTTTTTTATTGTTGATATTCCCTTTCTGAGTACCTTGGTATTTGCCCTCAATGGGCCAAATTTAGCCATCAGTATTTTGTTCGTGATTGCCGTTTTTACCGCAAATTTTCTGCTGAGTAAAAATAAAGCACTATTCGTAACACTGGTTTCTGTGATTGCGATTATTTACCAACAGTTTTTAGGCAGCTTCTTCGATTTTTCAAATTTAAATAATATTAGTAACAGTGCCTTATTGGCTTTTTTATTTTTTATGGTCTATGGCATTGGACAGATTGCAATTAATCGCTTCCAAGTTTTGGAGTCGTTAAATACCTACCAATCTCTTGAATTATTTAAGTTACAGAACATTAACCGCTATATTTTAGAACAGATTGAAGTGGGTTATTTGGTGCTCGATGAAAAGTGCAAAATTATTGTCAGTAACCCTGCCGCCTGTTTGCTTTTGGGTATTTCACCACTTTACGCACATGAGCAATATCATTTATCCAGCTTTCAACCGGACTTATATGAAATCTTAAAAGATGCCATGTTACGTGATGGAGAACGCTTCCAATTTGAATCGCATCAGTCCTCGTATACGGTCGATATTCGCGTACAAAAATTGATTGTTCCGCATCAAGCACTCACGCTTTTGGTCCTCGAAGATGCACAAAAAATTAATCAAAAGGTACAACAACTCAAACTTGCCGCACTTGGTCAATTGTCCGCCAGTATTGCCCATGAAATTCGCAACCCACTTGCTGCTATTGCGCAGGCCAATGATCTCTTTATCAGCAGTGACCCAGAACAACAAACCATTTTAAATCAAATGATTACCAAGCAGACCATCCGTATCAATAATATTATTAAAGATACCTTGGATATGGCAAAAAATAAAAAGACCCATACATCGAAAATTAATTTTCAAGAATTTGTTGATGACTTATTACGCCATGATCTAGGGGATGCTCAGGAAAAAATCAAATTAGAGGTCCAATCTGATGTTTGGATTTATTTTGATGATTCTCATCTTCGACAAGTTTTAATCAATTTAGTGCGTAATGCATTACGTCACAATGATCAAAATGCTGAGCACATTTTAGTGCAAACGTTTAAAAATGAATCACACGTATATATCGATGTGATTGATTATGGGAAAGGCGTCACAAAACAAGATCTTTCGCAATTATTTCAGCCATTTTTTAGTACCGAAATCAATGGAACTGGTTTAGGATTGTACCTATCGCAGACGATATGCGAAGCGAATCAAGCGAAACTAATTTACGTAGAGCAAAAACAACAAGGGGCGTGCTTCCGTATCGAATGCCCACTCATGGATTAGATTAGGTTTTTGGGGATATGACTACACGACAACCATTGGTTTTACTTGTAGATGATGAACAAGATTTATGTATGTTAATGCAAATGAGCCTTTCTCGGATGGGCATCAAAACGCATATGGCACACCATTTACAACAAGCCAAATATTTTTTTAGTGAATATAAATATGATGCCTGTATTACCGATTTAAACCTCCCTGATGGCAGTGGTTTAGATTTGGTTAAACATGTATCGCAGCATTATCCTAAAACGCCTATTGCAGTCTTAACTGCATATGGAAATATGGAAATTGCGATTGCCTCGCTGAAAGCAGGCGCTTTTGATTTTGTCAGCAAACCGATTAACCAATTACATCTGCAACAGCTTTTACAAAAAGCTTTGCATGTACCACAGTTAAGAGAAACGATCAGCGATGCGCCGCTTGAGGAATCAATGCTCATCGGTGATTCACAGGTGATTCGTAAGTTAAGAGAATCGATTAAAAAAATTGCTCGTTCACAAGCACCCGTATTTATCACGGGTGAATCTGGAACAGGCAAAGAGGTTGTTGCCAACCTCATCCATCTACTCAGCAACCGCAGTGATAGCCCTTTTGTTGCGATTAATTGTGGTGCAATTTCTGAAGAGTTGATGGAGAGTGAGCTATTTGGACATAAAAAAGGCTGCTTTTCAGGTGCAACTCAAGACAAACAGGGCCTTATTCAAGCTGCCAATGGTGGTACCCTGTTTTTAGATGAAATTGCAGAACTGTCATTGGCGATGCAAGCCAAACTGTTACGGGCATTGCAAGAAAAGAAAATTCGTCCTCTAGGTAGTGATACCGAAATCGAAGTTGATTTTCGTATTATCAGTGCGACACATCAAGACATTGAAGCATTCGTTGAACAAGGCAAATTCCGCCATGATCTGTTCTTTAGAATTCATGTGATGGATATTGTGCTCCCGCCATTGCGCGAACGTGATTGTGATATTCTAATTTTAGCCAATCATTTTCTTCAGCAAATTTGTACAGAGTGGCGTATTTCAACCAAGTCTTTCACTGAACAAGCCAAAGCTTTTCTTTTGCAACAACATTACTCAGGCAATGTTCGTGAATTACGCAATATCATTGAAAAAGCCATTACCATGAGTGATGAAGACTATATTGATATTCAACAACTACAACCAGCTCCACATCGTGGTATCCACAAAGTCGAACAGCATGATCTGATACAAAGTAAAGCCTTGCCTATCGTCATGCCGAATAAAGCACAAAACATTCCAGAAGAAGGTTTAGAGCAATATTTGGAAAAGGTTGAAAAAGAAGTGCTGTTATCTGCATTAAATCAAACCCATTGGAACCGTACTTTAGCTGCGAAGAAATTGGGCATGACGTTTCGTTCTTTACGCTACCGTTTGAAAAAGTTTGGTTTAGATACCGATGATGATGAATAAAAGTAGCCTCCATTCTTCATCATAATATCAACTCAAGCGTTTTTGTTTTTTGTACGGTTTTATATATAGCGTAGTGACATAAATGTCATCGTTGGGTAGGGGGGTAGAACGCCCCCTTGCCCACAATATGATTTAACTGCCGAATGTCAGATATAGCAGCATAAAACGGCTACAGTGTTATAAATTCACTTCTCAGCATTCAACTTTATCTATCTCGATGTTTTAATAATTGATCAGCAACATTATTTAAATAGGTTTCTTCTTTTTGATCCAAAGCCCATGGATATTCCAAATTAGGGCGAATACCCTGCCCATCAATCATATTGCCATTAGGCGTATAATAATGCGAAACCGTCATTTGTAATGCAGCGCCATTTGGCAATGGAAATAATTTCTGTACAACGCCTTTGCCATAGCTTTTTTCACCAATGACCCAAGCACGTTGATGCTCTTTCATTGCAGCTGTAAAGACTTCTGCAGCAGATGCTGAACGACCATTAATCAAAATACCTAATTTGGTATTAGACGACTCATCACCCGGTAAGGCTTGGAATTGTTGATTGCCTTCTGAACGACTTTTGGTCGAAACAATCGTTCCCTGAGTTAAAAACAGATCAGCCGTTTCAACAGCAGCGGAAAGTAAACCACCAGGATTATTGCGCAAGTCGAATAGCACGGCTTTTACTTTTTGAGTGCTGTATTCTTCGATTAAACGTTTAATTTCATTGGCCGTATCTTGTTGAAAAACTTTGACTTTAAGAACTAAAACCTGATTATGCAACATAATCGGCTCTATATCTGCCACTTCTAATTTGCGATTTCTGACCACTGTGATGGCTGGGCTTTTTTCATTGAGTTGCAACTGAAAAGTTGAACCAATTGAGCCATGTAATAAATCTTCGACTTGCTGAGCATTTAAATTTTTAAGTTCTTGATTTTCAATTTTAAAAATAGTGAAGCCATTTTTTAAACCGAGTTTAAATGAATCTGAATTATCGCGTAAATTCTTCACTTTCCATTGATGAATATGACTATCAAAAGCCAATTCAAAGTCAGCAGTCGCAAGGTCACTTTCCGTGTATTGCATCAGCTGTTTATATTCTTCAGGACTTAGATAACGTGAATAACGATCTAAACCACCCACCAGCCCTTTGATTGCCTGTAAAAACAGAACATCATCTGGTTTTTCCTGAACATAGTTGTCTTTGACGATGCCGTAGATTTGTACAAATTGCTCAATCGATTCAATGGGCACTTCGGCAATACTTTCTTCGACATCACCATCAAAATCAAGTGCGGCAGCATTTTCTGCTGCCCAAACTGAATGGCTTCCACAGGCCAACAATCCTGTTAATACAGCAATATATTTCCAAGCTTGAGCCATTCACGCACCTAGTTTTTAATAGAGATAATTTTATGCTTTCAATGTAATTAAATTACGGCCTTGCATTTCTGTCGGTACAGGGAGATGCATTAAACTTAAAATAGTCGGTGCAACATCTGCTAAAACTCCACCTTCAGCAATCGTCGCTGAGGTTGGTCCAACATAAATGAAAGGTACAAGTTCAGTGGTATGCTGTGTATGGACTTGACCACTCACATAATCCTGCATTTGCTCGACATTACCATGATCAGCGGTAATCAGCATGTGACCATGCTTTGCCATTACAGCTTCATATAAACGACCAAGGCTTGTATCAACCGCTTCAACTGCTTTCACAGCTGCATCAAACACGCCAGTATGACCCACCATATCGCCATTGGCATAGTTCACCACCAAAAGGTCAAACTCACCTGAATTGATCGCATCAACCAGCTTGTCGGTAACTTCTGGCGCGCTCATTTCTGGCTGTAGATCATAAGTCGCCACTTTCGGTGATGGGATTAAAATCCGTTTTTCACCTGGATATTCATCTTCACGGCCACCGCTAAAGAAGAAAGTCACATGGGCATATTTTTCTGTTTCTGCAATACGTAACTGCGTTTTGCCTAAAGAAGATAAGTATTCACCAATTGAATTTTTTAAACCTTCTGGCATATATGCCACTGGTGCATCGATCGTCGCTTGATAACGCGTTAACATCACAAATTTGGATAGATGTGGTACCACTTTACGCTCAAAACCTGCAAAGTCTTGCTCTACAAATGCTTTGGTAATTTCACGTGCACGATCAGCACGGAAATTCATAAAGACCACACTGTCGCCATCTTGGATTTTTGCGATTTCACCAATACGGGTTGCTTTAACAAATTCATCATTTTCATTGGTTGAATAAGCTTGCTCTAAGCCTTCAACTGCTGAATCAACAACACGTAAAGCTTCTCCTTCAGTCATCAGACGGTAAGCTTGTTCCACACGATCCCAACGATTATCACGATCCATGGCAAAGTAACGTCCAATCATCGTGGCAATACGGCCTTGATTTGGATATTGTGCAAATACAGCATCGAGTTTTTCTAAAGAAGGTTTTGCACTGCGTGGTGGCGTATCACGACCATCTAAGAACGCATGTAAATAGACTTTTGCCCCACGTTTCAAAGCAAGCTCACACATCGCAATAATATGATCTTGATGGGAGTGGACACCACCCTCTGACAACAGCCCCATGATGTGTAATGCACCATTTGCCGCTTTGGCTTTTTCTACCGCATCAATCAGAACTTCATGCTCGAAAAAATCGCCGGTACGAATGTCTTTGGTGATACGGGTAAAATCTTGATATAGCACACGACCTGCACCCAAGTTCATATGCCCCACTTCTGAGTTACCCATTTGCCCATCTGGCAAACCCACATCTTCACCTGAACCTGAAATTAAACTATGCGGATGCTTTTCTTGCATCATGGTTAGATTTGGCGTTTTTGCTGCTAAAAACGCATTATCTTCGACCGCTTCACGATGACCCACACCATCCATAATCACTAGAACGTGAGGGATTTTGCCAGCAGTTGCATCCGTCATGATTTACACTCTTTACTGTTTACAAATTAATCGTTACATCTTACCGTTTTTTTACGGCAGACTCTATGCTATGACTATGGCAAAAACGGGTTGCCATCATCTAAATTTCTAATCTAGTTAAAATTCAACCGATCTAAGCAATTGATTCATCAAATTATCTTGCTCTATACAACAAATAACTGCCGATACCAAACATCAATACAATTGGCAAAAATACAAACCAAGCTGGCGATGGTGCATAGACCAAACTCGCATAGCCCAAGAAGTCTTGTATGTAATAGAAGCCCAAACCAACAAATAATGCGATGACTAAACGAAAACCCATCGATTGTTGGCGCAAAGGCCCAAAAATAAATGAACAGGCAATCAGCACCAATGCAAGTAACGCAAATGGTGAACCAATATTTTTCCAGAAAGCCAACAGATATGTCTTCGGTACTTGGCTATATTCATGCATATATTGCATAAAACTCAACAACTGCGTAGGGGCTAAGTCCTCAGGATTGATGGTCACCATATGCACGTATTTCGGTTGCAATGCGAGTGCTAAATCCTGTTGGTTTTTATTGACAACTTGAGCTTGACCGTTGTCCAATAAATTGACTTGGGCGCTGTTTTTTAAATTCCATTGACCCTCTTTGAAAAACTGCCCTTCTTCCGAATTTAGCAATGATTTCATTCGATAATTTTCGTCAAAATCGACAACTTGAACTTGTTTTAGCGTCCCTTGCGAGTTGGCATAATCAATATAAATAAAGCGTTGCCCTTCACGTGTCCAATAGCCTTTAACTTCCCCAAGCGCCGCGACACTACGATGGCTTTTAACACTTTTCGCTTGCTCGTTGGTATAAGGAATCACAAATTGCGTCAATAAAAATGAAAGCACCACCAAAAGCATCGCAGAACGCATCACCCAACCAACAATACGCCATAGGCTAATACCCGCTGCTCGCATCACAATCAGTTCACTGTTGGAAGCCATTGAGCCTAAACCTAATACAGCGCCGATCAAGGCAGCAATTGGAAGAATCTCATACAAATAACGAGGTGCACCCCATAAAACATATTGCAGTGCATTCCAAGCGGTATAACCTTGTTTTAGATCACTTAACTCACCCAAATAGGTGAATAAAATCTGTAAGCTAGCAAGGACTGCGGTCGCACCTAACATGGCGAGCAAGGTGGTTTTCGTCACATGTTTTGCGACAATTCTACGTGCTAACATTATGATTTTACTCGCTGTATTTGCTTTTTAATCTTAGGTGCTAATTTCTGCTTTCTTGAAAATAGAGCGGCAGCAACAGCATAGAATAATAACACTGCAGGATATGCCCAAACACCCACCTCATCCTTACTGATACGGGTTCGTATTGCCATAAGTGCCACAATTAAACTGGCAAAAATCAATAATGCAGGAAAAAGTTTGAGATAGCGACCTTGTCTTGGGCTGACTTCACACAATGCGGTTGCCAACATTAAGGCGACAATAATAGAAAATGGAACAAATAAGCGCCATCCCAATTCACTTGCCACAACGGGGTCATTTCTATTTTCAAGCAATTTGCCAAAAGATAGCCCCTCGACTTCATCACTTTCAAACTTGGCTTCTTTATTATTTTCTAAACGCAAACGATATGATTGGAATTCAGTTTGACTATATTTGGGTGTTCCAGGATAAATTTCATAACGACGGCCTTGAACTAAATCGACAACGCTGGCAGTTTCATTGGCAATTTCAATCCGTGTTGCTTCCTTTGCCAAAATCATGACATCAGGTTTGCCTTCTTTTTCAGCACGTTGATAAAAGAAAATATCTTTTAGATTTTTACGATCTTCAGATAAAGAGCCTGCATAAATCGTATAAGCCCCCGAAGAAATAAACTCACGTGGCCGAACTAAATCAAAGCCTGTTCGTACCGCTTGTGTAGAGATCAGTTGCTCATATTGACGGATTCCCCATGGAGACATCCAGATCATTAAGACACTTTGTACACACAAGTAAATAACGGTCAGTGGAATCAATAATCTGGCGACTTGAATACGGCTAATACCACTCCCGTTCAGTACCGCCATTTCATGATCGACATACAAACGACCAAAAACCAGCATCAACCCAATAAAGAAACCTAAAGGAAGAATTAAAGTCAAAAACTCAGGTAAACGAAAACCGATAATACTCAATAGAATACTCGGATCTACACGCCCCATAGCAGCTTGACCAAATCGTTTAATCAATTGCCCACCCATCATAATGACTGTCAATAATGTGACAACCACAAGAGAGGTCGAAACGACTTGTTTGACAAGGTAACGTCGAATAATCAAATTAATCTTCCAAATAAGGGTAATATCGTGATGTAGCGCTAGTTTACCCGAAGTTAAAATTATAAAACTAGATTGAAATTCTACCATTTGAAGTGGTTCAATGGTTTAATGATTTGAAATGTACAAAAGGCACAAAGACAACACATGAAACTTACGATCAATACGTCATTTTCAGCGTCTACATCTAGCCAGTCGTTATTTATTCTGGTGGATTCTGAAAACGCTAAGCAAGCTCAAGAAACATATAAAATCAATGATTTGAGTAGCATAATTGAAGACACTCAATTCAAAGCAAGTTTAAACGAAACTCTACCACTTATCGGAAAGCTAACTCAAGTTACGCAATGTACTTTAGTCGGCATAGATAAAGCCTCCGAAATTAAAGCCGCGAAATTAGCAAAAATCGCACAAACCATTATCAAAGCTTCACAAAAAAAATTCCAAAAAATCAGCATTGATATTTCGGCTTTGCCGTCTGAGTTACATTATCTATTTGCTTTAAATTTGACGCAAGCTGCGTATGCTTATGATGAATTCAAATCGAAGAAGAATGAATTTACTTTAGAAAATATTGAATTTATTGCAACGCAATCAAGTCTGAGTGCAGAGCAGATCACGCTTATTGAAGCTGTTCAAAAAGGGCAAAACTTTGCTCGTGACTTAGGCAACTGCCCTCCTAATATTTGCTTCCCTGAATATTTAGCAGAACAAGCACGTGCTTTAGCAGCTGAATTCCCTGAGCTTTTACAAGTAACGGTACTTGAAGAACAACAACTTGCTGATCTAGGTATGCATGCTTTCCTTGCAGTAAGTAAAGGTTCTGACCGTCCGGGACGAGTGATTACCCTTGAGTATAAAGCCAATCCTGATCAAGCACCGATCGTGCTTGTCGGTAAAGGTGTGACTTTTGATACAGGTGGTATTTCATTAAAACCAGGCTTAGGCATGGATGAAATGAAATTTGATATGTGTGGTTCAGCATCTGTGCTGGGTACGATTCGTGCACTTTGTGAAGCAAAACTCCCGATTCATGTAGTCGGTGCAATTGCCGCTGCTGAAAACATGCCTTCTGGCCATGCAACTCGCCCTGGTGATATTGTAACCACCATGAGTGGTCAAACGGTTGAAATCCTGAATACCGATGCCGAAGGTCGTTTAGTCCTTTGTGATACCTTAACCTATATTAAGCGCTTTAATCCTGCAGTAGTGATTGATATTGCAACACTGACTGGTGCTTGTGTGGTGGCTTTAGGTTCAGTGGTTTCAGGTTTATTTACACCAGATGATGAACTTGCAGAAGAAATTACAGCAGCAGGACACACTGCATTTGACCGTGTATGGCGTATGCCCGTATATGACGATTATCAAGAACAACTTGATTCGCCATTTGCAGATATTGCCAATATTGGCGGGCCAAAAGCTGGTGCAGTTACAGCAGCCTGTTTCTTACAACGCTTTACCCGTGACTATCGTTGGGCACACTTAGACATTGCAGGTACAGCGTGGAATTCTGGTGCAAATAAAGGTGCAACAGGCCGCCCAGTACCATTGTTGATGCAGTTAATTGCCAACCGTGTACAAAAGAATGGCTAAAATTAGCTTTTATTTGTTTGAAAAAAGCCCTGAACGGCAGGTCGAAAGTGCCTGTCGTTTATGTCGTAAAATTTTACGAAATGCAGCCAAAGTTTGGTTGCATTGCCCTGATATAGAAATGCAGCAACAACTGGATGAACGTTTATGGAGTTTTGATCCGACCAGTTTTATTGCGCATGGAATTGATCAAATTGATGCACCGATCTGTATTTCTTCAAGATTACCTGAGTCTTTAGACTGGATTGTGTTTAATTTTAACAATCAAGCACTTGAACAAGTGACACAATTTAGTCACATTATAGAAATTATTGAAAATGCTGAATCAGCAAAACAAATTGGTCGAGAGAAATATAAAGCTTATCGACGAATGGGTGTTTCGCCTCAAACATTTAAACTTTAATTCTTTATTCTCATTTTATATCAAGGAGATGCGTGGTGGCATTAAATGTCGGTCAAGATTTTAAAAAGCGCTGGTTAGAGACGCCTGAAGGCGTACGCCAAACTTTTGTAGATGACCTCAACCGCATCTGTGACCTTCTCAGCCCTAAAACAAATGTACAGGACTGGCTAAGTAACGACCAACGCCAAATGCAAGTGGCGCAACTCCAAGTTGAACACGCTTATGCTGAGCTAAAAGCCCAACTGATTGAAGAAGCACGTATCCGTAGACAATTGGCACTTGAAAAATCTTTAGCGGAAAAACGAGCATTACAGCACGCCTATAATTTAGCACTGCAACAAGATGAAATTCAGCAGTTTGAACATCAACAATTGACCTTACAAGATTTACGTCAACAAATTGATATTGAAATTTCAGAATATAGTGAAAAATACACTAAAAATCCTGATTATCCAGCAATAGATTATGCCAATGGGCAATTCCGCATCACAGATGCACAAATGACTTCAGAGTTGGAAAGTGTTCGTCTACGTCTTGAGTTAGAAGCAGAAACGCTCATCGAACAGAGCCTAAATGCTTTACGTAGCAAACTACAAACTGCTGCAAAAGAAGAGATTGAATATATTTTGGCAAATTCGAATTTTTCTGCAGAGAAAAAATAAAGTTTATTTATTTTAATCAGATGTCCAAGTTTACTTGTCACGAAAATGCAATATTAATGTCACATGATAGTCATCTCGGATGGCTTTAACGCTTATGTGTACAGGTTAAAAATATTTTAAGTGATCAACTCAGTGAGTTTTTATTTTCAAGATAAAAATTTCCAATCACTTGCATCAGGATGAATAAAATGGATCTGCTTAACCACATTTCGAACCAAATTGCGCGACTACATTCAGGTGAAAAATGGACTGTTTCTATACAAGATTTACTGATTAGCCGTGTAGATTTTCAGTCACTTTCAGTATTTCTTTCTCGGGAATCTGAAAAAGGGGCATTCTCTCTAACATATACAGACAAATTAAAATCGCGCTTTGAACATACCTCTTTGACGATTATCAAAAACTAATTAAGCCTGATACTTTGTCTCCTTCTCAAAACAAGTTCGCAAATAAACCAAAGTCTTATTTAAGCTTTGGTTTATTTTAAATGTAGTGTGGAAACACAAGACCTCAACAGATAATTTTTGAAATTAGCTTGGCTTCAACCCGTAAGGTCTCATTGTTGTTTTGATCAATTTCAACCAAATATTTTCCATTGGAATAAAAAATAGAATTGTCTTTTAAAGCAAAACTCATCACGCCTTTTTTTAATACAATCATCTCACCAGAAGCTGTCATCTTGATCAACTCCCAAGAATTTGGAATCATCCCTGGATATTTTTCGCCCGCCTTCTGATTACGTTCTAAATTTTGCTGAGCCTTAATCAAATTACCTTCAACAAATAACTCTTCTTCTGACTTTTGTTGCGATTTGGCTGGATTATTTCCAGACGTTGTTTTTAACGATTCACCCGTATAGCGTTGAGTAAAGAAATCCAACCACCCCACAATCGCACGAATAATTTTAAAAGGCGCAAAAATAATATCTTTAAACGTTGTTAACGGGGATTGATGAGCGCCATCACGGGAATACGGGCGTTTAATAAAGTACAAATTGCCCTGCCCATCCATTTTTGGTTTAAAGAAATCATATTTTGGATTTGAAGCGATTGTTTGCAAATCGCCTGTTCCCATATCCAAATGAAAAATTTCTTTGGGACTATAGGCAATACGGTGTTCACCATAAGCTAAACCACATGAGTCATAATATAACTGCATGGTATCTCGCGGATCAAAACATGGATTTGAATCCTGACAATCCCCTTCGGTCAAATACTGTGTTCGATTGGCGTCTAAAGGCAGAATACAAATATGTCGTTCATAGCCCTGTGTGTGAACGGAGAGTGCTAAACGCTTTTTAGATTCATCATAAGCCATGTCCTGCACCACAAAATCATTCTTTCGTAATACTAAGCCTTCGGTTTCTTGTAAATCTGTCAATGATTTGATATTGATCGAAGTGCCTTCTTGCAAACAAGCGGTATAAATCATTTTATGATCAGCAGTGAGAGCAACATCTGTGGGAAAAATATGGTTTAAATCCACCTCATCATTTTGTGACAATGCTCCCATGAACTGTGCGCCCGTACCTTTGGTTTTCCAATCTTTACGTTGTTGAATCTCAACTAAATTCTTTTTATATAAGTCAATGGCTTGGCAAGGAACCGTAATACTTTTATTCCCATCCAATAAATACAAATTTTGATTCGATAAATAAAGCAATGCTGCCATGTGTATTCCTTAATTTTACCTGCAATGGCGTGTTTCTCAATATTCCAGTTACAGTGTTTCTTGTAATTTGATTGATTTTCAATATAGCTCAAGATGATGTTTAACGATTTGTATCTGTGTTCATCAATCTTTACATTGTACTGACTTTCAAGCACAAAAAAAGCCTTTCACGAGAGAAAGGCTTTGATCTGTATATTGCATTCAATTGCGCAGATTAAGGCTGTTTTAAATAAGGCCATGCTGCTTTTAAATAAATAAACATCGACCAGAGTGTCAAGATGACCGCGGTATATAACAAGGCATAAGCCAGTATTTCAAGCGGCTGCCAATTCAGTAAAAACACCGTGATTGCAATCATCTGAAAGGCTGTTTTATATTTACCCACCGTAGAGACTGCCACATTGGTACGTGCACCTAATTCAGCCATCCATT
Organism: Acinetobacter sp. GW821-FHT01C12; assembly: GCF_059422625.1. Classification (NCBI taxonomy): domain Bacteria; kingdom Pseudomonadati; phylum Pseudomonadota; class Gammaproteobacteria; order Moraxellales; family Moraxellaceae; genus Acinetobacter; species Acinetobacter sp. GW821-FHT01C12. Next base: position 44,042 of record NZ_JBWKXD010000014.1, read on the forward strand.
CACGTAGTGCTGAAACAGTAATTTCACGTGAAATAATCACAATTGCGGCAAATGCCATAGTGATTGATGGTTGCCATTGCACTAAAACAATCAATGCTGCTGCCACCATTAATTTATCTGCAACTGGATCTAAAAAACGTCCAAAAGCTGAGGTTTGATTTAATGTTCGTGCCAGATAACCATCAAACCAATCTGTGACTGCTGCAACAACAAAAATTGCAGTCAAGATAATATGACGCGTCATACCACCAGTATGTCCAGCCACTCCAATTGCAGGTGGCCAATAGGCAATAATTAAAAAAACAGGAATTAACGCGATTCGAGCAAGCGTCAAGATATTTGGAATATTCAGGATACGACCTGTAGTCATAGACACCGCCAGTGAGTCCCCTACTTACCCGAATGAAGGTAAATAATAATTTAGAGTAAAGCTCTATTTCGTTAGTACTTTAAACGATTCACATGAAACTGTCGACTAGGTAAATACCGTAACCGTCTGTCTTGCAATCGCAATGAGTCGATTTTGTTCATCCCAAAGATAGGCATGTTCTGTTGCATATCCATGCTCAGCAAAGTCTGTAATCACTTTATACTTAAACCAATCATTCAACTGATTTTGTAAAGGATGGATAAACGTTACTTGCCAAGTCAGTGTACTTGCAGGCGCAGGCAGTTTAAACATTGGCAATACACCCGGAGGCCAAACGTCCATTAAGGTCATGATATCTGAGACATTCATTGCTCGATTGGCATGTATCTCAGGGTCAAAACGACACCAACCTGAGAAGTCAGGCTGCTTACTGCCTGACATTGGATAATTCCCTTCAGTCCATGCCAGTTGGAAATTTTTTACACACTCAGGAAAAGGTAAATATTTAGGGACAATATTAATCTGGTCAAGTGGCGGAAAATCAGGGGCTTGAGGCTCTAAAGACACTTGAATTTTAGAATCGCGTTGGCTACCAAAACTTGCAATTAAAATACTCTGCACAGCTTCATTTTGCCACAGTCTGACTTCAATTGTGGTAACTGACTTACCCTGTCTCAGAATTTCAGCAGTCAATTTCACTGGCGTTTCTTCAACAGGCCCAACAAAAGTGACACTACAACTTAACAACTTTTTAACTGGATCATGAATAGTTGCAATTGCTTTATAAACCAACATACCTGCAACAAGACCACCAAAGATGGTGCGCCCCTGCAACCACCCTTGAGGAATATCAATCCACTCTTCTTGTTCAATCTGCTGAAATAGCGATTCTAATGACATGATCCGTCCAATTTTCCAATCTTTGTTGTACTGTTTCATATTTAACGTGAGATGAAAATGATCAGTGACTCATGCGTCAATGGTTGTTTTTGCAAATGCGATTTAGGATCAATAGCGATCATTCAGATTCCAAACCAGTTGACGCACGTCTACAACAATAAGAATAAGGTTTTAACACATTGTATTATATATACAATCAATCTTTTTTTGGTTTTAGATAGACTATCTAATTGCAGAAAAAGGCAATCCTACAGCACTTGAATATTTCCAAAAGCAGCATCTCTTGGCAACAATAACCGTTTATTTATGCTCTACTTTATATTCAAAATAGGGCGACATGATCGTGCATTACCAGAAATACTAAAACGTGCTTTTTACTATTACGAATTGCTTGATCAACTATGCAAGCATTATCTTTGCTCATAAAGTTGTGAACAATCTTATTAAGATTCAGAGCAGCACTATTTCAATATCAATTGTTTTTTTATATGTTCAATTACCTGAATTACCTTCGCTGATTGTGCTTTCCTATGTGTTGTCACTGCCCAAATATTGGTTTCTCCTAAATGCCACTGTGGTAATATACGGATCAACCTTTGCTCCTTGACTGATTGCTCTACTTCAAACTCACTTAGAGTACAAATTCCATACCCCTGTTCACACATTTTCCGAAGAAGTAAAATATTATTAATTACAAACTTCGGTTTCATTTCCACTGTAAAATTCAAATACTCATATTCATTAAAGAAATGTAATTGTCTCAATCCTGTACTATTGAATTGCACGTGTAACCATTCACAATTTTTTAAATCAGTTGGGTGACTAGGCATACCATTTTCTTCTATCCATCTCGGAGTTACATACAACCCCATTCGCATTGTTCCAATTTTATGTGCGACATAAGAAGAATCTGGCATCTCCCCTATCCGTATTGCTAAATCAACTCTTTGTTCAATTAAATCAATATGGTCATCATGAACCTGTAGATTTATACTTAAGTGTTGGAATTCTTGACTCCATTCTCCCAAACTGCTGACCAAATAAGTGGCCAACCCAACAGGAGCTGCTATACGAAGCTCACCAAAGGGTTCCTCTATTTCAGATTCCAATACTGCCTGAGCATTATCTGCAGCCTGACATAACTGCTGACAATAGTAATAATAGCGTTTACCAACGCCCGTTAGAGTCAATTTTCGAGTCGAGCGGTGTAATAAAGTGATACCACTATGATTTTCTAAATAGCGAATTTGCTGACTTATAGCTGAAGGTGACATATCCAATAGCCGCCCTGCTGCACTCATTGAGCCTTGCTCAACAACTTTGGTGAAAATAACCATCCGTTTGTAATGATCCATTTTAAACTACAGCTTCAAGGTGGTAGATCAAAAACACTACTATTTTCGCTTATGAGTTTCAAATACTATTTTAATTAAGAAGTAATTTTAATATTGAGTAATCTGAAATGAAAATAGCTCTAATTGGTGCAACTGGATATGTAGGATCAGCTTTATTTACCGAATTGCTTGATCGTAAATATCAAGTAAAAGCACTTGTTCTTGACCCAAGTTCGATAAAAGCAGGAGATAATTTAGAGATTATCCAAATAGATGTAATGCATGAGGATTCATTAGTATCTGTTTTAGAAGATGTGGATATAGTTGTGAGTGCATTTAATCCAGGTTGGGCTAATCCTAATATTTGTGAGGATTATCTAAAAGGCTCACGCTCCATTCTAAATGCAGTAAAAAGAGCCAAAGTTAAACGCATTTTGATCGTTGGAGGTGCGGGTAGTCTTTATGTTGCACCAGGTGTACAAATAATTGACACTCCAGAATTCCCAAAAGAATATTTCGAGGGAGCAAATGGTCCCCGAATTCTACTTGACGAGTTGAAAAAAGAAACGCAATTGGATTGGACAATGATCAGCCCTCCAATTGGATTTTCGCCAGCAAATCCTGGGGTTCGGACTGGAACATATCGTTTAGGTACTGATTCACCATTAATGAATGAAAATCAGCCAGGCACAATTTCTGCTGAAGATTTAGCAATTGCATTAATTGATGAAATGGAACAGAAAAAATTTGCATGTCAACGTTTCACTGTCGCTTACTAACCAAGTAAAGCAAAATAGAATTCATGAAAATTTCAATTGAAAACCAAACATATATTTTAGATCCTGATAAGCTAGAACATTATTGTGAAAATATATACATCTATAGTGATTTATTAGTCAGCCCTAAAAATAAGGATGGTTATGAAATAATTCATGAAAAAAATATTATACTAATAAATGTGGAAACTTATATTCCACTGCAAAATGCTACACTTCCTCAAACGAAAGTGCAGCATCAGTTTATAAGCAGAAAATTAGCCAATATTCTCAATGGTTTAAAAAAATTGGATGTTGAGCTGACTAAACAAAAAAGTGACGCTGTAATATTACAACCCGATTTACAACTAAGTCTTGGGATGGTTAGTGCAGTAGCAAATAAAGAATTTGATAGAAATATGCTAATTAATATACTTAATTCAGGTGCAGAATTTTTCGTAACCAGAAATTAAGCAACTACTAAATTAATCCTATTCCGCTTTATTTCTAAAATAACGGCGTTATTCATGCAACACTTTATAAATCATTCGTGCCATAACATCGCCTAAGCCGGGAACATTTTTTAAATCATGTTCAGAGGCTTTAAGTACACCTTGAATCCCACCAAAATGAGTCAGTAAGTCACGCCGACGTTTTGGGCCCAACCCTGGAATAGCCTCAAGTACCGAACCTCCACGACGTTTATCTCGCTTAGCGCGATGCTTGGTGATTGCAAAACGATGTGCTTCATCACGAACTTGCTGAATCAAATGCAGTGCCTTATGGTCTTCAGGAAGCTGAATCTTCGTGCCGTCGGTAAAATGCAGTGTTTCTAAACCGGGTTTACGCCCTTCACCTTTGGAAACACCCACCATAAATGCATCTAAACCAAGCTCTTGCATAACTTCCATCGCCATATGAAGTTGCCCTTTACCCCCATCAATCAATAATAAATCGGGTAACATGGCTTTTTTATAACGGCGTGTTAAGGCTTGGCGCATTGCGGCATAATCATCACCGCCAGTAATATCTTCAATCGCAAATTGGCGATAATCGCGTTTACGTGCGCCACCTGCATCAAAAACCACACATGATGCAATGGTCGCTTCGCCCATAGTATGGGAGATATCAAAGCATTCTATACGATCAACAGGTCGTCCACAGACTTGTTCCAGTTGATGAAAACGCTCATTTAATTCTAAATGATTGGCTAATTTTCCTTTGATCGCATGCTGAACATTCATCTCAGCCAACTCAAGCCATTCAGCACGAGTTTCACGAACATTGTGTTTAATCTGAATTTTCTTTTCAAACTGTTGATGTAAAGCCTCTTCCAGTTCTTTTCGGTCTGTCACATTCACATTGACAATCAGTTCGGCTGGAACTTCATCTGCGACCTGAAAATAAAAATTGGCGATAAAATCAGATAACATTTGCCCCAAATCATCATCTAACATATCTGGAAAATAACTTTTCCCACCCAGCATTTTCCCATTACGCACATGCATGATCTGTACACAGGTCACACCCGCTTGATAGGCAATGGCGAGAATATCAGCTTCACCTTTGACTTTATAAATAGCTTGCTGTGCTTGGACATCACGCAGTAAGGCCATGCGGTCACGGTAAAATACCGCTTTCTCAAATTCTAGATTTTCTGCCGCTTGTTCCATTTTTTGAATCAATTCCTGATTCAGTTCTTTGGTATCACCATTTAGAAAACGAATTGAGTTTTGTACGTCTTCATTATAAGCTTCGGGTGAAATCAGCCCCACACAAGGCGCAGTACAACGCTTGATCTGATATTGCAGACAAGGACGTTTACGCTGTGAAAAATAGCTATTTTCACATTGACGAACATTAAATAATTTTTGTAGAACTAAAAGCGTATCTCTTGCATTATAAGCACTTGGATAGGGGCCAAAAAACTTACCCACTTGATGTTTGCCTTTGCCCCGTCCTGAAGCAATACGTGGATAAGGTTTATCTGCGGAGACAAAAATATAGACATAAGATTTATCATCGCGCAACATAATGTTATACGGTGGGCGATGCAGTTTTATTAGATTCTGTTCGAGTAATAAAGCTTCTGTTTCAGAACGGACGACAAGAGTTTCAATATTATAAATACGTGCAACCAAAGCCTGTGTTTTCGGATGTTCAATCGTTTTGACAAAATAACTCAGTACGCGATTTTTTAGATTTTTGGCTTTTCCGACATATAATAATTCACCCTCTTTTCCCAGCATTTTATACACACCAGGTAAAGTCGTCATATTGGCTAGAATCTTTTCGATATTTTCACGTGCGTTTTCGTTCACAGTAGACTTTTAACTTTGGACTATAAATGGATGATGTAGTTAGATCATCCATTTTTCAAGTCTATGAGTGATTCAATTTTTAAATATTATTAGTTTCTACTGCCTTTATGAGCCACTCATTTTCATAAAATTACGCTTCAATAAGAATATTTTAGTTATAAACTAGTCGTCTAAATATATCGTAGCCCAAGTCTCCCATAATTCTATCTTTCTTAACTCTGATAGCACATCAGGTTTGAACATCGCTGCTTTAAAAGCGGTTTCGTTCATATAATCACAACTCAATTGATTAGGTTCAATTATAAATGTTTCATTTAGCGGGTGATAAAATCCCCAATAAATCTTATCGTCAATAATGAGTTTTACATTTGCTCTTTCAGGCTCATTAATATCTATTTTAAACTCGACCCAACTTACTTTGTTCCACAGACCAGACCTTTGGATTTCAGAATCCTCTCTCACATGGCGAATAATCTTTTCTGGGTAAAACTCAATATATTCTTGACTACTTTGGGCTGTTTGCTTTTGCCAACAGATTGATCCTTCAGGAAATAGATTAGATGTACCATAACCTACCCCCAGAATTGCTGCAAACACTTCAGCATTTGGGCTCTTTCTAATCATATGCATTGGATTATTTTTATCACTTTCAATGAGTTGACCTGAAACATCAATTTTCTTATATTTCCAAGACAAGACTAACGGTTTAAATGCAATATAATTACTAGCCGTATATCGTAGAGTTTCTTCATCAAAATTGACTTTTTCCCCTATTAAAAACTGATAGCTTTCCATTTGAGGAGGCACAATTGTAGAAATATTCTCTTGTGTAACAAAATTTCGTAATGCTTCTGTTTTAAAAACAGGTCTATCACTATATTTTACAAAAAAATCCTTATTTGAATCAAAGTTATATATTTTATAATTTGTATAAACTGCTGAGAAAACTAATAATGATGTAAGATCGTATTCACCACTAAAAGTATCTATAGCATATATTTTAGCGGGTGGTTGATAAACAGATGAATCATCCGATCCACCACCACAAGCTGTTAAAATTAAAGCATTGATTACAAAAAATATTGTTTTTTTCATTATATAGATTCACTATACTATTTGTTTTGAATCATTATTAACCAATATTTCATGAAATCACAAGTGTAAATCGCTTAAATTTTCACTGTTTTTTATTTTCACTTAGTTGATTATTAAAGTAAATTTTACGAGATTCTCGTCTCCGTTAAGCCTTATACTTTAGGCTGCTTTTATAAATATTTTAAAACCATAAAACATAAAAGCCCTCTCATCTCAATCTTCTTCCAAAGCGAGAAGGCACTTTCAATACCCGTATAATTCACGTCTTATGATGATTCTAAAAGATTTATCACAAACGATCGCTATTCTCTATTTATTTAAATCTGAGTACGAGCGACTTCTACTGCCTGACGGAAGGCCTGTTGATCTCTTGGAGAAACCAAGACCTGTTTGATTTTTCCATCTTTCATATATTCGATTTTCAAACGATCTAGAGATAAGGCAGGTGATGAAATCGAATTATTGGTTTTACTGATGTTTTGAATATTTGCCAATGGGATATGCCATTTTAAAAATAGACTATGAATAATCAATGCTTCATTTTCAATGATATAGCGTGTATTGAAAACTGGCCACCAAATCACAGCAATAGTTAAAATATACACCGCTGTATGCTCAGGATATTCAACCATAGTGCCTTTTGCATACATGGTATAAAGCAATTGAATCAGTAGACCTGTCATTGCGATTAAAAAGCCTAAAATCCACCAATCAATTTTAGTATGAAATTTTTGCATCACGCTCTTCAAAGTTTTCCCATACAAAATATTATTCTATCTGAATTTTGAGTTAAATATGACTATAAAATCATCAATTTACATAATAAAAAACGCTCTTTCGAGCGTTTTAATTTTTGACTAAATGTCTAAGCATCAATTTTTTAAATAGCGATCAAAAATTTCAGAAAAATCATAATTCTCAATCTGTCGAATGCGCTGGTTGGCATAATCTTCAACTTGTTGCGCAGTCTGATTGATGATTTCAGGTAAATTTAAAATTGCCTGTTCACTAAGCTCTCGTAAGTTAAACATTTTCTGCACATTGTCAGTGCTTTGTAATAGCACATTACGTTTACGATTGATCTCTTTGCAGGTTTCACCAATGGTAAATAATGCTTTATAGAGATCGCGAATTTTCTCAATTTGCTTTTTATCAATATCGATAGAGAAGTGTTGTTCGCCTAACTGGAACTTGATTTCAGCATCTAAATCCACGGTACCAGCAGTTTCTAAAAGTACATTTTTAATTGGGTTGTGCTTATATAAGTAGCGATACAGCATACGTTTTTTACTGATCGCACTTTTACCGTCTAGGTGCATAAAAGCCACATTGGTAAAGCAATATTCATCTGTTTTGCTTTTGATGACAAAGAAAATTTTCTCGTTATCTTCATGAAAAATATAATCATCAATATCTGTTTTATTGAAATCATGCGGCTCAATAATTGTCCCAATATCACTCATACCCATCATTTCTGAGGCTAAATTTTTAAACATTTTGTGTTTTCCAGCGCTTTTATAAATTATGAAAGTAAATTAAAAAAATCGAGCGTTAAACTCAAGTCAAAATTTGTTATTAAAAAAAACGCCCTGACGGGCGCTTTAAATCAAATCATCTTTTCGAAAAATGCGATAATCTGTGACATATATGGTCGAATAAAAATCAGGAAGAAAATCCCTAACATCAAGAACCACTTCAAAAAGTAATACAACTGACGATTGGTTTTTTTCAAGGCTTTGGCTTTAATGCGGATTTGATACACATAACCAAAAACTTTGTTTAACCCGCCTGTTTGATCCCCTACTTCATTTGGAGAACTGGCAGCAGTCATCACTTTTTTACCGAACCAGTGATTAAAGCGCTGCATAAATCTTGTTTTTAGTGGGCGTTCTACATCAGCAAAGAAGATAATACGATTTTGGTCCGTGGTATTTTCAGCATAATGAATATAGGTTTCATCAAAAACCACGCTTTCACCATCTCGCCATGAATAACGTTGACCATCTACATCAATAAAGCAACGATCATCATTTGGCGTAATGAGCCCCAAGTGATAACGCAATGAACCTGCATAAGGATCACGATGGCGCACTAATCGACTATCAGGTGCAAGCTCTGTAAACATTGCTGCCTTGATACTTGGCAAAGTTTTCAGCAATTCAGTTGTTTTTGGGCAAAGTTCTGCTGCTGAAGGATGTGCTGAGTCATACCATTTTAGGTAAAACCGTTTCCAACCTGTTTTAAAAAATGAATTAAAGCCTAAGTCATCATATGTACTTGAAGCCTTAATTCCACCTTTGGCATATAACGCTTGTGCCTCTTCACGAATCATTTCCCAGTTTTCATCTAACACCTTTAAATCTTTAAAATGTTGTGTGTCGATATACGGCTGATTCGGCACGTTTGAAAACATATACATGAGAAAGTTAATTGGTGCGAGTATCGTTGAATGGTCAAAAAATTGACGATAAAACGAATGTCGCACTTTACCGCGATTTTGGATATACAAAGCAGAAATCACAAAAATCGCCAATATGATCCATTTAATCATACAGCACTCTTTTCATTAATCAGGTTAATCAAGCAACATGTGCTGATAGAGTTTTAAATCTCAAAAAGGGAGAATGTTTCTACAAATTATAACAAATCTATAAATCAAAAAGCCACAACGACCTAATTATATGTTTTTATTGATTATTATTATAAATAAACCAAATTTGTAGAAGTGCCTACAAATTTGGTTAAAGTTTTATTGACAGACTTCTCAGCTATTTTCTTAATTATTCCAATCAATCAGTCTTAGAGAAGCCAAAGTTGATGCAGCTTTCGAATTATATACAGCACACCCTTTCTTGAGTTGTTCAATATTTAACTTTGCTGTTCTTGTTTGTTTATCTGTTGTGGCTATTCCGAGCAATTTCTCCCATTGTCTTATTTCTTTGGCATTCGTCCATTCAATTTCACTATCGTAATCAGCTAAATATGTTTTATTCTGATATTTAACTGCAACATAATCATCATTAGCTGCACCAGTATCAGTTTCATAAACAGTCGTCCACGGAATATTCTGCCAACTGCCGCTTGAATAACGATAGGTTACGCCCAATGGTTTAAGTTGTTGATTTAAAAAATCAACATAGTCCGAACTTGTTTCTTTAAAATCTTCAAATGTCTGATTAAATTCATTATCTGTCTTAAAGCTAAAATAGTCTTGGTTGTTCTTTCGAGAGGTAAAACGATAGCAGTTACTCCCCTGTGGAAAACGATCATTACCGTACGAAGCCAACAATTTTCGTGCTTCAGAATAACTATTTTCACTATCGAAACCTAAACTACGATAGCCTGGTAAAACCGTATCAAAAATATTTTTTCCTGAAATATCAACTTTTTCTAATTTAAGATCAGTTTTAACATTACCAATTAAGGTTGAGGTCCATGAGGTCATAGAATTCAATACTACTGTATTCACAGCAATTTCACGCGGAGTATACAATTTGTTGGCTGTTAATATATATTCACCTAGAAACTTGTTAGCTTCAGAATTCTTAAATTGTTTATTGAATATTTCAAAATATTCCATAGTCAAATTATCAGAGCCATCATCTAATTCATAGTCAACAAAGTAATAGCGTGTTCCATTATCCAAACTGTCTTGTGTTGTTGAAGTATTGGAATTATCTGATGAAGAGTCACCACCTCCTCCGCATCCAATCAAAGAGAGTGATAAAAAAATAGCTGTAAATGCGAGTTTTTTGTTTTGTGTAGTCATAACAGGTCCTTTTTGTGATTAAATACCAACCAAATATTACATATATAATACAAAACATTCAATAGATTATAAAGATTTTCTAAACAAATAATTAAATTTCACACCAATTGACCTAAATGACAAAAAAAATGAATCACTATGGATGGCTATTCTTATTCATTTTTGTAAAGAAATGCACAAAGGAATTTACATTAAATAAATAAATTTCAAATATTTATGCAAAAAACCTATAAAAATCTTAAAATTTAAAAGCTTAATTTAATCTTCTACTCAAAAAAAATTGATGACCCTTGCGTCACGGCTTGATACAACTTGTTAGGTTATTTTTAGATATAGTTATCGTAAGATTAGTGAAGTCGAAATGTGTGCGGGAATTGCATACACACTTCAAAACATCAACTTAAGAAGTCCTCCAAAAAAGGAGATCAGGGCATGATCCACGCTGGCAATGCCATTACCGTCCAATTGCTTTCGGACGGAATTGCAGAATTCCGCTTTGACTTACAAGGTGAGTCGGTTAACAAATTCAACCGTGCAACGATTGAAGACTTTAAAGCTGCTATTGAAGCTGTAAAAAATAACAGTGAAGTGAAAGGTCTCATCGTTACCTCTGGTAAATCAACATTTATCGTTGGTGCAGACATCACTGAGTTTGGTGAAAATTTTAAGCAAGGTGAAAGTGCAATTGTAGAATGGGCAATGCCTGTTCACGAGATTTTTAACGCTTTTGAAGATCTAGAGATTCCTAAAGTTGCTGCGATCAATGGTATTGCATTGGGCGGCGGTTTTGAAATGTGTTTGGTATGTGACTACCGCGTAATGTCAAATGCTGCAACAGTGGGCTTACCAGAAGTTAAACTGGGTATCATTCCTGGTTTCGGTGGTACTGTTCGTCTAAGCCGTTTGATTGGTATTGACAATGCGGTTGAGTGGATCGCGACTTCAGCAAACAAACGTCCAGATGCTGCGCTGAAAGACGGTGCTGTAGATGCAGTTGTTGCGGCTGACAAACTCCAAGAAGCGGCGATTGATCTTGTTAAACAAGCAATCTCTGGTCGTTTAGATTGGAAAGCAAAACGTCAAGAAAAATTAGAGCCTGTTAAATTAGACATGCTTGAACAAATGATGGCATTTAACTCATCTAAAGGTGTAGTCCTTGCGAAAGCAAATCCTGCTCAATACCCTGCGCCAAAACTTCTTCTTGATTCACTTCAAGCTGGTGTAAGCCAAAAACGTGATGAAGCGTTAAAAATTGAAGCTGAAGCATTTGCTAAAGCTGCGATTACACCACAAGCAGGCGCATTGATCGGTTTGTTTATCAATGACCAAGTTGTGAAAAAAGCATCTAAAAAACATGAGAAAGGTGCTCACCCTGTTAACCAGGCGGCTGTTTTAGGTGCGGGTATTATGGGTGGCGGTATTGCTTACCAAGCGGCAAGCAAAGGCACACCAATCATCATGAAAGACATCGGTAACCCACAGCTTGCTTTGGGTATGTCTGAAGCGAATGGCTTGTTGACTAAACAAGTTGAACGTAAAAAGATGACACCTGCAAAAATGGGTGAAACACTTGCACGTATCCGTCCTACTTTAAGCTATGACGAGTTTAAAGAAGTTGACATCGTGATTGAAGCAGTTACAGAGAATCCTAAAATCAAGGAAGCTGTGTTACGTGATACAGAAGCAAAAGTTCGTGAAAATACGATCATTGCTTCAAATACCTCTACGATTTCAATCACGCGTCTTGCAAATGCATTGACTCGTCCTGAAAACTTCGTGGGTATGCACTTCTTTAACCCAGTTCACATGATGCCTTTGGTTGAAGTGATCCGTGGTGAGAAAACATCTGAAGAAGCAATTGCGACAACTGTTGTTCTTGCTCAGAAAATGGGTAAAACACCAATCGTTGTAAATGACTGCCCTGGCTTCCTTGTAAACCGTGTATTGTTCCCTTACTTTGGTGCGTTTGACCTTCTACTTAAAGATGGCGCAGACTTCCAACAAGTTGACAAAGTCATGGAAAAATTCGGCTGGCCTATGGGACCTGCTTATTTGATCGACGTTGTGGGTATCGACACTGGTGTGCATGGTGCTGAAGTTATGGCTGAAGGTTTCCCAGACCGTATGAAGCCTGACTATAAAGGCGCGATCGAAATCATGTACGAAAACAAACGCCTTGGTCAAAAAAATGACATCGGTTTCTACAAATACGAGCTTGATCGTAAAGGTAAGAAAGCGAAATCTATTGATCCAACTGCGTATGAGCTTGTTGCAACGATGGCAACAACTGAAAAGCACGAGTTTGATGCTCAAGAAATTATTGACCGTATGATGCTCGCGTTCTGTAACGAGACTGTTCGTTGCTTAGAGGACAACATTGTTTCTACTGCTTCTGAAGCAGATATGGCAATGATCATGGGTGTAGGTTTCCCTCCATTCCGTGGTGGTCCAGCGCGTTACATCGACCAAACAGGTGTTGCTGAATATGTTGCGCTTTGCGACAAATATGCACACTTAGGTAAGGCTTATGAAGCGCCACAAATGTTGCGTGACATGGCTGCAAACAACAAAAAATTCTACGGTTAAGGAGCAACGTGAATGGCTACTTTAAATCCACGTGACGTTGTCATCGTTGATGGCGTACGTTCTGCAATGGGTAAAACCAAAAACGGTATGTTCCGCAATGTACGTGCTGACAGCTTATCTGCTGAATTGGTTCGTGCTTTAGTTGCTCGTAACCAGTTTGATGTCAATGAAGTTGAAGATTTGATCTGGGGTTGTGTTAACCAAACCCTAGAACAAGGTATGAACATTGGCCGTAACATCGTGTTATTGGCTGACTTACCGAAGACTGTTGGTGGTCAAACTGTAAACCGCCTCTGTGGTTCTTCTATGCAGTCAATCCATACTGCTGCGGCGCAAATTGCAACCAACCAAGGTGATGTATTCATCATCGGTGGTGTAGAGCACATGGGTCACGTTGGTATGATGCACGGCATCGACCTTAACCCAGAAGCATCTAAGCATTATGCGAAAGCATCTAACATGATGGGCTTAACTGCTGAAATGTTAGGTCGTATGAACGGCATTAGTCGTGACGAACAAGATGCGTTTGGTGTTGAATCTCATCGTCGCGCTTGGGCTGCAACTCAGGAAGGTCGTTTCAAAAACGAAATCGTGGGTGTTGAAGGTCATGATGCCAATGGCTTCAAAATCCTTTGCGACATCGACGAAGTCATTCGTCCAGATGCAAACCTTGAAGCATTCAAAGCGTTACGTCCTGTATTTGACCCTAAAGGTGGTACTGTAACTGCTGCGACTTCTTCTGCATTGTCTGATGGTGCATCAGCAATGTTGTTGATGTCTGCTGAACGTGCTCAAGCTTTAGGTCTTAAGCCACGTGCTGTGATTCGCTCAATGGCGATTGCAGGTTGTGATGCTGCGATCATGGGTTATGGTCCTGTTCCTGCAACACAGAAAGCGCTTAAACGTGCTGGCTTAACGATGGAAGACATCCAAACCATCGAGTTAAACGAAGCATTTGCTGCTCAAGGTCTTTCTGTAATGAAAGGCTTGAACATCTATGACAAGCAAGACAAGATCAACTTAAACGGCGGTGCGATTGCATTGGGTCACCCATTGGGTTGTTCTGGCGCGCGTATCACCACGACATTGTTGAACGTGATGGAACAACAAGATACTCAAATCGGTCTGGCAACAATGTGTATTGGTCTTGGTCAAGGTATCGCGACAATTATCGAACGTGTTTAATTCTTAATTAAATACCAAGATATAAAATCCCCGCTTAATGCGGGGATTTTTATTAAAAGTGATCCAACTTTCCCTAAAAGACTATATTCATTTTGAGATTTTTATAGATCATTTTACTTTTACTCACTTGATCTGCTGCAGACAATTTAGAAACCAAGCTGTAACTGTGGTCGTTGAATTGTTCTCGCTATTATTTGCATTGCATTCACTAAGTTTAACTTTTAGGACAGAACACAAGATACAAAAAAACCAATCAACAGATTGGCTTAATAAAATAATGAAAATTTTAAATAACGAATCACTTAGGCAGAGCACTTTGCCACTTGTCACCTAACAGAAAATTCAAACGATCTGTATCAATATTCAGTTTAAACGTTCCATTACGCACAGCCTCTAAGGCTTTCTCACGATTCATCCCCATCGAAAGTGGTTCCATCATGGTAAACAAACCTGATGTAGGATCAGAGGACTGTAAACCAGCAGCCACAGCCAAAACGTACTCTCTGAGTAATGGTGAAGAAATTTGATTTATATTCGGTTCAGAGGCTTTGGGCTGCATATCAAGCACAGCAAAATTATCGCCTATCACATAATTTTGGATCTCATTCTCTTTTTTAATGATCTGATGCTGTAACGCTTTACGTACATCCTTATCTTCTTGATAAGGAACAACACCTACAGCTTCTTGACGCAGTTCAGAATCCGCCATCACTTTAATGGTAGGCAATGAGGCAACTTCTTCTGCCTGTACAGTGGGTAACCAAACAGAAAGAGCCGTTGCAAGTATCGAAACTTTGATAAAGTTCATACATTTCACCTAAAAAATAAATCATCCTATACATTCAATAAAATGATTCAATACATTTAATATTGTCTATTAAATAGGCTATAACAAATTATAGCGAGATTCACTAAAGCTCAGATAAACGGTCAATACTGTTAAAATTCTAAAATAAAGATTAAATAGGTTTTACTCATTCAACAGCTTGAATAGAGCCACCGATAAATTTTTTCCAACTGATCCATTTCAGTTTATAAGAGGTCTATTATGAATCTTGCTAAAGTTGCTGAGATAACTCAAGTCAGCCCGCGTATGCTCCGTTATTACGAAGAGCTAGGATTAATTCGTCCGCGACGAACAGCGAATCACTATCGAGATTATAATCAAGCAAACATCGAGGATATTCAAAAAATTAAAGTTCTCAATGATGCTGGCATGCATTTAAAAGACATTAAATTATTATTGCCATGTTTCGATTTGGCTGAGGAAAAACTTACCTTATGCCCAGTTGCCAAAGAGACATTAGAAATGGAGTTAGAACATATTTCAGAAAAATTAGTCAAACTCAAAAAATCTCAAAACTTATTAACATCTTTTTTAGTGCAAGGAAAAGTTGAAAAAACCAAGCGCTAATCGAGATCAACCTCATTGAAGCGCTTTGACTCGCTCTTTTTCTTCACTATTCATATCTTTCCAAGCTTTTCGATCATTCCAAAACCAATAGCCATTTTTATCCTGTGCAACACATCCCGCATCTGATTTGGTTTTAAAACTTGCATAATCTGCATCCTCAAGTTTGCCAAAACGTTCTTCATAAATATGATGTTTGTCTTTTGCATAGCAATCTCCGAGCAGTTCAAAACTACTAGCATCTGCACCCTCTAAAACAGAAAAACTGCCCCCATCCAGCATGCTAAAGTAACGATAAACATGCCGTTTATCTTTATACAAATTAGAAGGGTTTAACTGCTTAAAGCTCGCTAAATCTATAGTGTCATTCAAAGAAGGCCCATCTTCACCACCAAAACCCAAATGTCGATAAAAACGCTCACCCATAATCGACAGGCTTTTGCTGGGCAAAACATGTTCAGATAGAAATATGCTACAACGATTTGCATAAGGAAACTTTAACGCCAATTCCCGTTGAGGATTGATATATAAATTGTCCCGCACAAGGCTCCATTGCTGTTTTTCTTGCTCAGCATTTAAAGCCGCTCGCTTTTCCTCCACGACACATTGGTCATACTCAATTTGTTCAGCACATAAAATAGGGGCTAAGCCTAAAAAATGCTTCCATCCATAAACCTTTTTATAAGTATCGACATCCAGAATGGAGTCTCGGTCAATTTGATAAACAGCAAAATGATAACGATATAAAGCAACACTTTTACAATCCTGCTGAACGAGAATTGGCGTCTGGTAGACATAGCCAATTCCACCCAGCAATAGCAGTATAGATATTGCAAAAAACAGCGATACTTTTATATTTTTCATTCATTTACTTCTAAAATTTACAAGGCTTCTTCTAATACTTCCGCATTTTGCTCTTTTTTCTGATTGATTTGGCTATTCAATTTCAGTACATCCTGAAACAACTGGTTAAACTGTTTCACTTGAGCATCTTCCTTAAACAAAATTTGATTGCCTTGCTTCTGCCACTCATATTTTTTTAACAGATCAAACATGGTTTCAGCTTTACCTAAAATTTGTAGCTCATTTAAGATTAAGGTATTTTCAGGGTCAAGTTCAGCATTCTGTTCGAGCTTATCCTGTAATGGTTTTTTGAGGTCCTTGCGCAAATCTATTTTTTTTAATTCGTTTAAAGCCTCAATTTTATTTTGTCTATTTTTTTGCTGATATTGCTGCATCGCTTGTCGTACAGTCACCAACATCTGTGTTGTTTCGACATAGTTCTGTTTACGGTCAGCATCCAAACGATTTACATCTAAAAAATGATCCCATTTGGCCGCTGCGAGCTGATTTAAATAAGTGTTTCGTGTATCAATATTCTTGGCCCAATATTTGAGTAAAAATTCGGACAAAGTTTTGTAATCACCTTTGAGCCGATTATCATGAATATCAATATTTACTGGTTTAGAGCGGTCTTGAGCTTGTTCAGAAAGTTGCCGCATTTTTTCAGTCATCACCAAATCAAATGCTTGGCGATTGGCTTCTTCATTCTTTACTGAAGTATGGTCATAGTAGAAAAATCCAATAACAGCCAGAAAAATGATACCGAAAACAATCAAAAGTCGACGCATACCAAGCTCCGAACATCCTTATAGATTACTTAGAATATCCTAAGCGACTCTTTTTTGTATATTAATTATGCAAAATAACAATAAATAACCTTTGCTGAATAAGCTTAAAATGGGCATCGCTTAAAAGTTTCACTTTAAATTTATGCAAACAAACCCCATCATAATCCAGAATTAGATTGTTAGAGATTTCCCATGCGCGTAGATATTTGGTCAGATGTGGTTTGTCCTTTTTGCTATATCGGTAAAAAACGTTTAGAAGCTGCTGCTGAACAAGCAGGTATTGAGCTTGAAGTCCATTGGCACAGTTTTGAACTTGATCCTGAAGCACCTACGCGTCAAGAAGTATCAAACTCTGAACGTCTTGCGCAAAAATATGGACGTAGCATCCCTGAAGTTGAAGATATGCAACGTAATATTGCAGCAATGGCGAAAGAAGAAGGAATTCAATTTAACTGGGAAAATGCCAATTCAGGAAATACCTTTAATGCCCATCGTATCATTCACCTTGCACAAAGTAAGGGTTTAGGTTCAGAAGCAGAAGAAGCTTTTTTCTATAGCTATATGACCCAAGGTTTACCAATTGGTGAGCGTGAAACAATTGAAGATGTTGCATCTCGTATTGGTTTAAATCCAATAGAAGTTGATGATGTTCTAGACTCTGAAGAATATGCTGACTTTGTAAAATTCGATGAACAAGTTGCTCATGAACAATTAAAAGTAACAGGTGTACCATTCTTTGTCTTTGATCAACGTGTGGCTTTAGCGGGTGCTCAACCACGTGAAGTCTTTGTACAAGTATTAGAAAAAGCCCTTGAAACTGCAAATGATGCTGAAATCGAACAACAGGATGGCCCTGTTTGTACTGATGAGTCTTGTGAAGTTCCCAACAAATAAACTCAGACAATGAAGAAATTCCTTGAAGGAATTTCTTCATTGTTCAATCACTATCATAATATTTAAGAGAATGGCTAAAAAACCAACGTAAATAGATCATAAAAATATATTGAATGATTTCTATGCCTTATTTTTAATGGGCCATTTTTTAAAATTTTACGTGCCATTTTTGCAATACAGCGTTGCAGAAAAGGAACTATTCATCACCTTTTTCTTAGACTAAGATCTGTAAATATTTTTCGTTCCCACGAAATTCATGCGCTGTAGTTTCTTTTTTAATTTTCTTATTTTTTAAGACACAACACCTCCTTTTTTGGAGGTGTTTTTGTTTATTCCATAATAAAATCGGCCTTGAGGATAAAATTAAAGTTATCCACAAAAGCGTATAATTTTTCTTCATTCTCGATTTTCAAACCAGCATGGCAGTTATTCAAAATTGCTGATCTATTCTTGGATAAGTGTAGATTTTGTCTTCAAAGAATTTTTAGCTTAAAAGCTTTACTACAATTGGGCTTTGTATAATAAAAGCACTTATCTATTCAAAAACAGCTTAAGTCATGCTTTGATTCGCGATATCGCTAATAGAATACGCTTCATTTTAAATAAATTTATGTTTTTTGTACTTAAAATAGCGATTTCATTGAAATTCAGTGTTTTTTTAAGGCATAGTTATACTGAAAATTAAAAACTGAATGACTCAAAGTTTAAGAAGTGGGCATATGAATAAAATATCAATCTTCTCAAAACTACCTTATGTCTTAATATTAGGCGGTTTTTTTGGGAACGCTGCATTTGCAGAAGTAAATAGCAGTCTTGAAGCGAATGCTAAAACGGGGAAAGTTGATCAGCAACCTTCTTTAGCCACCACCAAAGAAAATGAGATGGGCTTGCTCAACTATATACCAAAAATTGTTGACTCAACACCGACCATTTTCCCAGAACAATCTAATCAGGTTATTGTTCCTCCAACAGATGCAACAGAAGATCAAACTTGGGCCGACAAAAAGCAGAAAAAGATTAGCAATTGGGCAGATCGTACAGCCAATAAAATGGACAACTGGTTTGGAAAAACTGATCCAGCACATCCAGCATCAGCAACGTTGCGGATCATTGTTGATAATCAATGGAACAAACATGATGGTTATGATGTCAATCCTCGTATTCGAGGAAAAGTAAAATTACCCACACTTGAAAACCGTTTAAGTGTGGTGTTTGGTGATGATTCATTAGATGATGAAATTTCCAATAATATTGCGATCAATAATAATCATGCTGATGGCGATCCAGATAAACGCGTGGATGGTAAACAAATCCGTGATGATAACAGCTCGATTGCTTTACGTTGGTCACAGCTTTCTAAACGCTTACCTTTTGACTTAGATGCAGACCTTGGTATTCGTTCAGGCGATGATATTTATGCACGTTTAAAGGCCCAAAAGGATTGGAAACTGGGGAATGATTTTACTTTTCACGCGGAACAAATTTATCGCTATGGCATCGACAGTGAAAACTACTTGAGAACCAACTTAGAGCTAACCCATGCTCGCCCCAATCAGCCCTTTATTTCTAACCAATTCTATGTGACGTATGCAGATGAACAAGACGATGATTTAACTTGGGATAACCGTACTTATCGTCAACATCAGTTCTTTAAAAACAATCGCTTTAACTACGGTATCTATACTGGTGGTTATTATAATAATAATGACCTTAAGCTCAACAGTTGGGGGCCTTTCGTGTCTTGGCGACAACCTGTTTGGCGTGAATGGTTTTACGTACAAGGCGATTTAAATTATTTTAATGATCGTCGTGAAGATCGTAGCCATTTCCCAAGTGCTTTGGTCCGTTTAGAAGCGTTATTTTAAACATCAGATGAATCTTTAAGCTGAACTGTGGATAAGTTTCGACTTATCCACTGATGTTGATAAAACGCCTGCCACATCCTTTTAATTCAATGAGGCAATTGAAAACAATTCAAAAGTAAAACTATAAGCGGGACCAAAGTCGCTAGAATTTGGCATATACATTGTTTCGTAAGTCATTCGCCCAATCGCCCTAACTTCTTTATCAACTAAAGCATCGTCTATTTTAAGACTTGGATGTACTACTATCGGTAACGCCATTCCCCCTTTCCCATCGCTAGCTGCAAGTTCATACTTCTGACCATTTTTTTTCAATATACCAATCACAGCAGCCTGTGTGTTTTGTCGTAAGAACATGGCGTTATGTACTGAAAGATCTGTGGTATTTGCATTGCGCTTTTCAACAGGTGGCAGTTCATATGCCATCACTACTGTTGTAGCTAAACTGAGTAATATAGAACAGCCTATACATTGAATTTTTTTAAATTTATTCATTTAATCTTATTGATAAAAAAGCCTATTTTTAAGATAGGCTCTGTTAAAACAAATGACGACTTATTTAAGCAATAAATTGTTAATACGTTTTACATATTCCGCAGGATCATCAGGTAAACCACCCTCAGCAATTACGGCCTGATCAAAGATTACATTGGCTAAATCATCAAACTGGGCTGAACCTTCCAATTTTTTCACTAAAGGATGTTCTGGGTTAATTTCCAGAATTGGTTTAGATTCAGGTACAGCCTGACCCGCTTGTTTTAACATACGAATCAATTGCGGCGAAAGCTCGCCATCACTGGTCACTAGACATGCTGGTGAGTCCACCAAACGCGTTGTCACACGCACTTCTTTGGTCTTGGCTTTTAATGAATCAGAGAGTTTTTCAACCACAGGTTTAAACTGTTCTGCGGCAGCTTCAAGTGCTTTTTTCTCTTCCGCATCTTGTAAATCACCAAGATCAACTGCACCCTTTGCGACATTTTGCATAGGTGTGCCATCAAAGTCATGCACAAACTCCATCGCCCATTCATCAACACGGTCTGCCATAAGCAAAACTTCAATGTCTTTTTTACGGAACAATTCGAGTTGTGGTGAGTTTTTCGCAGCCGCTAAGCTATCGGCGGTCACATAATAGATGGCTTTTTGCCCTTCTTTCATGCGTGCTTTATACGCTTCCAATGATGTTGATACTTCATCATTGTTCGAAGTAGAGAAGCGTAAAAGTTTTAGAATACGTTCACGATTACCAAAGTCTTCACCTAAACCTTCCTTGATTACTGAACCAAATTCAGCATAGAAGGTTTTAAATTTGTCTTGGTCAGCTTGATCTTCTGATTTTGCTAAAGCATCCAATGTTGTTAATACACGACGTGCATTTCCTTCACGGATGGTTTTCACATCACGGCTTTCTTGTAAAATCTCACGGCTTACGTTAAGCGGCAGATCAGCACTATCCACCACACCTTGTACAAAACGTAGATAATTTGGAATCAGATTGTCTGCATCATCCATAATAAATACACGTTTTACATAAAGTTTAATGCCTGCTTTAGCTTCACGTGTGAAAATATTACTTGGTGCTTTACTTGGAATATAAAGCAATTGGGTATATTCAGTACTGCCTTCAACTCGGTTATGTGCCCAAGCCAATGGTGCATCAAAGTCATGCGTTAAATTCTTATAGAATTCTACATACTGCTCTTCAGTAATTTCGCCTTTGCTACGTGTCCACAAAGCACTTGCTGAGTTAATCGCTTCCCATTCATCTGTTTTAACATAATGACCTGGTTTTTTCTCTTCACCTTCAGCAGCTTCTTCTTCCTGCCAAACTTCCTTCTGCATTTCGATAGGTAAGCTGATATGGTCAGAGTATTTATTGATAATTTGTTTAACTTTATAAGATTCTAAATAATCCAACGCATCATCACGCAAATGCAAAATAATCGACGTTCCACGTGAAGCCTTCTCAATTTGTTCAACTTCAAAGTCACCCGTACCGCCACTGATCCAACGTACACCTTCTGATGCATCTAAACCTGCACGACGAGATTCAACGGTAATTTTATCAGCAACGATAAAACCAGAATAAAAACCTACACCAAACTGACCAATCAATTGCGCATCTGCTTTTTGATCACCAGATAACTTTGACATAAAGTCTTTGGTGCCCGATTTAGCAATCGTCCCTAAGTTATCAATTGCTTCTTGTTGGCTTAAACCAATACCATTGTCTGAGATGGTGATTGTTTTGGCATCTTTATCTAAGCTTACACGAACATGTAAGTCTGGATCATTCTCATAATATTCAGGATGGTTAATTCCTTCAAAACGTAACTTATCACATGCATCTGAAGCATTTGAAATCAGCTCGCGTAGGAAAATTTCAGGGTTAGAATAAAGTGAATGCGTCACTAAATGTAAAAGCTGAGCCACTTCTGCTTGAAAGCTATGCTTTTTTGAACTGTGTTGTACGTTCTGTTCACTCATAAAATCACTCCGTAAATTCATAACGCTTTTTTATTGAATGCATTAGAAATGGAGTGGTTTAAGCATATTTCAATAGGCAAATTTAATTTTTTTTAAAATGGGCCTTGTTGATAAACTCGATTCATATAAATCTCTAGTTTTTGCTGACGCATCTGATACGCATCGGTTAAACAGCGTAGATTGTCCTGACATTGATTGCGCAGTTGTAACCATTTCACTTGCTGATCCTGTATCACACCCCGTGTTCCCATCGGAACGAGTTTACGGATAATGGTATAGGTGGTCGCCATTTTGACATCTGCATCGTTTAAACTGCGATGCTCACAAATGGCATGTTCGCTTTTGGTTTGAGCATGCTCACAATTAAAACTTGCAGCATTGGCTATAGTGCTGCTACTTAACCCTACAAATATTATAAAAATTAAATTTTTCATATCATGTCAAAGTCTTATTGATGTTCTGATAGATTAAATGGATTTAATCAGCGCTTATATAGCTAAAAATAACGATTTTCTATTGCTTCTTGTTTCAATATATAAGGCTCTGTAAAAATAAAAAAACTCGGTAAATTTACCGAGTTTTTTATGATTCTAAAGCGAACTTAGAATCTATAGCTATAACCCAAAGTATAGATAACTGGATCAATATCTAAATCAAATTTTGCAGCAGTGGTATTACCCGCTTTAACAGTCACTTCTGGACTTAATTGCGCATAACGGGCATCAAAGAAAACACCCCAGTTTTTTGCATCAGCAGGTTGGAAGTTAAAACCGATTTGGCCAGCAAAACCAAAATCATCTTTAACTTTAACCTTAGTGCCCGCCAATGCCCCAGATGATTCCTCATCCCATGCAAGGAATGCTGTACCACCCACACCAATATACGGTGTAAAACGTGTAGAGTTTTTAAAGTTATATTTAAACGTTACAGTTGGTGGTAAGTGTTTAAGGTTAACTGCTTTTTCACCATCTAATTTCACATCGTGGCTAATTGGTGTCGCCAATAAAACTTCCGCAGAGAAAGGTGTTTCACCAAAGATATATTCTACAGAAGGCGTAAAAGCATATTCATGGTCTGCTTTCACAGTACCAACACCAGCAACTTTGGTGTCTTGTGTTGGTGCAATCACCGAACCACCAACTTTGACTTGCCAATCTGCAAATGAAGCAGAAGAAATTGCCATTAATGCAATAAGAGCAGTTTGCTTTAACATTATAAATACCCCAGCGTTGTTATTAATAAACATTAAACATAGGTATTAATAATATTGCAACATTTATTTAAATCAAAAATTATTATATATTTTCAAACAATTGTTATATAAGTAAATTTATTTTAATCATATCAATATAGTTGGTTTTTAAATCCAACTTAATTAATCAAGATTATTTAATTAAAACCAAGTATTTTAATCAAGATAATATTATCTATTGGTTAGTTATTTTAAATAAATCAAATCACAGCTATTATTTTATTTTTTCAATATTTATAGTAAATTTCCTGCAAATACAAGTTATTTTAGACCAAATAACCATAAAAAAAGGAGATTCATCAATCATTTAATGAATCTCCTTATGTCTGATCAGTACCGACTTATAAAACCATCGCAGCAATCCAACCAAACACCAATAATGGAATATTAAAATGGATAAATGTTGGAACAACCGTATCCCAAATATGATCATGTTGCCCATCTACGCCCAAACCAGCCGTAGGTCCCAAGGTCGAATCTGAAGCTGGTGAACCCGCATCTCCTAGTGCTGCCGCAGTACCAATTAAGGCAACAGTTGCAAGTGGAGAGAAGCCGAATTGTACACATAAAGGAACATAAATGACTGCAAGCACAGGCACACTTGAAAATGATGAACCAATTCCAATCGTTACAAATAAACCAATAAATAACATCAAGAAAGCAGCTAGCGCTTTATTGTCACCAATCAAATGTACAACACCGTTGACCAACTGATTAATATCCCCAGTATGGGTCATCACCGATGCAAAACCCGCAGCAGAGATCATGATAAAACCGACCAATGCCATCATACGCATCCCTTGTACAAAAACATCATCCGCTTCTTGCCATTTAAAAATCCCTGCGGCAGAGAGAACAGAGAATCCAACCAATCCGCCAAGAATCATTGAGCCTGAATACAATTGAGAGATCAGGGTTAAAATGATTGCCAGCAATGCCATAAGAATAGTTTTCTTGGCAATCACAGGAGCTTCTTGCTTGGCTTCTTGCTCTAAAGCAATGCCATCAGCTTTTAATACCTCAACATTTACCGCACGAAGTGGTTTATCTAAATCAATCGTGGTAATTGGTGCAACATTACGATCAACATAAATACGCGGTTTACGATAACTGACAAAAACGGCAAATAAAGTACCAATCACCATACCCAATACAGGAATAGCCATACCCATAGGCATCATGCTTCTTTCAACATGCAGATGATAAGCAGCGCCAATTTTGTTGATATTCCCCATCAGAATTTGTTCAAGAAAAATTGCACCAAAGCCTACAGGCAAGAAGATATATGTGCCGACTAAACCTAAGGTCAGTACACATGCTGCGGCACGACGGTCGAGTTTCAAGTGATTCATCACTTTTAATAACGGTGGAACAAGCACAGGAATAAACGCGATATGCACAGGAATTAAGTTTTGTGAACAAATCGCGGCAATCAGTAAAATACCCAATAATAAGAATTTTACTTTGGTTGCTTGTTTCTGCGTGGCTTCCATACCGAGTAAGCCTATCAGTTTATAGGCCAATAAATCAGGCAAGCCTGACTTTGAAAGTGCCAAAGCGAAAGCGCCTAATACCGCATATGCCAAGGCAACTTCTGCACCATCACCTAAGCCCGCATTAAATGCTGTAACTGTATCTGACAGACTTAAACCTGCAACCAACCCACCTATAATTGCTGAAATAACCAATGTTAAAACAACAGAAACTCGTGCCAGTGACAAGATAAACATCACGGCAATCGCAATAACGACAGCATTCATGGAGAAATTTACGAAAATTTGAAAGCCGATATTTTATCAGATTCACTACAATGAAGCTGTAATTTAGTCGGACTGGTCATAAAATGAATAGGCCATGTGAAAACATAGCCTATTTTTATAAGAGCTCACATCACTTTAAGCGAATCAACTCTCACTATTTTTGAGTGCAAATGTTTGAATATATTGTGCAATCTCTTGTGGTTGGCTAAGTACTGCCCAATGGTTTGCATCAACTTCTACACGTTCAAAATCTGTTGCCCATTTAGGCACTTCATCAATCAATTCTGGGCTTACAAATTTATCTCTTAACAGTACAACCGCCTGTACAGGACATACTGCATAACGCTCACGTGGTCGAGTTAAACGTGGAAGAAAGTTAGCACGGTATAGCCCGATACCATGTTCACCATCTTTTGCAATATTTTGGTTTAACGGTAAGCCTTTCTTTTTCTCAAGTTGCGTTAAAATTGCGCCCCAGCGTTGTGGGCTAAAGAAATGCCAAACGGTCGGTGCAAGAAATGGTAACTGGAATGCGACGATATACCAAGATTTAAATAACTGCTTAAAAAATTTAGGCTTTTCATGTAAAAACTGTTCACGCATCCAAAAAGCAGCATGATCTAAACAAGGTCCAGACATGGTGGTATAAGACAAAATACGGTTTTTAAATTTAGGTTCAGTCACAGATTCCCACGACTGAATCGAGCCCCAATCATGCGCTGCAAGATGAAAATTACGATTGGGCAGTAGCTCATTTACCACGCACTCTAAATCCAAAGATAAGCGTGCTAAAGCATAATCACGAATTCGTTTCGGTACAGAAGACTGCCCTGCCCCACGTACATCATAAGTAATGATGTAAAATTTTGAGATCAATTGTTCAATAATAGGTTCCCAAACTTCCTGATTATCAGGATAGCCATGGACCAAAACCAATGCAGGGTTTTCAGCATTACCCCATGTTTTTGCATAAAGTTTTTGCTTATCTTGTGTGGATATCCAATAAGTTTGCACTTGCATTGAGTCACCTTTTATTGTTTTACCATTGGCTGTGATTTCGTAGTAGAGGGCATTTGGATCAATGCCACATTCCATTCAGTTCTTTATTATGGTTTAAAAATCGATAACTAGAATTGACCATGAATGCGCTAATCAAAAAACTACAGACAATCCCATTTGTTTCCAAATTTATGTTGAATCATTTTTCTCCATATAAAGGTGCAGGGATTGAAATCGAAAAAATTGATCTAAAAAACTATCATGTTCGGGTCAAAATGCCACTGACACACAGCAATCAAAATATTGTTGGTGTGCACTTTGGCGGTAGTTTGTATTCAATGGTTGATCCATTTTATATGCTTCTTTTAATGCATCATCTGGGTCCGAAATATATGGTTTGGGATAAAACCGCAAGCATCAATTTCCTTTCCCCTGGACGTAGTACGGTTTATGCAGATATTCGTTTAGATGCGATTGAAATCGAACATGTCAAAGATTTAGCTGAAAACTATAGTCCAGTCTATCGTAACTATACCGTGAATATTTTTGATGATTCTGGCTTAAGAATTGCTGAGGTACAAAAAACCGTATATATCCGTCGTAAAAACCCACACCCCTTAAAACGCTAAATAAGATTAAAATCAGTCTTACTAAAACGAAATATCAATAGATGCAACAAGAGTACTGAAGTGGTCAGATCTTTTAAGCTTAGATATGAATAGGGATAAAAAATAAGCGCATCACGTAATCAGCAATGCTAATACGTTGCGCTTATTTTTATTGAGTCTTGGGTTTAGACGCTTACTTATTTTGCTCAATAGCAGCACCAGCACCACCACCGATCGCGCCACCAATTGCAGCACCGGCATCACCGCCAAGAACACCTTTACCAAGGACTGAGCCAATACCCGCACCGATACCACTATAGGTTGCATTGCGATTTGAACCATTGTTGGCTTTGCTTCCTACAGCAGCACCACCGCCTGCACCAACAGCAGCACCAACGCCATTACCTGCATGATTACCTACACCGCCACCAACAGCACCACCAAGGGCCGCTGAAGCAATACGCTTATCGTTTGCTGACATGTTTTCACAACCTGTAAGCATCACAATAGGTAAACTCACACACATCATAGTCATTACTATTTTTTTCATGTTATTCATCCTTTCTATCTGAACTTACAAATGCAATTGATTACGACTGATTTTATGAAAACACTAATTTATGGATTAAATTAAATTTTCATGTTGCCATTTGTAGTCTTTGATTATCAAAGATGCACAATCGAATTTAAATAACATTCATGTTAATAAGAAATTATTAGGTCGCTTTCATAAAGTAAAAGATGATCATGTTGAGTGAATTATATTGGTATTGAAGTCCCTTCTCGCTTTGGGAGAAGGCTAGGATGAGGGAAATTTCATGTTGATTTATCGTTTTAAAAAGGCGTTATGAAAAAAGCCTATTTTTGAGCAACCATTTCCTAGTTAAATATTTAAAAACAACGGGGTAATCATTAAATAACTCATATTGAATCTTAATTTTTCTTATTTAAATTTCTCTTTGAGAAAACGATAACTTGCATAAACAAGCATCAAGATTGCCAGCTGGCTGAATACCAAGAAAAGCATAAAAAAGAGTTCAGCAAAGACAACGCCAAGTTGATAGTGATACAAGGATTGGAATAAATAGCCATTTCGACCTAAACCTATGGTCATATCTTGTTTCGCGAAATGCCATTGCATCATCGAAAAACTAAACCAGATAAACCCAAGAATACATACAACTACAAGCACCGCATCCCACAACTTAAACTGCGCTGCCTGGAGCGTTGTTTGAGGTATAGTTTGACGCCCTTCTTGCCAAATCATGCAAAATAAAAAAACGGCCCAAATGCTGCTCAATAGCGAAAAATATGCAGTCACCGATACGGTATAAAAAGCCAAGGGACCAAACCTTCCCGTTTGAATCTTTAATTTTTCTGTGATGAATTGAAATACATCGTGCTGCCAATTCATTTCTGGCTGAGCTGGTAAAAACATCAACAAGCAGACAGGAACGAACATGACTGCCAGTAAAACTATCCATATATTTCTAATTTTAACTGCCATTTTTAATGTTTGTGACTGAGATCTACTCAGTATATAAAAAAAGACGCCCTAAGGCGTCTTCTTCATTTCAAAAGCTGTTTAACTTAGAAAGAATCTTCGTTTAAAGCTTGAGAGAATGCTTGATCAACCTCAGAGAAGTCATTTACAAGCTCATGCTCTGCAGCTTCTGCTTCTTGACGACGACGTTCTAAGTGGTATGCAAGACCAGTACCTGCTGGAATCAAACGACCTACAACAACGTTTTCTTTCAAACCACGTAAATCATCTTCTTTACCTGTTACAGCCGCTTCAGTTAACACACGGGTTGTTTCCTGGAACGATGCAGCAGAGATGAACGAGTCAGTAGAAAGCGATGCTTTGGTAATACCCATCAATTGACGTTCATACTTCGCAGGGAACTTGTTCTGAGCCAATACCGCTTGGTTTTCACCCACAACGCGGATGTAATCCACTTGTTCGCCTTTGATAAAGCTTGTATCGCCACCGTCGGTAATGTCAACTTTACGCAACATTTGACGAACGATTACTTCGATATGCTTATCGTTGATTTTTACACCTTGTAAGCGGTAAACGTCTTGAACTTCGTTCACGATGTAGTTGGTTAATGCAACTTCACCTTTCAAACGCAAGATGTCATGTGGGTTTTGTGGACCATCAGAAATGGTTTCACCACGGTTCACATGCTCACCTTCAAACACGTTAATGGTACGCCATTTTGGAATCAACTCTTCATAAATTTCAGAGCCATCATCTGGTGTAATCACTAAACGGTTCTTACCTTTGGTTTCTTTACCAAAGCTTACAACACCTGAGATTTCAGCAAGAATTGCATGTTCTTTCGGCTTACGTGCTTCGAACAAGTCAGCTACACGCGGTAGACCACCGGTAATATCACGAGTACGTGAAGTTTCTTGTGGTACACGACCAATAACGTCACCAACACCGATCGTCTCGCCATCACGAACAGTCACGATCGTGTTTTGTGGCAAGAAGTAGAACTGTTCGCCGCCATCGGTTGTATCCAACACGATTGCAGGACGCAAATCTTTACCAGAAGCAGGACGTGCTGTTACAGGTAAAATTTCAACCGTGGTCATACCTGTTGCATCATCAGTTTTCGATGTTGCAGTTACGCCATCCGAAATTTGGCTGAAGCGTGCTTTACCAGCAACTTCTGTAACCAATGGATGTGTATGCGGATCCCAAGTTGCAACAATACCACCGCCTTCTACAGGTTGACCATCTTTAATCAAGATAGACGCACCGTATGGAAGTTTATAACGCTCACGTTCGCGACCTAAATCATCAGCGATACCGATTTCACCTGAACGTGAAACAGACACCAAGTGACCTTTGGCATGTTGAACAGTTTTAACGTTATGGAAACGAACTGTACCTTTGTTACGTACTTGTACGCTATTTGCAGCAGACGTTCGGCTTGCAGCACCACCTACGTGGAATGTACGCATGGTTAACTGTGTACCAGGTTCACCAATTGATTGCGCAGCCATAACACCAACAGATTCACCTGGATTCACCAAGTGACCACGCGCCAAGTCACGACCATAACATTTAGCACATACACCGAAAGTCGAAGCACAGTTTACAACTGAACGTACTTTAACTTCATCGACACCCGCATCTTCAAGATACGCCGCGATTTTCTCGTCAATCAATGTGTTACGTGGAAGCACAACTTCATCTGAACCCGCTTTTTTCACGTCTTCAGCAGTTACACGTCCTAATACACGTACACTTAATGGCTCAATGACATCGCCACCTTGAATGAACGGAGTCATTACAAGACCTTCGAGCGTACCACAATCTGGCTCAGTAATAACCAAGTCTTGCGCAACGTCGACTAGACGACGTGTCAAGTAACCAGAGTTTGCTGTTTTAAGTGCTGTATCGGCCAAACCTTTACGCGCACCATGTGTTGAAATGAAGTACTGAAGTACTGTCAAACCTTCACGGAAGTTTGCTTTAATCGGTGTTTCAATGATCGAACCATCTGGTTTCGCCATCAAACCACGCATACCTGCAAGCTGACGAATCTGAGCTGCCGAACCACGGGCACCAGAGTCAGACATCATGTAGATACTGTTGAATGATTTTTGCTTCTCGTCTTCACCCTGTTTGTTTTTAACAGTCGTGAATGACAAGTTGTCCATCATCGCTTTGGCAACTTGGTCGTTAGTACGCGCCCAAATATCGACAACTTTGTTGTAACGCTCACCCGCTGTTACGAAGCCTTGCTCGAATTGTTGTTCAATTTCACGAACTTCAACTTCTGCTTTTTCGATAATTGCTTGTTTTTGTGGCGGAATCAACATGTCTTCCATACCCACAGAAACACCAGAACGTGTTGCTTGGCGGAAGCCCAAGTACATCAATTGGTCAGCAAAGATAACAGTATCTTTCAAACCTAATTTACGGTAGCAAGAGTTAATCAACTTAGAGATGTTCTTTTTAGTCATCTCAACGTTGATTTGTTGGAAATCCATACCTTCAGGAACAACTTCCCAAAGTAAGCAACGACCAGGTGTCGTATCTACAACAATAGTTTGATGCTCACGGTTACCGTTTTCATCAATCACTGTTTGGTGTACACGTGCTTTTACACGCGCATGTAAGTCAACTTGACCTGTTGCAAGTGCACGGTTTACTTCGTGAGTATCCGCAAACACCATGCCTTCACCTTTGGCATTGATTGCATCACGTGTGATGTAATACAAGCCCAAGACAACGTCCTGAGAAGGTACGATGATCGGCTCACCGTTGGCAGGTGACAAGATGTTGTTGGTCGACATCATTAACGCACGAGCTTCTAATTGAGCTTCAAGTGTTAATGGAACGTGAACCGCCATTTGGTCACCATCGAAGTCGGCGTTAAACGCAGCACAAACGAGTGGGTGTAAACGGATCGCTTTACCTTCAATTAGAATAGGTTCAAATGCTTGAAGACCTAAACGGTGAAGTGTTGGCGCACGGTTCAACATCACTGGATGTTGACGAATTACAGATGCAAGAACGTCCCAAACTTCAGGAGTTTCACGCTCAACCATTTTCTTCGCAGCTTTAATGGTTGTTGCTTGGCCAGAAGCTTGTAGCTTAGCAAAGATAAACGGCTTGAATAATTCAAGTGCCATTTTCTTCGGAAGACCACATTGGTGCAAACGTAAAGTTGGACCTACAGTAATTACCGAACGACCAGAGTAGTCAACACGCTTACCAAGTAAGTTTTGACGGAAACGACCTTGCTTACCTTTGATCATATCTGCCAAAGATTTAAGCGGACGTTTGTTCGAACCGGTAATTGCACGACCACGACGACCATTGTCCAATAACGCATCTACAGACTCTTGTAACATACGTTTTTCGTTACGTACGATAATGTCTGGTGCAGCAAGGTCAAGAAGACGTTTTAAACGGTTGTTACGGTTGATCACACGACGATAAAGATCGTTCAAGTCAGAAGTCGCAAAACGACCACCTTCAAGCGGTACCAACGGGCGAAGATCAGGTGGAAGTACTGGAAGTACATTCATCACCATCCATTCTGGCTTGTTGTTTGACTCTTTGAACGCTTCCATCAACTTCAAACGTTTAGAGGCTTTTTTAAGCTTCGTTTCTGAAGTTGTGTTCGGAATTTCTTCACGTAAACGAGAAATTTCAGCTTCAAGATCGATGTCTTTCAACAAATCTTGAACTGCTTCTGCACCCATTTTTGCGCTGAATTCGTCACCATGTTCTTCTAACGCAGTGAAGTATTCTTCATCGTTAAGAAGTTGGTACTTTTCCATTGGCGTCATGCCAGGATCAGTAACGACATAAGATTCGAAGTACAATACACGTTCGATATCACGTAAAGTCATATCAAGTAATAAACCGATACGGCTTGGTAGTGATTTCAAGAACCAAATATGCGCAACTGGAGAAGCAAGCTCGATGTGACCCATACGCTCACGACGAACTTTTGCAGTTGTTACTTCAACGCCACATTTTTCACAAATGACGCCTTTATATTTCATACGCTTGTATTTACCACACAAGCATTCGTAATCTTTTACTGGACCAAAGATTTTGGCACAGAATAAACCATCACGTTCTGGTTTAAACGTACGATAGTTAATGGTTTCTGGCTTTTTAACTTCACCGTGAGACCATGACTTAATCATTTCTGGTGACGCAAGACCAATACGGATACGGTCAAACTCTACTGGAGCGTGACCATCTGAATCCGTCTTTTTGCGCATGATATCGAGCAAGTCTTTCAATTTTTTTCTCCGTGTGTCAAAGCGCTTTTCAGGCTACGACTGGGTCACAAATATTGTTTTTTCACTGAATTTTAATCCCCCTTGATCCCCCTTTTTCTAAGGGGGAAAGTCCCTCTTTCATAAAGAGGGATTTAGGGAGATTCAATGGTGAAGTTTAGTCACCATTTTTCAGTTCAATGTTGATACCTAAAGAACGGATCTCTTTGGTCAATACGTTAAACGATTCAGGCATACCCGGATCCATATAATGGTTACCATCTACGATGTTTTTATAGATGCGAGTACGACCTTCAACGTCATCCGACTTCACAGTAAGCATTTCTTGAAGTGTATAAGCAGCACCATAAGCTTCTAGTGCCCAGACTTCCATCTCACCGAAACGCTGACCACCGAATTGTGCTTTACCACCAAGCGGTTGTTGAGTTACAAGTGAATAAGAACCAGTAGAACGTGCATGCATCTTGTCATCAACCAAATGGTTCAACTTGAGCATGTACATATAACCAACAGTTACTGGGCGGTCAAAACGCTCACCTGTACGTCCGTCATACAATACTGTTTGACCTGTACGTGAGATACCACCAAGCTCAAGTAACTCTTTGATCTGACTTTCTTCTGCACCATCAAATACTGGCGTAGCTAAAGGAACACCTTTACGCAAGTTACCTGATAACACCAAGATTTCTTCATCAGTTAAGCTATCAAGATCTTCTTGCTCGCCACCAACTTTGTTATAAATCTTGTCTAAGAAATCACGAAGCTCAAGAACGGTACGTTGCTCTTTCATCATCTTGTCGATCTTATCGCCAAGACCTTTTGCAGCCATACCTAAGTGAGTTTCAAGAATCTGACCCACGTTCATACGTGATGGTACACCCAATGGGTTAAGTACGACATCAACTGGAACACCATGGATGTCATGCGGCATGTCTTCAACAGGCAAGATGTTTGATACAACACCTTTGTTACCGTGACGACCCGCCATTTTATCACCAGGCTGAATACGACGTTTTACAGCTAAGTAAACTTTAACAACTTTCAATACACCTGTTGTAAGCTCATCACCTGTAGAAAGTTTGCGTTTTTTCTCAGCAAATTTCTCATCAATCTCGTAGCTCTTCTCTTTCAAGAACACTTGAATTTGAGTTAAGCGTTCAGCGATACCTTCATCTGTTGGTTGAACTTCTAAAAGATCAACAAGCTCTAAACCAGACAATACATCTTCAGATAGCTTATCACCGCGCTTGGTCGTACCGCCGCCATTCGACTCTTGGCCTTTTAACAAACGGATAATACGTTCACGAGCAGCTTCTTCGAAGATTTTGAATTCTTCTTTCAAGTCTTTACGGTAAGCATCAAGTTGCGCTTTCTCAATCGCTTGAGCACGTTCATCTTTCTCGATACCGTCACGTGTAAACACTTGAACGTCGATGACTGTACCTTTAACGCTTGAAGAAACACGTAAAGATGAATCTTTAACGTCTGCCGCTTTCTCACCAAAGATTGCACGAAGTAATTTTTCTTCAGGGGTTAATTGTGTTTCACCTTTAGGTGTCACTTTACCAACAAGAATATCACCCGCTGCAACTTCAGCACCGATATAAACAATACCTGATTCATCAAGTTTAGATAACGCTGCTTCACCTACGTTAGGAATATCGGCAGTGATTTCTTCCGCACCTAACTTCGTATCACGCGCAACACATGATAATTCTTGAATATGAATTGACGTTAAACGATCTTCTTGAAGAACACGTTCAGATAATAAAATCGAGTCTTCGTAGTTATAACCGTTCCAAGTCATGAACGCGACACGCATGTTCTGACCCAATGCTAATTCACCACCATCAGTTGATGGACCATCAGCAAGAACGTCACCACGGCCGACTTTATCGCCCATGCTCACAAGCACTTTTTGGTTAATACATGTGTTTTGGTTTGAACGCGTGTATTTGATCAAGTTGTAGATATCTACACCTGCTTCACCCGCGATCATTTCATCTTCGTTGACACGAATAACCACACGTGATGCATCTACAAACTCAATGCGTCCGCCACGTTTCGCGATCACACATACACCAGAGTCGTGCGCTACGTTTGCTTCCATGCCGGTACCCACAAGTGGTTTATCAGCAAGCAATGTAGGAACAGCCTGACGTTGCATGTTTGAACCCATCAATGCACGGTTGGCATCATCGTGTTCAAGGAATGGAATAAGTGATGCAGCGACAGATACAACCTGTTGAGCAGATACATCCATATGCGTCACTTTTTCAGGTGGCATACGAACGAAGTCACCTTGGTGACGTACTGAAACGAAGTCTTCTGTTAAATGTCCATCTTTATCCAATGCAGAATCGGCCTGTGCAATAACAGTACCTACTTCTTCAATTGCAGATAAATATTCAACATCATCTGTTACACGACCATCAACAACGCGACGGTATGGTGTTTCCAAGAAACCGAAGTTGTTCGCTTTTGCATAAACAGAAAGCGAGTTGATCAAACCAATGTTTGGTCCTTCAGGTGTTTCAATTGGACATACACGACCATAGTGAGTTTGATGTACGTCACGTACTTCAAAGCCCGCACGTTCACGTGTCAAACCACCAGGCCCAAGCGCAGATACACGACGTTTGTGTGTAATTTCTGACAATGGGTTGTTTTGATCCATAAACTGTGACAATTGGCTTGAACCAAAGAATTCTTTGATTGCAGCAGCAACTGGTTTCGCATTGATCAAATCTTGTGGAGACAAGTTATCTGTTTCAGCTTGGTTTAAACGCTCTTTAACAGCACGTTCAACACGAACTAAACCAACACGGAATTGGTTTTCTGTCATTTCACCAACAGAACGTACGCGACGGTTACCCAAGTGATCGATATCGTCGACTTCACCTTTACCGTTACGAATTTCTACCAGTGTTTTCAGTACATCAATGATGTCATCGTTAGAAAGAATACCTTCTACTTCACGAGACTTCTGATCTGTACCCACTTCGTAAGGACGACCCAAACGACGGTTAAACTTCATACGACCCACAGGCGATAAATCATAGCGCTCTGTAGAGAAGAATAAGTTATTGAATAAGTTTTCAGCCGCTTCTTTCGTTGGTGGCTCACCTGGACGCATCACTTTGTAGATTTCTACAAGTGCTTCTTCACGACCAGATGTTGTATCTGCACGTAAGGTGTCAGCAACAAAAGAACCACGATCGATGTCATTGGTGAACAGGATATTAAATTGTTTAATACCACCTTCAGCAATTCTGACCAAAATCTCATGACTTAATACAGTGTTAGCAGTAATTACTTCACCGTCTTTAAGTACGATATCTTCAGCAGTAATACGCTCATACAAATATTCATCTGGAACTGGAAGTTTAGTTAAACCAGCAGCTTCCATTTGACGTACATGGCGAGCATTAATACGTTTACCTTGTTCAACAATGGCTTTACCATCATTGTCCACGATATCAAATTGAGCCATTTCACCACGAAGACGTTCAGGCACAAGGTCAATCTGATAGCTACCCATATCAAGATATACAGGTACTTTTTCGTAGAACATATTCAGAATTTGTTCATTGCTATAGCTCAATGCACGTAACACAACAGTCGCAAGTAATTTACGACGACGGTCAATACGTACAAAGACTAAATCTTTAGCATCAAACTCAAAATCTAACCATGAACCACGATAAGGAATAATACGTGCTGAATAAAGCACTTTACCGCTTGAATGCGTTTTACCTTTATCATGGTCAAAGAATACGCCTGGTGAACGGTGTAATTGAGATACGATTACACGCTCAGTACCATTGATGACAAAGGTACCATTCTCAGTCATGAGTGGCATTTCACCCATGTACACTTCTTGTTCACGTACGTCTTTAATAGATTTCGTTTCACGATCTTTGATGATCAAACGAATTTTAACGCGCATTGGTGCCGCAAAGGTTGAGCCACGAAGAATACATTCGCGAACATCAAACTCTGGTTTACCAAGACTATACTCAACGAATTCTAAAGCAGCATTGCCCGAATAACTTTCAATAGGAAAAACTGAACGAAATGCAGCTTGGAGACCGATATCTTCGCGATTTTTTGGTGTTTTGCCATCTTGCAAGAATGTTCTGTACGAGTCGACTTGAATCGAGAGCAGGTACGGAGCATGCATGACTTGGGGCAATTTACCAAAATTCTTACGGATCCGTTTCTTTTCGGTATATGAGTATGCCATCTGGAGTCCTCGGAAAGTAAACTAAGTCCGCCTGCAGAACGAACTTAGAAGGAATTACGCAGGTCGATATGACCACCACTTTTATACAAATGCTGCAAATTTCAGTGGTACAAAACGCTTAGCAATATTTTTAAAATGGAAAAATATTGCTAAGCGTTTGATTGTGTTTATTTATTTTTAAAATTGATGGTTTTTCTACCAATCAATCTAAAATCGAGCCGATTATTGTAACGCAAAAAGGCTGATGACCCAAGAGCCATCAGCCAATTTTTGGGGTCAAATTAAAATTCGACCCCTAGCGAAATTACTTAACAGTAACTGTAGCACCAGTTTCTTCAAGTTTTTTCTTAAGTTCTTCAGCTTCTTCTTTAGAAACGCCTTCTTTAAGATTTGAAGGAGCGCCTTCTACTAAGTCTTTAGCTTCTTTCAAGCCAAGACCAGTAACTTCACGTACTGCTTTAATTACAGCAACTTTGTTAGCACCGAAAGAAGTCAATTCAACATTGAATTCTGATTGCTCTTCAGCAGCAGCAACAGCAGGACCTGCAGCTACAGCTACAGCAGCAGCTGATACGTTGAATTTCTCTTCGAAAGCAGAGATAAGTTCAACAAGTTCAAGAACAGTTTTTTCAGCAACTGCGTTTAAGATTTCTTCGTTAGTTAAAGCCATGAGAATAACTCCAAATGGATATTGAATGGTGTGTGAAATTTATTAAGCTTATGCAGCTTCTGACTCGTTTTTCTCTTTGAGCGCTGTAATAAGGCGACCCAATTTCGAAATAGGAGCTTGAAGAACATTGGCAAGCATAGTAAGTGCTTTTTCTTGGTTCGGAAGATTCGCGATAACGCTAACGTCAGCACCTTGATAAAGTTTGCCGTCAAATGCAGCAGCTTTAAGTTCAAATGCTTTGTTAGTTTTAGCAAATTCTTCAAACAAGCGAGCAGCTGCGCCCATGTCATCTTCAGAAGTTGAAAAAGCTAGAATAGTTGGACCAACAAGGTTTTCGTCTAAGATATCAAATTGAGTACCTTCGAAAGCACGTTTAGCCAAAGTGTTACGCACGATACGTGTCTTAACACCTAACTTACGAGCTTCAACACGAAGTGTAGTCAATTGTTCAACTGTTAAACCTTGGTAGTCAGCAACAACAGCAGCAAACGCGGTAGAAGCAACTTCATTTACTTCCGCAACGATCTGTTTTTTGTCTTCGATAAGAAGAGCCATTGTAAAACCTCCTAACGGTGATTTATGCAATCCACGGACTGCACTCCCAATTCGTAAATCAATCTCTTGACTTACACGCGGAGGAGGAATCAATCACACCACCGCGTCTACTCAGACTGGTATTTTAAGAAGCGAATCCGAAGACTCCCCTCGCCTGAGGTCTTTGACGCTGATAAATTTACATCTATCAATTCAAAGTCCGCCTGATGATCAACAAAGCAATGCTTTATCAATCCACAAGAAGAAAAGCTCAACCTCAATAGAAGTCATCACTCTTTCTTGCGTAAAATTTGAAGTAACACTTCAAATTTTACTCAGGACTTTAAAATTCTTTTATCGCAATATAATTATTGAAAAATAATTATTTAGAAACGTTTTGTACATCAACAACAAGACCAGGACCCATAGTTGAGCTCAAAGTGATCTTTTGGATGTAGATACCTTTAGAAGTCGCAGGTTTTGCTTTCTTAAGGTCAGCGATAAGCGCTTCAACGTTTGAACGAACAGCTTCAGCAGTGAAACCTACTTGACCGATCGCAGCGTGGATGATACCCGCTTTGTCTACACGGTAACGTGCTTGACCAGCTTTTGCATTTTTAACTGCAGTTGCTACGTCAGGAGTTACAGTACCCACTTTAGGGTTTGGCATTAAGCCACGTGGACCAAGGATCGTACCTAACTTACCAACAACACGCATTGCATCTGGAGCAGCAATCACAACATCGAAGTCTAAGTTACCCGCTTGAATGCTTTCAGCAAGATCATCAAAACCAACGATGTCCGCGCCTTCAGCTTTAGCAGCTTCAGCAGCAGCGCCTTGAGCAAACACAGCAACACGTACAGTTTTACCAGTACCTGCAGGAAGTGTAGTCGCGCCACGAACAACTTGGTCAGATTTACGAGGATCAACACCTAGGTTTACCGCAACATCCAAAGATTCTTTGAATTTTGCAGCAGGTAGGCTGCTAAGAACTTGTACTGCTTCTTCCAAAGTGTAAACTTTGTTTGCTTCAATAGCTGCAGCAATGGCTTTTTGACGTTTAGTTAACTTTGCCATGTCTTATAGCTCCACTTCCAAGCCCATAGAACGCGCAGAACCAGCAATGGTACGTACACGTGCGTCTAAATCAGCACCAGTTAAATCTGGTTCTTTAGTAGTCGCAATTTCTTCTAACTGAGCGCGAGTCAACTTACCAACTTTAGTTTTGTTTGGTACAGCAGAACCCTTTTGGATACCAGCAGCTTTCTTAAGAAGAATCGCAGCAGGTGGAGTTTTCATGATGAATGTGAACGACTTATCGTTGTACACAGTGATCACTACAGGAATTGGAAGACCTTGTTCAACTTTTTGTGTAGCAGCATTGAATTCTTTACAGAATGCCATGATGTTAACACCACGTTGACCTAGTGCAGGACCAATCGGTGGAGATGGATTCGCTTTACCAGCTGGAACTTGCAGCTTGATATAGCCGTCAATCTTCTTAGCCATTTCAAATTACCTCTGGGTACAAACGCCTTTTAGAGCTCCCCAACATTTCAAGTAACGATACCGTTACAACAACAATGCCCGATCCATAACAAATCGGGCGCTTTCAAACAGTGCAAATTAAATTGTTTTTTCGACTTGGCGAAATTCCAATTCAACTTGAGTTGGTCGATTAAATACATTAATCGTCAACGTTAAACGTGATTTTTCGTACTGAACTTCTTCCACCACACCTTTAAAGTCTGTGAATGGACCGTCAGTAACAAGTAATTCTTCACCCGGCTCAAACATCGTCTTAGGACGAGGTGCTTCACCTTTATTGTGTACACGTGCAAGAATCGCATCAGCTTCTTTTTGCGTAATTGGTGCTGGCTTTTCAGCTGTACCACCGATGAAACCTAATACTTTTGGACATTCTTTAACAATGTGCCAAGTTTCATCATTCATTTCCATTTCGACTAACACATAGCCAGGAAAGAATTTACGCTCTGATTTACGTTTCTTACCATCCTTCATCTCTACCACTTCTTCGGTAGGAACAAGGACTTCACCAAAACTATCAGCAACAGCGCTACGCTGGATTCGATCATTAAGTGAACGCATCACTTGTTTTTCATAACCTGAATAGGCATGAATAATGTACCAACGTTTCATAGCTCTCTTACCCGATAATAAACTTCATAAACCAACCGATGATATAGTCAAAACACCACAAAATAATTGCGGCAACTACAACAACGAGGAGAACTTGCCATGAAGTGGTTACTGTTTCATGTTTCGTAGGCCATGTAACTCGACGCAATTCGATACGAGAGTCTTTAAGCAAACGAACAAAGCCTTTGCCTTGATGGGTGGCGTATAATAAACCTAAAGCTACGATGATACAAGCTAAAATTACCCCAATACGCACCCAGACACTATTTGCAGGTGCCCAATATGCTGGAAGATATTGATTTGTCATCAACGCACCGCCAAATAAAGCCAATGCTATGATCCACAAAATAAAATCAAATGGAGAACTTGTCTTCACCATTTCAGCAGAATTGTTGCTTTGAGGAATTGCCGCGCCGCCCATTGCGTCACGTGATTTATCATTCGACATTTTTGTACTCGTCGTAGGTTTCGCGACTTATTATATGACCAGTTTAGCCGACATCAAGTTTTTTATTTAAAAAATGGCAGGTCAGGAGGGACTCGAACCCCCAACATTCGGTTTTGGAGACCGACGCTCTACCAATTGAACTACTGACCTATAAACAAACCGAGAGCCTAAACTCTCGGTTAGAACAAACATATTAGCGGTTATGCAGTTACTTTAGCAACTACACCAGCACCAACTGTACGACCACCTTCACGGATCGCAAAACGTAGACCTGGGT
>NZ_JBWKXD010000015.1:0-84039 GCF_059422625.1 Acinetobacter sp. GW821-FHT01C12
CACTAAGTCATTTTGTTCATCTACGTTGTAATAGAACTGAATACCTTCAATTCGATTAATCACAATTTCATGATTTACTTCATCATAGGCCCAAGTATTTTTTTGATAACCACGGTTCGGTTTTATATCACTATTTTCATAGGTCATTTTCCCCATATATACAAAGGTACGATGTGCAGTACCGTCTGGGAGTAAGTTAATAATAAACTCCGCATTGCCTTTTTCGCACTTGGCAAACGGATCTTCACAACTCATTTGTACATGATAACGTCCTACAAATGCCTCAGCTTTTGTGGAAACCACGTCACTTTGCTGGCCTTGCCCTTTCATATCTACCATTGCAGGCAAGGTGGCTTGACCCGCAAGATCGGTCAGTTTTTTCCCTTCACTTGCATTGGCACGTGGTGGCGTTTGTTGCAAAGCAAGTTCGCTGGATGAATTTTGTGTGTCAGATGCACCTTGTTGTTTATCATTTGATTTTGAGGAATCGCAAGCACTCAGTACTGTACAAATACTGATGCCCAAAATTCTAAAAAAAATTACTTTATGAAAAGTTAAATACATAAATCCAAATAACCCAATTGCACCGTGCCAGACACATCAAAAATGAATGTGTATATCTATATCTTATTGCGTTGTGCCGTTTCTCGAAATCTTAACGCTGTATTTTTTACAAAAGTATAAAAAACATATTTATCACCATCGCTACCTACATCGGATTGGACACTTTTTACATTATTTTGAATGATTTAACTGGCGTTGTTACACAGTCTTAACAATTTTAATTGGTGATTCACTTGAAGAATCAGATAGAAACGCCACTATTTACTTATATGAATTCATTTTTAATTTTTTAATCATGAATGATGATGAATAACTTTAAGGAGATTTAAATGGCCAATTCTGGTTTATATCGTTCAAGCCGACACAATATGATCGCCGGTGTAATGGGCGGTATTGCTGAACGTTTTGGTTGGAATGTCACATTACTACGAATTATTTTCGTGATTGTTTCATGTTTGAGCGCAGCTTTTCCAGGTATTCTGGTGTATTTGGTGCTTTGGCTAATTATGCCAAAACAAAACTTGCAGTTAAATGAACCGCAAAGCTATGAACGCCCTGTACGAACTATTTATGAAGAGAAAATCCATTAATTGACTTCGATTTAAAGATATGACCCTTTTCAGCTACAACAGTTCCCCCAAACTGCTGTAGCTTTTTTTATGCCGCATCATTTTTAAACAGTATCATTGTGAATTATTGAGTTGTTGCTGTAATGCTGCAATCATATCTGCACGACTAATAATCCCGACCATTTTTTGATGATCAACCACAGGGATATAATTAAAAGAGCGTTCAACGAAATAAGGCACTAAGTCTTGGATCGGTTGTGTCGGCTGTACAGTCACCACTTGCCGATTCATAATTTGTTTGACCAAATGTTCCCAAGGGGCACGCGCATCAGCAGCGCGTTTAAACCACTCTACAATTTCATACAATGCCAATGTACCAACCAATTCCCGATCAGCATTGAGCACAGGCAAACTCATCAAATTCACATGTTTAAACTTATCTAAAGCTTGGTGAATATCATCTTGCTCATCCAAGCTCAGCACATCTTTGCTCATAATATCTTGGCAAAGGTATTGATGTACTGCTCTTGCGTTGGCCTTTGCTTGTGCTTCTAAAATGATTTTCTGTAAATCATATTCACTAATATCTAAAAGCTGTGTCTGTTGTTCTAACACATCTTGAATATCTTGCGGTTGAATAGTGACTTTTTGTGTCGGTGTTGGATCTTTAGAACGTGTATTGAGCTGTGCAACCTGTGGATATTGCTTTCCCAACATACGATTAAAAATGATTGCAATCACCAGCAGCAAGACTGAATTAAGTAATACTGGGTAAAAGATAAATTGATAACCCAATTGGTGAATAGAAGCGCCACCCAATACGGCAGTAATCGCCACCGCACCACTTGGCGGATGCAATGAATCTGTACTCATCATCAAGAATATCGACAAGGCAACAGCGACACTAAATGCCTCGGTTGGATTGGAAATAAAGATGGCACAAGTCACGCCTACTAAACCTGCGATGGTATTCCCCACCACCATATTCCAAGGTTGTGCTAAAGGGCTTGCGGGTACAGCAAAAAGCAATACCGAGGACGCGCCCATCGGTGCGATATACCACGCATTAAATCCACCGAGTACATACCAACTGATCAATGATGACACTGCTAATCCGAGCAGTGCACCAACACCACAGACTAAACGATCTTTTAGCGGTAAAACTTTAAAATTGGGTTTTAAGGTATTTAACCATTCAAGTTGCGTATGAAACACGACAGTCCTGCGCTTTAACACGGTTTAAAGTGTGAATTATACGATGTTGTGGTTATAAGATATATTTATTATCTATCTTAAATGGATA
The DNA here is from genome assembly GCF_059422625.1 of Acinetobacter sp. GW821-FHT01C12. Classification (NCBI taxonomy): domain Bacteria; kingdom Pseudomonadati; phylum Pseudomonadota; class Gammaproteobacteria; order Moraxellales; family Moraxellaceae; genus Acinetobacter; species Acinetobacter sp. GW821-FHT01C12. The sequence continues at coordinate 2,437 of NZ_JBWKXD010000015.1, forward strand.
AATTTTTCGCCGATATTTCTCATCTACTGATTTTTCACTGAGCATATTCAGTCAATTGATCAAGTCTTTTCCCATATTCTTGCATTGGGCAAAACGCATACATGGGTGAACCAATATAACTTCCAGCATTTTGGCACTCCTGATCAACATAAGCTTTCCATAAGCGTTGTGATTTCATGATGTCATTATAACGTTCTTGTCGAAGGTCTATCTGACTCTGTTTTTTGATCTGATCGAGAACTTTGACAATTTCTTTTTCATAATATGCTCTGCTTTGGTTACTACATGATTCAACCACAGCATTGTTGATGTTGCCTAAAGCCAGTTTTTCGATGGTTTGTTCAACACATTGGTTATATACATCGGGTGAAGCAGCACTCTGTTCTGCATAAGCCGATATTGAACAAATAGTTGTAGATAAAACCATCATGATTGTGCATGCTCTTATCATATTTATTCCTTTGTTGTTTTGATCATGGCTCAATATAGCAATAAATCGATTTTAAAAGCTTTGTTTTTAGCACCCAGTCTGAGCTTAATCCTGTTGATCGCGTTTTTTCTTTTTATGAATCATCAATACGATATACAGTCTTTACTCACAATATTTGGTATCAGCCTAATCGTTTATCTGATTTATTGCATTCTTGTCATTCCAATTGCTTATGTCATTTCACTTTGGCTTGCACATCAATATTGGCTTAATTTTTTCAGTATTTTCGTCGGCTCACTGTTGATGTGGCTAATTGTCAGCAGCATTGGCTATCTGGTTTTTACTGGGTCATTGCCTACACCGCTATGGAAACTATTGAGCGATTGGTTTTTTTATGCAATTTCTGTATTTGCAGGGTGCTGTTATTGGGGTTTGTTAAAAGTATTCTCCAGACCATCATTCACGACTCATGATAATGTAGATAAAACTGATTACTAAAAATCTCCTCTGGATCATATTTTTTCTTCAAACTAAAAAAAGCATCCGTTTGCGGATAGACTAAACGCATCTTGTCGCGACTCACATGTAAACGATAAGGCAAATAAAATGTGCCTTGGTTTTTAAGTGTAATATCAACCAATTGCTGAGTCAGTTGTTGCATATCCTGCTCTTGTTGTTCGGTCTTCTTTTGATTAAACAGAAACACCAAGCCAAAAACATCCTCTCGAGCATAATTCATAAACGCATCATGATCATGTTCAACTTCACGAATCGTGATATTGAGTAGATCCACTTTTTTCGTTTTTAAAACAGGCTTGAGATCTTGAATGAACTGAGCCAAGTGCTGCTTTGGAATAAAATATTCATGCAATAGATCGGTTGAATGGCTATCTTTATTTTCAATCAAGGCGGCATCCTCACTGAGAATTTCGTTGCGACTAAACGTCGCATAAGGCGATACTGAATTCAGGCTACTTTCTAGATCCCAGCGGAGTCGTTTGCCGTATTCACTATCGACAGAACCACGAAACACAATCCGCTTGGTTTCAGCGTTTTTACTTTGCTGTTGTGACAATGCTAAGGGTTTTTTATCGATCTTTTCAAAATAGTTTAAGGTTGCCTGCTGTAAAAAATGTTTATCTGAAATACGTAAACGACCATAAGCAAATTGTACATTTGGATTATTGCTGACAATCTTTTGGTACGCGTTTACATAGTCTTCAGGTAAAACTGAAATTGATTGAAATGTTAAAGCAACATTATCTACAACTTTTAATTTTACATCGAGAATAATGCCAAATAATCCATAGCCACCAATCACCAATTTAAACAGTTCAGGATGTTCTGTACGACTACATTTTACAATCTCTCCCTGTGCATTCATCAAGGTAAATGATTCAACACTGGATGAAATCGGAGGTGAATTCTTTTGCCAACCATGCCCATTGACACTGATCGAACCGCCAATCGAGAAATTACTAAAAGATTGCATCACTGCAATTGATTTACCATAGTGGTCTAAATACCGAAGGGCCGCTTCCCATGTTGCACCCGAACCAATCGTGAGAATATTGCTCTTCTCATCAAAGCTCATATGGTTATAGGGCAACATATTCAATGCAATACCATCAGGGTAAATGGTGTGTCCCCCCATACTGTGTTTAGCCCCCGCAATCGAAACTTTTAGATGATGTTCAGCTGCATATTTAAGCAAAGTTTTAAGCTGTTGTTGAATCGCTTCGGGTGTACTTTCAACATCGACAATTTTATGCACTTTTGTCAAATTAAGATGGCTGGCATCATCCCGATAACCTGTAGGAATATGCTCAATTCCTTGTTGCTCATTGATTTTTGTTTTAAAAAGATGAATTGCAGGAATAGAAATAACCGCCAATAGAATAAGGAAAAGGCTTAGCCAAAGTTTGTTTTTCTGTACTTTTTGCATAATGAATGATTTAAAAATGTTTTAAATTTATTCAATAATTTATAAGCTATAAATATTAAAAAAGCAAAATACCGATAAAGTTTGTCAGCGATTAAAATCATCATTTATAATGACTTCCAGCATAAAAACAATATCTTAAAATAAGGAAAATATATGGCTTATATTATGGTGGACATCGAAGCGGATGGTCCAATTCCCGGTGATTACTCAATGATTTCGCTAGGTGCAGTGTTGGTCGAAGATCACTTACATCAACAATTCTACGGTTTACTTAAACCAATTTCCGAAAATTATATTCCTCAAGCGCTCGCAGTTTCAGGCTTTAGTCGTGAAGAAACCCTAAGCTTTAACAATCCTGAGCATGTTATGAAAGACTTTGCCAAGTGGGTGAGTAAAGTCAGTAAAGATCGCCCTATCTTTATTAGTGATAATAATGGTTTTGACTGGATGTTTGTCTGTTGGTATTTTCATCATTTTACTGGCAGTAATCCGTTTGGATTTAGTTCACAAAATTTAGGCAGTTTGTATAAAGGACTGGTCAAAGATAGCTTTCAAAGTTTTAAGCATTTACGTAAAACAGCACATACCCATAACCCTGTTGACGATGCCAAAGGCAATGCTGAGGCTTTATTGGCATTGAAAAAGGATTATGGATTGAAGATTAAGTTTTAGATATAGCTCAGATTAGTGAGCCATGACTCAAGACTAATCTTTGCTAAAGAAAGTTTTTAATACATTCGCTGCATTAATCGCAATTCTTTAGGTTTTGGAATCTCACCTGTTTGTCCTAAAGCATGATATTTTTTAGTTAAATCTTCACGAACTAACTTCGCTTTTTCAGGATTTTTAGCAATGCCTTTGGTTCCATTTTCCAAACGATCTAAAAAGTAGATACCCACTAATATATTGTCCTGTTCATAATATTTTTGATACAACTCCATCGCTCTTTTTGGATCTGCCTTGATCAAATTCCCTTGCTCATAATAGAGTGGTAGGTTCAACTGTGCGCGTTCATGCCCTGCTTCAGCTGCTTTTGCCAACCACTCCATTGAAAGTTGAGGATTGTAAATTTTCCACTGCTCCTGAGCATATAATTCTGACAAAGTAAAATAAGCAGATTTTGGGTCTTGATCATGCTTTGCGTTTTCAGTTTCTTCAAATAACTCTATTTCATAAGTCAGATCTTCAAACTTTTTATCCGTTTTTAATAATCTTACAATTGCCTGTTGTGCTGGAATGTTATTTTCATCTGCTCGGGTCGCAATTTTGTAATAATTCATAGCTTCACCCAAATGTGCTTTTAAATAAGGCTTTTGTTCTGCCATTTGTCCCATCATAAAACCGACAAAACCACCTGCATCAAATTGTAACGAATAGATACGCCAAGCTTTTTTCCAATATTTTAAAGCCTTTGCTTCATCCACCTCTGTGCCTACACCATACGCATAGGCATAACTTAAATATGCCCATATTGGAGTTGGATAATCATCATTATCCCCCATGTGTTTTTCGATGGTATGAAATATACGAACTGCTGTTTCTTTTCTATCTGGATCAGCACAATGCTGATTAAGTACAGGGTAGAAAATATAGGCTTCTGAATTTCTCTTTCCAACTGCATCAAGCAGCAACTCAAAAGCCTGTTGTTGATCAATAGCAACTTTATCGCCGTAATATAATTTTTGTGCTTTAACCATTAAGTTATAGGCTTCTAATTCTTCAGGCTCTACTTCAGATACATCTTTTTGGATCGGTTTCATCTGCTTTTTCTGTTCTTCTGAGAGCCCCAATTGACCAAATAAAGTCTCTAAAGTTTGATTAATCATTTTTGCATTTGGATAACCTTCTATGGGTGATTGAACATACAACTCCCACAATACTTTTTGATCAAATCCTTTATTTATTTGATAAAACTCTTTAAAAATAGGCGCTGTTTGTGGGGCGAAACAAGGGGCTTCTTCTATATTTACTGCATAACTTGATGTTGCAGATATAAAACCTAAAGTCGCTATGTACATAAAATAATTGAATTTTTTCATATTAAGATTGCTCATTTTGATATAAAAATTAAATTTATAAATTTTTAAAAAAGTATTTTTCAAATTATATATAAAATAATTCAATTAGTTAATTTTATTTTAAAACAAATTATTCAATATTTTGACAAGAACCGCTAACATTGAAAAACCCTGCAGTTTGAAAATTAAGTTTTAATTAGCCCTTTCTAATTTTGCTACAGCCCAATAATGATTTTGTGCATTTTATTATCCTCTAAATTCGCCCCTATGATTTCTAAATAATTCATTTACTTAACATTGAATAAAGCATTGTGACATCGTCATGATGAACTTCCGACATTCAGTTTTTGTAGCGCCATTTACCTTTATAAAGTTCATGAATATAAATTTTTTATGTTAATATCAAATATATAATTTAACTTATTTAATTTTACCAATGAATAAAATAACCTATTTCATCATTTTAACTTCTTCTTTTTTCCTTGCTGCATGTAGTACATCAAATGAACCTGTAATTTTAGAAGCAAAGCAAATTGCAATGACGGGTGAACCATCAAGCACACTTGAACTTACCCTAATTAAAAAAGATAAAATCTGTATCTTAAAAGCAAAAACCACTTCTAAAAATACACCAACAATAGAAAAAGATTGGGCTTTTTTTAGGGACGATCTCATTTTAATATCTGAAAATTCAAGCTCGGAACCCGTAATCAATAGCGATGCTTCAGATGCAAAAATTGAAGAGCACATTGAGGAAATGAAAATAAGAAAAGAGGCCAAAGAAATGAAAAGTTTTATCTCAAAAGAAAATCTGAAAAAATGTACATAAGTTGATCTGCGATAAGAATCAATATTTATAGACTAACCTTTGCCACACCTCCCCAAAATCCTTATACTTAGAACCAATTTTTTCTAATACTTATAGTGGATGCTGCATGAGTCGCGCCATATCGCATATTGATACATTCCAAGGCTTAATTCTTGCCTTACAAAACTACTGGGCTGAACAAGGTTGTGTGGTGTTACAGCCTTACGATATGGAAATGGGCGCAGGGACATTCCACACTGCAACATTCTTACGTGCGCTTGGGCCAGAAACATGGAACGCAGCATACGTTCAACCCTCACGTCGTCCTAAAGACGGTCGTTACGGCGAAAACCCAAACCGTTTACAACACTACTATCAATTCCAAGTGGTGCTTAAACCGAACCCTGACAATATCCAACAACTGTATCTAGACTCTTTAGAAGCGATTGGTATTGACACGCTTACACATGACATTCGTTTTGTAGAAGACAACTGGGAATCGCCAACATTAGGTGCTTGGGGCTTAGGCTGGGAAGTGTGGTTAAACGGTATGGAAGTAACTCAGTTTACTTACTTCCAACAAGTTGGTGGGGTTGAATGCTACCCAGTCACAGGTGAAATCACTTACGGTCTTGAACGTCTGGCAATGTACTTACAAGGCGTCGATTCAGTTTATGACTTGGTTTGGACCAAAGGTCAATTTGGTACAGTCACCTACGGTGATGTGTTCCATCAAAATGAAGTAGAGCAATCGACTTATAACTTTGAATATGCCAACGTTGAAAAAATGTTTGAACTCTTCGATTTTTATGAAGCTGAAGCAACCCGTTTAATGGAAGCGGAACTTCCACTTCCAGCATATGAGCAAGTCATCAAAGCATCACACAGCTTTAACTTACTCGATGCACGTGGTGCTATTTCTGTCACTGAGCGTCAACGTTATATTTTACGTGTGCGTACTTTGGCACGCTCTATTGCACAAAGTTATGTGGCCGCTCGTGCCAAACTCGGTTTCCCAATGGCTGAACCGCATTTACGTGACGAAGTGCTTGCACAGTTAAAGGCACAAGTTGAAGCAGAAGCAAAAGCTGAGGAGAATAAATAATGTCTAAACATACAGTTTTATTCGAACTTGGCTGTGAAGAATTACCGCCTAAAAGCTTAAAGACCTTACGTGATGCGTTACAAGCTGAAACGGTTAAAGGTTTAAAAGACGCAGGTTTAGCATTTGATTCAATTGAAGCTTATGCAGCACCACGTCGTTTGGCATTAAAAATTGTTAATGTTGATGGTGCACAAGCAGACACTCAAAAGCGTTTTGATGGTCCTGCCCTACAAGCTGCTTATGATGCAGAAGGCAAACCAACCAAAGCCTTGGAAGGCTTTATGCGTGGTCAAGGCATTACTGCGGATCAAGTATCAACTTTCCAAGCAGGTAAAGTTGAAAAAGTTTGTTATTTAAAAGATGTGAAAGGCCAAAGTCTTGACGCTTTACTTCCACAAATTTTACAAACAGCACTGGATAATCTACCCATCGCAAAACGTATGCGTTCTGCTGCAAGCCGTACTGAATTTGTTCGTCCGGTGAAATGGGTCGTCTTGTTAAAAGACAATGATGTGATTGATGCAACGATTCAGGATCATAAAGCGGGTAATCTGACCTATGGTCATCGTTTCCATGCCCCTGAAGCGATTTCATTAACAAACTCAGATGATTATTTGCCGAAATTAAAAGCAGCACATGTCGTAGCTTCTTTTGAAGAGCGTCAAGCAATCATTGACCAACAAGTTAAAGCTTTGGCTGATGAAGTCAATGCGATTGCCATCGTTCCTGCCGACCTACGTGATGAAGTGACTGCATTGGTTGAATGGCCTGTTGCGCTACGTGCAAGCTTTGAAGAACGTTTCCTTGCTGTACCTCAAGAAGCTTTGATTACCACGATGCAAGACAACCAGAAGTATTTCTGTTTGGTCAATGCAGCACATAAATTACAGCCTTATTTCATTACTGTTTCCAATATTGAGTCTAAAGATCCAATTCAAATCATTGAGGGTAATGAAAAAGTTGTACGTCCTCGTTTATCTGATGCAGAGTTTTTCTTCTTACAAGATCAAAAGCAACCGCTTGCTTCTCGTAAAGAAAAATTAGCCAATATGGTCTTCCAAGCACAATTGGGTACACTTTGGAACAAGTCTGAACGTATTGCAAAATTGGCTGTGGCGTTATCTGCAATCACGGGTGCAAATCCTACTGATGCTGAAAAAGCTGCACTGCTTGCAAAATGTGACTTAACTTCAGAGTTAGTCGGTGAATTCCCTGAACTTCAAGGAATCGCGGGAACTTATTACGCCCGTATTGAAGGCGAAAATGATGAAGTTGCAGAAGCTTTAGGTGAGCAATATTTACCTAAGTTTGCTGGCGATGTTCTACCAAAAACAAAAACAGGTACAACCATTGCCCTTGCTGATCGTTTAGATACCCTCACAGGTATTTTCGGGATTGGTCAAGCACCAACAGGTTCGAAAGATCCATTTGCTTTACGTCGTTCTGCGATTGGTATCTTGCGTTTGGTGACTGAAAATAATCTTGATGTTTCAATTGAAGAACTGATCAAGCTTGCTTTGGCTGCTTATGGCGATGTATTGAAAGATCATGCGAAGACTTTAACCGATGCTGTCGCATTCCTTGAAGGTCGTTACCGTGCTAAGTACGAAGACCAAGGCGTTGCGGTTGATGTGATTCAGGCTGTTCAAGCACTTTCTCCAAAATCACCTCTTGATTTTGATAAGCGTGTGACAGCGGTAAATCATTTCCGTAACTTGCCAGAAGCTGCTGCTTTGGCTGCTGCCAATAAGCGTGTTGCCAATATCTTGGCAAAAGAAGCTGCACCTACAGGTGAGATTGTTGAAGCTAAATTAGTTGAAGATGCTGAAAAGGCGCTTTATACCGAGATTCAAAATATCAAACCTGCGGTTCAACCACTTTTGGGTGCGAAAGACTACACCACTGCGCTTTCTAAGTTGGCTGCGCTTCGTGCACCGATTGATGCATTCTTTGAGAATGTGATGGTCATGGCAGATGATGCAGAACTCAAAGCAAACCGTTTACGTTTACTTGCACAGTTACGTGACTTGTTTACAAGTGTTGCTGATATTTCGGTGTTACAGCACTAAATAAAAACATAAATTATAACCCGCTTTCGAGCGGGTTTATTTTTTGTCTCCGCTTTCCAAAACGTATAAATAAATGAAAACATAACAATAAAAATTAACAATCTAAAACCAAATATCCCCAATACATTGTATAGACTCAATTGATCAAGTTAAGTTTAAGATCAAAAGCATATGAATTCTAAAACATTATTATCTGTACCTTTAATCGCGATCGCCCTCACCGCCTGCTCAACCACACCCACCAATCCAAACACTCCAACTATTTTAGAACAACATAAAAATATCTCTGCTGAACCAAGCACAAAACATAACCTTGCCAAACTCATCAAACAAACAGACAACTGTGTCATCGAATTTACTGGCAACTTTGAAACGGGCAAAGCCACAGAACATTGGATTTTTAAAGGTGAGCAGCTCATCTCTGCATTTTCAAATGTAGATGCTGAAGTCGAAAATAAACAAACTGTTTTCGACCCAAAAGATGCTGAAAAGCTTAAAAACTTCAACTCACTTAAAAACAACTTTAAAACATCAAATCTGGAAAAATGTAATTAATCTCGGCACTTCACTTTGATACGTCGTCGAAGCTAAAAGGGCTAAATGCAAAATTATTTCGCTCTTTTAGCCACATAAATCATGGGATAAATCCAAACAAGGGCACCAATGAGTCCAATCGCAGCAAATATGAAACTATTTGAGAGGTAATCAGCAAACCAATAATAAATTGGATTTAAACCCAATTTAAAAGAATTCATCATTGCGTAGAGCATCGCAATCATCAGCACATGAGGCAAAATCAGATGTCCAATAGATAGCTGATATTTCTTAAAATATTTTGCAAAATAAAAGCTTGGAATCAAATAAATTAAAAATACCACGCCCACCACACCCCAACCTATTATTTGATGGCTGGAAGACAGTTCATCACCACAGCCACAGGCAAAACTGGGTTTTAAACTCAATATAAAAGTGAGAAATATCAAGATTATTATATTTTTCATTATGATGATTAAACCAACAATTTAACCCAAATCTTATGTCGTTTTTGTTTTAATAACAAGCTAGCGATTCTTACAGAAAATGCTTTTATCATCATTCTGATATTCTTATAAGCATCAGAATTTAAAAAATAAAAATGCCCAAGTCTTCCAAACACGTCTATTCGTAACATTCATTCACAATTCTTACACTATTGTTAAAACTCTGTAGATAAGCTGTTGCTGTTTTATCTCAAAGGCTATTTTTATACATATTTCACATTAATATAGGCAACACTCAAACTTGAACTCATTCAGGTACAGGATAAAACTAATTATGAAAATGCTTAAAACAACAGTGATCGCCACAGCACTTCTTGCCAGCTCTCCTCTTTTTGCCAATACAGATGTAAGTGCAAATGCTTCTGCTGAAGTCGGAACCAATGGAGGTATTCTTAGCAACATTGGTCAAGGTATCCATAACACAGCAGATAAAGTAGGTAATGGTCTCGAAAAAGGTGTTGATAAAACCCGTGAGGTGTCTAAAGACGCTTGGGATGGCACTAAGAATACTGCTGCTAAAGTAGGTACAGGTCTCGAAAAAGGTGTCGATAAAACCCGTGATGTGTCTAAAGATGCATGGGATGGCACTAAAAATGTTGCTGATAAAGTCGGTACGGGTGTTGAAAAAGGTGTCGATAAAACCCGTGATGTATCTAAAGACGCATGGGACGGCACTAAACATGCTGCTGATAAAGTCGGGACTGGTGTGGAAACAGGCATAGACAAAGGTAAAGTCGCAACGAAAGGTGCGTGGGAAAATACCAAGAAGCTAAGTTCTGAGGCGGGTCATAACACCAAAGAAGCTGCTGTTAAAGTGAAAGACAAAACTAAATCAGCAACAAGTAAAACTTGGCAAAAAACCAAAGATTTAGTTAAACCAAAACCAGCAAATACAGGTGCAAAAGTAAATTCACAAACCCATGTGAAAACACCAGTAGGTAGCGCTAAAGTAGCAGTATCTACAGATGCCAAAGTTGCTACAAAATAATTTAAATTTATCGCCAATCAAGAAAAGCTCACTTAGGTGAGCTTTTCTTATACATCTGCCAGTAATTTGATATGCAATGTATACATATGTTTTCTTGCTGTAGGATTTTTCTTTCCATTTTACTTTTTATCTAAATAAAACAGTATGATAATCCCATTCAGCACTGAGCGAATCGTTACAATCATCATAAAGGGATCAAAACATCATGAAGATGATCAAAAGTCTATGTGTGATCACTGCAATACTTGCAACACCATCACTCTATGCGCAAACCAATACTCAAAATCAAACCCAGCCATATGGTGATAATCCAAATATTTTTAAAGTATTGGCACATAAGACCGGTGAAGCTGTACAGAATACCGCTGAAAAAGTAGGTGATGCGACCGAAAAAGGGATTCAAAAAATTAAACCGTCTTTGGATGAAACCATTGAAAATACAAAAAAATATACTACTGAAAAAGCCACTGAGGCTCGTGATAGTACTCGCCAAGGCATCGATACTGCTGTAAAAAAGGTTGAGCAAACCAAAGATCGAGTGATGGGTAAAACCAATTTAAATGTTCCGATTGAACAAGGCAGCTTAAGCCAATCTTCGACCACACCCAATACGGCGAATGCTGTAACTGCTGCAACTACAGCAAACGTTCAAAATACGCCGATCACCACACAACCTGTTCAACCCGCAGTTCAAAATCAATTACCCAACAATGCGCAAGAAGAACCTGAAATTAAAAAACAGTCATTACCAATCGAGAACCAAGAGCATGATGTCAACGCCAATACCACAGGCTCAAAAGACACCAACTCAACCAATACGCAAAGCTCAACAGATGATGAGGTTGGTGTACCAAGATAAGCAGCTAAACACACTTAATCCGTCGATCTCCACAGCTTGCGCTACCTATGCTCAAGGTGATAGCAATAAAACGAATATAGCTATTTAACGGTGTTTTTTTAAATATGCCTTTTTAATTGCAGCTTTTTTCATTGTGCTTTTTCACTCAGCTCTTTAGCCATTCACCTGACGAATCGCTTTACCCTGCTTAAATGCCTCAACATTTTCAAGCATTTGATTCACAATACGTTGACGTGCATCTACACTGCCCCACGCGCTATGCGGTGTAATAATCAGGTTTGGAATATCTTGTGCAAGTAAAACATTACCTTGTGTCGGTGGTTCAATAGAAAGCACATCTGTTGCCGCACCTGCAATTTTGCCTTGTCTTAATGCATCGGCCAAAGCCTGTTCATTAACGATACCACCGCGGGCACAATTGATTAAAAATGCAGATTTTTTCATTTTATCAAATGCTTGGCTATCAATTAAATCACGTGTTTCATCTGTTAGAGGACAATGCAGAGAAAGAAAATCGACTTGAGTAAGCAACTCGACAAAAGGTGTCCGATCCTTATGCGTTGGTCTATTAGGTAATGATGCGACCAAAATTTTCATTCCAAAAGCTTCTGCCAACTTGGCAACCGCTTGGCCAAGCTCCCCATAACCAATGATGCCAAGGGTTTTCCCAGATAATTCAACTATTGGAAAATCCAGTAAGCAAAAAATTGGCGACTTGTTCCATTCGCCTTGTTTAACTGCATACTCATATTTAAGTAAAGATGTTGCTAATGCCAACATTAACGTCAGTGTATGTTGGGCAACTGCAGATGTGCCATAGCCCTGACAATTACACACCACAATACCTTTTGATAGCGCAAAATCTAAATCAATATTGTTGGTCCCCGTGGCCGAAATCAAAATCAATTTTAAATTTTTACATTGTTCCATCGCCTCAGCATTCACAATCACTTTATTGCTGATCACCACGTCTACATCTTGAATCCGCGCTAGAACTTGTTCTGCTGTGGTCGATGGATAAAGTATTAAGTCATCAAAAGCTGCACTTAACTGACTAAAATCCAAATCTTGTTTATCTAAAGATTCATAATCTAAAAATACAGCTTTCATTGCTTTTCCTTAATGATAAAGAGCCAGTTTTACACTTATGAAGCAGATGCTTCTGGGAAACCAAAAGAATTATTCTTTAAAGCCAATAAGTATGCATTGGTCATACGGTAGGCCTCTTGAATAATGGCTTCAGAAATATAGCTTTCGTTGTAATAGCCATGCTTCATACAAGTAAAAACCAATTCCATTAAAATCGTCAATGTATCAGGCTCCTGTGGTACATATTCATCGACGTTAATCATTTCCAGTGCTTTTCGGACACCATGACTGACCTTTTTTAATTCTATTTGGTATTCCAAATAAGCTTGCCGGGTAAAAGGTCCACTTAAAATCAACAAGCTTGCTGTTTCAGATTCATTAAAATATTTGGCTGTGGTACGAATCATACTTTCAGAGAGTAGCTGTCCGTATACTTCTATGGCTGCATTTGGATTTTCCGTCAACACTCGAACAGCAGCCTGTCCGAGTTGTTTGACTAAATCATTTAAATGCGTCAGTGCAATATGACGGAAAATATCGTATTTCGTCGGAAAGAACTGATAAATACTGGTCCGCGGAACGCCAGATGCATTGGCAATTTCAGGAATCGAAATCTTTTCAATTCCAATGGATAACAGTAACTCTTGCGTGGTTGCCAGCATCTTATCCATTCTTTTTTGGGAACGTTCTTGTTTTGGTTGGCTCACCTTTTTCGTCATTTTTTTTAAAACTGACGTTGACGTTATTTTAATCATCAGATAATCTCTCATAAAAACCAACAAATGTTGGTTTTAAAAAACTTCCTTGTCGTACTACAAAAATATAGAGGAAACCGAAAATGAATTTACCCCTTTCCGATGTACAAATGTCCATACAAAGCAAAACTAAACTTTTTGCTGATCCAGAAGATGAACAACGTAGCCACCGAATTCGTAAAGCAATTATGGAAGCTGGAAATCAATTACGTGAACGTCATCCTTGGCTGGTTCAGCACCAAGACCAAATTGGCCTAGCCATCCTTGTAACAGCTGTAACAGGGATTATTTTCAATATAACACAATACACTCGTGGGAAAATGCCTTGGTACGTGGCAATTCCGCTTTCTGCATTTTGGATGTCTCTCTTACACGAACTAGAGCATGATCTTATTCACCAAATGTATTACCGTAAAAACAAAAAAATCAATGATGCTATGTTGGCAGCTGTTTATGCATTTCGCCCAAGTACCGTAAATCCATGGATACGTCGCGAGGTACATTTACATCATCACAAATCATCGGGTACCAAAACAGATTTAGAAGAACGTGGGATTAACAATGGTGATCAATGGGGCTTAAAACGCTTGCTGATGACTGGTGACAATATGCTGGCAATCTATTTACGCCCTATCACCATGATGAAAACCACTAAACGTTATATTCATGCGCAGAAGCATTTATCCCAAGCCGATAAACTCAAATTAAAAGCAAAGCTTTCTGCGAGTTATGCACCCTTTGGACATATTCATTATGCCCTATGGCATGGTTTCTTATTGATCAATGTTGCCAAATTGGCAATGAAAGCCACAGGCATAGCGCAACCTAAAAATAGCTTATGGAGACTTGCAGACAAAACTACAAAGTTTTATGCCGTTAGCATTGCAGCACCAAACTTCTTACGCACCTTAAGTCTACATTTTACCAGTTCCAATATGCATTATTATGGCGATGTTGAAGATGGCAATATCGTTCAGCAATGTCAGGTTTGGACAGATTGGCGGATGAAACCTTTACAGGCCTTTTGTTTTAATTTTGCTGGCACACATGCCATTCACCATTTTGTTGTACGTGATCCATTTTATATTCGTCAAGCCATTGCTCAAGACTGCTATCCAGTGATGCAAGAAAATGGGGTCCGTTTTAATGACTTTGGGACGTTTAAACGAGCGAATCGTAGGTTCTAAACTTGATAACTGGTATCTTCGTCTTATGAGTTGATAGAGACCTCTAGCATAGATCTTTTATATTTTAAAACACCTGATTACGCCTTATAGTGAGTTAAACAATCAACAAAAAGACCTTACAATGAATTGGACAGCTTATTCGTCACTTATGCTCGCTCTGCTTGGTTTTAGCTTATATTCGCCAGTCTATGCAAAAGCATATGTTTTACAATCAATAAATAACTTAGACGAAGCTGAGTTTAGAAGTTCTGAGGGAAATGAATTTAAACTGATTAAATTAAATCAGGGTTGCCGTATTCAAGCTCGATATTATTTGGAAATGGAAAATCGTGTGTTTAATTATACCTTCCTTCATCAACCACCCATGAAGCAAAAACTGCTCCATGCCACGCAAAAAACCTTCCGTTATCATTATAAAGACGGTGAAGAAGGTTCTCTGGCAGCAGTGACTGATGTTTATCAACATTCCAGCGAAGTCTATAAAGTCAGTGATTTAGACGTTCAAAATGAATTTAAAAAATATACCGCTTTATTTCCAATCGCCTATTTAAAGCAATGTAACTAAAGCCATATCTGTCTATTTAAATAGCTCAAATGTGAAATCGTTAGACACCAAATGGTGTTTCAGCTCAACCGCTGACTTTAAGCAACCTTAAAGTGGCAAAACTCATTTAAGCTTTCATCATCAAAACTCACCAAACCTTGAATATCGCAACTCATATAAAAGTTTTTATAGGTCAACACATAAAAGTCAGTGGTTTTTTTAATCACAATTGGATTCATATCCAAAGACAAAGCTTCATCTTGCTTAAATAATTTGGTCACACGGCGATCATTCATACAAATCAAATAGGTCTGCTTTTTGATCTCGACTTGTGCCAAACCATTGTTTTCAACATGCAATGGAATAATGTATTTTCCATTCACATCAATCACTTGTTGATCATAGCTTTCTAGCTTTTGCGTGATCACGTTAAATACTAAAATATTGCCAAAACTGTCTTGTAGCTGCGTTTTATCTTCAAAAGCAAAATTGACTTGAATACCCAGTTTCTGCAAATCTTGCTCATCTACTCGTTTATTGGTCAATAAAATACGCGTAATGGTCTGCTTTAAACTGGCATCAAAGAAAGTACTATCCAGTTGGATATCTGTACCTTTTAGAATTTTACCCAAAGCCTCGTTATGTGTCCCCAATAAGTGAGCAATCACACTTCGATAATAAAATTTGCTGTTTTTCTTTACTTCACGAATCTGCTTATAAAAATAAGTTTGATCGTATTCACGTTCAATAAAATCATGTAGTAACGCAGAGTTGGCTAAAACTGCAATCGCATCATGACCAGTATACGGTAAATGTAACGTATGCAATTGAGGGATCAATGGCTTAATTTTTAAATAATGTTCTTTATCATTTTCAAAATAAGGGTCATAAACAATGATGTATTCACAGTCTGCAACGATATCTTGTGCCTGAATACGCATATCCACATTTAATTCAGCATCATAGAAATCTGTATAACGCTTGTCCTCAACCTCTAAAGGGTCGATAGAATATTGCGGAACCATGGCAACAACACGATTCATTTTTAAAGCTTTGGCATATTTGATTGCCGCATAGCCACCCATCGAACCGCCATAACCCACGATATTTTTAAATTGTTTTAAAATGGGATCTAAGTGCTCTAACAATGCAGCCATGCTTGAGGCAGGAAACCAAGACTTCTGTTTTGGCATAATCCCGACCACGGCATAGTTATATTTCATCAAAGACTTTTCAGCATTGATGGAAAGTCCTTTAGCTCTAGAAATCAAGTCACCAAATGACAGGACTAAAGTGTCAGAATCGCCTTGTAAATAGATTGCTCTAATATGATCATCTTCAAAAATTATTTGCTTATCCATTCGCACACCGAGCACTAGCTCTATCATTGGCTGAAATTAAATAAATAGGCACTTGCCTATTGATTGCTTCAAGTGTCATATTTTATAGAGTCTAGTCAGATAAAAAAGCGCAAAATATGACACATTCCCTACATCCTGCTGCTCAAAAAGGCTTCAGTACTGCTGCTGAACTTTATCAACAAGTCAGACCCAATTATCCACAAGACGTGGTCAAATGGTTAAAAGAAGATTTAGCCCTAGGCCCAGATTCAAGCGTTGTTGACTTAGGTGCAGGTACTGGAAAATTTCTCCCTTACCTCAAACAAGCAACGCCCAATATTATTGCTGTCGAGCCCGTCACAGAAATGTTGGAACAATTGAAAATAGTACATCCTGATGTACAAACGCTTCAAGCAAAGAGTGATCAAATTCCGTTAGAATCTGAAAGTATTGATGCTGTTTTGTGCGCGCAGTCATTTCACTGGTTTGCCAATATTGAAACCTTGAATGAAATTCACCACATTTTAAAACCTGAGGGCCATCTTGGTTTGATCTGGAACCAGCGCGATGAGACGATAGACTGGGTTAAAGCATTGGCAGATCTGCTCGCGACGATCGAAGGAGACACACCACGTTACCATAGTGGGCAATGGAAATTGGCGTTTGAAAATCAATTTTTATTCCAGCTTGAAACAGCCAAAGTTTTTTCACAAGTACAAACTGGAACCGTGGAAAACGTGGTCAGCAAACGCTTGTTATCCACCAGTTTTATTGCAGCGATGCCAGAACAACAGCAACTCACGCTGAAACACAAATTCGAACATATTGTCTTGGAATATACGGGTAAACATGCGCAAGATGAAATAGACTTCCCTTATGTCACCTATGTTTATAACTTTAGGAAACTGCGCTAATCGAAACGCTTTAATGAGGAATGTTTATCATGAATTTAATACTTCGCCCTTTACTCCTTTCAGGTTTACTTACATCCGTCGTTTTCATGGCAGCATGTTCTCCTAAAGATAGCCCACAGCAAAACAATTCATCTGAACCTAAAGATGCCTCTCAAGAGATCATGGATCAATTGAAAACCAAACCGATTAAAAGCTTTCCAAGTACACCCGATGATGCTCACGATATCGCATTACTTGAAGAATATGATCAGAAATTTACCGAAAATAATAATGCTTTAGAAGCTGACCTAAAAAAACGTGCAACAGATGGCACTCTTACCGAAGAAATAGATCGTCAGCTCAAACGTGATGGCATTGAATCTGCGCTGAATATGCTTAAACAACTGGATCTAAAAACCGAACAAGGACGCTATATTCAAGGGTTACGCTATCAATATTGGGAAAATCAAGCCAAAGTCTATGATGAGAAAAAACAATCTGCAGATGGTGAACTGAAAAATCCAAGTGATGCAGTCAAAGGTATGGGAGAAATGTTAAGCGCTGATGAGCAACTTGATCACTGGAAACAATTGACCGATAAAAAATAAAAAACTAATGCTTTAATCTTCTCTTGTGCCAGATCAAATGGCACAAGAGAAGAATCGCTAATCATGTTTAAACCAGTACAATTAAAGTGAAATCCTAAGAAACCCGAATACGACAACGCCATTGTTGATCAGGTTGTTTTGAAGATTCCCATGAACGAACATGCACCAATTCAATATAATCTTGTCCTGGTTTTTCAGCTTTAAAACGGAAAGTCTTGGTGCCACCGACACCCACTGCTCCCTCTTCATTATCATTTTGCAAATAGGTTTCTTCAGTTTTAAATATTTTAAGTGGTTGTAATAACTGCCATTGATAACCTGTGCTTGGGTTTTCAGGTGCATTGAATACAAGCACTTCACCTACTTTCATATCCATCAAAGTTGGGCACTTTTGTTTCAATGTATACTCATGTGTTTTACCTTCCACTGTAGGACTTGAACTTTGACAAGCGACTAAGCCCAAACTGCAAACCAACAAAGTAAAACCCACTAAACCTTTCATTTATCACACTCTTTATGATTCAAACTGGCTAAAATTATAGCAAACCTTATCATCTTCTCTGATGTGGCTCAATTTGAATTTAGATATTTTGCTTTTCCAACCACTGAATAGAATTCACCCGAATCAGTTTACACGCTCCATCACCAACACCATTCCAATCCAAAGCTGATTTCCACACCAAATCTTTATCATTCACTTGAACCAAATCACCAGTTAAACGAACTAAATCACCACGCTTTACCTGTTTGATTTGTTGAGCAATTTCAGGATTAGCGGGAATAATATGCATATTACTGACCAATTGAGTTGCCAATTGAGCAGGAATTGGTGGTCGAGCCATTTTCCAATTTAAGAAACGATCATATTGATTGATCGAAATCTGACGGGCAATTTCAGGCTCAGTAAATAAACCGCGAGTTACCGCATAATCAATTGGAGAAAATTTTGCTTGCTCATCATCCTTATATTCTTTTGAACCGAGGATCCGAAATTCACCATGAAAAGGTTCCAAAACGGAAATTTTCTGATGTTGGTCGATTGGTGCTAAACCATTGGCAATATTAAATGCTGGGTTGGCTTTTGAAACTTTAGAAGAATCAGTAGATTGAAAGGCATAGACCTGAAAAGCACTCAGTGCCATCAACGCTGCACAGATTAACTTTTTATTCATATCATGCTCCTCAAACCACACTTAAAAATTGTACAAAATCTATAATCCTAGTATTAATATAAAAACTTAAAATAAAAATCGAGTTTCGGTAACAAAATACAGAGATTTCGTCCTATTTTTGTCTTATATTCAAAGCAGGCTTTGGTTAGAATTTAGCTTATATTCCTATAATTGCATACAATGATGATTTATAAATTTTACCAACAACGTATTTTCCCGCATTTGCTCAATCAAGTGATGCAAACACCCAGCATGATGGATGGACGTGCAGAATTACTTGGAAAAGTTCGAGGTGAAGTCTTAGAAATCGGTTTTGGTACGGGTTTAAACCTGCCATTTTACCAAGAGGTTGATCAAGTGTATGCGCTTGAGCCAAACCGAGATGTCTATCAACTTGCTCAAAAACGGGTATTTGATGCGCCCTTTCATGTACAACATATTCAAGCCAGCGCAGAAAAGCTGCCTTTTGCAGATCATTCAGTCGAAAATATCGTCAGTACATGGACCATGTGTAGCATTGCCAATTTAGACAAAGCCATTCAAGAAATTTATCGCGTTTTAAAACCTCAAGGGACACTGCATCTAATTGAACACGTTCAATATCATGACAATAACACCTTAAAAAAATTGCAAGATATTTTAACGCCTATACAAAAAGTTATTGCTGATGGATGTCACTTAAACCGTAATATCGAACTTGAACTTTTAAACGCCAATTTTAAGTTTTCTGAAAAATATTATTTTGATGCTGAGGATCTGCCAAAAATTGGACGACGTATGTTTATGGCCAGAGCACACAAGCTTTAAGCTTGCGCCATTGAATAGAATAGAAAATTTGATAGAGAAATTTTAACCTCACTCAATCCCCGTTTAAAACAAGATCGTTTCGACTTTCACCCACAATTTAAAAACAGTGTCCTTTTCACTTGATCTAAAGCAAAGTCGAAAAGGACCTTGGTTTTTGATTTAGGCTAAAAATCTACACACCCGATGCAACAACACTTCAACCTTCTAATCTTCAAAATCAATCCGAATCGTTTCAAAGCGGACTCGTCCGTCTTGAATTGCTTGGGCAATCGCTTGTTGCCCTTTGGTCAAACGTGCCCCACCACTCTTAATATCAATCAACACCACTTCAATATCTTCAGCCAAACCTTCACCATCTCGAAAATCGGTATAGCCATCAAACACGACATAATCAATAGGATCACCTAAAAACTTGGCATCACTGGGTAAATAACGAAACTCAGGCATGATTGGTGCAAGTTGTTCCGCCATTTTGCCTTTCAGCACAGCACGACTGGTATTTACACTACGCTTTTGTGCGCTTGCTAAAGCCTGCTGATGCTCTAATTCCAACTCAGCAATATACTGTTCATACTCTGCTTTGATTTTGCCATTACGCGTACTTGATAACACGATTGTGGTTAAAACGATGCCAATACATGCACCAATTAACATCGCCATCCAGATGGACATGCTTTTTCCTTTAACTCGATATCTTGCACAATGTAAACAACTACTAAAGTTTTGTCATGTATAACCTATATGCTAAAAATTAATGCTAAAGTAAGGTGAAGGTTAGCTTACAGACTTAATTGATCAATCATGAAAACAATACTTGTTGCAAATTTGAAAGGCGGTTGTGGGAAAACGATTACGGCAATAACATTAGCGACGGCGCTTGCACAAAAAGGCTATAAAGTGGCCTTGGCTGATGCAGATGGACAAAAATCTGCACTGCAATGGTTAAAGCAACGTCCTGACACTGCAGCAACAATTCAAAGTCTGGATTGGCGTCATGAAAAATCAATTGGAGATGCACCTAAAAACTTAGATTATTTAGTGATTGATGCACCAGGTGCTTTAACTGGTGAACATGCTGAACAACTGATTAGTGAGTGCCATGCTGTAGTCACTCCGTTACAACCCTCTTTTTTTGATATCGACAGTACCCGACGTTTCCTTAAACACATCCAAGACATTAAAAAAATTCGTAAAGGTAAAGTTTCTGTATATCTGGTTGCCAATCGAATGAAAGCCAACAGCTCAAGCTCGAAAGATATTCAGCAATTCTTTGATAAAATCGAACAAAAACCTGTTGCATGGATATCTGAACGTACTGCCTATAGCCAATTGGCGATGCAAGGTCTAAATGTTTTTGATAAAACCCAAAAGAACTTTTTAACCATTCAAGAACAATGGCAACCCTTACTTGATGCTTTAATAGACGATCCAAGCGATTGGTTCTAAAACCAATTCAAGAAAGATCAGATAAAGTAGGGTTAAAATTTGCCACACTTTATTTTTCAGTTAATATTGAGTCAATCACTCACAATTTTTAGAGTAATTCGTGCAAGATTTCACTTCGAACTTACAACGTATCTTATTGTTTGGATTATTGTTTATCCTTATTTTTCTAGGTTACGATATTCTCAAATACTTCATTGTACCTGTGTTATGGGCATGTATTATTGCCTATATGACTTGGCCAATGTACAAACGCATATTAAGAATGTTTGGTTCGAATCGACCAACCCTCAGTGCATCACTCATGATTACGCTGGTGGTTTTGGTGGTTGGAATTCCACTGACTTTTGCCATTTTTATTTTACAACATGAAGGACGAAATCTTTATTTCGACCTACAACGCCAATTATCTTCAGGTCATTTGACTGTTCCAGACTTTATCCGTGAACTCCCCATCATTGGCAAAGAAGTCAGCCGTACTGTACGTGAAATTAATGCTGATCCTACCAGCCTTTCGCAAACCATTGGTCTATGGATTCAAGGCCATATGAACTATGGTAAATTCGTCTTGAATGAAATTACCAAAAATCTGGTTAAGCTAGGTTTTGCAATCATGTCTTTATTCTTCTTCTATCGAGATGGTCAAACCATTTTGGAGCAAGTCAGTAAAGCCTTACAAATGTTAATTGGCCCACGTATTCACCATTATCTTGACACCATTTCTGAAACGACTCGTGCTGTGGTTTATGGTGTTGGTTTAACTGCGGTTGCTCAAGCATTTCTTGCTGGTGTAAGTTATTTTGTTGCTGGTGTTCCAAATCCAATGGTACTCACCATTGTGACTTTCTTGATGGCACTGATTCCATTTGGCCCTCCAGTTGCTTATGGTGCAGTTTCATTATGGCTGTTTTCACAAGGTCAAACCATGGAAGCAATCGGTGTAATGGCTTGGGGTGTTTGTATTGTCAGTACTGCTGATAATGTGATTCGACCTTTGGTTATTTCAGGTGCAACCAAGATTCCGTTCTTGTTGATCATGTTTGGTGTACTTGGTGGATTAGCGAGCTTTGGACTGGTTGGACTGTTTATTGGCCCTGTCATTCTTGCAATTCTCTTGGCCATTTGGCGTGAGTGGTTACATGAAACCACTGAGCCAGAAATCCTAATGCCAGATGCCACGATGGCCTATGACATTGATGATGATCAACCAACAAAACCTTAGCCCAATTCAGGCAAGTGACAATTAAAATTTCAATATGAGTCAATCGTATATTCGCCAATAAGCTTTAATTGGCGAATATACCTTGTATAGCGATCTATATATCACAGATATTCTGCGTGATTATTTTGTTTATTTATTTTTAGTCAGCATAATCAATGCCAATCAAATATACTGTTAAATAAATTCATACAATCAGACATTTAATTCACATTGTTTATCAGGCCTTGCTTTGTTTGAATAGTGACTAATCATAATCAAATACTTTGGATGCGTTCGATGACATCTACTTTCTTTAAAACTTCTATACTTTGTACATGTATCGCACTTTTTACAGCGGCATGTAGTACAACAACGGTCAAACCTAAGTTTAAAACACCACTACAAACAGTGGATATGCATGCGGTCTCTGCACAAGGCATTGGTGCAAAAATTGGTACAGTGAGCTTGCAAGATTCTCCAAATGGTTTAACCATCAACACCCAACTTAGCCAATTACCTTCTGGTTATCATGGTTTCCATATTCATGAAAAAGGCTCATGTGCCCCTGCTGAAAAAGACGGTAAAATGGGCGCTGCTTTAGCTGCGGGTGGTCATTTCAATCCACAGAAAACTGGACATGGTACCCCCAATGATGGACATATGGGCGATTTACCTGTACTTAATGTAGATTCAAATGGAAATGCTAAAACAACCTTAATTGCACCACGTCTAAAACTGGCTGATATTCAAGGCTTAGCCATTATGATTCATGCCGGTGGCGATAATTATTCAGACCATCCAAAACCACTGGGTGGCGGTGGAGATCGTATTGCCTGTGGTGTGATTCAATAATTTAAATCATTAGGGGCTGTAGGCCTTTCATAAATGGTTTGTTGCCGTAGACATAGACGAATTTTCAACAGACCCAAATTGTGGATAAGTATGCGCTTATCCACATCGTGTTTATTTTAGATGCGAAAGCGCATAACGGCGGCAATGCTCCAAATAACCAGCCTCATGTACACTCATCAATTCAACAATACTACGCCATAGCCAAAATGGCGCATCAATGGTTTTAGATTGATTGCGTTTTAGCTCTTTTACCCAAGCATTGCGTACTGCATCATCCATTTGCCGAGCATGTGCCCGACCAACCACAAAAGCCAAATAGAAAGCTAAGTCTTTGGCCTCAACTTCATTGACCCCTTCTATTTCGAGTTTTAAATCTTGTGGCAATAACTCTCGAATAAAAACCGAAGTATCTAAAAACTTACTTGCTCGCATCCGCTCACCTAAAAATGGCGATAAATGTCTTGCGCCTTCAACAATTCTTGCCGCATTGTCTTTTGGCATTGGTGTATTTGAATAACGTGGTGCAAGTGCTGTTGTGGCTTCTTTCAGATCCATTAAACACAGGCCTTTTCCATCTCTAACAATATGATTCGATGAATCCATCAGTACGATATAGCGCAATAAGCCTAAAGAACTGCACCCTTTAATCCAATATGCTGAATCGATGACTTTCAATTGAGCGGATTGATCACGCTGACCAATCATTGTGACCAAGTCTTGAATATCAGGCTGATTAAAAACACGATGAATTTCGAGATGTTCTTTTTTCAATAAGGGCCAAAATTTCTTACCCAAGGTTATTTCTGGCGTTAGACCTTCTAAACGCTCTCTTGCTAAATTTTTCCAGGTTCGCTTCAGTGCTTTTTGCATCGCACTATGCACAAGTACTGGTCGCTGTAATTTATCAATCCCTCGACCATTGTGTGCTAAAGCATGCACATAACCAGCATACAACGCTTCAATCATCTGCGCGGTGACCACACCAGGCAAATCTGAACTACGTACAGCTGTGGCTAAGGATAACCCTAAACGGATAACATCATTGGCAGGATTACCAATCACAGTTTGATCTAGGTCGCGAATTTCAATATCAATTTTACCCTCAGCATTGGCAACAGGACCCAAATTCCCAGTATGACAATCTCCACAAATCCAAATCGCTGGCCCCTGTGGGATCGAACTTATTTCAGCTTGCTTCAACCAATCATAATATTTGGCCGTATTGCCACGTACATAGGCATGGATCGAACCCGCCATTTTTAAATTACGACGTTCTGTTAATTCAGCATTTCGATAACGAGGTTGTTTTATTTCAGTGTTTTGCTGGTTTGACATTTTTACTATTTTTAAGTATTTGATCGCTTATTCTGAGTTTTTTTAAGCATTTAAGTAAGGATTAAACTGTATACAAAATGTTGAATATTACCGTTTATTTTTTACATTTCTATATGCAATAAATCGTGTCGCCTTTTCAGAAACGAGTAAAATATTGAAACGCCCAAGCCACTGAATTGACACTGTGAATAGTTATCAGCAAATCTTTCAAAATATAAAATCAAATTCAACTTTGATTTATTGCCTACAGATTTTGATTGTTTTAACTGGAACAACGCTTGGACTGTATTTTCTAGGTTATGAACAGCTCATTGTTCCAATTACGCTTGGTGCAATTGCAACAGCACTCACAGATTTTGATGACCGACTGAGTATTCGTTTAAGAAATCTTGGCTTGGTTTGTGTGCTGTTTTTTACTGTCAGTAGTATTTTAGATTTTTTACATCCCTATAAACTTTTATTTTTAATTTACTTATCTCTGTCCAGCGCAGTTTTTATCTTAATGGGGGCATTGGGGCAACGCTATGCCACCATTTCATTTGGTACCGTGCTCTTGTCAATCTATACCATGTTTGGCTTAGGTGAATATACTGAGTGGTATCAACAGCCCAGTTATTTTGTCATGGGCACATTGTGGTATGGCTTGACCTCTATCATTTTCTATCTACTGAAACCGACACAGGCTGTACAAGACAACTTATCCAATAGCTTTAATCTTCTTTCTGAGCTGTTGATGTCAAAAGCAAAACTGTTTGATCCTGATAATGTCGACAATGTTGAGCAACTTTTATATGATCTTTCTTTGCAAAACAGTCAGTTGGTACAAAACTTAAACCAAACCAAAGCCTCATTACTGACCCGATTAAAAGCCTCTCGTGCCAATAAAAACACCATTTACTGGCTTAATTTATATTTTCTGGCCCAAGATATTCATGAACAAGTTACGTCTAATTATTTGCACTATGAAAAGATTCACCAGAACTTTAGCCGCACAGATTTAATTTATCGTATTCAGAAAAATGTACGTTTGCAGGCGCGCAATTGCCAGCAACTTGCCGAGGCAATTTTAAAGCGCCAAATATTTCAAACGCAGACAGACAACAATATTGCTTTAGCCCATTTAGAAAACTCAATGCAGGAATGGATTCAACACAATCCACATAATTTAGAAGTAAAAAATTTACTGTTGGTATTAAACAATCTGAAAAATGTGCAAGATCAATTTGTTAATCTGAGTATTGAACAACGTAATTATCAACAAAGTTATAGCCAACATCGAGATAATCTCAATTTATTGGATGATGATATCCATGATCTACCAGACCTTTGGCTCAAGATTAAACAACATTTAACCCCAAATTCTGCATTATTTCGCCATGCCGTGCGTATCGCGTTTGTGTTTGCTGTGGGCTATGCCATTTCGCTATTGCCCTTTGCCAAAAACGGCTATTGGATTTTACTTACCAGTTTATTTGTATGCCAGATTAGTTATTTTGCCACCAAAAGCCGTTTAAAACTGCGCACGCTAGGCACTGTATTAGGGGTACTTTTGGGTATTCCGATTTTATACTTTGTCCCCAGTATTGAAGGCCAATTGCTCCTCACTATTATTTTTGGGGTGTACTTTTTCTACTTACGCTCAAAAAAATATGCCATGGCGACTTTAATGGCAACGCTTATGGTCTTGTTGATCTTTAATTTAAAAGGCGCAGGCTATGCCATTATTTTACCGCGCATTATCGACACCCTCTTGGGATGTTTAATCGCATGGTTTGCGGTCAGTTTTATTTGGCCAGACTGGAACTTCCGTGATATTTCCAACAATATCCGAAAAAGCAGTAAAGCAACCTTAGACTATTTCGATGCGGTTGTTGAACAATATCAACAAGGCCGCACCAACAGTATTGATTATCGTAAAGCACGCCGAGCAGCACATAATGCACAGATTGAATTATCCACGATGATTTCCAGTTTAAGTGCTGAACCTAATCCAAATCCGGATTTAATTCACAATGCCTTTCGATACTTGGTCTATAGCCATAGCCAGCTCAGTTATGTTTCAGCTTTAGGTAGCCATCGTGAACATGTACATGATCAGCAGATTTTAGATTTGATGTTATGGTGCAAACATACTTTAACTGATGTTTTGCTTAACCAAATCGCTGTAAATGAAGCCTTAATTGAAACAAAGCTCACTGAAATTCAGCACATCAGTGATCAAGAAAATTTGTCAGATAATTTACTTTTGGTACTTAAACAAATCAGTTTATTATTGGAAACCTTACCTGAGTTGTTAAAACTAAAAACAACCTTACTTCGATTAGAAATTAAATAGCAAGAATGACTAGACATTTAGAGGCTTCACATGAAACTTAGACATTGCCTAACGTTTTTATTCTCTGCATTGACCATCAGTGCTGCGCCCAGTACTTTTGCAGATTCTCAATTTAATCAAGACTTACAGCAATTTTTAGAGTGTAAAAAGACACTGAAAAATTATTATGATTTAGGTTTTGAATTTGAGGATGATCTGAAAAAGAATGGCTGGATCAAACAAGGTGAAGAATATAGCTATGTCAGTAAAGTCCCGATTACGGTATTCGGTCAAACTACAGATCAAATCAGTTTGGTTTCTGGTGGAATGTTGGCTGTTTTAAAACATGCGAATACCAAAGACCTCGCTAAAAAGTTTCAAATCACGCAAAACCCTTTCTTTAAAGATATGCCGTATTTTTCAGGAGAGAAAGTTGTAAAAACAGATCTTGAGACCAAAGAAACCGAAAAATCTGTGCGTAAACTGACTTTGGCTGAATCGAATCCCGTTGTAGATCAAGGTGAACATAAAACCTATATCGGGTGTGTTTATATCACTGAGTTTGAACAGCAACAGCAGGATGCAGCAATCAAAGCATTACAATAATCGATCTTAAATATTGAGCTATATCTGGTCTGGAGACTAAAAGCTTATTCTCCAGAACGATCTTCAATCTATTTAAATGAATCGATTTTATTTACTATTTTTTTCAAATCGTTTAGATAATTCGGTTAGACTCAAGCTTCATTCTCATTTGACTAAGTGACCATGAATATCAAATCTTTACGTATTGTTGGTTTTCTTGAAGGCATTTCCTTTCTCCTTCTTCTCTTTATTGCGATGCCTTTGAAATATATTTGGGATACGCCTATTTATGTGAAATATATTGGCATGGGACATGGCGTGTTATTTCTTGCTTTTCTTGCAGTGTTATTGATTGTCTGTGGAAAACAGAAGTGGTCCATTCACATGTTTATTTTAGGTTTAATTGCTTCAATTTTACCTTTTGGGCCTTTTGTTTTTGATCATAAATTAAAAGCATTGCAACAGCCTTAACCTGTTTTATTTAAGAAGCAAAGCTCCCTCCCCTTTTACAAGGAGAGGGAAACTCAAGTGAGCTTAAAACTCACCATTTACTTTACGTTGCTGCATAATTGTTTTTAATAATCCACGTGGAATAGTGAACCACAAAGCAATTAACGCAAAACACGACAACGCATAAGCCCAGAGATGGAAATGCTCATACAGAATTCGAATCAGTTCAATCACAAAGAAGAACGTGAACATCATCAACACTGAAACAGCAGCAGCGACAGTGCCTTTAGAAACTTCAGATGACATTAACGCAAAACGATAAAGCACTGAAAAACTAATTCCTTCACCAAAGCTGACCAAGGTCATGCCTAAAATAACGCAATGAAGAAAATATTCGCGCCAAATGATCCCGACCACCACAATTGCGGTACCTAACAGCATCAAAGGTAAACCAATTAAAACTGTTTTACCCAGTGGCAAACGATCAATCACTTTAATCAACACAATATTACCTAGAATCAATCCACCCAATACAGGGAATTGCGCCAGACCATATTGCATACTGCTGAGCCCCAGTTCTTCAACCAACATCACTGGAGACAATGCGATCCATAGCATCAAAGGCATCGCCACCATCGGCAAGCCGAAGGTCATGCCCATAAACGTCTTATTTTTCAAGACTTGCATATAATCATCCCAAATATAACTCAACGGTTTTTTGGGAATACTGCTTGTACGTGCTGGCATCTTGGCTTTTAGACCAAACCAACTCAGAAAAGCTAAAAAGGCAATCGCAATAAATCCCCAGTGCCATGACACATGATCAATCAGGAATGCGCCGACAACAGGGCCAATCAAAGGGGCAAGCAAAGAAATATTTGCCATCAGTGCCATGACTTTAATCGCATCACGCTCTTCAAAGGTTTCTTGAATCGCGG
This sequence comes from Acinetobacter sp. GW821-FHT01C12, assembly GCF_059422625.1. Taxonomy (NCBI): domain Bacteria; kingdom Pseudomonadati; phylum Pseudomonadota; class Gammaproteobacteria; order Moraxellales; family Moraxellaceae; genus Acinetobacter; species Acinetobacter sp. GW821-FHT01C12. The sequence goes on from NZ_JBWKXD010000015.1 coordinate 31,212, forward strand.
CATAACCCACTGCTGCGATCACAGATAAACCAAAACCTTGCAAGAATCTTAAAACAAGAAAACTTTCAATATTGTGGGTGAGTAAAATTAATAAACAGGTGATGACAAAGAATGCAACACCTGACAATAAAACTTTCTTACGTCCTAATCGGTCAGACAAAGGTCCGAGTATCCCTGCGACGCATGCCCCGCCGAGAAGATAAAATGACATAGATGATGGTGCCCATGCACTACTCACACCAAATTCTTTGGTGATTGCGAGCATCGCGGGCTGAACCAAATCATTACCGATATAAACTGAAAATTCAAATAACACCAACGCCAACGGAAACATAAGCGTAGCGCGACTCAAACTTGCAGTTTGTTCTTTTTGCACTAAATTTTGCATTATTTTCTACATATCTTTATTGGCTTGCATCGCTCACACTACTTTTTAAAGATAAGCGTTCGCCCAATGACAAGCACTGAAATATAAATATTAAATTGTGGAATTTACGTTGAATAAAGGCAGTTCAACACCGTATTCACAAGGTGTCTAATTCAATAGGTAAAGTAATTGCTGAAACTATATTTGTGAGATTTATAACTTAACCCAATCTATGAGAAAGCTCACAGAGGTACACACAGGGTTAAGTTTTACTAGTCTAACACAGACAAATTTTCAGTGAAAGTTGAACATTTATTATTCTTAAGCTACTCTAAATGCTGTATAAGCGGATATAAATAATTTAAATGAAAAATAAAAATCCAATATCGCTGATCATTATTGGCGTGATTTTATTGTTGGTGGGTGGAGGACTTTATTTTATCAGTTCTGCACCTAAAATTAGCGCTGAAGATCAGGCACGATGTGAACAATTGGTTCAAAATAAATATGCTGAAAACTCAAGCACTATCATAGGAAGCTGTAAAACAGATACAGGCTTTGTGGCATTGATGGATAGTCAAGCCAATGCAACCGCCTCGGCTGAAGATACGGCGAAAGCGATTAGCTCAGCCAACCATAAAGAATTGGGCTTGGGTATATTTGGCAAGTTCCTAATGGGATTATGTGTGGGTATCGGGATTGCATTGCTAATCAAAGGCTTGATTACACTCAAAAACAAACCTCAATCGATAAATTAATTATCAAAGCAAATTGTAATTCTCACAGTTTGCTTTATTCATCATCGCGCACTGTTGATTTGATAAATGTGCCACGTTTAATATCGTCATATGCTTCAAGAATTTCTGCGTAGTTGTTCATGACGAATGGCCCATGCCCATTGATTGGCTCTTGAAGTGGTTTGCCTGTAAGCAGCAACAATTTACACTGTTGCAATGCCGTTATTTCAAAGTCTTGTTCCAAACTCGACATCACAGCAAGCCCTTGCTCTTCAAATATCTCATCTTCAGCTTGAAACTGAGCCTTACCCGTTCGTAAATAGATCAGTGTGGTTTCTCCTACGCCTGCAGGCAATCTGATCTTATGGCCTGCTTGGATTTCAATATCCAAAACTTGAAGTGGCGAATGCGTTTTTGCTGGTCCGTATTGCCCTTGGTAGTTCCCAGCAATCACCCGTACCGTTCCAGCACTATTCGGGAGTTCAATCACTGGAATATTGGCTTTTCGCAAACTTTGGTAACGTGGTGGATTCATTTTATCTTTGGCAGGCAAATTCACCCACAGTTGTACCATTTCAAAATAGCCACCCGTTTTTGAAAATGCCTCACTAAAGACCTCTTTGTGTTCCACACCTGAAGCTGCGGTCATCCATTGCACATCACCCGCTGAAACAATACCACCACCACCCGATGAGTCACGATGTTCTAATTCACCAGCAAAAATCAGGGTAACCGTTTCAAAACCACGATGAGGATGCTCACTCACCCCTTTGCGTAGATTGGTCGGTTTTAAAACACCAGGTCCTAAATGATCCAATAACAGAAAGGGAGAGACGGTATTGCCTAATTCATAGTGTGAAAATACAGAAAGTACAGGATAAAAATCCCCTATCGCAAAGCGGGTGTCATTACGATGAATAAAGGCAAGGGTTTTCATAGTGTCACTATTCTCTGATTGAGTAAAAGCCTTAGCCATAAAAATGTTGTTTTAAATTAAAGCTATATTCGGTGAGATATTGCTTTAATTTTTCAATATCATTGGTCGGTTCAATCGCTCTTAGATTTAAGGCCTCAATTTTATTTTCTAACAGTTGTAAGATTTGCGCTTGTTCCGCGACAGGTAATTGCGCTTTTTCTTTCTGCTGCTTTTTGATTTCTAAATAATCTTCTGCCCAATGCCGTAAGGGATCATGAGCATCGATTTGATCAAACAATTGCGTAATCAGGAGTTCAGGCATAATTTGCTGTGTTGCTAGTTCTGCTGACATCAGACCACGAATAGAATAAAACACTTTTTTATAGGTAAAGTTATCTGCGGTTTGCATGACATGCATACCGCCTTTCGCCAATGACAAGTAATGATAATACAGAGCTTTATAGTCTATTCGTTCAAGTAAGCCATCTCTAAATTTTTCCCATTCAGGAAATTGATTAAAATAGACTATATGTGCACGTACCCACTCTAAAACAGTCGGATTACTTTTTGCCAAAAGCCCAAACATTTTATTTAAGTCGAATGAAACGAAGTCAAAGTCGCCATCCATGATCTCGATTAAATCACGGTGTTGGCGATAATCGTAATATTGTGCCTTGGAGGGTAGATGGAAACCACGTACATCGTAATCGCTGTCTGGACTTGCCATGCCCCATAAACGACTACCGCTTTCGATATAAAACAGTGGATGTTCATCTCGGTTTTGGAATAAGTGTTGAATTTCTTGTTGGATGTTCATTGTGTTCACATTTTGGGTAAATCTATAAGTTTTATATCATCAATTTCAGTGCTTTTTAAATTTTCTTTGAATCCAAGGTTTTCTTCCCTTTGTTTTTAATTCAAAACCTTTATCAATATTCGCTTTAATTCATCATGATACTTACCAGCATAATTTGCTTTATAGCCAACCTGTCAAAAGCTCAGACATAAGAATAGAATTTCTATTAATTAATACTTTTAATTAAATCAATTACATGTAAAAAATAAATTGTTTGATTATAAAAAGCTTGCAATGCCGCACCTTACATTCAAAGTTTAAATACCTTTGCGTAGGCGATGCCTCACTTTTCAGAGATAAAAAGATGAATTGATAACCAACAGTTTCTAAGAGTTCATACAAAAAAATAAGCTTTATTTATGATTAATGACTTGATGGAAATCACTTGTATGAATAATGAGGTGGTTTGACTATATATTTTATATATTCAACTTCTTATATCAGTCAAAAATGCGAAAGATCAAAACCATTACCCACAATTAAAATATTCATTTATTGTGATTTCCCAAATAAAAAACGTACCAAGTCTGATACGTTTTTATCCAGCATTTCTATCTATTTTTTAAGCATAAATCAAAAAATTATCAAGGACATTTTGCCTTTTGGAAGGTCTTGGTGTTCTTACCACGGTAACACTGATATTCCTTTTGCATATCTATACGTTTCCACTGACCATCAATATTTTTAAAGCTATACACACTACGAATTGAGCGCACTGAATCATCCATCAAACCTGTTTCAGTCAACTTCACTTCTGCGACAGTGGGTGATTCCACACTATTAAAATACTGACGCAACTCAACAGTCGCGAGATCCTTGCGTAAATCAGGACGTTCATTTAAAACCTGACTTAATGGTGTCTCTGAACCACCCACTTTATTCATTAAATTTTGTGTTGTTGCACAGCCAGACAAAGTCACTAAACAAAATACTGAAATTAAACTCAAACGATTCATTCTGATCACCCTAAAACTAAAAGCATAGCCTAATGATGCTATGCTTTTTAAACGTACACTATTTAAAAACTGTGTCTTTATGACTCATCTACAATATGGCTAACATCGAGCGCTATGATTTGTTGATCATTTTCATCAAACATCAAGGCTTGATCACCTAGGTCCAGCATATAAAAATGCCCTACATCGGTTAGGAAATGCCAAGCAACGATCTCTTGCCCATTATACTCATGTGATGGATCACCAATGGTAATACGATCTAGCTCCTGGCCTGCTTGCAGGCATAAAGCTTGAATAATTTTAAAATAACGTGGGCTGTTTTCAGCTGCTTGCTGTTTACGTTGTTCTAAATTTGGAATTTTGGCTGCAACCTGCTCTACAATCACCAAAATCTGATCTTCATCGACAACCTGTAACTTTGGATGTTGCTTTAACCATCGACTATTTATTTCAATCAAATCTTCACTATCATTCAATGCATAAAACTGGTCATCAAAAGCATTGAGAATATCTCGTTGCTCATTTTCACCAAAGTATTCACCCTCTAAGAACTGTTCTAATTGCTCATCCGAAAACTGATCAATTAAATCCGCACTTTGCTCAAAGAGAGCAGAATGCGCATTCGCATTCATAGCTTTTAATCCTTCACGAACATGTTTCACCATGAACGCATCCCAACCCGTGTTATAAACGAATTGTGAAAAACCACCATTATTCACTTGAGCAAGATAGTAATCGACAAAATAACTGTATAAAGCCTCTGCGGATACATCATCATATTCGACATAATGTTCAAATAAGCCATTTAAGCTATCAATATTGGACATAATCACATCATAGTGATCATCACTGTCTAAACTTTGTTTAGAAATTAAAATGTTATCAATGAGCATAGTTTTCAGTTTCTTATCAATATTTAAGCGCAACCAACATAACAAATTTTCAGCAATAAATGGCGACCAGCATGTAACTTTATTTTATCTTTTGTTCGGCAATAAAAAAGCGCTTCTTTCGAAGCGCTTGTACAAATGAGCTATTTAAATCATTACAGATCAAATAACTTACCTGGGTTCATGATGCCATTTGGATCGAACACTTTCTTCAAGGCTTTCATATATTCAATTTCTTCAGCAGTCCGTGTGTAATCCAGATAAGGCTTTTTGGTCATGCCTACGCCATGCTCTGCAGAAATTGAACCGTCATATTTCTTCACAGTTTCAAACACATACTTATTTACCACCTGACATTTAGCAAAGAATTCATCTTTAGATAAATTCACAGGTTTTAAAATATTTAAGTGTAAGTTTCCATCACCAATATGGCCGAACCAGCAGATTTCGAAATCAGGATAATTTTCAGCAACAATTGTATCAATTTCCTTAATAAAAGCAGGAACATGTGTAATCAATACTGAAATATCATTTTTATACGGAGTAAATGGGGCAATCGTTTCAGAAATGTCTTCACGTAAACGCCATAAGCTTTGAACTTGTTCAAGATTTTGGCTCATTACCCCATCAAGCACCCAGCCTTGTTCCATGCAATGCTCGAAGATTTCCATTGCAGCATCCATAATTGGTTCATACGGCGCTTCAAATTCAAGTAAAACGTAGAATGGGCATTCTGTTTCAAATGGACGTTGTACATGACCACGATCCAAAACTTTTTGCATCGCCAGTTCACCAAAGAACTCAAAGGCAGTTAAATCAATTTTGCTTTGGAATGCATGTAATACAGGCATGATTGCATCAAAATCAGGAACGCCCAATACCATCACTTGTAGATCATGCGGTTGGCGTTCAAGTTTAATTTCAGCTTCAGTCACTAAGCCTAAAGTCCCTTCACCACCAATGAATAAATGTTGCATTGCATAACCTGTAGCATTTTTAATCATGCCTTTGTTTAAACGCAATACATCACCTTTACCCGTCACCACGGTCAGACCAAGTACCCAATTACGAGTCATCCCGTATTTGATCACTTTAATTCCGCCTGCATTGGTTCCAATGTTGCCACCCAATTGTGATGAACCCGCAGAAGCAAAATCAACCGGATAATACATCCCTTGTTCTTCTGCATAGTTCTGCAACTGTTCAGTCACTACACCCGCTTGAATACGTACCATACGGTCAGCTGGATAAAATTCTAAAATTTGGTTCATTTTGTCGAAGCTCACGACAATTTCACCATTGGCAGCAACAGCACCTGCTGATAAACCTGTACGACCACCCGATGGGGTAATCGCAACATTAAACTGATTGGCCAATTGAACAATTGCTTGCACTTGCTCTGTGCTCGATGGGAAAACGATAACCGATGGCTGAGGTTCAAAATGCTTAGTATGGTCTTTGCCCCAATTTTCTAAGCTGTCAGCATCGGTTTTAATTCGGTTTTCACCGACGATTTGCGTCAATTGGGTCAATAATTCAGGTGCTATCGTTACTGGAGCATTCATCGTTTTGCGGACCTAGCAAGAAGTAAATAAGAGGTTGTGCTATACAACATTCGAGATTTTAAATCAGTCTGTGAAAATTTTTCAGCATTTTTATAGCTGAAATCGGCAGCTTTACTGATTTTAGCAGTATTTTACCTAGATGACTGCTGAGGATAAAGCACAGATTTGATTCACATTATCCACACTTTGTGTATAAAGTGTGCTTCAAGCATTATAAAAATCAATGCATTAGCATTTCATTTAATTTTTGAATAATGCTTATCAGAAATCGTAGATAAAATATCCACTGTACTGTCACAATCGAAATATCTATAGAACAAGGTCTATGGTATCATATTGCGACTAAATTTGGCCTTTGTAGCGGAGCCGTAATGAGCCAACATCTTTCACTACCTAAAGATAAAATTCGTTTCTTGTTGTTAGAGGGCGTTCATCAAAACGCAATCGACACGTTAAATGCTGCCGGATATACCAATATCGATTACCGTAAAACTGCGCTTGAGGGTGAAGCGTTGAAAGAAGCGGTTAAAGATGCACACTTCATTGGTATTCGTTCCCGTACACAATTAACTGAAGAAGTCTTTGCAGCTGCGAATAAATTGATCGCAGTGGGTTGTTTCTGTATCGGAACAAACCAAGTGAATTTAAATGCAGCCATGATTCGTGGTATTCCTGTATTTAACGCACCATACTCAAATACTCGTTCAGTTGCTGAATTGGTTCTTGCAGAATCAATTCTTTTACTTCGTGGTGTGCCTGCTAAATCTGCTTCAACTCACCGCGGTGGTTGGAACAAGTCTGCGGTAGGTTCATTTGAAACGCGTGGTAAAACTTTAGGTATCGTGGGCTATGGCTCTATTGGCTCTCAACTTTCAGTTTTAGCTGAAAGCATGGGTATGCACGTCATTTATTATGATGCTGTGACTAAGCTTCCTATGGGTAATGCACGTCAAGTGGGTTCTTTAGACGAACTACTTGCAAATGCAGATGTTGTTACACTGCATGTACCCGATGTTCCTTCAACACGTAATTTCTTTGCAAAAGCTCAATTTGCGAAAATGAAAGAAGGTTCAATCTTCATCAATGCTGCACGTGGTACATGTGTTGTTATTGAAGATTTGGCAGATGCGATTAAATCTGGTCATATTGCTGGTGCAGCTGTTGACGTATTCCCGAAAGAACCTAAAGCCAATGGTGAAGAATTTGTTTCTCCACTTCGTGGCCTAGACAATGTGATTTTAACACCTCACGTTGGTGGTTCAACCATGGAAGCGCAAGCCAATATCGGTTTAGAAGTTGCTGAAAAATTTGTTGCTTATTCAGATAAAGGTATGACTTTATCTGCAGTAAACTTCCCTGAAATCGCACTTCCATTGACTGAAGGTAAACACCGTTTACTACACATTCATAAAAACGTGCCAGGCGTGTTATCTAAAATTAACAACCTGTTCGCTGAGCATGGCATCAACATTTCTGGTCAGTCTTTAATGACTAAAGGTGATGTCGGTTACTTGGTGATGGATGTAGACGCAACTGCATCTCAAGAAGCGCTTGATACCCTTCATGAAGTTGAAGGCACAATCCGCGTTCGCGTATTGTTCTAAGACGATTTAAATTAAAAAACCACAGGTATTTGCCTGTGGTTTTTTTATGGGATTTATAAATCTGTCACTTCTTTCCGATAACATATTTTTAAGTTAAATTATTTGTTTAATAAACTATTTGGCATCTTCTCTCACCCTACACTACAAAGACAGTGTACTATCTAAGGCACAATAAGCTTTGCAAATTACATGAGCATTTCATCTAAATTGTTTTATATAAGAAGCCTGTTGCGGAGATTTTCCTCCAAGCCCCTTACTCTAAATTTCAGAAACAATGCCAAATTTAAAAAATGCACCACACCTGCAAGCTTTAGTTCTATTGTTCATTGCCATGATCAGTATGCAAAGCAGTGGCGCATTAGCAAAAACATTATTTGATCAATTTCCAGTCCTTACCATATCCGCTATGCGTTTATTGCTCGGCTCATTGATTTTGGCCGTGATTTTTAAAATTTGGCAGGTCAATTTTAAACAGGTGAAATGGTCATCCATCATCAGTTATGGTATTGCCCTTGCAGGAATGAATGCTTTATTTTACTTATCGATTCATCGTATTCCGCTCGGCATTGCCGTAGCGTTTGAATTTATTGGACCGCTCAGTGTGGCCCTGTTTCATGCACGACAAAAATTCGATTTTATTTGGGTTGGGCTTGCAGTACTTGGACTGGTTTTACTGTTTCCATTTGATCAGGCAAAGCAAAGCCTCGATCCTATTGGTATTGCATTTGCCTTAGCTGCTGGCGCTTGCTGGGCGCTGTATATTATTGCAGGTCAACGACCTTCAGAGGTTTCTGGAAACCATACTGTATGCTTGGGGATGTTTGTAGGCATGTTGTGCTTAATGCCAATTGCCTTATTTTCTGGGATGCCTTTACAGGTTTTTGAACCTTCAAATTTAATTTATTTTATTGCGTTGGCGATCTTGGCAAGTGCCTTGCCGTTTTCATTGGAAATGATTGCATTAAGAAATTTATCTGCTTTAAGCTTTGGCACGTTAATGAGCCTAGAACCTGCAATTGCAGCATTTTCAGGATTTATTTTCTTAAATGAACAATTGTTATGGACTCAATGGTTGGCATTAGCCACGATCATTAGTGCGTCAATTGGTTGCACCGTAACCACACAAAAAGCACGGCATAAAGGATAAAACCACCTCGAAAGGTGGTTTCAATTCACTCATCTAAAACCTACCAATCAGGTGCCCCCATAATTAGTTTTATCATGCTATTCGGATCTGGTTCTAGTTCAAAACCAATTCGTTCAACCAAGTCACCACTACTGCCTTCTATATTTGCATAAATACTTAAATAAGTAATAGGACCTTTTCCTGCTGAATCAAAACCTGAATATTGATTTGGTAATTGAATTTGCATCGGTTTTCCATAGATTGCATTATAGGTTAAGATCTCATTGCTACCATTTATGTTATATACCGTGATTTCTATATTGCATGACTTTCCAATTAATTCTGGAACAACTTCCCAATTCCCATTGGGCTCAGTGGTCCCATTTAAAGGATCCTCAATCATACTGGTACAGACAATCGGGAAACTCAAGCCTTGATTGCTGACATAAACAACTTCACGATCTGCCAAGATAATATTAACATTGCCTGTTAAACCTGAAGTTTGCTGACCTTTATAACGTACCCACTGGTTACTCTCAAAAATTAAAGCTGTTTGTGCAGACCAATCCAACTGCCCGTCAGGGTCTTTTATACCTGTGAGGAACCGACCGCCATCTTGCGATATTGAAAAATCCAACTGGTCGTTTATTTTGCCAAAACATGCTACGGACGTCCCATTGGGTAGTGTACATTTTACAAAATGATCTGTGGCTGATTTTCCAAGATCAATAATCACATTACCTGAGGTTGTCGAAGTTTTTTCACCCAGCATCGTGCCTGTTAAATCTTTTGCAGTCCAATGAATTGAACCACTCGAAGGCATATTCACCACCGTCAATCCTTCTTTAGGAATACTGTTGGATTTGGTTAAAGATGAACCATCATTTAAGCTGATTTTTGCAGTCACATTGCATGGAATCCCCTCACCATTGGATTGACACTGCACAAAGACTGAACCTGCATTTACAAATTTAAAATCCCAATTCCATGTTGAAAAATGCTTCACTGTTGCATGTACAGCAAGGCCTGTAGGTGATTGATTTGACGTCATCACCTGCCCAATACCCTCTTCAATCCACAAACCACTCGCTTCATCAAAATACCACATTGGAATTTGTGTACCTGCTTTCATCTGTTGATTATTGATACTCTTTATCGGCAGGTTCATTTGAAGATCTGCTGTTTTACCAGCTGCAAGTTGTAATTCCTGACCACCTGCATCTTTAAATGTGGCTGTAATCATTCCCGCACTGATCAAATCCACAATATTGCCTTGCACATCGCGTGCTACACCATTGGCAGGCATTGCATTTAAATCACGATTGGTGATATCCCATGGGGTAAATTCAACAGTCACAGCGCCAGTAGCAAGACTGCCGTCTGCTTTTACAAAAGCATTGGCAGGGATACTAATGCTTGCACCTAAATTTAAGGATTGAATCACTTGAGCGGCAGAGATATCAGGCACAGGCACAACTTGTTTAATGGCCAATAAATTTGCTGAGATTGCTTTTAAATTGGCAACATCATAAACAATCGACTGCGTGATAAAGCCTTGTTTTTCAAATTTAGCCACCACTTTTTGTGTGTTTTGAGGAAGTATCAGATTCAAAGTCGCATGACCATTTTGATCTGTTTTAACACTTTGCCCCTGTATTGTAATATTTGTATTTGGAATCGAAGCACCATCAACCGTTTGAGCTGAGACTAAAACCTCGCGGTTTATCGTTGTTGCTCCCTGTTTTACTTCTATTTTCTGTGTAGTTGAATCAGTCCGACCTGCTAGGTCTGTTATCGTCAGGCTCACGGTATATTGACCAACTTTCGTATAAGTATGTTCAACTGTAGCACCTGTTCCGCTTGAACCATCTCCAAAGTTCCAAGCATAACTAGCAATTGCACTGGCTTCTTTTTTTTGATCAACCGTACTTTTCGTTCCATCAAATTTGACAACTTCACCGATACTTGGCGCTGTTGGACTATATTCAAATTTGGCTGTAAGCCCCTGTTCAAATTGAGTTGAAGAGTTACAAGCCAACAAAAGTAAGCTTAGCCATGCAAAAAGAAACCATTTTATATAATTTTTCGATCTCATCATTGTCGTCACCTTATTGTTATTTAATTCGCGATATCCATCACGATAACCTATATTACTGTGAATTAATTATTAATAATAGCTGTTTTATTTTAAAAATATTTTAATATCTTTCTCAATCAAACACCGTTGATACTTGCTGTATCAAAGCAAGTGATGACAAAAAATTTGATTGAATATTGATAAATGAAAGCATGATTTTGATTGGAAATTTATATTTTAACTTATAATTCAATATCTTATATTTATGCGTTTTATAATTGATGCTTTTATATCTATGTATTATTTAATTAAAGAGTTATTTTTCCACAACACAGATCAAATTTAAGTAATAGCCATATAAAATTCACTACAATAAATAGCCTGAACGCTTAAAATTTTTTAAACAATAGAAAAATCAAGTTATGACTTCAGCACAAACACTTGTTTTTCTATCGGGCGGTTTTGATCTATTTCAACAAGGCTTAGTTCACTTCCAAAACAAGCGCCCGTATCTAGAAAATAGCAATTATGCTTCTTGGTGACAAAATCAACCACGGTATGACCTAGAAAAACCTGTTCTACACCAACAACCGTTGAATAACGCATAAAACGTTTATTTTTAATTCGCCCTCTACCCCATAACGCCAATTCGCGACTTTTAGAACGTGTGGCAACTTTAAACGCATCCCAATCATTTAGATCTATATCGGCATGCACAAAGCCATACTTCTTATTTTGATAAATGACTTCTAATAGTATGGGTAAAGTGTTTAATTGATCGATGACTTGTTGCTGCTGATCCGAACTTAATGCATAAAACCATTCTCCACCATGATGCGCATGCATATCTTTCATCATCGGATCGATCTGCGACAATAAGCACATTTCTTCATGATTGCCTAAAACAGCTTTAAACCAAGGCTCTGCAAGCAGATGCAAACATTTCAAACTGTCAGGACCACGATCAACAAGATCCCCTACAGCTATCAATAGATCCTTTTCAAAGTTAAATTGAACCCGTTCAAGCTGTTGCATCAACAAATCATAACAACCATGTATATCGCCTACCACAAACAAGCGACCTGCCTCATGAGTATAGGTCGCTACATGCGCGAGCTTGTGTTGCGATAATTCAGACATAGACTGATCTTTGATTAAAACTCAATTGAAGCTGCTTCAATATGCTGGTTTTCTTTGGCTAAATCCAAATATTTGCCAGCAGTTTTTTTATTTTTACGCACCCCGATTCCATCTTTATAAATTTTAAATAATTCAAAATAAGAGTCGATATCGCCATGATCGGCAGCTTGTTTAAACAAATCTGCACTTTGGGTCAGATCAGCCTCTACACACTTACCTTCCTGATACATTTGTGCCAATAAGAAAAAAGCACGTGGAACTTTCAACTCTTTGGCTTTGTTTAACCAGAATAATGCCCCATCCGCATTGTTTTGACGTTGCTCAAAAATCGACATACACAGCATGGCCTGAACATGGCCTTTCTCTGCGGCTGAATTTAATAATGGGAGGTGATGTTCATGTTCTAAAGGCAGTAACATCGACAATTCAAACTGTGCATCTGGATGGTTTTGCATTGCGGCGCGTTCTAACCAAGAAATGCCTTGATCAAGATTTTTCTCAGTTCCCATACCATAGCGTAAACACTGTGCTAAAGAATATTGAGCTGGAACATTGCCTGAAACAGCAGCATGCGATAATAAATCAAAAGCAAGTGCTGCATATTCTTTCTGCTTTTGCTCAGTTTTGGCATTTTCCGAATTTTTTAACAGTGTTACTGCAGCTAAATAAGCAGATTCGATATGTCCATTTTTTGCAGCTTTAAGTAAAAACTCTTGCACAACTGCTGCATCCGCTTTAGCACTTTGTTGTTCAATAAGTGCGCGAACATAGCAGCCAAATGGATCATTATGTTCTTGCGCGATATCGGCATATTTTAAAGCAGCATCAAGATTGTTCTGTTTTAAATAACTAAACGCCAATAAAGCACAGGAAAAATGGTCTTTTTCAGCAATTTTTAACAATTCATTTTGTACTTTGATCGAATCAAATCCTGAAAACTCTACAAAAAACTTCAGGCTGTTTTGATGCTGGTTTTTTAAATAATTATTTAAAAGTAATAAGTACGCAGACTGTGGATCTTGTGACAATTGTTGTTGTGCATAAACAAAAATTGCTTCTGGATGATTCAGTTGAACTGCCTGTTGCAAATGCATTAGGGCTTGTGCTTTTGTCAATTGATCTGTTGCATTGTTCAATCCAAGATAAGCAAGTTCTAAATGAGCCAATGCATGATTAAGCTTTGCTGCATGTTGAAAAAAAAGAAGAGCTGACTGCACACTTTGATTTACATAACGGCCTAAAACATGCCACTGTCCTAACAAAGTACTTGCAGGTGCAAAATTCTGATTAGAGGCATTGACCAACAAATCAACACGCGCTTGAGCGTCTTGCTCATTTTGAGCAAGACCTTGTTGTTCTAATTTAAGTACATCGATATACCAAGTTTCTGCTTGTGAAAGTTCTGTCGCATTTAAGCCTAAATTTTCAGTTTTATTGGTGTTTCCTGACATCTTTTATTCCTAACACATGTGCCATTGCAAGTATAATCATTCCCATCTTACAGAGGACTCAGCTGAATCTCAAAGGGAAATGTTGAATCAATATTCATCTATTCGCGAAATACTCAAATAAATCCGAGAAAGTGCTAAAATCTGTGCAATATTTTTCTTCACCTTAGATATGCCAAATTCTCAACTCACTGCTGTGCTCTTCATGGTTTTATCTATGGTGGCTTATCAGATCAGTGCCTCATTTGCGAAACAGTTATTTGAGGTTTTAGATCCGATTACCGTCGTGACCTTAAGATTATGTTTTGCGTCTATTTTAATTATTTTAATGTTCCGTTCATGGAAAATTATCAAGCGTTTACCTTATCTAAGATGGAATGAGCTACTTTACTATAGTGGTTCAGTCTGTTTGATGAACGTGCTGTTCTATGCCTCTTTAGGCAAACTGCCTCAAGGTATTGCTGTTGGACTAGAGTTTTTAGGGCCTCTGACTTTGGCACTGCTCTCGATTAAACAAAAAACTGACTATATTTGGGTGTTTCTTGCCATCATTGGTATTGCTTTGATGGTGCCTTGGCAAGATGCGACCGCACATAATTTTTCCTATCTTGGTGCTGCTTTTGCTTTGGGTGCAGGTGTTTGTTGGGCAAGTTATATTTATTTTGGGCAAAAAGTTGTACGACAAAATATTGGTATGCATGCGCTGAGTATTGCAATCGTCTTGTCGGCCTTGGTTATGCTGCCAATCAGTGCTGTACATAACCCAGATGCCTTGCTACAAACACAGTACTGGGGCAAAGCTTTGCTGATTGCACTTTTAGCAACAGCGATTCCGTATGCCTTAGATCTGCTTGCTTTAAAACAATTAAGCAAAATGAGCTATGGTACTTTATCGAGTCTATCCCCTGCACTTGCCGCAATTTCAGGTATGGTTTTACTGAATGAACATATTACTGCTTGGCAAACCGTTGCTTTAATCTGCATTATGATTGCCTCGGTAGGGGTAACGTTTAGAGCGGCGAAAAGCTCAAATGCTCACTAAAACATTCTCAATACTGACCCACTGCCAGTCATACAGAATCCCGACCATATTTACGCGATCTTAAGGAAGTGAAGAAGATCAGCGTAAATATATGATGGATGGGAGGCGTCTCATTAACTTAAAAAAAAATTGTAAATATCGTTCAGCAATCTGCTCATCATTCTCTGGGTACTTTATAGCTTCAATTTTTTTAGTTGCCTTTGTAGACAAGTCAACGAAATACAAGCCAACAGACTTAGCCAACCAAGCGGATAAGGTCTTTTGCTTTATACTTTTTATATTCGGATAGGTACTTCTTTGCTAGGATTAATTTTTGATTTTCATCTAAAATCTTTAGCGCTTTTTGAAAAAAAGAATGCTCTTCTTGTTGAATATGATGCGCGATAATTTCAGCTAATCGTTTCGCCAAAACCAACCAGCGAGAGTGGCTAAAATCTGTTTGTTCTAGTGATTGTAATATTTCATCCATCTCATGATGTTCAGCCAGTGCCAAACGGGTAATATTTAAACCAGAATCCGTCATCATTAACGGAATATAAAAATAGCGATCTTCCGCAATCGCATGAGCAAATAATTCATTTTTTAATAAATTAAAAATTTTCCTTCGTTCAGGACTATCGCCTGAGGTATGCGTTAATTGTTCTGACAAATCCTTCTGAATGATATGGCTTTCTCTCAAAGCCTCAAATATATTCATCTAAATCCCTCTTTTTATGATATTTACCTTCCATTGCTTCGGTTTGTGATTTTTCGATCAAGAAACCAACAATCTTAGAAGACAAATCAAAAAAAAGCCTTACAAAGTTTAAGCTTTTTTGTATCAAAAAAAATTGACGAGGGAATCTAGCAAATTACGCAACAAACATTTGATAGGCCAAGCGACAAATCAAAATGCTGACCAAAATCAAAAATAGAATACGAATAAAACCACTGCCATATTTCAGTGCCATTTTCACACCAACCAATGAACCACACACATTGGCAACAGCCATCAGTAGGCCCAATTGAAATAACACATGTCCAGTGGGAATAAAGAAACTCAGTGCGGCAAAGTTGGTCATGAAATTGCCAATTTTGGAAAGCGCCGATGCATGCAAGAAGTCAACTTTCAGATAACGAATAAAATAGAAGATGAAAAAACTACCCGTACCTGGCCCAAATATCCCATCATAAAAGCCGATTAATAAACCACCAACACCCGCAATCAATAACATTTTACGCGTGATTTCTTGTTGAAAATGGACTTGTCCAAATTGCTTCTTAAAAAATGTATAGATTGCGATCACAATCAACATAAACAATACAAATGGCCGCAAAATTTCCTGGGGGATCAGTGAGACACAAGCAGCACCACCAAATGAGCTAATAAATGCAGTGATTCCAATCACTGCCAACAGCTTCCACTGAATTTTGACTTGTTTTAAGTATGAAAAAGCAGCCGAAGCCGTTCCACAAATCGAAGCCAGTTTATTGGTTCCAAAAACTGTGGCGGTAGGATAATGCGGTAAAGCACCCATTAATGCAGGAATTTGAATCAGTCCCCCACCTCCAACAGCGGCATCAATTGCCCCTGCACAAAAGGCAAAGAATACTAAACTGAGGATGATATCAAATTCCATAACATTCACTTATCTTTTAAAGGCGTCTATTAACGCTGGGAGACTTAACCGTGCTCTGGCTTAATCCTGCTTTAGCTTAATCAGGCTTAGATTTAAACTGAGTTATTTTCTAACAATGAAACGAAATTAAAGATTTAGCACGCGTTTAGGCACTAAACGCTTTTTATCGGTAATTTCAGCCAAGCCTAAACATTTGTCGCCATCAAAAACCAAGACTTCAGCTTCGGCGGCATGCTCAATATTGCTTTCCATACCACGACTAAAATATTCCGCACGTCCTTCAGGCACCTGAACTTTAGAAAAATGATCAATTGGTGCATAGACAGGCAGCAACAAGGCTTCACGCGCTTGTTCAGTCAAGCTTTCCAAATGTTCAATGGTATATTCTGGTATCAAATCAAAATGACCTGTTTGAGTTCGATTTAAATACGTTAAATGCCCGTAAGTTCCCAATGCTTTGGCAATGTCTTCACCCAAAACTCGAATATACGTTCCTTTAGAACAAGTAATATCCAAGGTCAGGCTGTGCTGATTAAACGCAATTAGCTCAATGGCAAAAATATGAATTGGGCGTGCATCACGTTCAATCTCAATTCCCTGACGCGCCAACTCATATAAAGGACGGCCTTGTTTTTTTAAGGCTGAATACATTGGCGGAACTTGTTGAATATCACCAGTAAATTGCGCCAAAACCTGTTGAATACTGTCTTCACTTAATTCAGGTACGGCCTTTTCAAGTAAGACTTCGCCTTCGACATCACCCGTGGTCGTACTATGCCCGAGCTGAACAGTCGTTTGGTAACGCTTGGTCGAATCTAACAGATAGTGTGAAAATTTAGTCGCTTCACCTAAACAGATTGGTAAAAGTCCAGATGCCAAAGGATCAAGCGCCCCTGTATGCCCTGCCTTTTGAGCGCGATACAACCATCGCACTTTTTGTAGCGCCGCATTTGAACTTATGCCTAAAGGCTTATTCAATAAAAAAACACCACTGATATGGCGACGCGGTATTTTCTGAGCTTTTGAAGACATATTGGTCTAGATACGGAGAATAATGCGCTATTTTAGCAAAAACCATTCGTCTATTTTTACAAATTTTCTGTTTGAAATTTCGAATTCTATGGCAAATTATTTTTTCAATAAAAAATCTAAAAATAGTAGGAATATTAGATGGATCTATCTAAAAAAATGATTGGGATCATCATTGGTAGTCTCTTGATCATTCTTTTAGCCGTAATTTTTTGGCTGAAACCCAATACAGAATCGACTGAAACACCACCAGCTTCAGAAAAAGCACATGAACAACAGATGGGACAACTGGCTTCAGCTCATCTTCCTGCGTCTGAAGCACTGAGTTTTGCTAGCAAAAGCCAACAAGACACGCAAATTAATTGCCAAATCCGTGCAGATGCCTCCAATCGCTTAATTGTCAATGAACAAACCAAAGATTGCTTTGAATATTTCATCACCCAATATGGTGAAAAAAGCATTGAGCAAATCAAAACCGATTTTCTCAGCTATACCAAAATCAGCTATAAAGAGCCTCTACTATCGCAGTTAGATGATCTCTGGACACGTTATATTGATTACAGAAGTAAATTAGGCGATTTACAAGCACCTACTGCAGATAAAGAAAGCGCAAAGTATTATCAGCAGATCTTAGTCAACACTCAAAACTTAAGAAAAAAATTCTTCTCGGATTATGAAATTCAAGGCTTATTTGGCACACAAGATACCTATGACCGATATACGGTAGACCGCTTAGAAATTATGGATAATCAAAAATTATCTGCGGCTGAAAAAGCGCAAAAACTCAAAGAACTTTTTGAGCAACTCCCTGAAGACTGGAAAGAGAATTTACAACAACTCAATCAACTTGAAGACTTAAGAAAGCTGACAGCGGAGATTAAGGCACGTGGTGGTTCTGCACAAGAGATCCGTCAAATGCGTACCAATCTGGTGGGACCTGAGGCGACACAACGCTTAGAAACGCTTGATGTACAACGAAATGATTGGAAAGGCAAAGTTAATCAATACCTTGCTGAGCGCGACAATATCCTCAAAAGCAATCTGAGTGATTCAGCCAAACAGCGTGCTGTAGAACAATTGAAATCACAACAATTTGCAAATCAACAAGAGCAACTCAGATTACAAACTTTTGAAACTGTGCATGATCAGGGAGGCAAATTACCCTTTGCAAATTAGCCATGAAATACATAGCGCATCGCTAAAATGATGAAAAAAGCGAAAACAAAAATATTTAGATTATGCGTTTATAGCACGTTTTATGGCTTGAGTTTGCAAGCCAGACACAGGTATCTCTGTAGATTTATGACTCAGGGATACCTACAAGTCTGCGGATACAAAGTGGAAAATAATATTAACAACCACCTATAAGGAGGATGCACACAAACTAAAAACTTGCTCGGGATTGACACGATTTCAATGCAACTTGCACCTTTGATTTAGAGCAATAACGATAATGATGGTATACCAATCGCTTGAGATCATAAGGGTTGTAAGCAACTTTTAGCTTATAACATAGACTTCATGTCAATCAACAATTCACTTAAAAACAACAAGAGTATTTTAATATGAAATTTAAGATCAATATTTTCGCCCTGAGTTTAATCATTGGATTAAGTTCGATGACTGCATCTGCATCTGGCTTACAAACTGTAAATCCACGTTATGTCAGTTCAAACTATGCAAAAACCAAATATCCGATTGTATTTAATCATGGGATGTTCGGTTTCACCCGTCTAGGGCCTTCATCCTTTGGCATAGATTATTTCTATCAGATCCTCCCTGATTTAGCTCGCAATGGCGCAAAAGTTTATGCGACACAAGTCTCCCCATTGGAATCGACACAGCTTCGTGGTGAACAGCTCTTACAGCAAGTCGATGAAGTCATCGCACTGACTGGCTCACCCAAAGTCAATCTGATTGGACATAGTCATGGTGGTCCAACAATTCGCTATATTGAAATCGTTGCACCCACAAAAGTTGCTTCTTTAACTGCTGTTGCAGGGGCAATTAAAGGTTCTAAGATCGCGGATGATATTTTAAGTAACCAGGCGCAAATACGCTTCTGACAGTTTTTAGTCAATATATCTTAGCACCTGTGATTACACTTCTCGAAGGTAATCCATCCCTCCCCCTCAGCCTAAATAACTCTTTACAAAGTGTGAGCGAACAAGGGGCTACTGAATTTAATGCAAAATTTCCAAGCGCTGCGATTCCCAAAGACTGTGGTAATGGTCAAAAAGTAACAGCCAATGGTGTTTATCATTATTCTTGGACGGGTACAGCTCAATTCACCAACATTTTTGATGTTATGGATGGCGTCATTTCCACACTCGCGCCTTTGTCTTATAAAAATCTAGACAACGATGGCATGATGAATCGTTGCAATACCCATTATGGGCAAGTGATTCGGGACAATTACCGTCAAACACACATGGATGAAATCAATCATGTTTTAGGGCTACGTGGGTTATTTTTTGCGCCGAATCCACTTGCTCAATATCGTCAACATGCCAATCGTCTGAAATTACAAGGCTTGTAAATATTGCCGATGAGAGGCGATAAAATGTACTGTTCATTCAGTATATTTTATAGTTGAATAGTAAATGATTCTGGATTCAAATTTTATATTGAACATCGTATTGAATTTCGAATTCCAGAATCTGATTTGATATGAGATTTAAAAAAACAAAGAAGTTAAAGTTTGCGTTCCTGCAAACATGATCAGAATCGAGGCTTTACACTCAATACATTTAAAATTGAGGTATGTAAATCGCCCAATAATAAAATAGATGGAGTTTTAACATGAAATATGGACGTATTATCGCGAGTCTACTGCTGGCGAGTACATTATCAACCGCATATGCAACTAATAATGCGCAAAAAGTGACTGTCAGTAAAGTAAACTCGGACTATGCAAAAACCAAATATCCTGTGGTATTTGTGCACGGTATGGCTGGGTTTATTCGTGCTGGTGATGTTTTAGGATTAGACTACTGGTATCAAATTTTACCAGATTTGGCTCGCAACGGCGCCAATACATGGGCTACGCGAGTATCACCCTTTAATTCTACTGAAGTCCGTGGTGAGCAATTGGCTCAGCAAGTAGAAGAGATTCTGGCAATTACCGGCAATCAAAAAGTCAACCTGATTGGACATTCCCATGGTGGCCCAACCAGCCGTTATGTCGCAGGCATCATGCCTAACCAAATTGCATCTGTAACCGCTGTTGGTTCACCACAAAAAGGCAGCCCTGTTGCAAACATTATCTTAAGTATAGAAGGCTCGCCACTTCAAGGCCCATTGGTGAGTGTGGTCAATTTATTTTCAAAAGCAATTGTCTGGGCGCAAGGTCTTGACCCGAAAGAACTTCCCCATGATGCGTTGGCAGGTGGGAAAAGCCTCACCATTGAAGGTTCTGCGCTATTTAACAGTAAATTCCCGATGGGCGTTGGCACCACAGCTTGTGGTGAAGGGGCTTATCAAGAAAAAGGGATTCAATTCTATTCATTTACGGGCAATACAGCCGTCACAAATCTTCTCGACTTGGATTCGGCCCTACTTGGCACAAGTTTATTAATTAATGCTGGTCGTGATAATGATGGTTTAGTTCCACGGTGTAGTGCCAAATTTGGCAAAACGATTCGTGATGATTATCGTTGGAATCACTTAGATGAGGTCAATCAAATTTTAGGATTGCGTGCAATTTTTTCACCAGACCCAGTACAAGTCTATCGTGAACATACCAATCGCCTAAAACTACAAGGACTTTAGCAAGAAACAAAAAATGCGCCAAATGGCGCATTTTTTTAGCTGTAAAGCAAAGTTAAAATTAACCTTGTTTACGTGCTGGTAATTTTTCACGAATACGCGCAGCTTTACCAGACAATTCACGTAGGTAATAAAGCTTAGCACGACGAACGTCACCACGACGTTTCACTTCGATTTTAGCAACGATTGGAGAGTGAGTTTGGAATACACGCTCAACACCAACACCGCTAGAAATTTTACGTACTGTGAACGCAGAGTTCAAGCCACGGTTTTTCTTCGCAATAACTACGCCTTCAAAAGCCTGAAGACGCTCACGATCACCTTCTTTTACTTTTACTTGAACGATAACTGTGTCACCAGGAGCAAAAGTTGGGAGGTCAGTTTTTAACTGTTGGTTTTCAATTGCTTGAACTAAAGGATGTTTACCACTCATTGTGGGAATCTCCGTTTTGCGGGACAGAAGAGGTCTGCACAACCGCTGGGGATAGAGGCTAAATCGCGTATCAACCCGTTTATCTTTCCCTTTATTGCTGATGTTATTCAGATCAATAAAGAGCCTAATATAAGTACTTAATCATAAGTATTTTCTCGAAGCCGACTTCTTATGGAACTCACATTCCGCAGGCCAACAATGATGAATTGTTGTATTACTAATAAGAAGTACAGCTTCTGACGTGCGTTGAAACAAACATGATCAATGCTTGCCTACCCTCGCTCATCTTTTAGCCATTTTTTTTGCTGCTTGGTCAACTCAACTTTTTCCACCAACTCAGGTCGGCGTTCTAAAGTGCGTTGATAGCGTTGCAAAAACCGCCATTTCTCAATATTGGCATGGTGCCCTGACTTAAGTACTTCAGGAACATCCAAACCTTCAAAATGATCTGGCTTGGTATATTGTGGGCAATCTAAAAGACCATCCACAAATGAGTCCTGCACTGCTGATTGTTCATCTGACATGGTATTCGGCAAACGTCGAATAATACTGTCCAATAAAACCATCGCAGGGAGTTCACCGCCTGATAATACGTAATCTCCAATCGACCATTCCTGATCAACATATTTTTGGATCAAACGCTCATCAACTCCCTCATAACGTCCACACAGCACAATTAATCCGTCATATTCAACAAATTGTTGTACTGCAGGTTCATTTAAGGTCTGCCCTTGTGGAGACATATACACCACAGGAACATGAACTGCACCTGCTTGCTTTGCAAGCTCTTTTGCATGGTGGATTGCTTTTGCCAAAGGCTCAGCCATCATCACCATACCAGGACCACCACCAAATGGACGTTCATCCACTCGTTTGTAGTTACCCTCAGCAAATTCTCGCGGATTGATACAATGAACTTGTACAATGTCACGCTTTGCCGCTCGTCCGCTAATTCCGTACGCTGTAATCGCTTCAAACATTTCAGGAAAAAGCGTAATGACTGCAAAAAACATCGCAGACTCCTCTATTTTCCTGCTGCGCCAATCCTTATCGGATTAGAAATCTACGCCCCAATTGACATAGATACGACCAGCTTCGAGATCAACGCGTTGTACCACATCTTTATGCCATGGAATCATTCGCTCTTCGCCATCGATGCTATCTGCTGTTGCACGAACAACCATGACATCATTGGCACCTGTTTCAAACAATTCGTGGATTTGACCAAGATTTACTTCCTGTTCTTCTTCATTCAGACCTAATACAATTAGACCTTTTAAATCAGACCAGTAATACTCGTCCACGCCTGCTTGAGGCAGTTGCGATTTTGAAATCCAAACATTTGCGCCAACTAAGCTGTCTGCTGCGGTGCGATCACTCACACTTTTCAACGAAACAACCAAGCCTTTACCATGTGGTTTCCAACGTTTTACGTCTACAATTTGCCAACCTGCTTTGGTCTCAATGTACCAAGGAAGGTAGTCAAATATGTTGCTCATAGGTTCTGTATTGGAATAGACCCAGAGCCACCCATTTAATCCATATGCTGAACGTAGCTGTCCAATCTGAATACGATCTTCGGGCACATTCTGTGCTGGTGTCATGGGCTTACTGCCTAATTAAAGATTTAATTATGCAGTAGCTGCAGCTTTCTTAGCTTGAGCAGCTAAAGAAGCAACACGTTCAGACGGTTGAGCGCCTTGAGCAACCCAGTGAGCAAAACGGTCAGCATCTAAACGAAGTTTTTCTGCTTTACCTTGAGCTGTAGGGTTAAAGAAACCAATACGTTCGATGAAACGACCGTCACGCGCATTGCGGCTATCAGTTACGATTACTTGATAGAACGGACGTTTTTTAGCACCACCGCGTGCTAGACGAATTACAACCATGATAGAACCTTATAGTTTTTACGGATTATCCTTGTACCGACCATCGATACATTTCAAACCCCTTTCATAGAGGGCAATATTTTACGTTATCTTTGTCATGAAAGAAAGATCAAATTTTATTTATCCACAATTTTGAATTTAATTTTTATTTACCATCCCAATTTGTGGTTGCTGATGGGGTGCATGGCGTTCCGCCATTTAGATCTGTACCTTTTGTCCAACAACGTTCTCCACGTGAGTTTAATACGATATCACCATACCCTTTTTGCCCTCCAGTTGTGACTGGCGTGGCTACTATAGACCATGAATTAGATGTAACCTTTCCTGCACTATCTACTGGTGAAATACTCACTGTGTATAACGCTGCTCCTTGAATAGGATAATTAGCTTCAATACCTAAATCAGTTTTGGTTGCACCTATCAGGGTAAAATTTGCGATTTTATATCGTTGAATTTGAGAAGCGATTTGTTGCATGGAGGCTTGCATATCTACCCGTTTGGTACGGCGTATAGACTCCTGATACGAAGGATAAGCAAAAGCAACCAAGATTGCGATTATCGCAACAATGATCATCAGTTCAATTAGTGTAAAGCCACTTCGCTTATTTACCATGCTTCAGCCCCTTCACAACTATAATCCATTGTTATCCCTAGTTTTTTACAACGAAACCCTGTACTACTCAACACATAACTAAAGTTTTTAGCGTCCGTTGATAATGCTCGAATGATGTAATCTTGACCAGCTGCCGCAGCATTTGTTAATGCCCTAGAAGAATCGGTTCCATCCATGACTGTGATCGAATATTTTACGGCGCTTCCTGTTGATCCTGTAGGTATAACAAAAGGATCTGGAGTAATAGTAAAACCTAGATAATTAAAATTGCGGCTTTTATTGCGCTCTAAAAGCGTAGCAATTCGCTGAATTTCTTGTTGTGCCTGTGCTGCTGTAGATCTACGAACAAAACTTTGATAGCTTGGAATGGCAACTGCTGCAAATATTGCAACAATTATCACCACAACCATAAGTTCAATTAATGTAAAGCCCAAAGAACTTTTTAAATTTCCATTCATATTTGTTCCTCTTAGCGACTGCTATATTCAAACCAGCGCTGAGGTACTAAACAAATATGGCTAGAACCTGTTGAAACAATACCACTTTTTACTGCCGCACCACGGTTACCTGTTGTAATACAGTAGTTTTTGTTATTCGTACCATCATTCGGCTTTGGAGTCTCTTTACATTGATTTGGGTCAGTTGCTGGGTCGCATTTGTTTTTATCATCAACAATAGGTGGTACTTGGATACCTGGCCCCACACTACAGCCATCACCAGATGAGCATTCAGGATCACTAGAGCCTGAACCACCAGTCGCTTTCACACATTGTCCAAATGGCATACAGAATTGGTTCATAAAACTTTCACCTTTTACACCAGCACCACAATCACCTGAAAGACCATCTTTACTACCATCAAACGTTGTGACAAACATCCTGCTATTCAACACAACTGGTGTAGCAAATACTTTGGCACTCTGAGGCTTTTGCGATCTGAATTTAAAGTACCAGCCATTTCCTGAATAAGGTGCAACGGGGGTTGTATTATCATTTCTATTCGCTTGAGTCACCTCCCCCAAATTTGACAAAGTCAATGCTGTAGTCAGTTTTGATGTATATGTAGTTTTAAATAAGTCACGAGCAGTCACATCTTTGTCATAAATATTATAAACTGCATCATAGTCACGCCCAGTTGTACCAACAGTATAATCAACCAATGGCACACTTCTATTTCCACTGCCTATAGAAATGACAGCAAAAGTATTCCCTGCATAATCATATACAGAAAATGCTGGCATTTCATAAAATCTAGGGCTAGTGCCATTTGTTCCATGTAAATTCAGGAGCATTTTAGGTGTCTTGGCAAAGCTACCCAATGTGGTTGCCGTATTGTCTAAATCAATACGGAAGAGTTGCCCG
The DNA here is from genome assembly GCF_059422625.1 of Acinetobacter sp. GW821-FHT01C12. Lineage (NCBI taxonomy): Bacteria > Pseudomonadati > Pseudomonadota > Gammaproteobacteria > Moraxellales > Moraxellaceae > Acinetobacter > Acinetobacter sp. GW821-FHT01C12. The sequence goes on from NZ_JBWKXD010000015.1 coordinate 56,648, forward strand.
CCTAAATCACCGAAGTACAAATGATCTACAAGGCCATCGCTATTACGATCTTCTGCTCGAATTTCGCTGACCACACTATATTTTAAATTATCATTTTTTGTGCTCATTACGCCACTATTCGCTGTCGCAGAAGAGGTCGCTGATGCATTTGCACTCGCCCACCACAACAAGTCGCCATTATCAGCATCAAACATATACACCCCACCACCCTTTTGATTGGTTTGGTTATATGAATCACTTTCATAGCCAGCATAAGCACCTTTTACACCACCAGTACGTGCATCACCATCATCACCACCAGCATCATACCCACCACCTACAAACATCACACGTTTACGAGATTTCCCCCACTTCACCCATGCAATTGTAGGCTTAGACCAACTCTGCCCCATATATTGTAGTTGATCAAATTCACGACTTGAGCCGTTGTAAAAAACTTTTCTATCTGCTGGAGAAATCTGAAACTTTAACTTGGGATCATTCATATTTGTTAGGTCAAGTGCATAATAACTTCGCCCTCCCATACGTAAACCACCATAGGCCAATTGAGTACCTTGTTGGGAATCCACTCCTTTACCTACGGTCAAGGCACCATCACTGTTTACAACATATTCTGTATATGTTGTCCATGGTCCATCTACACCATAAAAGAGATTTCCTGTTCCACCAGAAGTCGTTTTATAATCTAAAAAAGCTTGCTTCTGACTTTCCACCATTTCATTTGGCACAAAAGCAAATTTTTCTTTGCCAGTTTCAGCTTCTACTACATGCAATAGTCCTTGTGTTGTCCCAAACAGCACATAGTCTTCTCGATCTTTTGATCCCAACACATTGTCTGTGTATGTTATTGTTCCTTTATTTGTTAAAAGTATAGGGGATGAATGCATCACAGCACCAACCTGACGCAATTCAGCTGCTGTTGTTATGTTAATCCCATTAGGATTTGAAGCATCAACGTTATAACCCAATAATGAAATTAAATAGCCTCGATTGATGTCATTTTTATAATTTGTGTCTATTAAATCTGTCGATTTAACTTGTCTTAAGGTTGTACTATTTACGAAAGTTGCAGAACTACCTGTACCATTTATAATCCGATTGGTTAATAACTTACGATTATCAGTATTTGCTGTCGTACGTAATTCAAGCTTTGATTTTGCTCCCCCAACTAATGCAAATTTCTTGCTTCCAATTGTATTTTCATCTGCATCTTTCACTGCATCATTAATTGCCCTTGCCCAAAGATCATAGTTGTCAATAATGCGACCTTGTGAGTCAGTAATTGAATTTCCACCTTTATCTTTCAATATACCTAAAACCACGTTGTATTTTTTTAAATTACCAGACCATAGCTGATAAGATTTATCTGGAGTTGGCTGAAATTGGGGATAATAAGCTTCTTTTTGTAATACTGATGGATTTAAAGCGTCTCTCGTAATAGTTGGTGAACCTGTAGTTACTGCTGGAATTTCAGTAGATAAACTATTAATAAAATTATTAACACTATTCACAACATCTTGAGAGCTTGAACCTGAATACCATCCTCCCTCGCCTCGAATTCCCCACTCGGCAGCCGCCTTTTGAATAGTATTAATTTGTCCTAATGCTGCTAAATTATCTTCCTGATTCTTTTTAGGATCATATGACTCTAAATTAGAAAAACCATTACCAAAACCAACTACAGCTGTTTTAATTTTCACACCTGCAGGATTAGAACTATCTAATAACTTTTGATTAAATGCTAAAGCGCAACTTGTGGCAATTTGAGTTGTTCCATTACCAGCTTGTTCTATACAAGAAAAACTCGCACCATTTAGTGCATTTTTCATTGCTTTGGCTTGATCATGTTGACCAGAAGGAGCTCCATCTGTTAAGACATAAATTCCCTGCCCACTACACTTTTTTGTTGTTTCTGTTTGACTTAATGATTCTGGCATTGCATAGCGAGTCCCTATAGCATTTTTAGTTGCTGTTGTATAATTAAAACCATGCGAATCATCTAAACTACGTACAATACTACCTTTATAATAATAACAAGTACCTGTTTGAGTTCCTGAAGAATTTTGCAATGAGACATTGCAAGCGCTTGTGGTGTAATTCGACAAATCCATTGGTAAAAAATTAAACGGGCGAGCTGCTGTGTTTTGTGTATTAGGTCCAGGCCATGAGGTACATGCCCCAGTACTACTCCAGCTATTACATTGAGTGTAATAAGTAGTATTCCCAGAAGTATAACTAAAATATACAGGTGCCCCATATCCAGAGGTAAAACTATTTAACTCACTATCATTAAATGTTTTAGTACCCATTAAATAGGAGGCTACTTCGGCATAAGCATTACCCGTAGGAGTACCTCCACGTGCATACAGTTTATTTGCAACAGCATCCAATAGAATTGCTCTATGTTTTTTTGTTATTCCATTTATTGTAACGTTATCACTGAGTCTACGAGCTGGGACTAGTACAAAACCGTTTCCACCTGTACCATTAAATGAATATGCAGATAAACCAATAATTTTATCATCAGAAATTGCAGAAATACCTTTCGCACTATTTCCATTCAATAAATCAAACATCGCATCCTTTAAACGCGTAATTCGATCATAATATTTTTGCCCATTTACCACACAGTAATACCTTGTATATGTAGGAGAGCCATTTGTTGATAGTTCTGAAGAATTACTTGATACCTTAGCCCCATTTGGAATATCACAAGCATCCTTATCACCAATTAACTGTGGTGCTCCCATACTTCCAGAGATATCAAATAACATCATTAATGTAATATCCCCAGATTTTGCTTCCTGATAAATGTCAATATCACTTGCCTGAGCAACACTACTGAGAACTAAACCAGTACTGATTGCAGATATGCATAGCGGAAGAAATTTAGCTTGAAAACACTGAAATAAGTCCAATTTCATTTTTTTAATTTTCATCATCTGTACTCCCACTTAAGTGAAATCCTGGGTAATCGTGTACTCACTCACTTGCGTGGTGAAAGGCACATTTAATCGGGTTAAACAAGCTGTTATATCAATTTTTTGATCTGCAGTTAAAGTAGATGGGTCTTTATCTTCTGGGACAGTAACTTGATTCATTCGCCCCGTTAAACAATTATTGATATCTGTACGAGAAGCTTTGGATAGTGATGGCATAATAGACACTGCAAAAATTTTCACCCGCTTGGCTTCTTCGATCTGTCCCTTTTGCGAGTCACTACCTCGTGCACGATCATAAAAAGGGTTATCTAAACTACTGTCTGTTGGAAACTTAACAGAAACCTGTGTTAAAACCGCTCTTCGACCACTGGTAAACCAGTTGGTAGTACTGTTTGCTGATGTATCACAATAGCCTCTTGTTCCCAAACTATTATTCGTTAGTCCACTTGAGCCTTCTTTCCATTGCATTAAGCTCGCTTGGCTAATACTAAAGAACTGAGTTTGATCCCCACGAAAGCAAAAAACTAATTCTTTATTTTTGTCTTTAGCATTATTGATATAACCAAATAATCCCGCTGGGCTTAAGCTATATGCTAAATCGCTTGGATTTTCAGCTTTGTAAAGTGCTGCATCTGAATTTTGTGTTAATAGCTGTTGCACTTGACTATTTGTTGCAATGCTTAAAGAAACCATACTCTGACGAATTGCCAAAGTACCAATAATCGTCATCGCAACAAGAAAGATTAAAACGAGAATTAATGTCGCACCAGTTTGATACTTTTTCATTCGCCACGCTCCCCTATTGCATTACGTAGTGCAATAGTCTGTGAAATAACCTGCCTTACGTATTTGGGCGAAGACGTTTTTGGCGTTTTAACTGTTACAGTCTGATCTAAAACGACAAATGTTTGGTCATCTTTAATCATTTTCGTTTCACTTACTGACTGTAATGAACGTGCTAATATTCCAAACTGAATAGACACAATTCTGGGATGTGGAGCGGCAGCATCCATATATTCTTTAATAGACATATAACGACGCCCACTATCATTTTGAACTCCCAGAAGAATTCTTAAATGATCAACGCGTTTCATTACAATTTCACCTGCATCGCCAAAATCAGTGATTGCAGCTGGACTTCCTGTTTCTGGGTAAGTTCCAGCATCACAGGCTAAAGCAAGAGTTTGATTGGGTTCATTGGCATTTTTATTTACATCTGCTCTTAAAAAATAGCGCTGCACGACCATGTAACGACCTGATGTTACAGGAAAAGCCAATTCATTCCCTTCACAATCAAAACCTCCAACATAAGTTTGAACTTTTCCGGTTCCGCGCTCCTCAATTCTGTACTGCGGCATATATTGGATTGTCAATTGATCACTTGGTTGATCACTACCACCCACTTGTACATTGGATGCCCCAGACCACTCTGGGGATGTTCCAGCAGTAAACCCTGCGCTCCGTGATAAAAAGTTTAATCCAGCTGTTTTTCCTTTAATCGAAGCGCTTAAATTACTGACATTGATAGGCGCTGCTTTAGTTCCAATATTCACAGGGTTAACAGAAGATGTGAGAACAATCCCCCCCAAAACTGTCTGATCATCCATAATTGCTTTGGTACTATTTAGATTCATCAAACGAAGATCTTTTGTAATATAATTTAAGCCAAAATTTGCATTATCTTGAAGATCAGACACACTTTGTTGCATGGACAAACTTTTTTGTCCTGTCATAAACAAGAGAACCGCAGCAGCTGAAATAATCAAGCCCAATGTTATTGAAATCATTAACTCAATTAATGTGAAGCCCTTTTGATTTATCATTTTAATAGGTCTCCATAATTATACAGGTAGAATTCGCATTATAGGCATTGCCGTTCGTACAATCACCAGAACTACTGCCATCCGTTGCGCTTGAATCTCCCCACGCCACATAAATACAACTTCTATTGTTGGTATTTTGACAATTCATAATATTCATCGTCATACCAAATACCGCAGCTCTCGTGGTAACTTGAGAAACATCAAAATCCGCCAAATCGGTATCTGAACAATTTGCTGTTAGGCAGTTAGTTTTATAGTCTTTCTGATTAGTAGCTGTGCTTAGTTCAGTTTTATAAACGGAAAAAGCATTACGATTTACCCGTATACGTTCGGCTAAGTCTCTTGCAATCGTGACTGCTTGTACGCGATAAGTACTTTCAGATGATGCCTCCAAGGCCCGGTATTGCAAAGCAACAAATCCTAAAACGCCGATTGCTAAAATTAATAAAGCAACCAATATCTCCATCATGCCAATACCTTTTTGATATTTCATTAGCATGTCCCCTCTATCGTTGGCTGAATCGTTCCCATTCTAGAAACAGTTATCTTTTTTGCATTTTTGTCATTATTAATATAAGTGTTGCATACCGTAAAAACTGTATCTTCATTTGCAGGAATCTTAAGCGTAGCATCACTTGGATCCTTTATGAAAACTCCTCCTGAAATACCAAAAAAGATAGAATCTACCGAACCTGTTTTTAAAACGGATTTACCAGAAGGAGACCAATTAACCTTATTCACAGTATCCACAACTTGATCTGTTGTCGAAATGTTTGCAAGTTTAACCTCAATTACTCTACGCTCAAGAACAGCAGTAGATCTTGCTTTATTTAAAATTAGAATTAACTCTTGCGTACTTTTATTCAAATTCTGTCGCTGAAACATATCTCCAAAAGAAGGTACTGCCATCATTGCAATAACCGCCAAAACAGCAATCGTCACCATCAACTCAATTAAGGTGAATCCTCGATTTTTTTGCATTGCGCCCCCATTGCAACAAAATGCTACCCTATTAAAAATCATAACTTAAATACTTACAAAACCAATACAAGTTGGATAAAAGGCATAAAAAAGCAGATAACTGAAATCTCAGCTATCTGCTTAAAAAATAAAGTTTAAATTTAAGCTTGCGTTACATGAATCCGTAGCTCTTTTGGTAAACTAAATGTGATGTTTTCCTCACGACCATTTAATTCTTGTGGTGCTGTTGCACCCCAGTCCTGTAAGCGTTGAATCACTTGCTTAATTAAAATCTCAGGTGCAGATGCCCCTGCTGTAACGCCGATCTTATGATTGACGTTAAACCACTCCTGCTTTAATTCATCTGCGTTGTCGATCAGATAAGCATGTTTCCCCATCCGTTCAGCCAACTCACGTAACCGATTCGAATTCGATGAGTTTGGAGAGCCAACCACCAACACCACATCACATTGTGTTGCTAAATCACGTACAGCATCTTGGCGGTTTTGCGTGGCATAGCAAATATCATCTTTACGAGGTCCTTGAATCTGAGGGAATTTATTTCGCAAAGCATCAATTACTTTGGCCGTATCATCTATAGATAAGGTTGTTTGGGTCACAAATGCTATTTTTTCAGGATGATGTACTGTTAATGAAGCGACATCTTCTTCATCTTCAACCAGATAAATTTCACCGCCATTCTTTTTGTCATACTGTCCCATAGTCCCTTCAACCTCAGGGTGACCCTCATGACCAATCAAAATTGCTTCGGTTCCTTCACGTGCATATTTCGTGACCTCAATATGTACTTTGGTGACCAATGGACAAGTTGCATCAAATACTTTTAAACCACGACGTTCTGCTTCTTGTTGAACAGCCTTTGATACACCATGTGCACTAAAAATAACAATATTATCGTCAGGCACTTCATCCAATTCATCCACAAAAATCGCACCGCGCTGACGTAAATCGTCAACCACAAATTTGTTATGAACCACTTCATGACGGACATAAATAGGTGGATTAAAACATTCAAGCGCACGATTGACGATGGCAATTGCACGATCTACACCTGCACAAAATCCACGCGGATTAGCCAATACAATTTCCATAAAACCCTCAATGCTCACTTCAATGGTTGGATATATTTTATCGATTAAACACAAACAATGTGTAAAAACAGTTTTGTTTGTCTTCGCTCTACTCTAAAATAGAGAAGATATTTTATCATATCAGGAAAAATATCATGTCGGGTCTATTGTTTGTCGTTTCTGCGGCATCAGGAACAGGCAAAACATCTCTCGTTAAAGCGCTACTTGAGCGTGTGAGCAATTTACACGTTTCTGTTTCACATACGACTCGTGGTCAGCGACCTGGCGAACTCGACGGTGTTCATTATCATTTTACCTCTAAAGAAAACTTTCTCGATCAAGTCAATCAAGGTGGTTTTATTGAGTATGCAGAAGTTTTTGGTAATTATTATGGTACTGCGCAAGCAACTGTAAAAGACCAATTGGCGAAAGGCCATGATGTGCTACTTGAGATCGATTGGCAAGGTGCTGAGCAAGTTCGTAAACTTTTTCCTGAATCTAAACAAATTTTCATTCTTCCTCCAACGCAGTTTGACTTACGTCAACGTCTCTCAAATCGTGGCACTGACTCTGTTGAAGTCATTGAACATCGTTTAAGTTGTGCTGTAGAAGACATGCAACAATATGTCAACTTTGAATACATCATCATCAATGATGATTTCAATAAAGCATTACATGATTTGGAATCTGTTATTAATGCCAATCGCTTAAAAATAGATCAACAGGCAAATCGTCATCAGGCTTTAATTACCAAACTGATTACACCACAATCTTAGATCTAATTACTTATGATCTAAATGCTTTCTAAATAAGCTTCGATTAAAACTTGAGTCTATGATGAAAGCATTTTATACTGCACAGTCTATTTAAAAAATTTGTATTCAAACGAGAATTCTTATGGCACGCGTAACCGTTGAAGATTGTTTAGACCATGTAGACAACCGCTTTGAGCTTGTACTAGTGGCAAGCAAACGCGCGCGTCAATTGGCACGCCAAGGCATTGAACCAACTGTTGAGTGGGACAATGACAAGCCGACTGTTGTTGCATTACGTGAAATTGCGATTGGTCATGTGACTAAAGATATCTTGAAGCAACGTGATCAAGATTACCAAACGTCTAGTCTTGACCTTGCTTTATCAGCAAACAATCTTAATCTTGAAGGTTTTTCTTTCCAATAGGCAAAGCCTCTATAAAAAGCCTAGTTTTTCAACTAGGCTTTTTTATTTCAATTATTTTGCAAAAAGTTTTGCCAATCAATCGACAAAATTCAAAATATTTGTTAAAAAAAATAGATATATTTGATGTCTAGAAATTGACAAGCGGCTCAATATGCTTTTCATTAAAGCATTAGGAAAAATATTTCAAATTTGTAATTTAAGATAGGTGTTCTATGCCAGGCCAACAGGTCAGCCAATCCAAGCAACAGTTGAATGTAATTATCGACGCGTACTTAAAACCAAGTGATGTCGAGCGAGTACTTGTGGCTTGTGATTATGCTGATATTGCGCATGATGGTATTACACGTAAAAGTGGTGAACCCTATATTTTACACCCGATTGCGGTGAGTTGTATCTTGGCACATATGCGTATGGATGCCGAAACGCTCATGGCAGCCTTATTGCACGATGTGATTGAAGATACAGATTTCACCAAAGAAGATATCACTGAAAAATTTGGTAAAACCGTGGCTGAATTGGTCGATGGGGTCACTAAACTCAGTCATTCCAGCGATAAAGAATATAATAAAGCTGCGTCTTTCCGTAAAATTCTTCAAGCCACTTTACAAGACCCGCGTGTCATTATTATCAAACTCGCCGATCGTTATCATAATATGACGACTCTAGGCGCTTTACGGCCCGATAAACGTGCACGTATCGCACAAGAAACTTTTGATATCTTTGTTCCTATGGCACGGCTTGTCGGTATGAACGAGATGGCAGATAACTTAGAACATCTGTGCTATCAAAATCTAGATCTCGATATGTACAATGATGTACAAGAAAATTTACTCAAAACCAAACCAGAGCGCTGTAAATATCAATCGGTTTGGGAACAAAATTTAGCTGAGTTGCTCAATAATTATAATATTCAAGGGCGCATCAAAAAGAAAAACAACAATATCGAACTCTTACGCCACTTTGTAAAAAATGAAATCGACTTACAAGAGCTCACCCATAGCCATGCTTTTGAAATCGTTTTACAAAGCATTGCGGATTGTGACCGTTTGGTCGATGCCTTACGTGAAAATTTTCAAGTCATCGATTATGAAGACCATATCCGTCGCCCATTACCAGGCGGAAATCAGTCTTTAATGATCAAACTCAAAGGTGAACGTACCACGTTGTCCTTAACCATTCAAACCGAGTTGATGCGTAAAGCTGCACGCTTTGGTGTGGTCCTCGGTGAAAATGCGCCACAAGCTTGTCGTTCTGCGATCCAAGCATCGATGAAGAATTTAGATCTTCTTGTCGGTGGTGAATGTGCAAAAACCACATTTAGCGATCTACTTGATTATTTACATCAAGAAAAGATCTGGGTCTACACCCCACATGGACAGCTACATGAATTACCACAAGGCGCCACAGCAGTAGATTTTGCTTATTCAGCGAGTTTATTTTTAGGCAACCATGCGGTGGGTGCCAAAATTAATGGTGAAATTAAACCGCTTTCAACTCCTTTGGTGAGTGGTCAGGTGGTCGAAGTCATTACCGATGTATTGGCAACCCCAAACCCAGACTGGTTAAGTTTTATTAATACCCAAAAAGCGCGCCGTGCGATTCAAAATATCTTGCGAGATCAAGATCCAGATGAACAACGCCTAGTGGGGCAACAAGCGCTCAATCGTGCTTTAAAACTGTTTAATCGCTCAACCAAAGACTTATCCGAAGCGGATTGGAAAGATCTATTAGAGTGGCGTCATGTGCCCGATAAAGACACTTTATTTGAGCAAATTGCAGTGGGAGACCTACTACCACAACTGGTCGCTAACCATTTATTTGCCCAATCTAAAGCCACTGAAGAACATGCTTCAAATCGCCTCATCCAAGGTACAGATGGTGTCGATGTAAAATATGCACACTGTTGTAACCCAGTCTTGGGAGATCCTATTCAAGGACATTTATCCCGTCGTGGCTTAATTGTGCATCGTGCACGCTGTCATAACTTATTGCATGAACAACATTTACATCCTGAAAATATCATGTCCTTACAATGGACATCGGAAGAAGAAGAAGATGTGAACTTTAATGCTTATTTGAGTATTGATCTTATTTTAACCGATGAGCAAATTTCAGAATTGATTTACTTATGTCGTAAAGCAAAAACTGGGGTTGAATCAGTACGCTCTCATGAAGATAAAACCTATGTGAATATCGTGGTGAATAATCGCAAACAAATTGCGCAAATCATTCGTGAATTACGTATGCAATTTGGTTTCCCTCGAATTAGTCGAATGTCTATGCCAGTTTCAATTAATGAGACGCTAAAAGCAAAAGCGTGCTAAATTAAGACCTGTAATGTTTATCGATAATCTTCGATGCACTTTGCATGCCATTCATGCTTTATGATGAAATGATTTGAAATCAAGGAGAAATCAATGTCCCGCCAAGTGATCCATACTGAAAATGCCCCTGCTGCAATTGGTACTTATTCACAAGCCATTTTAGTAGACAACACATTATATCTTTCAGGGCAAATTGGCTTAGATCCATATAGTATGGAATTGGTTGAAGGCATTGAAGCACAAATTCGACGTGTTTTTGATAATTTAAAAGCAGTCTGTGAAGCTGCAGGCGGTTCTTTAGCAGATATTGCAAAGCTCAATATTTTTCTTACCGATTTATCCAATTTTCAATTGGTCAACCAGATCATGGGTGAATACTTTGCTCAACCTTATCCTGCACGTGCAGCATTAGGTGTTGCCTCTTTACCTAAAAATGCATTGGTTGAAATGGATGGTATTGTGATTATTCCTCAATAATAGCAGCCCAAACTAATTGTTTGATTTTAAATAATTTAAAAAATAAAATTAAATACTACCGATCAGGTGGTATTTTTTTATTCAAAAAGCCAATAAAGATTAATGAGATTTCAAATGAATTTCATTGACAAATGATAACAATTATCAATAATATTAGATATCGCATTTAACCTTAGGGTTGAGTTTCATGTACGTTTGTTTATGTCGTGGTATTACAGATCAAGATATCAAAGATGCAATGGCAAATGGTGCAGAGAGCTACCGTGAAGTACGTGAATTATTAGACTTAGGCACGTGCTGTGGTCGCTGTGCCCCTGAAGCAAAAAGCATTATCAATGAAGAGCTATCCCTGATTGCAGCACGTATTTCTGTTGCCGCGTAGCTTTTGATCCAAAAATTCAAACATAAAAATAAGTTCAGATTTATAACGACAATAAATAAGTTTTTTAATGATCCCCAGATCATTCTCCTCCCCCGCTTCGACTCAAAGCGGGTTCGTTTTTTTCAATCAATCTCTTTTAGCCAAAACGACATCCCTATTGTTTTTGATTGCGATTTTCATTTGCCGTTCCATAAACTACTCGTAACCCTGCAAAAAGTTGATTAATATAGAGCCATATCAAATTACCTTAATCATTAAATTTCAATGACTCAGTTTAAATTCACGTTAAGGTAAAAAATTAGAATGGAGTTTTAACCATATGCAAGGCAATCGAGACGTCATTAATCAACTCAATCAAGTGCTTTATCATCATTTGACTGCGATTAACCAATACTTTTTACACTCGCGTATGTTTAATGATTGGGGAATCGAGAAACTTGGTTCTGCTGAATACAAAGAATCTATTCGCCAAATGAAGCATGCAGATAAGATCATTGAACGTATTCTTTTCTTGGAAGGTTTACCGAACCTTCAACATTTAGGCAAGCTATACATTGGCCAGCATACAGCTGAAGTTTTAAACTGCGATGTACGTAAAGTAAAAGAAAACATTGATGCATTAAAAACAGCTGTTGCACTCGCTGAAAGTAACTTAGATTATGTGACTCGTGATCTTGTTCAAGAAATTCTTGAGAAAGAAGAAGAGTTTTGGGATTGGACAACCACCCAATTGGATCTAAGTGAAAGTGTCGGTATCGAAAATTATATTCAAAGCCAACTATAATTTTTAAATATCATTAAAAAAATCCCCCAATTTATTGGGGGATTTTTTATTTTATTTCGAAATGTGGCGATGCAAAATTTACAATCATCAAAATTCACTTTTATGAAATGGTATTATTTCCCTACAGCAGATACAGGTAATAGCTCCTGATATGATTTCTCTTGCCCATGTAGTGTATTCAGAATCCATAACTGATGTTCAGCTTCAACTTTTTTACCATTAAAAGCCAAAACCTGTGCATATTTCTGAATATCATAGGCTGAAGCTAAGTTTGCTACCATACGCCCCATATATTGCAACTGCTGATCTGACATTTTGCTATATGGATTAAAGCCAATCCACCATACACGTTCTTTAAATTGCGTCAGTAACAAAATATCTTGATTCATCACTGCTTGCTGTGAAGCACTTAACGGTGTTTTCTTATTTACAAATACACTTTGTTGACGGTATAAAATATAGTCTCGATAAATCACTCCCACCAAGACCAAACCAATCACAATAATACTTACTGTAACTGAAGACTTTAAATTCATTGTAGGCAAACGAGGATATTGTGCTTGGATGATCCCCAATAAGAAACCTAAAGGGAGCAAGAAATATGCATAGTGAATTGGGTATTCCAATAGAGCATGAATCAAAATGGCACAGACCATTAATCCTGCTGCAATTGAAACCGTATCTTTAATGCCTTTATTTAACCAATACAACCAACATGCCATATAAACAATAATCAATCCACCAATCGTGATACCATTCCAAATCAGTAAATCCAAAATCACATTATGTGCCGTTTTATACCATTCATGTGATGGATATAAATCAAAAGCAGCGATTTGCGCCATCCCTGTTTGATTCCAACCATACCCAAACCACGGCTTTTCTGAAATCGCGACTAGGGCTTGATTCCACATATCTAAACGGAGATAACCTGATGTTGCTCGCTCGACCACTGAATCTGCTTGTGCTACATCTTGAGTTGATACAGATGCAATCCATTGATTCAGCATTGGCAAGCATGTAATCAACGCAATAAACACACCAGACCATGCGAGCAATTTTACAAACCCAAAGCGTTTAGTTTGACCAAATTGCTTGATCGTCAAATAAATCAATGTAAACAAACACACCACCCAAGCCGTACGAGATTGGGTCAATGCAATGGTCAATAGAAAAATAAAAGTTGAGGGTCCGAGTATGTAATTTGGCAGTATCTTCTTTTCATAAAAATATAAACATGCAAATACCCCCATACACATAAACGTCGCCAGATTATTCGGCTGGGCAAAGTTTGCATAGGGACGATTACCATTTAGCAGATTGACCAATGGTCTAAAATATTCGTTTACGCCTAACCACTGGGTCATTGCAATAAAACTTGAAAGTATCGCACCCGTAAAAACCACAAGGCTAAATACTTTAAAGACTTGTTCTCTTTGTCCCTTTTCACCTACTGCCAAGTTATAACCAACAATTAGCATCAACCAAAACATCGCAATATAGGCGGTACAAAGCAATGCATTGCTTAAATACAAAATCTCGCCAAAGCCCCATTGTATCGATGGAATTGCTAATACAGGCAATATAAGCACTTGCGGTTTTGGAATTTTTAAATCTTTATTTAGAAAAGCACTGAGTAGCACCAAAGCCGATAGAAAAGTAAGTGCTTCACTACCAAAGGTTGTCCATGGCATTTTATGAATAGGTAAAAGCCACGCAAGTAAAAGCAATACGGCAGAAAGAAGATAAGGAATGACTTTCATAGGAAAAGTGAACAGAAAAACTGAGCCTATTATAAGCTCAGTTTTAAAAAATCTAAGTATTTATTTCCAAGGTCTTAAATCGACAATTTTAACAACCTCACCTTTTTCTTTATTGATCAGTACAACCATATCAACAGCCGTTGTTTTTAGTGGAAGCCATGCATTTGCTGTCGGATATTGATGTAGAATCTTTTCCACATCACCTTTAGAATTATAATTTTCTAAAACATCAATTTTTTCAGAGTTTTGCTGTAAATCAAATTTAGCATGACTCAATTGTGTATAACGCTCAGGATGCATTGTCGGCACTACACCATGACTAAAGTCGTCAAATAATCTTTTATTTTGAGCGGCTACAGTCTTTTCTTTTTCCAATGCAACAATTTGAGGTTTTAACCAACTCGCTTTTTGGTACGCTGGTTTAGCTTGCTCAATTTTTCCTGTTTCGATCTCATTATTTCTAACCAGATCAAAACGACCTGCATTGTCATATACAATCCATGCAGGTCGCCCTTGAGCAATATTAAAAAGCCCATAGCTTAGTGCTGCAACTTGGATAACAATGATGATTGTTAAGTCCATTTTTAAGGTTTTTTTACCCTCTTTATAGACCAACAATGTCAAAAATGGCCCAATAATCACATCAATTGCGATCAGCATTAGAAATATTTGAGTCACACCCACTGCTTTGGCAAGTGGTGCTGGATACCAAACAAAAAATACGAGCGCGATAAAAAATAGCGCAATCGCGATAGAAATGGTTAAATGACCTAAAAAGAACTTTATACGTTTTGACATTTTTATATGCGACCAAAATTATGCAACTGAATTTTAGTATCCTAAAAACCTAAATACAATCAACTGGTTTAAATTTATTCGAAATTCCAGCAGAGGTACTGCAACTCCACTTTCCACTAACATCCCTGTTTAGAAATACAGACTCGCCTTTTATAGCAGAAGCAACCTGAGTTAATTTACATTCTAGTGCAGGATTCCCTACACCAGCGACAGGCGCTGAAACAGCATAAGTACAAAATTGTGAAGATGTTGAAAAAAACATATTTGCTACAGTAAAAGCAGTACTATTTGAAGCAGACCCATCATTCATAATTAACTCATATTGTGGTCTTGCACCATTTAACTCCGCAACTGCACTGGTAAGTTGAGACCTCACCACAAAACTTTGGTATTGCAATAATGCAATTGCTGCCAGAATACCAACAATTGCCACAACAATGGTTAATTCAATAAGAGTAAAACCTGTAACTTTCTTCATAATAAAAGCTCACTTTTTTTTATTATATTTTCTTATCAATTATAAAAGAAATTTTTTTTACCTATTCAAATAAAATTGTTAATATGTGACAATAATTATATTTATAAGCATTTTTTGGTAAAACTCCCATTTTTAATCATTAACTTTAAATAAAAAATGCGAGCTATTACATTTAAGATAAAACACATAATTACAAACCTTTACCATACTTATACTCAGTAACCATATTATCGTCAGTAATAATTTCAGGCTCATGATTAGAGAATTCAGAAAAAATAATATTTTCATAAGAAATAAGAGGTGTATTTAAAATTATATTTGCTGCAATAGAACATTCTTCACGAGTGCTAAATATAGGAATTTGATTAGAGTACCTAACCAATTTACATAAATTTTCTTGAATGCGCTCATTTTTTTCTAATTTAATCGGTCTCATTGAACTCAATAGCATAAACTTATATTTATAAACATAAGGATAAGTCTTCGAAGCAGTAAAATAAGCATCAGCTGATTGAGTCGTATTATAAAATAAAATACTATCTTGATGCATAACATTTTTCAGGGTACTTAAAAAATTCTTGCTAAGAAGGTTTGAAGCATAAGCACGCCAGTGCCATGTCGTATTCATAAGAATAATATCATATTTCTTATTATTGTTCTTTTTAACCCATTTTCTCCCATCGTCAAAAACAATTTCAATTCTCTTGTCCTTTAATATATCAGATACGATTGGGTCATATTTAATGAGTTCAATATATGCTGGGTTAATTTCGATAACCGTAATTTTTTTAATATTTGGCATCATGCTAAGAACTTTCACCCATGAACCTGTACTCAAACCAATAACTAAAATATTTTCAGCGTCAGGTTTAAGTAAAGGTAATAAATAAGCACGATCAATACCATTTGAATTATGAAATATATTTGTATTTAATTTTCCATCATACACATTAGCACCAAAAACAATTTTATCATCTTTATCTTAAAAAACATTAATAAACCCATGTTTATTTTCTATAGGATATTTATCAGTTTTACAGCTATTTTTTAAATAAAGAAAAATATTTGGTAATAATATTATAAGTAAAATCATGTTCAATTAAAGCAATTACATTTTTAGAATTTTGAAGATCAATACCTTTTTTAAACTCTGCCTAAGTAAAGAATAAGACACAATACAAGCCCATTATCAATTTTATTTACTCAGCTTAATTCATAAATCTAAATTAAGAAGAAGCTTAGCAACCACCTAGGCGATATTAGACTTAAGCAATTGTAATACAAGACTATGTACCATCAACAGTACAAATCTATATCAGTATATTAAAGGATACTTTTTCACATCTGTTGCTGCAGAGTTATCAAATGTAGCGAGAATTGTTGCAGCAGTATCAATAACCGATGAACCATCTTGTTTATCACCATTCAAAATTATTAGAACCCTTTACATCTAATTGGCGTTCAATTGCAACAGCTCTAAGAGTTATTTACCATTTAATAAACAATTATCTATAGCTGTTTTGATTTTTACCAACTTCACTCATTACATATACTACCTGTATGCGGATAATATAGTTTTGATAAGCAGGAATCGCAATCGCAGCAAGAATACCGACAATCGCAACTGTAATCATTAATTCGACTCATTCAATAAGTTACTTTCTATAGACATTTTATAACCATCTGAATTATCTTGTTATCTAGCTCCATGCATCTTATCCATATGTACATTTATTTAAAAAGACATTTTACCACTTTGCCCATGATCAAAAAATTTTATATTACGAAGAATTCTATTTTTGTATTTTTAATACATCTGCTAATAGCATAAGAAAACTGACAATATTTGTCACTTTATTACATAAAGTCTTGCAAAAAAACATAAAATAAAATAAATATTGTAAAAAAAAAAATTAGAACTAAAATCAAAAATGTTTGTAATGGCCGTTGATTTTATATACTCAATGTCCTTAATTAAAATTGCTTATTAAAGCTATAAAAAATTTAAAAACATTGGAGAAATGTTATGAATGCTCAAAAGGGCTTTACGCTTATAGAGTTGATGATTGTGGTTGCGATTATCGGTATTCTTGCTGCGATTGCGATTCCTGCTTATCAAAACTATATTGCTAAATCACAAGTCACACGTGTGATTGGAGAAGCTGGAGCTTTAAAGACAGCTATTGATGACTGTGTTAACAATGGTCGTATGACGTTAGCAACAAGTGCTACAGTTGCAAGTACTGAATGTGATCCAGGCGCGACTTATTCAAATTTACAATCTAATACTGGTACTAACTCAGCACCAACAATCGCAACACCTCCTACTGGCACTGGTGCACCTGTAGTAGAAATTTTGAGTACTGGTGCTGCTACTATTACTGCAACATTTGGTAATAATGCAGCAGCTACACTTACTCAAACTCCAGGTACAATTACATGGAGTCGTGATGTTGATGGTAACTGGACTTGTGCATCTGCAAGTTTTGAATCAAAGCTTGCTCCAAATAGCTGTCCTATGTAATTAAATCACCTTAATAAAAACGCCTAGAATACTAGGCGTTTTTATGTTTAAAATTTTAAGCATAAGGAAATGAACCTACTTGAAAATATGAATAATATACTCACCCAAAATGGGATACAGGAAAAAATCTCGTTAGAGGATTTAAGTTTTGGTGATGACACTGTTCACACTAGAAATCGAGAAGATTTACAACTAACATCCGCCCTTTTAACTATAGTTGACCAAGAATTTCTAAACAAACAATTTATCATTACAATAAAAAAGAATTGGATCGAACCTTTTATACTTATGTACAATCTAACCTGACACAAGAAGAAGATGAGTATTTTTGGCGAAGCTTCGTTTCTTTTAGTGGAGTTAAATTTTTATCCTATACCTTCTGCAGCTAGCTCAATTACCCCTACAAGCGCAACATGGTAGCTCTTCTCAATCGAACTGTACTACCACTAGCTTTAAGCTATTGAATAACTCCCCTTTGGCTTTCAAAGGCTGAAATATTTCTTCAGATACTTCATGTTACGGTAATCCAAAGCCTCATGTATTCTCAGTAAATAAGGGGCTTAGTAATTTTCAAAATTTTTGATAATCATACCTCAACAGCTTTTGCAATTCTGTTTGGATTTTTTGGTTTGAGGTAATTTGAGAAATTGATGAATCATCTGAATATTTAACTAAGTCTTTTTTGTGTTTAAATAAGTAAAAGAAGAGCAAGGAAATATTTGTACTCGATAGTAAGATATGGTTTGTGAGTATTTTATAATGTCCATATTGACTTAATTATTGATTGTTCATTTTGTATGGACACTTATGTAGCATCAATCAGGGTAATACCTTTTTGAGCATTCATAACATTTCTCCAATGTCTTAAAAATTTTTATAGCTTTTAGAGCAATTTATGTGGCTGTTTTTTGTGGAAAAATCAGCAACCAATCGAGACTCTTTGATTTTAGAGAGAATATAATGCTTTACAAGGTTTTTTGTACCCCTTATATTTTTACGTAATTATACGTAAAAAAGTGACGTTTATTGTCACCAGAAAACCAGATTAATTCACAATGATTGGATGATTAGTTAACTCATTAACATTATCCAGCTGACGATATTGGTTACCATAAAATGAATTTAAAATTTGACCAATTTCTAAGACACCATTAGTAACCGCAGTTCGATAATTTTTGTTTTTTAACTCTGAAATCATCACATCGCAAATCTGTTGCCATATTTGTTGCGTTGTTGCTTGATAAATACCACGATCTATCACAATTTCTACAGTTTTTTCACATAAGTTTAAATACAGCAAAACACCGCTATTATATTCGGTATCCCACACGCCCAATTCAGCAAACAATTGCTGTGCTCTGAGACGTGTGTTTTGGTGATACGCCTGATGACTTGGAATATGTCCCTCAATCACCACTTGTATTTCACCGACATGACCTTGTTCTGCTTGCTTTACAGTTTGTGCAATGGCTTGTTGATCTTGCTTTGAAAAATAGCGTTTTGACGCAGGCATATATAAAACGTGTTTTAACCAACGTTTTAAGCTGGGTTGTACCTGCTCCTGTAACTTCGGTTCAGTCACAATTGCTGTTGTATCTGTTTTTGTTACCATGAGCCTGATGCTCCTCCACCGCCGAAACCACCACCGCCGCCACTATAACCGCCACCGCCGCCGAAACCGCCACCGCCCCCGCCCCCTCTACCACGCCCACCGCCTGATAGAAACATTTGGAAAATGAGTTGTGCCAATGATGTAATCAACAAGAAGAATATACCAAAACCCAAAACCAGACTCATCACAATCCCTGAACCATAAATAAGACCTGCAGCGGTCGCTGTCACACCCGCAACTGCTGCACTTAAACGATTACCGACAATAAATGATGCAAAGATACCTATCACCAAAATCACCATTGCAGTGGTTAAGGTTCGATCCTTGGCCTCTTGTTCTTGCAGTGCTTGGGTTTGCCGCGCTTTTAGCTCATCTGCGGCTTGTTTGGCAATTTCAGGGTCAAGATTTAAAATACGCTCAATCTCATTGACACCCGCCTGTAAACCCTGAGCATATTGCCCCTGTTTAAAATCAGGGGTGATTTGATTGCGTATAATTCGACTGACCATAATGTCAGGAAGTACACCTTCTAAACCATAACCTGTTGCAATATGAATTTTTTGATCATTGACTGCGACTGCAATCAATAAACCATTGTCTTGTTTTGCTGAACCTAACTTCCATTGCTCAGCAACACGCATTGCGAAATCAAAAATACCTTCTTGCCCCGTGGTTGGGACAATAATAATGCCGATTTGCGCTTTGCCTTGGCGATATATATCACGAATTTGTTGTTCTAAATTTTGCTTTTCAGCTGCAGATAAAACTTTAGCTTGATCAACGACAGGCTGATTCAGTGTGGGAATATTTCGAGTAGTTTCACCCTCTGCCATATCATTGGCGACTGGGGGTACGTTTTGTACGGGACTTTGAGGGGCTTGTTGTGTAGTTGGCGTTTGTTTTTGAGTATCTAATGGTTTTGAACCAATCACATTGGGTAAATTGGTATTGGGTAGCACTTTGCCCAAAACAATCGCATCTTGTGCCTCTTGCTCATCTGTGGCTGTCGCAGTTTCAGCCCAGACACTTGATTGAACAGAAAGCATCAGTCCTAGAAATACAAATAATATTGTACTCATGTTTTTCATCACTGATTTTTCTCGCCATTCAATCATAGGTCACCTTTTATTTAATAATGAATATTCTTAGCCTATCTTTTTCAGCATGCTTTAAAGACAGTGAAATGAAATCACATCATTAATTAAAATTAACTGTTGGCGCTTTAGATGCACCCGCTTCTGCACTAAAGTTTGGTTTGGCTTTCATACCAATCACTTTAGCAGTCATTGCTTGAGGGAATTGACGTACATAAGTGTTGTAATCTTGGACAGATTCTACATAACGTGTACGTGCAGTACTGATACGGTTTTCCGTACCTTCTAGTTGAACCTGTAGATCACGGAATTGTTCATTGGCTTTTAAATCTGGATAATTTTCTGTCACTGCTAAAAGACGAGATAATGCACCCGTCATTTGTGATTGTGCTTCTTGGTATTTTTTAAACAATTCAGGATCGTTCAATACTTCTTTATCTACTTTTAAACCTGCAACATTGGCACGCGCCTCAGTCACTTCAGTTAAAACTTTTTCTTCATGGGTTGCATAACCTTTGACGACATTGACCAGGTTAGGCACTAAATCTGCTCGACGTTGATATTGGTTTTCAACTTCTGACCATGCCGCATTTACTGACTCATCTTTGGCTTGCAAAGTGTTATAGCCACAACCTGAAAAAGCCAAAGTACTTGCCAATGTAAGTGCAACTAAACCTTTTTTCATTGAATTCATTGCCAATTCCTCAGAGATATTTATTTGTATTTGTTGATATCTCTGCATTCTATACAGTTTAAGGCAAAGTTTTGTTTAATTTCTGCTACCTAGCCAATGATCATACAATTAAATTTTTGAATGTTTGATAGATATTGACAAAAAATGCCTTAAAGCGAAACCATTTAGAATGTTGAAAATAATCTAAACGTGTCTCAATTAATTTCGGGTTGAGATAGCCGATATCTTGAGCACGCCGATAAAGCAAATCTACTGTTTTATCCGCCAAGTTATAATTCAGCATTTCAATATTGGCCATATTAAATATAATTTGCGCAGTGATTGGATCACGATCTACAAACCTTAACCGTTGATCCATTTGAATTTGGCTATCAAATAAGATTCTATTTAAATCATAATGTTGTTTTTGAAATTGTACAGTTTTAACCTTTGCCTTTGGTTCGGCTGCTTGACCAAAATCCAACCCTAAAACATCGTGATGTTGAATCCATGTAGAATCTTTTTGTTGTTGGATTTTCGCATCTAAAATTTTAACATGAATCCATTCACTGCCCTGATGAAGATTTGGATCACGTTGCATACCCTGTTCAATCCAATATTTTGCTTTTTCAGACTGCCCAGCCAGTTCATATGCTGTCCCTAAGTTCGCAGCGGTTTTAGCAAGATTTGGATGGGTTTTTTCAATTTGTTTAAATATTTGAATCGCTTGATCGTATTGATGTGCATAAATCAGCAAAACACCATAATCATTTAAATCCTCAACAGATTTGGTTTTAGGTAAATGACCTTGCGCCAGCTGCTTTTGAGCAGTTTTTTGATCTAATCCGCCATAACCCAACTCAAAAGCATAAGTATTGATACAGGCATGGGCTGTAACAGAGATCACGGACAGCCCAATCACAGGGATATAAAGTTTTAGCTTCATCTTGTTATTCTCATTTTGATTATTTAAAAAATTTTAACTAAGGATTTAAGCATATTTTAAATGCATAAAAAAGCCACCCTAAGGTGGCTTCTTATTTCAATTACTTTTATTCTTCGTCTTTTTGCTCAGGTAAATCTTTCACAGCTTCTGCGATTAGACCAAACATATAGTTACCATAGGCATTGGTTTTATCATAATGAAAGCGCAAACGCGGAGTTACACGAGTTTTAATACGACGACCTAATTCGTGGCGTAAAAAACCAGATGCTTTATTTAAAACATCTAACGTTTCTTTATTTGCCGCTTCACTTTGCTCATCGCCAAGTTCACGCCCCATCACGGTAACGTAAACTTCCGCATAACCTAGATCTGGACTGACTTTCACCGCAGAGATGGTCACTAGACCACCTAAGCGTGGATCTTTCAGCTCTTGGCGGATCAGTTCTGACAACTCACGTTGTACTGTATCTGCCATACGCTTAAGACGTTGACTACCCGCCATTAAAGACTCCGTTTAATCAACTGAACATCATACACTTCGATTTTATCAAGTGCTTTGATGTCTTTATAACCTTTTACTGCAAGACCACATTCCATACCAGCGCGAACTTCTTCAACCACTTCTTTATAGCGACGAAGAGATTCAAGCTCGCCTTGGAATACCACAACATCATCACGTAGTACACGGATTGGTTTATTACGATGTAATACACCTTCGAGTACCATACAACCCGCAGCAGCACCAAACTTACTTGAGTGGAATACTTCACGAACTTCTGCAACACCCAGAATTGTTTCACGGTGTTCAGGAGCAAGTTTTCCGCTCATTGCTGCTTTCACATCATCAATAAGTTGATAGATGATTGAGTAGTAACGAATGTCGATACCATCTGCATCTGCTTTTTGACGTGCGGTATTGTCTGCACGCACGTTAAAACCAAGAAGTACCGCTTCTGAAGATTCAGCAAGCGTCACATCAGACTCAGTGATTGCACCCACGCCTGAACCAATGACACGTACTTTAACTTCGTCAGTTGCAAGATCAGCAAGTGCAACATGTAACGCTTCCAAGGTACCACGTACATCAGTTTTAAGAACAACATTTACAATTGGCACATCTTTTTTGCCCATTGATGCCATAATGTTCTCAAGACGCATTGCGCTTTGACGTTCAAGACGTTTTTGACGCTCACGATCCATACGCGCATCGGCAACTTCACGTGCTTTTTTCTCGTCATTAACAACAAGAACTTCATCACCCGCCATTGGCGCTTCTGGAAGACCTAAAATTTCAACTGGAATTGAAGGACCTGCAGATTGAATACGTTGACCATTCTCATCGGTCATCGCACGAACACGACCGTAAGATGCACCCGCAAGAACCAAGTCACCTACTTTCAGTGTACCGTTTTGAACAAGAATAGACGTTACCGCACCACGGCTATTGTCTACACGTGCTTCAATAACAACACCTTGAGCAGCACCTTCTTCAGATGCTTTCAACTCTAACATTTCAGCTTGAATTGAAATCAAATCTAGAAGTTCGTCGATACCTTGACCAGAATGTGCTGAAACCATTGCAACTGGTACATCACCACCCCATTGTTCAGGCACGATTTCTTTGGTTGTCAATTCATTCAATACGCGATCTGGATCAGCTGATTCTTTATCCATTTTATTGATTGCAACAATAATTGGAGTACCCGCAGCACGCGCATGGTCAATTGCTTCCGCAGTTTGTGGCATTACACCATCATCCGCTGCAACAACAAGTACCACGATATCAGTCGCTTTAGCACCACGTGAACGCATTGCAGTAAATGCAGCATGTCCAGGCGTATCAAGGAAAGTAATAATTCCTTTATCCGTTTTAACGTGATAAGCACCAATATGCTGTGTAATCCCGCCCGCTTCGCCTTGTGCAACTTTGGCACGACGAATACGATCAAGTAACGATGTCTTACCATGGTCAACGTGACCCATGATCGTTACAACTGGCGCACGTGTTGTTTGTGCACCACGCGCTTCTTCTGCTGCTTCAAGTAAGTTATCTTCAGCTTGTGTATCAGATACACGTACTGGGTTGTGACCCATTTCTTCAACAATCAATGCTGCAATTTCTTGCTCAATGGCTTGGTTCTGAGTAACAAGCTCACCCATTTTCATGAGTGATTTAATCACTTCACGAACTTTAACTGCCATTTTTGCTGCAAGATCTGCAACAACAATGGTTTCACCAATTTCAACGTCATAAACTTGCTTTTTGACTGGTTTTTCAAAACCATGTTTATTGGCTTGACTGGTTTTTAAACCACGTTTATGCGGGTTATGGCTGAAAGATTGCTCTTCCTGACCACGACGACCACCTTTTTTAGGAGAACGTGTATTTGCAGTATTGGTACCACGTTTGATTTCACGGTCTTCTTTTGCAAATGAATCTTCATATGCTTGACCAACCAAACCAGCAGCCAACGGTGAATCATCAACGACACGAATCGTTGTCGTTGTTTCATCAGAAGAATACTTAGACGCCATTTGACGCATTTGCTCAAGGGTACGTTGTTGAGCTTCTTCTGCTGACTTACGACGAGCTGCTTCTTCAGTCGCTTTCAGTTGTGCTGCTTGAGCTTCACGGGCACGTTTCTGCTCAGGGGTTTCAATGGTTTTTACGGTTGCTTTGGTAATCGGCTTATTGGTCGATTTACGCTTTACAACAACAGCTGCTTTTGGTGTTTCTTTCGCAGCAGTTTGCTGTTTTGCAGCAGCACGCATTTTTTCTAAATTCGCTTTCGCTGAACTTTCAGTTTTTTCAACTCCACTCACTACAGTATTTTGCTGTACTTTTTGAGTTGATGTCACTTGAGCATTTGCTTGAGCTTTCGCCAAAGCTTCTGCTTTGATTTGTTCAGGGTCTGGCTTAGTAAACGTATGTTTCTTACGAACTTCTACGTTAATTGTCTTCGCTTTACCTGAAGTACTCGCAACTTTAGCTGTACTTGTCGTTTTACGTTTCAACGTGATTTGTCCTGCTTGTCCCGTATCTTGACCATGCGCTTTTTTCAAATGGTTCACGAGAACATCTTGCTGTTCAGTAGAAATTTTATCTTCAGCCTGTTTTTGTGGCAATCCAGCTTCACGCACCTGATCAAGGAGCTTTGCAACAGGAAGTCCTACGCTGACCGCTAACTCTTGAATTGACTTATCCGTCATGTATTACCTCCTAGTTAAACCATGATTCACGTGCTTTCATAATCAATTGACCTGCTTTCTCAGCGCCTAAACCGTCGATATCAGAGATATCATCCGTTGCTTGGTCAGCTAAGTCATCGATTGTTACCACACCACGTGCTGCTAAAGCATGCGCAATTTCAGAAGTCATTCCTTCCATCGCAACAAGTTCTGGACTTGGGTCCTGAATATCTTCTTGTTGCTTTAACGCATCAGCTAAAGCTGCTTCTTTTGCACGACTTTGTAGCAATTCAACTGTATCTGCATCTAATTCGATTTCATCGAAAGTTTCCGCAGGCACATAAGCGATTTCCTCAAGTGAGGTAAAGCCCATTTCTACTAAAGCCATTGCAAGATCTTCTTCAATATCAAGACGTGTTACAAACATGTCTAAATACTGTTGAGCTTCATTTTGTTGACGAGCACGGTACTCATCTTCAAGCATCATATCTAATTTATAGCCCGTAAGCTCTGATGCTAAACGGACGTTTTGACCTTGTGAACCAATTGCTCGCGCAAGTTGATCGCTGGTTGCAAAAATAATGTCTGCTGTACGCGCATCTTCATCAATCACAATCCCAGATACATCCGCAGGCTCTAAAGCACTGGCGATATATTGAGCAGGATCATCAGACCACACCACAACATCGATACGTTCACCATTTAACTCAGACTGTACCGCTTGGATACGTGTACCACGCATACCAATACATGCACCGACTGGGTCAATACGATGATCGTTGGTTTTAACTGCAATTTTTGCACGTACACCCGGTTGACGCGCTGCTGCTTTAATTTCAATGATTTCTTCAGAAATTTCAGGAATTTCTTTTTTCATTAATGCAATCAGCATTTCAGGTTTAGCACGTGACAACAAGAGTTGTGCACCACGACCTTCACGGTTCACATTGTAAAGAATTGCATTCATACGCTGTTTAGGGCGCAGAATTTCTTTAGGAATCATTTCTTCACGCGCTAAATACGCTTCTGCATTATCACCCAAGTCAATGATGAAACCATCTTTGGTTTGTTTTTTCACTTCACCATAGATCAATTCACCGACTTTAGCTTCATAAGCATCCGCCACTAAAGCACGTTCAGCTTCGCGAATTTTTTGCACAATGACTTGTTTGGCAATCTGCGCTGCAATACGACCAAAATCAATTGATGGTACTTCTAACTCACGGATATCACCAATTGACCATTGAGCAGGATCAACATCAGAAATCGCATCTTGACATGCTGGCATTTCATGATCTTCATCAGCAACAACTTCCCACTGACGGAAAGTGCTGTAATCACCTGTTTTACGGTCAATTTCTACACGTAACTGAGCTTCTTCCGAATTCGTTCCTTCGTAGAATTTCTTTTTCGTCGCTGCAACTAAAGCCTGTTCAAGCGCTTCAAAAATTGCTTCACGACTTACACCTTTCTCATTACTAACCGTTTCAACGACGGTGAGAATTTCACGAGCCATAAGTCACCTATTTATTCAGATTTCTATTTCTGGATTAATCCTGAAAGATCAAATTCGCTTTGTCTATATTGTTGCTATCGATCTCAAGTACTTGCTGTTTTTCAACTTCGACTTGAATGAATTCATTTTCTAAATCTACAGCAATTAATTTTGCTTGGAATTTACGGCGATTTTCAACTGCAGCAATCAAACGCAATGCAACTTGTTGTCCGATGTATTTTTCTAACTGTGCCAACTGGAAGAATGGGCGATCCCAACCTGGTGATGATACTTCTAAAGCATATTCACCTGAAATTGGATCATGTACATCTAATATTGCACCGACTTGCTGAGTCACACGTACACAATCTTGTACGCCAATACCACGACCCAATTCTGCTTCACCATCTTCATTGATTGTTGGTTCAGCATTTTCCACAACGTCTTTGTCGATATAAATACGCAATAAAGAACGCTTACCTTGAGGAATAAATTCGATTCCCCAAAGTTCTACATCACAAGCTTGCACTGCAGGAGTGATTAGATCTTGAAGTGCTTGAGTTTTATTTGATAGCTTCATTTACTCTCGTCATATTTGTGCGATTCAATCGCTCATCGGACTAATTCAAACTTACTATAGTGAAGCATGTCTTTTTGACCAATTGATGTCCACACTACACGATAGCCAATAAAAAAGGGCGTAATCGCCCCTATTATCGCACAGTAAACCGAAGTTCACTATGCAAAAAAGACCCACCTATCTGTGAGCCCTTTTAGAAACTTGGTAGCGGGAGCTGGATTTGAACCAACGACCTTCGGGTTATGAGCCCGACGAGCTACCAGACTGCTCCATCCCGC
>NZ_JBWKXD010000016.1:0-64639 GCF_059422625.1 Acinetobacter sp. GW821-FHT01C12
ACCAATACGTCAAATATCGCAACGAATACATCAAATATTGCGACCAATACATCTGACATCACGACTTTAAAAGGTGGCTTTAACTTACAAACCAACGGTCAGAACAGTGGTGCGATTAAAGCGGGTGACACGGTTGATATTGGTGTAGCAACGCCAGCAGATACTAACCTTACAGCAACCAAGACAGGTAATAATGTCGCATTTGCTTTAAGCAAAGACTTGAACTTAACCAGCGTTACAGTGAACGATGGAATCAATGGTACAAATGGTTCTACAGTGATCGGTAAAGATGGTATTTCGGTTAAAGATGGTTCAGGCAATACCATTGCAGGTGTAGATAACACAGCATTGACTGTTAAAGATGGTAGTGGCAACACAGAAACTAGCATCAACAAAGCGATCAATACTCTGAATGCATCGCAAGGTGAGACTGACAAGTTTGCAGTGAAGTACGACAAGAATGCTGATGGTAGTGCAAACTATAACAACATCACATTAGCAGGCAGTGCTTCAAGTAGTACGAAAGATGCAACGACAGGCAAGATCACTACAACAGGTGGTACAAGCTTAAACAACGTTGCGAGTGCGGGTGACTACACTAAAGAGGCGAATGCGAGCAAAGGTGTTAACGCTGGTGATTTGAACAATGCAGTTGTTGATGCAACTAATGCAGCGACGAGTAAAGGCTTTGCATTACAAGCAGCAGATGGCGCTAAAGTACAGAAGAACCTAGGCGAAGCGGTTGAGGTTGTTGGTGCAGATAGCAACATCACTACGAAGGTTACAAATGGTCAAGTTGCGATTGAGTTAAATAAAAACCTCAACAACTTAACTGGCATTACAGTAAACGATGGAACCAATGGTACAAATGGTTCTACCGTGATCGGTAAAGATGGACTCTCAGTTAAAGATGGTTCAGGCAATACGATTGCAGGTGTAGATAACACAGCATTGACAGTTAAAGATGGTAGTGGCAACACAGAAACTAGCATTAACAAAGCGATCAATACTCTCAATGCATCGCAAGGTGAGACTGATAAGTTTGCAGTGAAGTACGACAAGAATGCTGATGGTAGTGCAAACTATGACAACGTAACCCTTGCAGGTACAGGTGGAACCACGATCACCAACGTTAAAGCAGGTGCCATTAACGCAACATCAACTGATGCGATCAACGGTAGTCAATTGTACGATGTTGGTAATAGTCTGAAAAATGCAATTGGCGGTTTGACCACGAGAGATGCAACGACTGGTATCATTACGACAAGCAACATTGGCGGCACGGGTTCAAACACAATTGATGGTGCAATCAACAGCATTAAAGATTCAGCAACCAAAGCGAGGACCACAGTTACGGCTGGAGACAACGTTGTTGTGACTGCTGGTACCAATGCAGATGGTTCAAGTAACTATCAAGTTGCAACAGCGAAAGACGTAAACTTCGATAAAGTGACTGTAGGTAATGTTGTTGTTAATAAGGCAAGTGACACAATTGAAGGATTGAGTAATAAAGATCTTACAGCGAGTGATTTTGCGACGAAAGGTAGAGCAGCGACTGAAGAGCAATTGAAGCAAGCTGTCACGAAAAACATCACTGAAGTTGTAGATGGTAATGGCAATAAAGTGAATATTATTGACCAAGTTGTAAATACAAAACCTGACAATAAGAACCAAGATTCATTGTTCTTAACCTACGATAAGCAAGGTCAAGAAACCACAGATCGTTTGACGATTGGTCAAACAGTACAGAAGATGAATACCGATGGTATTAAGTTCTTCCATACCAATGCCGATATGTCGAAAGGTGATTTAGGAACAACCAATGACTCAAGTGCGGGTGGTTTAAACTCTACAGCGATTGGTGTAAATGCAATTGTGGCAACAGGTGCAGATAGTGCTGTTGCATTAGGTCACAATACAAAAGCTGAGGGCAAACAATCCATTGCAATTGGTCAGGGTGCTGAGGCATTAGGTACACAATCAATCAGTATTGGTACGGGCAATAAAGTGAAAGGCAACCATTCTGGTGCGATTGGTGACCCGACCATTGTTGATGGTGCAAACAGTTATTCTGTAGGTAATAATAACCAAGTGCTTACAGATGATACGTTTGTACTTGGAAACAATGTGACCAAAACAGTTGCTGGTTCAGTTGTGTTAGGCAATGGCTCAGCGGCGACGACTGGTGCTGGTGTTGCGGGTTATGCGCTGTCAGCTGCAACAAGTGCAGACAAAACAGCAATTAGCAATACAACATCAACAACTGGTGCAGTAGCAGTTGGTGATGCGGCAAGCGGTATTTATCGTCAAATTACTGGTGTTGCAGCGGGTAGCGCAGATGCTGATGCTGTAAACGTAGCG
Organism: Acinetobacter sp. GW821-FHT01C12; assembly: GCF_059422625.1. NCBI lineage: Bacteria > Pseudomonadati > Pseudomonadota > Gammaproteobacteria > Moraxellales > Moraxellaceae > Acinetobacter > Acinetobacter sp. GW821-FHT01C12. The sequence continues at coordinate 2,362 of NZ_JBWKXD010000016.1, forward strand.
CAGTTAAAAGCAGTTGGTAACCAAGTTGTTACCACTCAAAACGCACTTGTAAATGGTTTGGGCGGTAATGCGAAGGTCAATGCTGACGGCACCATTACAGGACCAAGCTATAATGTTGCACAAGGTAATCAGTCGAATGTTGGAGATGCTTTAACAGCATTGGATAAAGCCATTGGCTCTGCAGCAACAACATCTAAAACGACTGTTTCTAATGGTCAGAATATTGTTGTGAATAAGAGCAAAAATGCTGATGGTTCAGACAATTATGAAGTATCAACAGCTAAAGATTTAACAGTTGATTCTGTGAAAGCAGGTGATACGGTTCTCAATAATGCTGGAATCTCAATTGGTAATAATGCGGTTGTGATAAACAACACAGGATTAACTATTGCAGGTGGGCCAAGTGTAACGGTGGCAGGTATTAACGCGGGTAATAAAACAATTACCAATGTGGCAAATGCTGTTAATGCTACAGATGCAGTCAATAAAGGGCAGTTAGATAGCGCAATTGGCACTGTGAATAACAATGTCAATGAGCTTGCCAATAATGCTGTTAAATATGACGACGCATCAAAAGATAAGATAACACTTGGTGGTGGTGCAAATGGTACAACCATTTCCAATGTAAAAGATGGTGCAGTTAGTCAAGGTTCTAAAGATGCTGTAAATGGTGGTCAATTATGGAATGTTCAGCAACAAGTTGATCAAAACTCAACGGATATCAGTAACATCAAAAATGATATTAACAATGGTACTGTCGGCTTAGTTCAACAAGCAGGTAAAGACGCAACAGTTACAGTTGCGAAAGATACTGGTGGTACAAGTGTGAGCGTGGCGGGTACAGATGGCAACCGCGTTGTGACAGGTGTTAAAGATGGCGCAGTCAATGCAACATCAAAAGATGCAGTCAACGGCAGCCAATTGAACACGACCAACCAAGCAGTTGTGAATTATCTTGGCGGTGGTGCTGGCTATGACAACATTACGGGTAGCTTCACTGCACCAACTTACAATGTAGGTGATTCTAAGTATAACAATGTCGGTGGTGCAATCGATGCATTGAACCAAGCGGATCAAGCATTGAATAGCAAAATTGACAATGTCAGCAACAAGTTAGACAACGCTTTCCGTATTACCAATAACCGAATTGATGATGTAGAGAAAAAAGCCAATGCGGGTATTGCAGCAGCAATGGCACTTGAATCAGCACCATATATTCCTGGTAAATATACTTATGCAGCAGGTGCGGCATACCATGGTGGTGAGAATGCGGTAGGTGTGACCTTACGTAAAACTGCAGACAATGGACGTTGGTCGATTACAGGTGGTGTTGCAGCAGCATCTCAAGGCGATCCAAGTGTTCGTATCGGTATCAGTGGTGTAATTGACTAAATCACGAGACAAGGAAGATCGAACGGTCTTCCTTTTTCTTCGCAAATTTTTAAGAGAGAAAAAATGAAAGCATTTAACAAAAAAATTATGTTCAGTGTATTCAGTGGTCTTGTGATGTCATTGAGTCATGCCGCTGAAGTTGAAACATCAAATACCCAAGAAATTCATTTTCCTGAAGTGAAAGACAGTTATTTAAAGCAAGTGAATCGTTATGAATATGATGACGTGGCACGTTTAGATAAAGGTTTAAGCAAAGATCAGATTCGCCATGTTTTGGGGAATCCGCAATTTTCTGAAGGCCTCTTTGCTGTTAAAACTTGGAACTACGTATTGGATGTTCGAGAGCCGAGTTCAAATCAATATAAACGTTGCCAGTTACGCATAGACTTTGATAAGCACTACCGTTCAGAAAACTTATATTGGAAAGGTGAACAATGCCAAGGTCTGATGGCTTGGGGCATCAATAACCAATCCGCGACAGAACAAACGGCTCTATCCTCTACAGGCCAATCAGCCAGTGTTTTATTCTATTTTGATCATTCAGATAAAAGTGGGGTAAAAAATCCTGAAGTGATTAGCAAAATTGCCGATCAAATTAAACAAACTGATGGGAATAGCAAGATTTTTGTTGCAGGTTATACCGACCGTTTAGGTTCATTTCCGTATAACCAACGTTTATCAGCAGCGAGAGCCAATACCGTTGTAAATTTGTTGAAACAACAAGGAATTCCTGCGGATCAAATTCAATTTTCAGCAGAAAATAAAACGGATGTGTATCAGAAATGCAATGGAATGAACAAAAAAATTCAATTGGTTGAGTGTTTAGCACCTAACCGCCGAGTAAACATCACTTGGTAAAACTGAATGCATAATCAAATACATTCAGTTTAAAAGAAGGTGTTTGTTCTTCAAATAGATTGAGCCTTATTGCATACCAACGCCCGATGAAATTCATCGGGCGTTTTAAATTATTTACTGTTCTGGTTTATTTTGAATAAATCATACATCACCAAATAATATTGATTGCCAAGTTAACCCAGCAGAAACATCAGCAACACACTTTTTAAAGAAAGCCTTTAACCAAACTTTTTAATGCAATGCTTTAAAAAGAATTAAACTATTCACTTAACTTGGCTCTAAAATCTAATTTGAATGTATTGAGTATAAAAATGATGAAGAAGATAGTATTAGTGTTGCTTGGTTTCGGGTTTGCTGTGCAAACACAGGCCTTTGATAAAAATCAGGTGAATTTGGCCAATGATTTTTGGGGAACTTGGACTGTGTACAATGCGGAGGCCCAATGTACCGAAAGCTATCAATTTACTCAACCAGACCAATTTACTTACACCACAAAGCAAAAACGGATGACAGGTGATTTTGCAATATTAAGAAATGAGAATGCTCAGACTTTAGATGTTTTAGCCATGAAAGTTAAGCTAGACAACAAAAAAGCCGGTTGTGGTGGCGAGCCTGTGGATTATAGCAATGCTGATATCCGGTTAAGTTTAAAATGGATATCTGCCAAAACAGCGGAGCTTTGTACAGACCGTGAAGGCAAACAATGTACTGGCTTATATTTGATTAAACAGAAATAATCTGTGCAAAAATGAATGAACGGGCTTTTTTTGAGGCCTTTTATAAAATAAAATTTAGTGAATTTTATTAAGTGATAAATATTTTTTATTAAAAAATAAAAAATTATTCATAGAAGTTTTGTGTTTTATCCAACACGATAGCGTTATATTAAATTCTAATGTTTTATTTATCTATAAAGCTTGTTGGAATATCAATAGACACGTCTTGTTTAAAAAAAGATCATGCTCAAGATCATTGGTTATATGCTAAGTTATAGTATGATGTGTTCATATTTCGACTGATTTATTGCTATATCATCAGTTTTATTTAGCCAGAGTGAATTGATATTCATTTCAAGCTCAAACAATGTTGGAAATACAAATGCCTGACTATCGTTCAAAAACATCGACACATGGAAGAAATATGGCTGGCGCACGTGGCTTATGGCGTGCAACAGGAATGAAAGATGAAGATTTTGGTAAACCGATTATTGCGGTAGTCAACTCATTTACTCAATTTGTACCTGGTCATGTACATCTGAAAGACTTAGGTCAGCTGGTTGCTGAACAAATTCAAGCAGCGGGTGGCGTGGCAAAAGAATTCAATACGATTGCGGTCGATGATGGTATTGCAATGGGGCATGACGGCATGCTGTATTCATTGCCTTCGCGTGATTTGATTGCAGATTCTGTTGAATATATGGTCAATGCGCATTGCGCAGATGCCATGGTGTGTATTTCTAACTGCGACAAAATCACACCAGGGATGTTAATGGCGGCAATGCGTCTGAACATTCCAGTGGTATTTGTGTCTGGCGGTCCAATGGAAGCAGGTAAAGTTAAAATCCGTGGTACAGAACATGCGATTGATCTCGTTGATGCGATGGTGGTTGCTGCTGATGATAGTTTTACCGATGAAGAAGTAAAACAATATGAGCGTTCAGCTTGCCCAACTTGTGGTTCATGTTCAGGTATGTTTACAGCCAACTCAATGAACTGTTTGACAGAAGCCCTTGGTTTATCTTTACCGGGTAATGGTTCAACTTTAGCAACCCATGCAAATCGTCAAAAATTATTTGAAAAAGCCGGTCAATTGATTGTTAAGTTGGCAAAACGCCATTATGAGCAAGATGACTACACCATATTACCGCGTTCAATTGCGACCAAAGCATCTTATGAAAATGCGATGACGCTAGATATTGCAATGGGTGGTTCAACCAATACCGTATTGCATTTATTGGCCGCGGCACATGAAGCAGGTGTTGATTTTACCATGGACGATATTGATCGTTTATCGCGTAAAGTGCCTGTGTTGTGTAAAGTTGCGCCTGCAAAACAAGATGTCCATATGGAAGATGTCCATCGTGCAGGCGGTATCATGTCAATTCTAGGTGAATTGGATCGTGCAGGCCTATTGGATACATCAGTCTATACCGTACACGAAAATACGTTGAAAGATGCCTTAGATAAATGGGATATTATTCGTACCGAAGATCCAGAGGTTTACGAGTTCTTCCGTTCAGCACCAGGTGGTGTTCCGACTCAAACAGCATTTTCACAAAACCGTTATTATCAAACTTTAGATGGTAACCGTGAAAAAGGTGTGATCCGTAATGCTGAACATGCATTCTCTAAAGACGGTGGCTTGGCTGTACTGTACGGAAACATCGCTGTAGATGGTTGTATTGTAAAAACTGCGGGTGTAGATGATTCAATCCTGAAATTTAATGGTACGGCTCGTGTCTTTGAAAGCCAAGACGCTGCTGTAGATTCAATTCTTGGTCATGAAATCAAAGCTGGTGATGTGGTTGTCATCCGTTATGAAGGTCCACGTGGTGGTCCGGGTATGCAAGAGATGCTTTACCCAACCAGCTATCTAAAATCGAAAGGTTTAGGTAAAGAATGTGCTTTACTTACAGATGGTCGTTTCTCTGGTGGTTCTTCAGGTCTTTCCATTGGTCACGTATCGCCAGAAGCTGCTGAGGGCGGTGTTATTGGATTGGTTGAAGATGGTGATTTGATTGAAATCGATATTCCAAATCGTACAATTCATCTCGCTGTTGATGATGCAACCTTAGCTGCACGCCGTAAAGTTCAAGACGAAAAAGGTTGGCAGCCAGCTGAAGAACGTCCACGTAAGGTTTCAAAAGCATTAAAAGCTTATGCTATGCATACCACCAGTGCGTCGAAAGGTGCGGTGCGTGAAATCTAAGCGTTAAAATAAAATTCCCAAACAAAACAAAAGCACTCATGAATTGGGTGCTTTTTATTGCATTGACCTAACGATTTAAATTTTATCGAGTTTTGGGATATTGATCATTCAGATTCAAATTGTTATAAGTTTTGTTATGACTGGTTAGAATTAATTTTCTCAGCATCACCCGTGAATGAATGGTATGCTTGAGCGAGTTTCAATCAGATTTTCTTTTATTTTTCAGTGCTTATTTCGAGGCTCTACGCATGTCACTGTTACGCCGTTGGTTTGATCCAATCCGATCGAGTTGGTTTTACCAAAAGCCGATTCGTCAAGAGGTGTTATCTACGGAACAGGGACTGAGTATTTATCTGCGTTTAGATGATGTTTATAGTTATCTTGCTGTACAGCAACTGACCCAATTGGAAGATCTTTTAAGTGATGATTTAAAGCCACTTAAAGTGATTATTTCCAATACCGCAGCAGAACCCCCCAATGGCATGACCATAGAGGAATGGCGTAATTATAGTTTAGAAGACGCCAAAATCTTAGCCAATCAACATCGCTTTAGTTATGATGATGAAAAACCAGAACAACCGACTCAAGAAGCATTACAACAAGCGGAAACAATTCTTAGAAATACACCGCTGACCGGTCAAAATTTTCTTTATTTACTCGAAGATGTATTTCATATGCTGTGGCAGCAGCAGTATGGCAAATTGCGTACTTTATTCGTGATGGCAAGTCAGCATCAAAAACCACAGAATTTTCCAGAACGCGTGTTTGGTCAAAACCCAATTTTAGAAAGCTATTTTGAATTTGGTGGACGTAAATATCATGCAGTGGATGATTTATTACGGTTAACTCGTCGTTTAAAACAACAGAAATTATTGATTGATAACCCTATTTTTCTGATCAATCATATTGAATGGCGTGAGCATTTGATGAGTGATGCAGAAGAGCTTGCTGAAATTCAGGCGATGCATCCTGAACTTGATTTATATATTGCCTTAGAAGACCCGATCAGTTGGTTATTATTGGCATATATCAAAGAAGAACTCGCAAATTATTATAATATTCAGTTGAACTTATTTCCGCTGAGCTATCACGGTCGGGACTTTTTTGATTGGAGTTTGGCGACCCGTCTTTCCAAGCGTTCAGAAGTGAAATTTACCCCGTTCTGTCGTCCGACTGCTGAAAGCACCTTAAATATGGCAAAGCTTTATTACAGCGTACCAGAAGAGCAACGTGTAGATGTGATGTATGACATTTTACAAGCGGTTTGGACCAAAGGGCGTGATTTATCATTCAAGCCGCATTTACAGCAAATGCAACATGATTTAGGGATTGAAAATCTAACCGATACTGATGTTGAAGCTTTATTAACAGCCAATGATCAGCAATGTGCAGAGAAACATCAGCCTGATTTTCCTGTTTTAGAATTGCGTATTGAAGGAAAGCGTTACGTTTTTAATAGCCTATATCGGGTTTGGATGATTGAAAGTATTTTTAGTAATGTGTTAGAACAGAAGTATAAAGCCGAGAATGAGTTGGAACGCGCTCAACATCATATAGAAGCACAGGATGCAGAAAAAACAGATGATTAAAAAAGAGAAATGTGAATCATTAGAACAAGTACGTGATCGAATCGATCAGTTGGATCAGGAACTGATTGAGCTGATTGCAACCCGCCAATTTTATGTTGATCAAGCTGTCCGATTTAAACGTAATGTAGACGACGTACAGTCTCCAGAGCGTGTACAACAAGTGATTAATAAAGTACGTCAGAAAGCCATAGATGTTGGCACCAACCCTGATTTGGTGGAAATGCTCTATCGGGAAATGATCCAGCATTTTATCCAAAGAGAATTAAAAGAAATCCGTCCATAACGGTGATGTGATTTCAATTTTGCCCATAAAAATATTTATTTTAGAGAACGGTATGAAAAAAATTATTCTAATCTGCATCACAACAATGTTGAGTCAGTACGCACTTGCAGAAAATTGGAAATTTATTGTCAAAGATGAGGATGGCAGTTTTTATCTAGATACCGATCGTATTGTGAAAAAAGACAAAACGGTTAATTATTGGGCTAAGTTTGTTGCTGATGCAGACAGTGAAGAACTGGATATGAAAAAAGGTGACTATACACTTTCTCATAATTTAGACCAATGTGCTGATCGTACGACAAATATCACCTTGGTTGAAGATTATAAAAAAAATGGTCAATTGATCAATAGCGATCCACAAGAATCAGATCCAAGTAATATCGATGATGATGAAATTAATCTGGCATTTTTTAAAGTCGTATGTAAATAATTTTTAAATTGTTATTTATTTCAATGTTTAAATCATAACCAGCATTAACATAATTCAGTCTAAGCTGGTTAAAATCCCTTTTATATAAAAGGGATTTTTTATTGATTACTGTCAATTTATGATCATCATACTATAGCCAAACCACCTAATTATTCATATAAATGATTTGCATCAAGTCATTGATCATAAATGAACTTATGTTCTTGTATCAACTCTTAGAAACTATTGGTTATCAATTTGTTTTTTGTACTTTTGAATCATAGATGGTTATCCTATCGTGGGGCGACATGGATGTCGCCGTTGGATGGAGGTACAGGACGTACCTCTCATCCAACAGAAGATTTTTGTTACTTTTCATCTCTGAAAAGTTAGGCATCGCCTACACAAACTTATTCAAACTTTCAAAGCAAAATGTGGCAATGAACGTTTTTATAATCAAACAATTTATTCCACCATGTAATTGATTTAATTAAAGATATTAATTAAGAGGAATTATATTCTTGTGTATGCGTTTTTGACAAGTTGACTATTTTTTGATTTAGGCATTTTCATTCTTGAATCAGCCCTTTATATGCCCCATTCCAATTCTGCATTTGTGATTTTATTGATGACAGATTCATATTCAAATTTTTTACATGCACACCATAATTGGATGAAATCTGAACCAAAATATTGTTTAAAGACTGCATGTTTTTCAAATAATTGCAGTGCTTCAAGCTGATGAGAGGGTAAGAAATGCTGTGAGTTAATCACTTTTACTTGTTGGATTGATTGAGGTAAATCCAGTGCTGTATGTAAGCCATGCAGTACCCCCGTCAGAATCGTTGCAACACACAAATAAGGGTTGACGTCTGCACCCGCAACACGATATTCCAAGCGTTGATTGTCCTGATCTGAACAGGGGATGCGAATCGCAACATTGCGATTATTGAAGCCCCAATTGGCTTCTAGTGGAACATGATTGCCAAGTTGAAATCTGCGGAATGCGTTAATATTGGGTGCTAAAATAGCCATGGATGCGGGCATTAAGTCAAGTAAACCTGCAATCACTTTGTGCATGATGGGGTTTGGATTTTTCAACTGATCTATTTTAAAAAGATTGTCTTGCCATTGGTTGCGTATGCTCATATGAAAGTGCATGCCGCTGCCTGCTTTCGCCATATTTGGTTTCGCCATAAAACTGGCTTTTAAACCATGTTGCATCGCAATTTGACGAATCATTCGTTTAATACTCATGATGTCATCACACAGTTTTAAAATGTTGTCACTGTGCTGAATATTCAATTCAAATTGTCCAGAAGCACTTTCAGCTACAACACCTGTTAAATCAATATCTTGTCGTTTTGCTTCTAATTCAATTTGTTGAATGACAGTTTGAAAATTATGCGGAGTATCGACATCGAAACATTGGGTAGAAAGCGGATCAGATTGGGGAGAAAACGGGGCATCTTGGATATTTTCAGACAAATAAAATTCGATTTCACCAGCCATCATTGGAAAATAGTGCATCTGATGCAGTGTCGATAAAATTCTTTTTAATATATTGCGAGGCTCAATCACACAATCTGAACCATCATCGGATTTCATGGTTAATAGCAGCTGGGCATGCTGATTGGGTTGATCTGCACAAGGCTTTAGACTGCTCAAGATGGGCATACATAAGCGATCGGGTTCACCAATATATTTCCCCAGCCCACTTTCTTCAACCACTTGCCCATCCAAGCTCATCGCATAAATAGACAATGGAAAATAACAACCTTTCTGTAATTGGTGGAGGGCATTTACTTCAATACGCTTACCACGAAGATGACCATTGAGATCATGTAAGCAGATATCAATAAACTGGGTCTCTGGATAATCTTCTAAATATTGTTGAATTTCTTTGTTGAAATCATGCATGTCCTGATTTTCTAAGATCAGTGCTGTGGGGAATATTTTTGTAGAACTGGCAAGCGACATATTCATTGTGAATAGATCCAAATGAGGTAAAAAAATTATAGGAAGCTTGCTTACTTGAGTAACGTAAAATGATCGTAAATTCTTTTCTTAGACGCTTAGCCAAAACACTCAACCTCAAGCCTCAATCATTGCTTGAGGCTCTATCCTAAAAACAGTGATATTTCAAAACAAAGCTTTGGCGTAGCATTGCCTCAGAATATTGAGGTAAAATGACATGATGGGATTTGTAATTGGTGTATTTGCAATTGCAGGCATGATTAAAGGCACAATTGGTCTCGGCTTACCTGCCGTTTCAATGGGACTTTTAAGCCTTGTGATTAGCCCATTCCAAGCCGCAACTTTATTGATCATTCCATCTATGGTGACCAACTTTTGGCAATTGTTTGCTGAAGGTCATGTATGGCGGTTGGTTCGCCGTTTTTATCCCTTATTGTTGGGAATTATTATCGGTTCAATTTGGAGTATTTTCCCAACCTTAGGCCACTCTAGTAGTGGTTTCCATAGTGAAGCATTACTGGGGGGAATGCTGGCATTGTATGGACTCTATGGTTTATTTTCCAAACGTATGCCAAATCTTGCACCGCATGAAAAATGGCTTTCCCCAATCATTGGATATTTAGGCGGTGCTTTAACTGTTGCCACGGGGGTGGTGGTGATTCCTGTGGTCCCTTATTTACAATCTTTGCAGTTAAAGCGTGATGATTTGGTTCAATCTTTAGGTTTAGCTTTTACCGTTTCAACATTGTGTCTTGCTGTTTTTTTACATCAAAACCCTGTTGAAGATACGCCAATTGATTATCAGTTATCTCTTATTGCCTTAGTACCTGCATTAATAGGAATGTGGGTGGGAACAAAAATTCGTTATCGTATTCCAGAGCAAAAATTTCGTAAAGTTTTCTTCTGTGGCTTGGTGATTTTTGGCTTATATTCAGTATTGCATCAATTTGGCGTGATCTAATTCGTGGACTTAAATGGTCGTGTAATCGCGCTTTACGCAAATGTGAAGCTATGACCATATTGGGTAAACTGAAAAAATCAAAGCAGATGATAGCGATTTAGTTAGTTTTAAAAATGAATATCAGCGTGGTGCTTAATTAAGTATTTAACGTGAGTTTGATTTAAAGATATCTTTAATATATTGAAAAACAATGATCTTGACGGAGTCTTACTGAACTGTCATTCAATTTCAGGATCAGCCTGCGGCTCGCCCTACTTTTGTTTCGACAAAAGTAGGCAAAACCATTGTCATCCGCAAAACTCGTCAACCACCAGCGACGTATTCAATGAATCGCAGAAACAATACTTTATGCATGAGGTCCTGCCTCAGACAGTTGCGGATGACGTTTCCGAGTATCATATTTCATCAAGAATTTTATATCGAATTCAGATTATTTAAACTAAAATCAGTTTCGATTTTTGTGAAATTAAGAATTGGGCAAAGTGTTGATATGCTGTTGGAAGTTCATCAAAATTTTGAGCAGCCAATTGTAGTTGACGTTTTGCCCATTCACCGACTAGTTCAATTTGATCAAATGCATAGAGTTGATTGAGTCGCATTGCTGCCCGTTTGGGCATAATGGCAATGCCGACACCACTTGCAACCACTTGAGCGATCGCAGCAAAATTTGGCAATCTTAAACGATACTGAATTGCACAATTAAGCAATTTGGCTTGGTTTTCAATCGACTGCTGTAAAGAGTGATATTGCATTAAACCCACAAAGGCATAGTTCAGTGTATCGACCAGTCTAAGTTGTGTTCGCTGGCTTAATTCATGATTTGATGGACAAATCAGCACTAACGGATCATCTGAAAAGGTTAAAGTCTGTAATTGATGTGCATTAAAAAAGCTCGAAATTAAGCCGAGTTTTGCATTGCCTTTTTCAAGGGTCTGAATAATTTCATTACTTTCTGCTTCCTGTAGATCAATCTGAATATGTGGGTTTTCAACTAAATACTGAGGAAGTAATAAGGGCAGATATTCACTTTGTGCAGATGAATTACACCACAAAGTCATCTGTGTGCTTAGACCTTTTGCGAAGGGTGACATCGCTTGTTCAAGCTGTTTACTTTGTTGTATTAGACGTAAAGCCTGTTCTGCAAAAGTTTGACCTGCAATTGTGAGTTTGACCCCAGAGGCATGGCGTGTAAAAAGGCTTGTGGCATATTGTTGTTCGAGTTTTTTAATACGTTCACTGGCTGCCTGTAGTGAAATCGACGAGCGTTCTGCGCCTTTGGTGAGGCTTCCTGTGTCCACGATATTGATAAACAGTTGCAAATCGAAGAAGTCTAGGCGCATGCGAATCATAAAGAGCTGAAATGAGATCAAAGTATAGCTGAATAATCATACAAATATGCGATATCGTGTAGATTGTTTCAACGATGAGTAAGACGAGATTTAAATTGAAACAATGAAGGCTTGATCACGACGATATCGTACGATAGTCACAGGATATTTTAAGCGATTGTATTGGAAAATATATGGGCTTGAAACAAAAGTAACTTGATTGATATTGATCATATGCCTGACTTGCTCAATTTGAGTCTACAACGCAAACCATTGATGAAATATCAAAAGACCCTAGAAAAGATGAAAATTCTAAGCGAGCAAAAAAGTGAAAACGATTGGTTTATTAGGTGGAATGAGTTGGGAATCTACAGACTTGTACTATCAGCAGCTGAATAAAAGCATTCAACAAAAATTAGGAAAATTACACTCTGCAAAAATTGTTTTAATCAGTGTTGATTTCGCTGAGATAGAAATATTACAGCGTCAAGGCTTATGGGACGATGCAGCACTGTATTTAAAAGAGAAGGCAATTCAGTTGGAGAAAGCTGGGGCAGAAGGGATCTTACTGTGTACCAATACCATGCATAAAGTTGCTTCTGCTATTGAAAACTCGGTCTCAGTTCCATTTATTCATATCGCTGATGCAACAGCAAAAGACGTTTTAAATCAGAATATTGGCAAAGTCGGTTTGTTAGGTACTCAATTTACCATGGAACAAGACTTCTATAAGCATCGGTTAGAAGAACAAGGCATCAATGTACTGGTGCCTAACCAAGCGCATCGACAGCTGGTTCACAATATTATTTATGATGAATTGTGTTTAGGTGTGATCAAGGAAGAATCTCGTCAGAAATACATCCATATTGTTGAACAGCTAATATTAGAGGGTGCTGAAGGCATTATTTTGGGATGTACAGAAATTTGCATGCTCATTGGAGATACTCAGTTTTCTGTTCCGCTGTTCGATACAACGTCGATCCATGTGCAAGCTGCTGTGGATTTTGCTTTGTCTTGACCTTTTTGAGGTGGGTATTTGTATCAATAAAAAAGCTCCCGAAGGAGCTTTAAATATTATATAAGCAAAGGCTTACATAATTTTCACACCTTGTTGACCCGCAGGGGTAACTTTGAAGATTTCTACTTCAAACGTGATATTTTTACCTGCGAGTGGATGGTTGAAATCCACTTCAGTGATGTCTTCACCGACAGTTTTAACCACGCCAAATAGACTTTGTTTGGCTTTGTCTTCAAACTCAATCATGTGGCCTTCAACAGGACGTTGTTCAAATTTTACTGTATCGAATTTTTGCACATTTTCAGAATTCCACGGACCGAAAGCATCTTCTGGTGGAAGGCTAACAGTACGACGGTCACCTGCACGAAGACCAAATAAGGCTTTTTCAAAACCTGGCAATAAACTGCCATCCCCGATCACTAAGCTTACAGGCTCTTCACGGCTACGTGTGTTATCAATTTCAACACCACTTTCGATAGCAACAGAAAAATGCAGTTCTACTTTTGAGCCATCCGCAACACGCGTTTCGTCATTGGGGTTAATCATTTGTTCAGTCATTTTGCGCTTCCGCACGTTGAATACGATGCTTTTCTAAAAAGAAGGTATCAATTAACAATAAAATCGTACCGAGAGTGATCGCACTATCGGCAATGTTGAATGCAGGGAAACTACTGCCTTGGTAATGCAAATGAATAAAATCGACCACATAACCTAATGTTACCCGATCAATTAAATTCCCCAATGCACCGCCAAGAATCAATGCGATTGCAGCAGGTAAGATCAGCGTGGTTTTTGGCATACGCATAAGCCAAAAAATAAAGATGATCGATACAACGCCTGCAAGACCTGTGAATAAATAATGCTGCCAACCACCCGCATCAGACAAGAAGCTAAATGCTGCGCCGTAATTATGCAGTAATGTCCAATTTAAGAAGGGCAGTACAGGTACAGGTTGAGCATAAGTCAGCTCTGCACTTGCAATGTTTTTTGTCCATTGGTCAATGATAATGGCAAGGACAGAAAGTCCAAGCCACATCAAATTATGCGGATAAAACTGCAATAAGCCCTTTTTATTTTGCGGATTAGGCATATTTTCTCTCTTCACCTTGACCTGTAGGAAGGTTAATAATACAACGAGAACAAAGGCCTGGATGTGCATGATGTGTATTCACATCTGGAAGGACATGCCAGCAACGTGCACATTTTTCGCCTTCAGCAGCAGAAACTTTAACACGTAGGCCTTCAAGCTCTGTTGCTTCACCTTGCTCAGCGTAGTCATAAACAATTGCTTGAGAGGTGATCAAGACAAAACGAAGCTCATCGCCCAATTGCTTCAAGACGTTTTGTAGGTCTGTATTTGCCCAAAGTTCAACTTTAGCAGACAGGTTACTACCGACCAATTTAGCATTACGCGCTGTCTCAATCTGTTTATTAACCGCAGATTTGACTTCAATTAAGGTTTGCCAATCTGCTTCAGAGATCAAGTTGGTGCTTGATGCCACTGGAATATCATACCAATGCGCTGTAAATACATATTTTTCAGTTTGTTCTGGAATCAATGGCCACGCTTCTTGTGCTGTAAAGCTCAAGATAGGGCTCATCCAACGAACAAAGGCTTGAACCAAATGATACAACGCGGTTTGAGCAGAATGACGTGCTGTTGAATCAGCTTTAGTTGTGTATTGGCGGTCTTTGATGATGTCTAAGTAGAAACCACCCAAATCATTGATACAGAAACTGGTCAAAGCATTGGTGACGACATGGAAGTTCATATCTTCATAAGCTTGTTGAATGGTTTTCTGTACGTCTGCTGCTCGTTGTAGGATGTATTGATCCAATGCAATCAATTGGTCCACAGGTAACGCATCTGTTGATGGTTTAAAGCCGTTCAAGTTTGCCAATAAGAAACGTAAAGTATTACGAATACGACGATAGCTGTCACTTACACGGCTAAAGATTTCGTTACTTGCGGCAATTTCATAACGATAATCGCTTGATGCAACATATAAACGTAAACCATCAGCACCTAACTGCTTGATGATGTCTTCAAGTGGGATAAAGTTACCCAATGATTTCGATAATTTGCGACCTTTTTCATCCACGGTAAAACCATGTGTAAGCAGGGCTTTATAAGGTGCACGTTTATGGATCGCAATCGACGTGAGCAATGAAGACTGGAACCAACCACGATGTTGGTCAGAACCTTCAAGATATAAATCAGCAGGATCTTGCAGTTCTGCACGTTCACGCAATACTGCATAGTGCGTTGTACCTGAGTCAAACCATACATCGAGCGTGTCACGAACAGCATTGTACTGCTCAGCATCATCACCGATAAATGCTTTGGCTTCACGATTATACCAACCATCAATGCCTTCTTTTTCGATGAGCTTCGCCACATCTTCAATGAGCTCTGCGGTACGGGGGTGCAATTCATTGGTATCTTTATGTACAAAGAATGGAATCGGCACGCCCCAAGTCCGTTGACGAGAGATACACCAGTCTGGGCGACCTTCAATCATTGACTTGATACGGTTTTTACCCCAA
The DNA here is from genome assembly GCF_059422625.1 of Acinetobacter sp. GW821-FHT01C12. Lineage (NCBI taxonomy): Bacteria > Pseudomonadati > Pseudomonadota > Gammaproteobacteria > Moraxellales > Moraxellaceae > Acinetobacter > Acinetobacter sp. GW821-FHT01C12. The sequence goes on from NZ_JBWKXD010000016.1 coordinate 17,652, forward strand.
TCAGGGACAAAGTCGATGTCGTTTTCAATTGCATTTAAAGCATCTTGGCGTAACCCATTCGCATCCATGCTGATAAACCATTGTGGGGTTGCACGGAAGATGATTGGTGTTTTATGACGCCAGCAATGCGGGTAACTGTGCTTAATCGGCAGATGCGCCCAGAGTTTACCAGCATCTGTTAATGCTTCAATGATTTTTGGATTGGCTTTATAAATGTGCTCGCCTGCAAAAAGAGGCGCAGTCGGTAAATATACACCATTACCACTTACAGGGTTTTCAACTTTTAAGTTATAGATTAAGCCAACTTTATAATCGTCCACACCATGTCCAGGTGCAGTATGCACAGCACCTGTACCACTGGTTGCAATGACATGTTCACCTAAAATCACAGGTACTTGACGATCTACAATCAATGGATGTTGTAATTGTAAGTTTTCGAGCGTCGCACCAACAAAGTCAGCCAATACTTTTGGTTGTTCAAGTTTGTAACGTTCACATGCAGATTCAACTAAATCTTTGGCTAAGATTAAGTTTTGTGTACCACGCTCAGACTGAACTTCCACCAATTGATAGGCAATATCCGCATGTAAGGCAACCGCTTGGTTTGCAGGTAATGTCCAAGGTGTCGTTGTCCAAATCACGATATCTGTTGGATTGTTAACGCTGACACCAACTTTTGCAGACAAATCAGCAAGATCTACAACACCGAAACCCACATCAATTGCATCAGATTTTTTATCTTCATATTCCACTTCTGCTTCAGCAAGTGATGATCCACAATCCATACACCAGTTCACTGGTTTTAGACCAGGTTCGATATGACCTGCTTTGGCAATTTCACCGAGCGCGCGAACAATATCTGCTTCTTGTTTGAAGTTCATGGTGAGATATGGATTATCCCAATCTCCAAACACGCCCATACGAACAAAGTCTTTTTTCTGTAATTCGACTTGGGTATATGCATATTCACGGCAGGCTTTACGGAAAGTCGATGCGTCAACTTTTACGCCAACTTTACCGATTTTTTCTTCGACTTTGAGTTCGATTGGTAGACCATGACAGTCCCAACCTGGAACATAAGGTGCGTCAAAATCATCTAAAGTACGACTTTTAACAATAATGTCTTTTAAAACTTTATTGACGACATGACCTAAATGCAATGAACCATTTGCATATGGAGGACCGTCATGCAGAATATATTTTTTCTTGCCAATACGCGAAGCACGAATCTGCTGATAAATGTTGTCGGCATACCACTCTTCTAACCATTTTGCTTCACGTACTGCGAGATTTGCTTTCATTGCAAATTCAGTACCTGGTAGGTTTAGCGTGGCTTTATAATCCACTGCATTTTCAGAAGTTTGCTTATCGCTCATGCAAGTTGTCATCCAATATTATCAGCACCATTGCTGACGCGTTTTACAATAAAAGTTTAAGTTAAAAAGGAAATTTGGGGGTGTTTTTGCGAAACTCAAGCAAACGCTCGACATCATCATCAATTCCCGCCTGAAGCGCTTCAAGTGATGGGTAATTTAATTCACCATGTAAATAGTCGAGGAAAGTGACTCGCATTAACAGACCATACAGATTAGCAGAAACATTTGGAAAATGTACTTCTAATCGCCATTCTGGATGTTCTTGTTTGATTGCAGGGCGTGTTCCCACATGGCCCGCACCAAATAACGCATCTGTTTGATAGCCAGCAACACCTATTTTATCGGGGTTCTCAGCTCTGACTTTCTGTGTCAATGAGGTACTTTCGCAAATAACATCAACAGCATAAATACCACTTAAACAGGGTTTATGACGGCCAAGTCGAACATTGATGGTTGGAAAATTCAAAGTACGACCAATTTGATCACCATATTGCACACGACCAATCATGCTATATGGACGACCTAATAATTTTGCTGCAAGTGATAAGTCACCCGCTTGGAGAACTTGGCGAATACGGGTTGAACTGACACGTTCGCCATTAAATTCAATGGTATTGAGATTGGTGACATCAAAACCATATTGTTTTAAAAATTCACTATTGCCTTGACGGTCTTTACCGAAGTGAAAATCATCACCTAAGATCAAACTTTGCGCATTGAGTTTGTTTTTTAACAGGCTTGCAAAGTTTTCAGCACTTAAGCTACGGAATTGATTATCAAATTTAGCGATAGCAATATAGTCGACACCCAATTCAGATAAATATTCTACTTTTTCTCTGAGTGATGAAATCCGTGGTGGTGCTTCATAACCTTTGAAAAACTCTAAAGGTTGCGGCTCAAAAATCATCACCAAGGTTTTTAAATTTTGGGCTTTCGCCACTTCTTTGAGTTGAGAAACCATCGCCTGATGTCCCAAATGGACACCATCAAAATTGCCAATCGTCACAGCGGTTTGGGGCAATTGAAAATTTGGTGCTAAGGCATTTAGACGTAACAGCTGCATGGTTTCAAAATAAGCTTAAAATTTGAAAGGACTATATATTGCCATAATCTCACAGTTTCGTCTTTGTTGTTGTGTTTTTATCCAGAAAAAAATGACTGAGAATACTTTTATATCAGTAAAGTTGATTCATTTTATGAAATTAAATCAATTTTATTTATTAGAGGATGCTTTTATAATCAATTTATCTGCTGAAATGAGGATGAAGCAATGAAAAAGCCATTTTACCAACTTGAACAAACAGGTGATGTGATTCGACAGTTTACGCCAAACTGGTTCACCATGACCATGGGAACAGGGGTTGTTGCACTGATCTTGCCTGAATTTCCGTTTGCATCTGATTTTTTATGGCAGCTGGCAACTATTTTATGGCAGTTCAACACACTACTGTTTACTGTATTTATCATACTGTATGTTCTACGCTGGCTCATCTATCCTCAAGAAGCGAAGCAGATTTTTTCCCATCCCGCAATGGCACTCTTTTTAGGTGCAATTCCAATGGGGTTGGCAACGGTACTAAATGGCTTTTTAAAATATGGCATACCTATGTATGGTGATGTTGCGTTCCAAATTGCGCAGTTGTTGTGGTACGTCGATGTGGTTTTAGCGGTGGGTATCGGGGTGCTGGTACCGTTTTGTATGTTCCATAAACAAGATCATCAATTGCATACAATGACTGCAATGTGGCTATTGCCAATTGTGGCCTGTGAAGTTGCAGCAACATCAGGCGGCTTACTTTTAGCGCATATGCATGCTAGTCAACAGGCAGTGGCTATTTTATTCGCCAGTTATATGCTGTGGGGGATGTCTGTATTGCCTGCTTTTGGGATTCTCACCATTCTGATGTTACGTTTGGCTGTACATCAATTGCCGAGCAAAGAGTTGGCAATTACGAGCTGGTTAGCTTTAGGGCCAATTGGTACAGGTGCATTGGCACTCTTGGTTCTAGGTGCTCAGGCTCCTCAAGTCTTGGCATTGATTCAGTTAGAAAATTTAGGTGTGTTCTTTCAAAATGCTGGGATTGTGGCAAGTTTTATTTTGCTTGGCTTTGGTGTGTGGTGGGTTGCAATCGCAGTTCTAACCACACTTAAACATGCGGCAACCGAGCTACCATTTAATCTTGGTTGGTGGGGCCTGACTTTCCCACTGGGTGTATTTACCTTGGCAATATTGAGTTTAGGTCACCAATTACATCTCAGTTTTATTGTAGATACAGGCTTAGCATTTGCTGCAATTTTAATGATGTTGTGGGTGATGGTGATGAGCAAAACTTTGCGGGGGATGTATCAAGGGAATTTGTTTTTTTCTCCTTGTTTAAAGACTTTTTTAGAACGTGAATAAACAGAAAACCTTGTTAATCAGTCTATAAAACAATCATTAAGAACCAATGATAAAATCGCCCAAGCCCAATTGTCTATTGATGACAATTGGGCTTTTTAAATATTGAAATACAAAATAAATATTATATAAGCAGTATGATGTTGGTTTGAGAAAATTTAAAAATGGATGAATGTTGCAATCAATGAGGATTCAAAAAGCATTTCAGCCCGTGCTAGAAGAGGTGATTAACGCTTTTAGTCGCAGCTTTGCCGAAGATTTACATAGTATCTATGTTTATGGCAGTGTCGCTCAAGGCATTGCAATTATCGGTCAGTCAGATTTAGACCTTTGTGTTGTTTTTAAAAATAAACCTAAAAATTTAAATGAAAAAATTGCTGAAATAAGCGCAAATCTTAGGGTTTTACACCCATTTATACCTAAAGTTGATGTCGATATTGGTTTTCTAGACGAGGTTTTAAATGAGCATTCCCTACAAAGTTGGGGAGCATGGATCAAATTCTTTTGTCAGCACATTTATGGAGAAGATTTATCTGCGCTTTTTAACGATGTTCAAATTGATCGAGATGTAATTAAGGCGATAAATAGTGGTTATGATGCAGATATACAAGGGTATTTACGCATATTAGAGGCATCTGATCAAACAGCAAAAGAATTAATCAACCTTAAAAAATCTTTAATTAAACGGATAATACGACTGCTTCCTTTAACATTGGATAATATAGAAGGATGGCCATGCAATTTAAATGATACTGTGGCACAAGCGATAGATGTATATCCTGAACAAAAAGCAGCGTTTCAATACTTGTTAAACGAACTTGATCACCCAAATGTATCGAGTGAGACCTCTCTCCAAGAAATAAAAAACGTTTATTTGTGGGTAGATGCTCACATTATATAAAATAAAAAAAAGCAGCCTTTTGGCTGCTTAAAATAGGTTCAATTTATAATTATGATTTATCTTTTAAGCTAAAGAACCAGTTCAGAATCAATGCTGCAAACGTTGCAGTACCAATACCACCCAAGTTGAAATCACCAAATTGAAGGGCAAAGTCACCCGTTCCTAAAATGATTGTTACTGCGGCAACCATCAAGTTTTTATTTTGAGAAAAATCGACTTTATTTTCAATCCAAATCTTCGCACCCGCAATGGTAATTAAACCAAAGACCACGATTGAAGCACCTGTTAAAATCGCCGTTGGAATGGTATGAATAACTGCGCCAAATTTAGGTGAAAACCCTAAGAAAATTGCAAAAATACCAGCAATGACAAAAACAATCGTAGAATAAACACGCGTAACGGCCATTACACCAATATTTTCACCATAGGTGGTCATACCAGGTGCGCCGACACCACCAGAAAGCGTGGTTGCAATACCATCTGCAACAAAAGCTTTACCAATTTGTGGATCTAGGTTTTCGCCAGTCATGGCACTGACTGCTTTGATATGCCCCAAGTTTTCTGCCACTAAAATTAAAGCAATCGGGGCAATAATTAACATTGCATTGAGATCAAAAACAGGTGAATGGAAAGTGGGTGTACCAAACCATGCGGCTTGTTGAATAGGCGTGAAATTAATCGGTGTTCCATTTCCCATTACATTTGCAACAATGAAATAGATCAAATAAGCCAATAACAATCCGACTAATAGTAATAAGCGTTGTAATAGGCCTTTTGTGAATACAGCAATTGAACCCATACACAGTACAGTGACCAAGGCCATCCACATATTAAAGTCATTACCAGCGACACCTTTCACCGTAACAGGCGCAAGGTTTAAACCAATGATCATGACCACTGCACCAGTCACCACTGGTGGCATGAGTTTTTCAATCCATTTGGTTCCCGTTGCCATGACGAGTAAGCCGAACATTGCATACAACACACCACATGCCATGATCCCGCCAGCTGCAACAGCTAAATTTGCATTTGGTGTACCTGTACCTGATGCAGCATAGCCAGTTGCAGCAATTACGACCCCAATAAAGGCAAAGCTTGAACCTAGGTAACTTGGAACACGACCACCCGTAACAATAAAGAATAAGATGGTACAAATCCCTGACATTAAAATGGCAAGGTTTGGGTCAAAGCCCATTAAAAAGGGTGCGAGTACAGTTGCACCAAACATGGCAAATGCGTGTTGAATCCCTAAAACGACACTTTGCGCAGGAGGTAAATACTCATTGGTACCGACAGGTCTTGCATCAATGCTGCCAGAATAAGGACGCCATTTGGGAAACCAGTTGGACATAAATTGAGCACTCAAAAAACAAATTGGACACATCATACGCTTTCTTTTCGAGAGTTTTAATCATTTTAGTCAAACTAAGCACTTGCATTTATTAGGGAAAATTGATGTTTTGTACCATTTGGTCAAATAATTAAATAATGTTAGTGCGTAAAATCAAAGTATTAAAAAATATAAATATAAAAAAGAAGAATAATTCAGGATTTTGTAACTGCTTAAATTTTTTCCATTCAAATTGAGATTTTTTTGCAATTGTTGATGAATTAGGCATTTTATTTGTGTGAAATTGCTTCTATTCTAAATTAATAGTTTCATTTTTCGTTAGCACTGATTCAACGTTCTTCTGTTTATATACTTTATATAATTTTGAAATTCTTTTTCTAACTCGACAAGATTTTTATTATTAATCATATGCTTCTCATATTTTGGAATTTTCGACTTTAGAGTTCCTTCATTATTTAAAACAGTATAACTATAATTTTCTCTGTAACCTGTTAAAAATTTTGAATTGAAAAAATATAATATTGTCTCAGTTCCATATACTCCAGAATCACCATCTATTTGAGAAATAATCACACAATTTTTTTTATCTAATTTATAGATACTAATTTCATTATCAAAGACGGGACCTCCATTTTCAATTTCATAATCTATGATAAAGCTCTGTAAGATTTTAAATTTATTTTTAATTTCATATCCTGTATATTTATAAGAATCAGTGATTTTAGTTGTACAACCTCCAACTATAAAAATAAAAAATAACAAGGCTAAAACATTTTTCATAAACACTCCGAAAGCTAAAAATTTAATTTTTTATAATTACTTATACCAAGTACTAAAAGTTGAGGTCTTAAGTCACGCCATGTTTTTCCATTCGGATGTAATTCGAAATGAGGTCTATCAATTAGGGATTTCCATCGACCACCCCATACTAATCCTAATTGTTCACCAATTGGTCCTAATTTTTTATGATCTTCTTCTGCACTATTTCTTCTGTCTTGTGGAGATAATTTCTGATTATAGGCAACAATTTCACCATCTCGCACAGACCAAACATCTACAGCCAAACCATATTGGTGATAACTTTTTAATGGTCCCGCTTTTGTAACCCCGCCAGATAAAGCGCCTTGTGCTGCAGGGCTTCTATAACCATCCGTAATTGTCCAACATATGTTGAGTGTTTGGTAGCCAGTATTAATTAATTGAATTATGTAGGGTTGATATATTGGATGAAGTTCAGAAATTCTAGCTAATGCCCGTTTGTAATGCTTTTCTCCTCCACATGCCTCTGGTAATAAGCCACTAGTATTGACAGGATCAAATGCTTCCACTTCAGCCACAGGAGATTCTTCTTTGTTTTGAGAAGCATTCTGTTTTACTTTTGGTGGCGTAGATTTCTTATCTTTCTTGCTCTCAATTTTAGCTTTTGCTTGAGTGAGCCCTACTTTTCGGTCATAGACTTTTAACTTTTGGTTCTCACGGAGATGATCATCGCTTAGCCCATTAAGCTTTTTAATTTCATCGACCGTATTAGCTGTAAGCTTTGCAATTAAAGTTAATGTATCTTTATACTGAACCACAATGATCGTGGTTTTTTCTTGCTGACGAGGCTTTGTTTCTACTGGCTTAGTTTTATTTTCAGGAGTTGCTGTTTTTTTGACAGGGATTTTTAGCACTTGCCCAGGATGAATATCTGTATCACTTTTTAAATTATTTATTTTGATCAATTCTGATGTCGTTGTTTGATTATCATTCGCTATTCGAGATAAATAATCACCTTCAGCCACAATATAGGTTGATCTTAGATAAGTACCAGTTGCCACATCCTTTGTAGAAAGATTCACGCCTTTCAGTAAAACTTTTGGGCTACGAACAATAAAAATTGTTTTTTCTCCAACCAGCTGTATTTTGACTTTAGATTGATATTCCCCAGATGTACTACTCCTGATCCTCACATCAATCATCGTGCCTATAGGTCGCTTAAACCAAACAGATTCACCACTGGCAGGAGTAACATGATCAGATATAAGAGAAGACCCCACCCAAAGTTGATGGACTAATCCTTGAATAGGTTGTTCTAATGCATCAAGAAATTTAATATTTGCTAAGCAATCCATCATTAAACCTCTTGATCATGCTGGTCATGTGAACGGCATAGGTATTCAAACGCGTCCTCATCGTCAAGACCATCATCTACAGACACGGTCCAATCTTCTTCTGTACCAATGAGAATATCGTAGTTATCATTATGGTCCGAGCTTAGTCTTTGAGTTCGCCCATGCTGATCCAGTGTTCCTGAAACATAGGTGTTATTTTTATTATTGATGAGTTTATATTTCACATTAGAAAAATCAGTCTGGTAAAAAAGATCATAAAAATCCCATTTATTACTAAATAGAGTCTCTTCTTTTAAGATAGGAAGTGTTGGAATTTCAGCTTTAACACGACTTCCCGTTTTAAACTGATGTTGCCCGGCAAAAACTTTAAAATCATTTGGTGTTTTAATTGTTATGCCATTTTTTGAAATGATGATTTGTGAACCACCAGCCATGACTATACCATTTATTAGTTTATTGATATTATATGTTTAGCATATCTTACAAAAATGAACAATATGACTTTTATCATTGCTATACAACTTGAGGATGGTGTAGTGGTTGCTGTAGATAACAAAAACATTCAATTAAAAGATAAAAATATCAATGATTTTGAGGAATATGACGATGTAAAGTTGTATGGGTGGGATGGCGGTGTTATCACGGGAACGGGTGAAATGTATGTCATTGATAAAGCAATAAGACTTTTTATTAATAATGCTGAATCTGATCTTAAAAAATTACCAGAATGTTTAAATATATCGAGACAAATTCGTGAAATGGAGGTTGGTCAGCATGAGCAAATCCAATCATCCAAATTGCTCTATTCAAGCTTTAGTGATTCAGGTGCAAAAATTTTTGCGGTTGAATGTGATGAAACAGGCGTTTATCGAACTCGTGAATTTCAAAATAACGATGTAATCGTTTGGTTTTTTAACCAAAATATTCAGGAAATAACGCAAGATTTAAACAACTTGTATAGCAATGCACGAAGTTATAGTTCTTTTGAGCAACAAGCAGATGGGTTTAATTATTACCTTCATCCTATTGCAGAAATTTTCTATAAACAAAGTCAAGTCGATACTTGGATGAGTAGCAGTTTTAATATTTGCTTCCAAACAAGAAACCAATGCTTTTCTGCCTATATCCATAATCAAAGAAATGACTTTATCAAGGGTCACTAAGTTGAAGGGGTACCTATGTACCCCTTCAAAGAAACTTGAACTTAACCCGTATTACGTAAACCTGCCGCAATACCAGCAATACTGACCATCAGTGCATGATCTACAGGGGTATGCTCCGCCTGACATTCAGCCAAGTATGCACGACGACGTTTCATTAATTCGGCTTGTAATAAATGCAAGGGTAATAAATACGGCTTACGTACTTTCATGGCTTGATCAAGTACATCATTGGAACTTAACAGCTGCGATTCACCTTTCATCGCCAACAGGGTTTGTACTGCATCATGCAAGCGTTGACGTAATTCAGCACCAAGTACTTTTAAGTCTTCATCATCGGTAAGATGAGATTCATAATACAGTGCAATATTTGAGTCGGCTTTAGAGAGAACCATTTCCAACATATCAATTAAGGTTTGGAAATAAGGCCATTCCGTTAACATTTCATCCAATACCGCTTTTTGACCTTGATCAATCACTTGGTTGATCGCTGCGCCAGTACCCAGCCAAGCAGGAAGCATTAAACGAATTTGGGTCCAGGCAAAAACCCAAGGAATGGCACGTAAAGATTCGATCCCACCACTGACTTTACGCTTCGCAGGGCGTGAACCAAGTGGCAACATTTGTAACTCAAGCTCAGGGGTGACGGTACGTAAATATTTAACAAAATGAGGATTTTCACGCACAGTCTGACGATACACCTGAACAGATAAATCCGTCATGCTGTGCATCAAATCTCGCCATGCTTGTTTTGGCACAGGGGGTGGTAATAATGTCGCTTCTAAGGTCGCAGCAGCATAAATTTCCAAATTTTGTAAGGCAATTTCTTCTAGACCAAATTTAAAGCGAATCATTTCACCTTGTTCAGTCACACGGATTGCGCCTGAAATTGAACCCGGTGGTTGAGAAAATAATGCTTGTTGCGTCGGTGCACCACCACGACTGATTGAACCACCGCGACCATGGAACAAAGTCAGTTGAACGCCGTGTTGTTTGGCAATTGCCGTTAACTCTTCTTGCGCACGATACTGGGCCCAGTTTGCGGACATAAAGCCAGCATCTTTGGCCGAATCCGAATAGCCAATCATGACTTCGTGCTTAGCTTGGATATGCTGTTTATACCAGTGCATATTGAACAGGGTACTCATGGTACTTGCAGCACCATCCAAGTCTTTCAAGGTTTCAAATAAAGGAACAACGCGTAATGGATGCTCAATTCCCGCTTCTTTTTGTAGTAACAGTACCGCCAAAACATCACTTGGATATTCCGCCATTGAAATGATATAAGCGCCTAAGCTTTCTTTGGGTTGTTCAGCCAAAGTACGCATGGTTGCAAAGACTTCTTGAACATCAGGGTTTTCAATCAGACTACCTGAAGGCTCATTTAAATGTTTAGGCAATAACGGGCGTTTGCTTTGTAATTCTTGCAATAAGAAATTTTGACGCGCTTGTTCTGTCCATGTCTCAAAATTACCCAAACCGAGATATTCGGTAATTGCTGAGATAGCTTGGCGATGACGACCTGACTCTTGGCGAATATCCAGTTTAAGCAATTCAATACCGAAACAATTTACTCGATAGATAAAGTCGAGCAATTTACCATTGGCAATCTCAGGTAAATTACATGCCATCAGTGAACGATAGCAAAGTAATAACGGTTGTAATAATTCATCTTTATGGCGAATGATTAAACTGCGATCTACATCTGAATGTTGACCACGTAATTTATCAGCCAACCATTGACGGGTTGCTTTGAGGCGTTCACGGGTCGCACGTAAATATTCGCGGTAAGGTTCAGGATGGCTATAACCCAAAGCTTGAAGTAGCTCATTGGAATAGGCTTCAATCGAGAGTTCCCAACGAAGATCTTCGATATCACGTACATAAAGGTCAGCCGCTTTCCAGCGTGACAACCACAAAACTTCTTGAGTAATGTTATGGGTGACGTTCGGGTTACCATCACGGTCACCCCCCATCCAAGATGCAAAACGAATTGGGGAAATATCCAAAGGCAAAACCTTTGCACAATTGTCCTGAACGAGGTCATCCAATTCACGGATGAATTTTGGAACCGCATTCCATAAGGTCTGTTCAATCGTGGTAAAACCCCATTTTGCTTCATCTATCGGGGTTGGGCGATGCTGACGGATTTCGTCAGTTTGCCATGCAGAACAGATCAGTTGTTTTAAATCGGTTAACACATCTGCACGTTGCTTAGGTGTCAGTTTTTGCTGGTCAAAAGTAGACAGGCAATGATTAATGCCATCATATTTTTGGATTAAAGTACGACGACTGACTTCGGTTGGATGCGCCGTGAGAACCAATTCAATTTTTAATTCACAAATTTGTTTATAGAGCGTTTCTGCTGAAATTTGCTGATCTTTGAATTTGCTAAACAAATGATCCAGCACATTGGGTGATGGTGAATTTTCATCGCACTCACTTTGACGACGACTACGCACAACGTGATATTGTTCAGCAATATTGGCAAAATTTAGAAAGTGTGAAAAGGCGCGGGTGAGTGGCAGAATTTCATCATCTTTTAAATTTAAAAATAATTGTTCAAGTTGTTTTTCTGCTTCAATTTGACCATCTCGAGCACCTTTACCTAAAGCCCGAATTTGTTCAATTTGATTAAACAAATCTTGTCCTGCATGTTCCTTTAGCGTTTCGCCTAAAAGGTTTCCGAGTAAGCGTACATCTTCACGCAGCGGAGCATCAATTTGTTGAACCATTTGTTACTCTCCAGTTCTTGTTATCTCGAATATAACGTGATTCCACCACAATCCAAGAGACTCCCTACAAAAGTATGTAAATGACTGTGCAAGAAGTCGACTTTGGCTTAATTTTAATTTGGATATTTAGCTTTAGTTTTTGCCCTTTTGATATCAACAAGCCTATGCGATATGCATTGAGTATGCCTTAAACAACAATTGGACATTATTTTGTTTTTAAATAATTTCAGTTGGCTTTATATTTCATCATAAATAAATCAATACTTTCGGTGATGATTTGCTGTTTTTCATCTTCGGTGGGAATTGGGCGGATCCCCAATAAGACCTCGTGGTGTCGAACACCCAATAATAATGACAGAATCAGATTGATTTGTTTTTCAATGTTATCTGCTTGAATAAATTTAAGCGTGCCCGCTTGTTGGAAAAAATCTTGCCAGACTGCACACATTCTTTGATGGGAAGAATTATAAAATTGTAAAGCCAAAGGATTTTTTTCTGCGGCAAGTTCTAACAGCAAATGCTCAAGTTTAATGGCTTCAGGTAAGCTAATAACAGTGAGTGTCAACTCGCACGCCTGAAAAAAATGCGCATAAAAATTACTTTGAGCATTGAGCTGCAATGGCCGGGCATTGATGGATGCAGCACAAGTCTCTTCAATGGAGCAGCAAAATAAAGTTTCTTTATCTTGAAAATGGTTATATACCGTCAGCTTTGTGACGCCTGCTTCTTTGGCAATTTGGTTCATGCTTGAACCATGATAACCCAATTTTAGAAATAGCTTTTTGGCGGCTTCCAAAATGTGTTTCCGTTTTTCTAAGTCCTTGGGACGTCCAGCTGTTATTTGCACAATAAGTTCCAAAAAAAGAAAAATAGGTCAATTACTCTATACATGATTCACAATTACTGTACCATGCAGTATATTAATTAAAAAATGAGCAAATAAATATACTCATTCTATTTTGCCCGAAAAAATGCATTTGATTAAGAGCCTTGCCTATGCGTAGTTTAAATTTAATGATCACGAGCCTATTGGTATTGTGTAGTGTAACAATAGTGGGGTGTAGCAAACCAGCACCTGAAGCGGAACAAATTCCCTTGGTGATGGTGACGCAACCTGCAACATCACATGAAGACCAAAAAAGTTATGCGGGGGATGTTCAAGCTCGACAGCAAACAGCATTGGCATTCCGTGTCGGGGGACAAATTACAGAACGCTATGTCGATGTTGGGGCTCGTGTCAAAGTTGGGCAAGTCTTAGCAAAACTTGATGTGAAAGATGCCCAATTACAATTGAATTCAGCCAAAGCACAACTTGAAAGTGCACAATCTGCGGCTAAGGCTGCAGCAGATGAATTTAAACGCTTTCAGCAGCTCTTACCGATCAATGCCGTGAGTCGTTCACAGTATGATTCAGTGAAAAATCAATATGATGCTGCTCAGGCAAGTTTAAAACAAGCCCAATCTAATTATGATGTGAGCGCCAATCAAACAGGTTATAACCAATTGATTGCCAATAAAAATGGGGTGATTACCCAACGTAATATTGAAACTGGGCAAGTGATTTCAGCAGGGCAAGCGGCATACCAACTGGCGATTGATGGTGATCGTGAAGTGGTGATAGGTGTACCTGAACAAGCCATTGCAGAGATTAAAGTCGGTCAAAATGCATGGGTGACTTTATGGTCTAAACCTCAAGATCGATTTGCTGCCTATGTTCGAGAAATTTCTCCAGCAGCCGATCAATCACGTACATTTATGGTTAAAGTGGCTTTAAAAGAAGGGCAGTCTGCAATTCAACTTGGGCAAAGTGCGCGGGTATTCTTTAATCAAAATATTCAAAATGTATTGAGTGTGCCTTTATCTAGCGTCTCAGCAAATAACAATCAAGCCTATATTTGGGTGGTGAATCCAGACCAAACGATTGCTAAAGTTTCAGTGACTTTGGGCAGTTATGGTCGTGACAGCGTTACTGTTGTGAATGGCTTAAATCCTGGGCAATGGGTGGTTGTAGGAGGGGTACATTTACTTCGTGAAAAGCAAAAAATAAAACCGGTAGACCGTGAAAATCGTGCTGTAACTGTTCAAAAAGGAGCATGATCATGAGTCCATTTAACGCCTTTAACTTGTCAGAATGGGCACTCAAAAATAAAGGATTAGTACTTTATTTTATGATTTTGCTCGGTATTGTTGGGCTATTTTCCTATTCAAAACTCTCTCAGAGTGAAGATCCACCCTTTACTTTTAAAGTCATGGTGGTACAAACCTATTGGCCTGGTGCAACAGCTCAAGAGGTTTCTTTACAAGTTACCGATAAAATTGAAAAAGAACTGATGAGCACAGGGCTCTATGACAAGATTATGGCTTACTCGCGTCCGGGTGAGTCTATGGTCATGTTTATGGCAAAAGACTCATTAAAATCTAACCAAATTCCAGATGTTTGGTATCAAGTGCGTAAAAAAGTAGGCGATATCAAAACACAGTTACCTTCTGGTGTTCAGGGGCCGTTCTTTAATGATGAATTTGGTGACACCTTTGGGAATATCTATGTCCTAACAGGCAAAGATTTTGATTATGCAACGTTAAAAGAATATGCAGACCGTTTGCAGCTTCGCTTACAACGGGTTAAAGATGTCAGTAAAGTCAATCTGGTGGGCTTACAAGATCAAAAAATCTGGATTGAGCTTTCCAACACCAAAGCCGTGCAAATGGGCGTACCCGTTACTGCAATCCAAGAGGCTTTGGCAAAGCAAAACAGTGTGACCAGTGCAGGCTTTTTTGAAACAGGCACTGACCGTATTCAAGTGCGAGTCAGTGGTGCTTTAAAAAGTGTCGATGACTTGAAAAAAATGCCATTGTTGGTGGGAAATAGAACCATTCAACTGGGCGATGTTGCTGACGTTTATCGTGGATTTAGTGAGCCTGCACAACCTCGCATGCGTTTTATGGGCGAGAACGGGATTGGTTTAGCAGTTTCTATGCGTAAAGGCGGTGACATCATCGCATTGGGTAAAAACCTAGAAACTGAATTTAAAACCTTACAAAAATCACTGCCTTTAGGTATGGAGCTGAAAAAAGTTTCAGATCAACCAGTGGCTGTACAACGCAGTATTCATGAATTTGTCAAAGTTCTTGCAGAAGCGGTCATTATTGTTTTATTGGTGAGCTTTTTTTCGCTGGGTTTCCGTACAGGTTTGGTGGTGGCATTTTCGATTCCACTGGTGCTTGCGATGACTTTTGCAGGCATGAATTTATTTGATGTTGGCTTGCATAAGATTTCTCTAGGGGCCTTGATTCTGGCCTTAGGGTTATTGGTCGATGATGCCATCATTGCCGTCGAAATGATGACCATCAAAATGGAGCAAGGTTATAGCAGGATGAAGGCTGCTGGTTTTGCATGGACCAGTACAGCATTTCCGATGCTGACAGGAACATTAATTACCGCAGCAGGTTTTTTACCTATTGCTACAGCCGCATCAAGCACAGGGGAATATACCCGTTCAATTTTCCAAGTGGTGACCATTGCCTTAATTGTTTCATGGATTGCTGCTGTGGTTTTCGTTCCTTATCTAGGCGATAAGTTACTTCCAGATTTTAACAAAGTGCCACAAAAAGCGCCGTGGTATCAGCGTCTTCTCGCAAGATTACGAAAGCAACCAGAACCTCAGCCAGTGATTCATCATACTGGTGAGCATTTTGATCCATATCAATCTAAATTTTATCAAAGCTTTAGAAAATTGGTGAACTGGTGTGTGACTTATAGAAAAACCGTCATTTCAATTACGGTTGGGGTTTTTGTTCTGTCTGTGGTGATGTTTAAGTTTGTACCCCAACAATTTTTCCCGTCTTCAAACCGTGCCGAAATTTTGGTTGATTTAAAATTGGAAGAAGGTGCATCACTGACTGCAACTGAAGATGCCGTGAAGAAAGTCGAGGCATTTTTATCCAAGCAAAAGGGCATTGATAATTATGTTGCTTATGTAGGAACAGGTACACCACGCTTCTATCTGCCTTTAGATCAACAGATGCCACAAGCCAGTTTTGCACAATTTGTGGTTTTAGCATCGTCATTGGATGATCGTGATGAAATTCGTAAATCCTTAGATACACAAATTCGCCAATTATTGCCGCAGGTGCGTATCCGTGTCTCTTTATTAGAAAATGGTCCTCCAGTCGGCTATCCATTGCAATTTCGTGTATCGGGTGAAGATATTGCGATTGTTCGTCAGGAGGCGCAAAAAGTTGCTCAACTGGTGGGTGAAAATCCAAATACCGCAAATGTTCATTTGGACTGGGGTGAGCAAAGTAAAATCATTTCTTTGGTGATTGATCAAGACCGTGCCCGTCAAATGGGTGTGACCTCAGAAGATTTGGCGAATTTTTTAAACAGCTCAATATCGGGTGCAATTATCAATCAATATCGTGAAAAACGTGAGCTGATTGATGTTCGTATCCGCGGTGATCAGGCTGAGCGAGTCAATGTTGAAGCATTATCCAGTCTTGCTGTTCCAACAAGCAAAGGCACCACCGTACCTTTGGCGCAAATCGCTACACTCCAATATAAATTTGAAGATGGTTTGATTTGGCACCGCAATCGTTTACCGACCATTACTGTACGTGCAGATATTCGGACCAAGTTACAGCCTGCAACGGTGGTCAATGAGCTGGCTGAAAAAATGGATCAGCTTCGTACAACCTTACCAAGTGGTTATTTGCTAGAAGTTGGTGGCGCGGTAGAGGAGTCGGCAAAAGGGCAAACTTCTGTAAATGCAGGGATGCCATTATTCCTTGCGGTGGTATTTACTTTGCTGATGCTGCAGTTAAAGAGTATTTCGCGTTCATTCATTGTATTTTTGACAGCGCCGTTAGGTTTAATTGGGGTGGTGTTATTCCTACTCTTATTCAATAAGCCTTTTGGTTTTGTGGCGATGCTGGGTACAATTGCATTATCTGGAATGATTATGCGTAACTCACTGATTTTGATTGATCAGATCGAACAAGATATTCGAGCTGGTCAGAATCAATGGGATGCGATTTTGGATGCTACAGTTCGTCGATTCCGTCCCATTATTCTGACCGCCTTGGCAGCGGTATTGGCCATGATTCCGCTTTCTCGGAGTATTTTCTTTGGACCAATGGCAGTGGCCATTATGGGTGGTTTAATTATTGCGACACTTTTAACGTTATTTTTCTTACCAGCGTTGTATGCGACTTGGTTTAAGATTAAAAAAACTACAGAAAATACATAAATTGTTGAGAATATTAGGTGCGAAAAATTGAAAACTTCAATATAGTAGCACTTAATCTTTAACAGAAAATAACATAGGAAATTTTATTGCATAATAAGTAAATCGGTATGCAATAAATTTGAGGTCAAAAACACCCATGGGGCAAACAAATCCAGAACAGCATCGTAAATTTATTACGAGCTCTTATTTGTTTATGTTTCTTGCATTGTTTACGGTGATTACAGCCGTGTTGGCGTATTGGTTAGCACGTAAAGTAGCAGTGGCAGATAATGCAGAGGTATGGATACATGCGCAAGCGTTGTGGATTATGCGCAATGCTCTCATTTTTTTGATTTTGGCAGCCTTTGCTGCGCTATGGTTTATTCCGTTAATCTTTTTTTATTGGGACAGTTTCATTTGGGTAAAAGCGTGCACTGTGGCAGGTGTGGTATTTAGTGCCATTGCGTGGTTATATTTACTCAATACATGGCTCAAAGGTTTTACTAAATATTTACAGAAAAAAGCTGTTTTTTAAAAAAAACCACATTTCACGCTTGTAAAAAATAACATCGCCCCCAATTTACTCTGCATAGAAGTATTATCAAATTTTGTGGAGCATCGCCAATCATGGCTAAACGTGATTATTATGAGGTTTTAGGTGTTGCTAAAACCGCTAGTGATGATGAAATTAAAAAAGCCTACCGTAAGTTGGCGATGAAGTATCATCCAGATCGTAATCCTGACAACTCAGAAGCTGAAGAAAAGTTTAAAGAATGTGCGGAAGCATATGAAATTCTTTCTGACGGTGAAAAACGTAGCATGTACGACCGTATGGGTCATAACGCCTTTGAAGGTGGTATGGGCGGCGGTGGCTTTGGTGGTGGTTTCAGCGCCGAAGACATTTTCAGTCAGTTTGGTGACATCTTCGGTGGCGCTTTTGGCGGTGGTGGCCGTGGTCAGCAACGTGCGCGTCGTGGTTCCGACCTGCGTTATGTCATGGAATTAACACTCGAAGAAGCGGTGAGAGGCGTTAAGAAAACCATTACCTTTACTGCACCAGCACCTTGTGATGTGTGTGATGGTAAAGGTTCAAAAAATCCAAATGATGTAGAAACCTGTAAGACTTGCCATGGTGCAGGTCAAGTACGTATGCAACAGGGCTTCTTCTCTGTTCAGCAGACATGTAGTACCTGTCGTGGGCAAGGTAAAATTATTAAAAATCCATGCAGCAAATGTCATGGTTCAGGTGTATCAGATCGTCAGCAGACCCTTGAAGTTACTATTCCTGCAGGTGTTGATAATGGTGATCGCGTTCGCTTAACAGGTAAAGGTGAAGCGATCCGTGATGGTCAATCTGGTGATTTATACGTTGAAGTCGTAGTGCGTGAGCACGATATCTTCCAACGTGATGGTGCAGACTTATATATGGATGTACCTGTCAGTATCGCAGATGCTGCTTTAGGTAAAGAACTTGAAATTCCAACATTGGATGGTCGAGTCAGTTTGAAAGTGCCTGAAGGTACACAAACCGGTAAAATGTTCCGACTACGTGGTAAAGGGGTAAAACCTGTGCGTAGCAGTATGCAAGGTGACTTACTTTGCCGTATTGTGGTGGAAACACCTGTACATTTGACCAGCCGCCAACGTGAGCTATTGAAAGAACTTCAAGCCACGATGGAAAGTGATGACAATAAATCGTCACCAAAGAAAAAATCTTTCTTCGATCGTTTATTTGACTAATTGAGTTTAGACCTTTTCATTTAGCAAGCTAAACATTGAATATGTAAAAACGGAGCAACAGATCTTGTTGCTCCGTTTTTTTATTTTGATGCTTGATTCGATGGTGATAAATCAAATTCGTTGTCATCCGGGGCCGCATCTATTGAATTATCATCTTGGGGGAGTATCACAGCGGGATGTGTTGCTGGTGTCGATGATTCCGATGATGGGGCGGGAGAGGATGTCGGCGTTGTGTCTTCGGCCCAAACGAGTGAAACTGTTGTTGTCATCACCAATCCTAAAATGATTTTTTTGAGTTGCATGGTATTTCCTTTGATATTTGCTTTTTATGATTGCATCCAAGCGCTTTTAGTTTAATAGATCTGAAGAATTTAATTTTTACTTTTTAGTTATTTTCAGCTGTAATTTAATATATATTTCAATAAATTTTTAGATGATTTAAAAATAATATAACTGTTAATGTTTAGCGATAAAGCCTGATTTTTATAATGATGATTACAATTGAATTGAGCTATTTTAAAAAAGACAGGTCGAAGATATTGGCCATACCCTCAACCGCTGAGAAATAGGTACTTATTACTCGATGATTGGTGCATCAATATCTTCAACACGAACTTCTGTTTGAGGTTCAGATGCTGTGTTGCTATTGGGTTGAGCAAGCGTTTTTTCTTCAGTTGTTGCTGATGTTGTTGCAGGCGCTGATTCAGCCCAAACATTTGTCATCATCATGCCGAGTACCAGGGCGAAAGCCATTTTATTCGAATGCATATTGATCTCCTTATAAGCCATATTATTTTCATTCGTGGCATGTAGTCTGCTGTGGGATTCTTGCATTTTGATGAAATAGATTTGAAAAGTTGTAAATTTTTCAAAGTTTTACCGATATCTTTTATAAAATTAATCTATTTATTCGTTCATGCTATTTTGGACCAATGAGCGCATCAAACCCCAAAGCAAGCAAAAAGATCACAGTATTTTTTATACTGAAACGTCGTCTTGGAACCGAGTTTTGTTATAGTAGAGCCAAATTTTCAAATTCAGATTTAGGAAGATCGTATGTCAGCAGCTCCGCGCATTGGTATTGTAGGTGCAGGTGGCCGTATGGGCCGTACATTGATTCAAGCTGTACAACAAGCAGGTTTTCAACTTGCTGCTGCAGTAGAGCGCCCAGAAAGCACATTAATTGGTGCGGATGCAGGAGAGCTTGCAGGAATTGGTGCTGTGGGAATCAAAGTGGTTGGCAACTTGGAAGAGATCCTCAAAGATGTGGATGTGGTAATTGATTTTACTGCGCCTGTTGCAACTGAACATAATTTAAAACTATGCAGTGCTGCTGGTGTTGCGATGGTGATTGGTACAACTGGTTTCTCGGATCAACAAAAAGAGCTGTTAAATCAATCTGCGACTCAAACACCGATTGTCTATGCTGCAAATTATTCAGTGGGTGTGAATGTTTCGATTAAATTACTTGAGTTGGCAGCTAAAGTATTTGGCGATACTGTGGATATTGAAATTATTGAAGCACATCACCGTCATAAAGTAGATGCACCATCAGGTACTGCACTGATGATGGGTGAAGCTGTTGCTGACACACTGGGTCGTGATTTAAAGAAAGTTGCTGTCTATGGTCGTGAGGGGCATACAGGTCCACGTGAACGTGAAACCATTGGTTTTGAAACGATTCGTGGTGGTGATATTGTGGGCGAACATACAGTGATGTTTATTGGCGAAGGTGAGCGTGTAGAAGTGACACACAAAGCCACAAATCGTATGAATTTTGCTGCAGGCGCTGTACGTGCAGCCGCTTGGGTTGTCGGCAAAGATGCAAAAAAATACGATATGAAAGACGTTTTAGGCTTAAATGATATTTAAGCTTAAAATCTGATGCGATAGAATTAAAACAATTAGTCAAATTTTGAACATTCAAAAATGAAAAAAACAGTGATGTTATTTGCTTGTGTAATCAGTGCTTTTGGCCTGACTACACAAGCTGCTTTACCAAGCAATGCCAAATTGAGTTTGAATAAAAATAACATTCAGGTATGGACATACAAGGATGCCAGTAATTCTGTGTTGTCTTATAAAGCTGAAACAACATTAGACGTACCAATTGATCGTGCTGTTGCTTTGGTATTGGATGTTAAAAACTCACCGAAATGGGTCCCCAATGTTGCCAAAGCTGAAGTGTTATCTCGCGATGATAAAAAAGGTGAATTCAGCATTTATATGGTTTTAGATTTTCCCTTTCCGTTAAAAGATCGCGATATGGTGGTCAAAGGAACCATGTCTAAAGATGCAAATGGCAGTATTTTTATTAAAAATTCTGCGATTCAGCAAGGTAAAGCACTGAATCCTGACTATGTGCGTTTAAAAGATTATTCAGGTGATTGGATCTTTCAAAAACTGGGTGCCAATAAAGTCAAAGTCATTACCTCTGGACACGCCAATCCAGAAGGTTCCATTCCTGCCAGCTTAACCAATATTTTGGTCGAACAGCAGCCTTATCAGATGTTGCAGAAAATGAAAACAGAATTGGCAAAGAATAAACCCTTTACAGCTTTGCCTGATATTTTAAAATAGGCATTGTTTGATCAATAATTCTGAAGCAGATCACTTATTGACGAAACAACGCTATATTCGAAAAAATAATGCTTGGCAGATCTTTCCGCTCATTTAACTATTGAAAGTAACCTTTCTCAATGTGTTGATGTAGAAAGAAAGGTTACTTGCAGTCTTTGTGGCGATTGTTAAGCGCTACGCTGAATGGCTATATTGTTGAGCAGGTGCTTTATTCATTTTCATTTGAATAAAAACCAGCACTAACCCTAAAGCTGTAAGTACCGCACCTGCAATAGACACCGCAGCATAACTCATGCCCATACTCAATACTGCTCCACCAGCTGTTGCACCTAAAGCATTGCCTAAATTAAATGCCCCAATATTCACAGAGGACGCCAATCCAGGTGCTTCATGAGCAACAGACATGACACGCATTTGTAAAGGTGGGACCACTGCAAAGGCTGCTGCTCCCCAGACAATCAGTGCCAATGCTGCACCAATTTGAGTTTGAGCCAGTATTGGGAACAGCAACATGCTCACCATCAGTAACAGCAAGAAACTGGTCAATGTTTTGGTCAGTGACAGGTCTGCAAATTTCCCACCTAAGTGATTACCAATTGAAAAACCAATCCCAATCAGTACCAGCATCAAAGTAATAAACATCGGGCTTGCATGGGTGATGTTTTGTAGGCTAGGCGCAATATAGGTATAGAGGGTAAACATTGCACCTGCACTCATCACCGTGGTGAGCAATGCAAGAACCACAGGCAACCGAGTCAGCACTTTTAATTCTGCTTTGACATCAGGACGTTGACTTGCTTTATCTTCAGGCAAGGCTTTCCATAGTGACAGCATAGTAATCACGCCGAGTAAGGCGATTGCTGCAAATGACATACGCCAACCAATATTCTGCCCAACCCATGTGGCTAAAGGCACACCACCGATGTTGGCAATGGTGAGGCCCATAAACATGGTAGCAACAGCACTGGCTTGTTTGTCTTTAGGTACGACGCTTGTTGCAACAATGGAACCAATCCCGAAAAACACCCCATGATTGAGGCTGGTCAGGATTCGAGCGGCCATTAAGCCCCAATAATTGGGGGCAATTGCAGCGAGAATATTGCCAATGGTAAAAATAATCATGGCTAGAATAAGCGCTTTACGTCGTGGGAACCGTCCAAACCATAAGGTCATAAACGGTGCGCCAATCATAACTCCGAGTGCATAAGCGGTGATCAGCATACCTGCGGTTGGGATTGAAATATTCAAATTTTCTGCAATTTGGGGAAGAAAGCCCATAGGAGAAAATTCAGTTGTTCCTATTGCAAAAGCACCAATCGCCAATGCGAGTAAGGGAAAATTTAATTTCATGAGAAATCTCAAATATACAGCATATTGAAAATGATGGGATGTAACAGTGTGCGGTCAATCACGAGGATGGTCATTTACTTTTCAGCCGCTATTTTGATGAAATGACAAAATAAAGCTTCGCAAGAAAACACTCTTGCGAAGCAATCTAAGTCATGATCAAAAGGGGTAAATCATGTTTTGAAGCCTAGTAAGCAAAACCTAGCAACTAAACTTTGCTAATCAAAGCCTAAGCCAAGATTTGCGCTGCTTTAAATCACTTTTACTCCAGCAGTGAATTAAACATCCCACTGAGGTGCTAAGTTTTCAGGATCAACCTCACGGCCATTACGTTCCAATTGCGCGATTAATTGCATTTCTTCAGCAGATAGCTGAATCTCTTGTGCTTTTAAGTTGGCGATTAAGTTTTCACGTTTAGTTGATGACGGAATGACAGCAAAACCTTTCTGCAATGCCCATGCCAATGCAATTTGAGCGCTAGAAGCCTGATGCTGTTTGGCAATTTCAGTTAATGTTGGGTCATTTAAAACTTTGCCATATGCCAAGGTCATATAAGAGGTCACATCAATATTTTGTGACTGTAAAAAATTCACCAACTTATCATTTTGCAAATAAGGGCTAAGTTCAATTTGGTTGGTGGCAATATTTTCAAGTCCTACAGCAGCGATGGCTTGTTGCGATAAGTCGATATTGAAGTTTGAAATTCCAATATGTTCAGTTAGGCCCAGCTTTTTCGCTTCTAACAGGTTATGCATCATTTCTGCAACAGAAATTCCTAGACTTGGCGCTGGCCAGTGAATCAAGGTTAAGTTGACAGCATCAGTACCCAGTTTCTGTAAGCTGTCTTTAAGACTTGGAATAAGTTTGTCGGCTTGATAATGATCTGTCCATATCTTTGTTGTGATAAACAAATCATCACGATGGATATGGCTTTCTGCAATGGCTTGACCGACTTCTGCTTCGTTGCCATAGATTTGAGCAGTGTCTACAGCACGATAACCAACGTCTAAGGCTGTTTTCACCGAGTCAATCACAGTTTGTCCTGTTAAACGGAAAGTACCGACACCAAATTGAGGAACGATGTTTGTCATGCTGGATTTCACTTTATTTTCTAAGATTGAGTGTATTTTGCTACTTTAATTGTTGCGGAAAAATACAGGAATATGCAAAATATTATTGACTAGAAATCAACAATAAACAGAGCGCTGACAGCAATGAAATCTACACTCGAAGAATTACAGGCTTTTATTAATATTGTCGATAGTGGTTCGATTGTTGCAGCCGCAACGCATCTTGAACAAACCACTTCAGGTGTAAGTCGAGCCTTGCAACGACTTGAATCTAAACTGAATGTCACCTTATTAGAGCGGACAACACGTAAACTTAAGTTGACCCAAGAGGGGCAATTATTTTTAGCAAAAGCCCGAAAAATTGTGCATGACCTCAATGAAGCAGAAGATGCTTTATTAAAATCAGACAGTGATACCTCTGGGCTGATTCGAGTGGATTCCGCGACACCTTTTGTATTGCATGTGATTGCACCGTTGATGCAAGAGTTTTCTCAGTTGTATCCTGAGATAGAAATAGAGTTAAACAGTAACGATCAGATCATCGATTTATTAGAACATAAGACAGATGTTGCAATACGTTTTGGGGATCTTAATGATTCGAGCTTACATGCGCGTTTGTTATGTAAAAGCCGATTATATATCGTTGCCAGTCCTGAGTATTTAGCCACACATGGTTATCCAGCAACACCGCAAGATATTTTAAATCATACCCAAATTGGCTTTAGCAAAGTCAGCCGTTTAAATACTTGGCCGATTCGAGTCAATGGAGAAAGGCTTACTGTCAAACCAAAAATCAAAGCATCCAGTGGTGAAACTGTCCGCCAACTGTGTTTACGCGGGCATGGAATTGCGAGATTGTCTGAGTTTGAAATTTTAAAAGATATAAAGCAAGGACGCTTGATCGCTCTATTTGAAGATCAAATAGAGCTTTATGAGCAACACATCCATGCGGTGTATTATCAACAGGAGCATTTACCAAAGCGTGTCCGTTTATTTATTGAGTTTTTAACGCAAAAGCTGTCAAAGTTTCGATAGTCTTTTGTGGTGGTAAATCCAGACTTAATAAAGTTTGGCTACTGGGTTGTTGTGGATTGACCAATTGGATTTCAAAATGATCAGTTGCTGTCTGAAGGCATTTGAATACCAAGTCTTTTTGCACCGGGATATTAATCTTCATCCGCTGATCACTACTGCTATGGTAGCGGTAGTTTCGCACAGCAGCAGTCTGATGTAGTGTGGGTTCTAGATGATCAAGCTGATACTCAGCTAAATTTTGTGTTTTTAAAAAGCCTTCAATCAAAGATTTACATACAAAATGTTGTTTCTGAGCAGCTTGATTGACCTGCTGAGGCTGGCAAGCAGTTAATCCAAAGACAATACTGATTAAAGCGATCGTTTTCATTTTTTTCTCCTTTCAAATCAATTTGTTTGTAAAAATTGGCTGTGAATGAAGCATAAATCTGTTAACTTTATAGATACAGATACAACAAATATTAAAATTTGAGTACAGATATGGCTTTTCAATATCAAACATTAGCACAACAAATTGCACAGAAAATTTATTGTGGTGAGTTGGCCGTTGGGCAACGACTCAGTTCTTTGCGAAAATTTGCAGCATTGCAAAATATTAGTCTTAATACAGCAAAGAGTTGTTATGAATTGCTTGAAGCGCAAGGCTTGATTTACGTCAAAGAAAAGTCTGGCTATTTTGTTCAATCGCAGCAAAAAGCACCACAGATTGCTGTACCTGACCATCCTGATTTTAAGTCGAGAGCGCGTGAAGTTTCAAATCTAGACTTACAAATTCAAATTCATGAAGCTGCAATCAATAATAAGCTGATTCATTTAGGTTCGATTCAGTTATCGCCTAATCTAGTTCCTGTAGAGGCCCTACGCCGTTCAATACAACGTGCTTTAAAGCACAGTAAACCAGAAGACTTTTTATATAATGACCGCCAAGGGCACCTTCAGTTAAGAGAGGCTTTGTCAGCACATTGGGCTGAAGATGGTTTTTATATTGCCAAAGAAGATATTTATATCAGCAATGGTTGTATGCCGGCATTGTCTGTGATGATTCAAAGCCTGAGCCAAATCGGTGACAGTGTGATTGTGCCCACACCAAACTATAATGGTCAGTTGCAATTGTTGGCGT
Source organism: Acinetobacter sp. GW821-FHT01C12 (assembly GCF_059422625.1). Taxonomy (NCBI): domain Bacteria; kingdom Pseudomonadati; phylum Pseudomonadota; class Gammaproteobacteria; order Moraxellales; family Moraxellaceae; genus Acinetobacter; species Acinetobacter sp. GW821-FHT01C12. The sequence goes on from NZ_JBWKXD010000016.1 coordinate 43,801, forward strand.
TGCTCAAACGAAAAATTATTGAAATCCCCGCCAATACCGAAGGTTTTGATCTGGATCGTTTAGAACAAGAGATGCAAAATTCAGCTGCAAAAGTCTGTTTATTAACGGCCAATTTTCAAAACCCTTTAGGCTTCTGTTTGACTAATGCCGAGAAAGAAAAAATCGCACAGCTGGCAGCGAAGTATCAGTGTTACGTGATTGAAGATGATATTTATGCTGAATGTAGCTTTAATGCCAAACGCCCTTTACCGATTAAATATTGGGATCAACAGGGTTATGTGGTTTATTGCGGATCCGTTTCCAAGTCGTTGTCGACCTCTTATCGGGTCGGTTGGTTCTGTTTGCCACAACGTTTACAGCACTTACATGCCAAGTTGATTTTACAAAATGTTTCGGTCAATACACCATTGCAATTGGGGCTTGCCGATTTGATTTATAGCCGAGCCTATCGTCAGCATTTGAGTGAGTTACGCCCTAAGTTGATGGCTCAAGTTGCGCAATATTTACAGTTTATTCAACATGCTTTTTATGGGGTAGAGATCCGCTTGAATCAACCGCAAGGAAGTTATGCCTTGTGGTTACAGTTCCCAGAACAGATTGATAGCTTGGCGTTGTATTATTATGCACAGCAATACAGTATCAATATTGTGCCAGGGATTATTTTTGGTGAGGATCACCGTTATAACAACTGTATTCGTTTAAATGCAGGGCATGAATTGTCTCAGGAAATTCAAGATGCAATCATGTTATTGGCAGATTGGGTAAGAGGTGAATTGTCCGCCAAGAGTGTGGCTTAAACTGATTTGTGAGCAAATGCATACCATGACAGGCTTATTCCATTCACGGTTCTTGATAAACCGTGAATGGATGGTCAGGCTTAAATTAGAAATCCGCTTTTAATACGATACGATAACGGGCTTTTCCAGAGTGAAGTCGCTCCAAAGCCTCATTAATTTTTGACATTGGATAAACTTCAATTTGTGGTGCAATGTTTTTGCGTGCGGCAAATTGTAATAATTGACGTAATGCAAAAGGGGAGCCTGTTGGTGAACCAGTCACTGATTTCGCACCGCCAATCAGAGCACCCGCAGGAATCGGCATCGGTTCGAGGACTAAACCTAGCATATGAATTGTGCCATTTGGCGCCAGTGTATTCAGATATGCTTTCCAGTCCAAAGTCACATTTACCGTACAGAGCAATAAATCAAATTTGCCACGTTGCGCTTTTAACGCATTGGCATCGCGACTATTGACCACATGGTCTGCACCCATCGCTTTAAGTTCATCTGTTTTATCCAAACTCGATGTAAATGCGGTGATTTCACAGCCCCACGCTTTGAGTATTTTAATGGCCATATGACCTAAGCCACCAATTCCAATGACACCAACATGGTGAACTGCTTGAATTTGATGTTTTAAAATTGGGTCAAAAACAGTGATACCGCCACACAATAAAGGGCCAGCACTTTCAGGGTTTAAATCTTCAGGAAAAGGAATAATCCACTGCCAACCTGCACGGACCTTATCTGCAAACCCGCCTGCATGACCAACGATAGTTGCAACTGACCCCCCAGTGCAAAGCACTTGTTGACCACTAACACATGGATCACAGTGCTGACAACTTTCCGCAGTCCAGCCGATACCGACACGTTGACCGACTTTTAATCCTTTCGCTTCTGAACCCAGCTGAGTGATGGTACCGATAATTTCATGACCGCCAACCACTGGAAAAACTGAATTTCCCCATTCATTGTTAATCACTGAAACATCGGAATGGCATAAACCGCAATATTCAACTTTGACTTCGACCTGATGAGGCTGTAATTCACCTGCATCAAATTGATAGGGTACAAGTGCTGCACCTGCCTCTAAGGCAGCATAAGCATGAAACGTGTTATTTGACATGTGAATCCTTCCTGTTTGCTCAGTTAAACTTTTAGCGGGATATACAATCATTTTCATGGTCATTGACCATACCCACTGCTTGCATAAAGGCATAGCAAGTGGTTGGACCAACAAATTTAAAACCATTCTTTTTTAACGCTTTGGAAAGCTTTTGACTGGTTTCGGTTTGTGCAGGCGCTAATTTATAATCAGGGACATCATTGAGTTGTACTTGCTGGTCGACGAAATCCCATAACCAGTTCACCATATCAATCTCTTGAGCTTTCATGTTTTGCCATGCAATGGCATTGTCACGAATTGCCGTTAATTTCCCAATATGGCGAATCAGCCCAGCATCCTGACATTTTAGGGCAAGCTCTTGTTCAGTAAAATTGGCGATAGTTTGAATCGGATGGTTAAAAAATTGGGCGCGGTAGCTTTCACGCTTTTTTAAAACAGTAATCCAAGATAAACCTGCTTGTTGCCCCTCTAGGCAAAGCATTTCAAATAAATGCTGTTCATCTCGATTGGATTTACCCCACTCTTGATCATGATATTCAATATAAAGAGGATCATCTGAACACCAACCACAGCGTTTATTTGTCATAAAAGATCTACCATTGTTCTGATTGATTTAAGTTTTAATTGTCTAAAGTTTAAATTCGACCCATTGATCTTGTTTGTTGTCCCAATAGGAAAGTTGCGCATTTTGTAAATCTTTAAAACTTACCCAAATATCTTTACCCGCTTTGTCTGCAAAGCCAGTACTGATCATTAATGCTTCATCGGTGATTTCCATAATCCAGCCTTGATGATTTTGTCCATTGAGGGCAATTTTTTGTTGATTGCCTGATTCTGCAAATTCAACTAAACGCTCAAGCAATGCTTCTGACATGGAATATTCCTAAATTGATTCAATCTAAAATTAACGTAAATAAGGGTAGGGGTTAACTGCACCTTGGCCTTTACCCCTTAAGTATAGTCCATAGTGCAAATGCGGTGCAGTATGTCGTGCATTTCCCGTATTGCCCACATAGCCGATTAATTGACCTTTTTTAACGTAATCACCTTCTTTTAGACCACGTTTGTGATCGTTTAGATGAGCATAATAGTGATAAACCCCACCTGGTCCGATGAGCCAAATCACTTTACCCCCCAGATTATTGCTCTTTAAACTGGTAATCACACCTTCAGTGCTACTATAAACTTTGGTTCCACGTGAAGCCATGATGTCAATTCCTTCATGTGCTCGCCCAGCACTACGAGATGCACCCCAAGTATCTGTGAGGTTTTGTGGTTTTACTCCATCTACAGGAATTGCCAATCGGGTTGGCATTGACATTGCTTTTAGGCGGTTAATTTGAGCTTGTGGAAGCTGAGGCTTAGATGAGCTTGGCTTTTTAGGTGCAGTGGTACATGCAGTTAAAATAATGGCAAGCAAGGCCATCAAGCAATATTGGATGCTACGTGACACGAGAAATCCTTTTTTTCAAGTTTCAAAAGGGCAAATTAAAATTGAAATATGCTTCGAATACCCGTGTCTGACTATGTCATATTTTTACTGCTGAGATCAATTTTTTCATGGCTGTAGGGATGCCCATTTGTGTAGCTTTTTGTGGTGTTAACCATTCGCCCCCAAGTTCAGCCTGAAGGTATTCTTTTTGGTCTGATTCAACTCGAATAATATGCGCATTTAAAATCCATGTGAAATGGGTAAAGCTATGCGAGATTTGGACAGGTTCAACAGTTGAAGTAAGTTTTAGACTTTGACAAAGCTGTTGAAACGCGAGCTCATTTTCAAAAATCGGTAAACTCCATAAGCCTCCCCATAAACCACTGTTGGGACGCTGTTCCCATAACCATTGTTGATCTGACTCAATTAATAACACAGTGCCAGTTCTAACAGGAACAGGCTTTTTAGCTTTCTTATAAGGCAGTTCAGTTTCTAGCCCTTGTTGATGGGCTTGGCAATGTTGTTGCATAGGGCAGTATAAGCAGAGTGGCTTTTTGGGTGTACAAATGGTTGCGCCCAAATCCATAATTGCTTGGGTATAGTCGTGGTTGCGTTCAGTTGGGCATAAGCTTTCCGCCAGTTGCCACATGGCTCGTTCATGGATGGGTTTACTCAGGTCATCTTCAATGGCAAAGAAACGGGCCAAAACACGTTTTACATTGCCATCCATAATGACGCCATATTGGCGTAAGCCAAGCGACATCAGTGCGCCACCAGTAGAGCGACCAATACCTGAAAGTTCCACCCATTGTTCTAAGCTTTGTGGAAAATGCCCTTGCTGGCTGACCACGCCTGCTGCTTTATGCAAATTGCGTGCACGGGCGTAGTAGCCTAATCCTGCCCAATACGGGGCAACATCATCCCATGAGGCTTTACCCAAATCATCGACAGTTGGAAAGCGTTGGATAAATTTATCAAAATATTGCAGTACAGTTTTGACTTGTGTTTGTTGCAACATAATCTCAGACACCCAAACTTTGTATGGATCATCAGCCACTTGCCACGGTAAATCATGGCGCCCGTGTTGATCAAACCAAGTCAATAGCGCATCTGAAAAGGAAAATTGCGACATAACAATCTAGCGTAAAAATTGGATGCTCAGTATAACCAAGATAAATTTATTGCGGAAAATTATCTTAAACTTGAGCAGTAATCTACATAAAAAAAGACGCCAAAGCGTCTTTTCAAATGCGTTTATAGCCACAACTTAGTTTTCGTTGATGATACCCCAACGCTTATCCAGTTTAAGCGGTTCGTTTTTATAACGTGGGATAATGTGAATATGGAAATGTTCACTTTGGTCTTCACCAAACACATGACCATCATTAAAAGCGATATGGAAACCTTCAGGTTGATGGCGAATCTTAAGCTCGTTACGTGCCAGTTCCAATAAAGAGGAAAGGCTTTTACGTTCTTTCTCTGAAACCTCAAAAAAAGAAGCAATATGGCGCAAAGGAATAATCACTGAATGACCTTTAGACAAAGGGTTATGTTCAGGCAAAATTGCACCAAATTCATTTTTATCAATGATATCAAATTCTTCAAAGTCACAATAAGGACATACTTTTTCAGTCATTTCTAATCCCTCGTTTTGTTGTCTTAATCGACGTAGAACGTATTTTAATTAAGCCAGAGTAGGTTAAGCTAAGGTACGATCTAATAAATCATACATTGCTGCTAATCCGGCTTTTTCTGCTTCGGCGTTATAACCTAGATCTACACCATTGGCTTTTGCTTTTTCATCTGCTTGTGGGTTACTAAAGCCATGTTTAGCATCTTTCAGGATGATCACTTCATATTTTACCTGAGCATGCTGCATTTCTTGTTTAAACGATTCGACATCTGCCAAAGACACCATGCTGTCTTTTTCACCATGTAGCACTAACACTTGCGCTTTAAATTTTTCTGCTTCCGCTGCTTTTTGCGCAGATAAATTTGCATGGAAAGTAATCGCAGCTTTTAAGTCAGCACCTGAGCGTGCCAAATCTAATATCACTTTACCACCATAACAGAATCCAATCGCAGCCAAACGCGTTGCATCGACTTCTGGTTGTGCTGCTAAAGCAGCCAAAGCCGCAGCTGAACGCTCAACAATGGTCTGCTCATGTTGGAAGGTTTGCATCATCCACTCATGGGCTTGAGTCGCAACAGCCGTGGTTTTTTTATCACCATACATATCAATTGCCAGCGCAGCAAAACCATGTTGTGCCAACTCTCGAGCACGTTGTTCAGAATACTCATTTCGGCCCCACCATTCTGGACCAACAATCACACCTGCAACTGGTTGTGCGGATTCAGGCGCAGCAAAATAACCGATTAAAGTTGTTCCATCTTTTGCTTGGTATTGAATTTCACGAGTTTTGATTGCAAGAGTCATCTGTTAATCCTTGTGTATCGGCGAGAATGAGATTGATTAAAGCATAAATATATAAGATTCAAATGACTAAATTTCGAATATTTACAATAGAAATGTGAAAATTTATGAATGAAAAAGGTCGTTTTCAAATGAAAAAGAGAAGAACCAAGGTTCTTCTCTTTCATGAAAATTGATCAGGAAAAGCTAAACTTTTCCTCTCGAAATAAAACCAACAATCGCGAGGATTACCGCGACAACAAGAAGAATGACTGCGAAGTCTTTAGACATTCCCGCAACACCACCAAAACCAAATAAACTTGCGATTAAGGCGATCACAGCGAAAATAATTGCCCAACGAAACATAAGATTCATCTCCATATTTTTGTTATGTATTTTCAGTATAGGCAGAAAAATCTAAGGGACTTGTGAAGTTGTGTTTAAAAAGTGTGATTAATAAAGCAATATGTAAAGGTTTGTTCTGTTTTAAATTTTCTAATTTCTGCTTATATACTGATATAATTATTTCGCCTTAAATGACTTTAATGTTATGCCATGACCTTTGAGATCCGCCCCCAGTTTTGGAAGAATTATACACTGTCTGAGTTAAATCCGACAGAGTGGGAAGCGTTGTGCGATGGTTGTGGGTTGTGCTGTTTGGTGAAATTAGAAGATGATGACACACATGAAATAGCCTATACCAAAGTGTCTTGTAAACTCCTCGATTGTGAAACAGCACAATGTTCTGACTATCCTAATCGTTTAGATTATGTACCCGACTGTATTCAATTAAGCCCTGAAAAATTAGCCAATATTCATTGGTTGCCTTCAAGTTGTGCTTATCGTCGGGTGAATGAAGGTAAAAATTTACCGGCATGGCACTATCTGATCACAGGCTCAAGAAGCAATGTGATTAAAGCCAGAAAATCTGCTGCTGGGCGTTGTATCTCAGAAACAGAAGTCAATGAAGAAGACATTGATGAATACATTGTAAGATGGGTGCGGTAAATCATTTGAATCAATTATGAATTGATAATCATTATCAAATAGTAATATGATAGGCAAACTCTTCAGTTTGATGTGTTTTAAAATGTTTGCTTTATCTTGGTTATTCAAAAAAAGTGCATTCTGTGTATGTGCAATCAGCCTGAGTTTCGGTATTCACTCCAATGTTTATGCAAAACCAGATTTGCAAGCTTTAGGGCCAAATATTGCGGAGCAAGGCTCCAGTTATTATCAATTTCAAGTAAAAAATTTTCAATCCGCAGATCAACAACGGCATTATAAAGTTTGGGTCGGTATCCCTAAACATATCAATAAAAATAAGATCTTACCTGCTGTTTATATGTTAGATGGCAACTCTGCTATGGCGCGTTTAGATGAGTCACTGTTAAAAAAACTATCCGAACAAGACAGCCCCGTGTTGGTGGCTATAGGCTATCAAACCCAGTTACCGTTTGAGTCCGCTTCACGGTCTGTAGACTACACACCTGCTGATGAATCTGGAAAAGTGGCGGCTGACCCACGCAATCCTGAACGTATGGCAGGCGGAAGTGCACAATTTAGACGGGTGCTGTTTGAAAAAATTATGCCGTGGGTCAATACGCAAGTAAAACTGGATAAGCAACGTACCGCATTGTGGGGACATTCTTATGGTGGTTTATTTGTTTTAGATACCCTTTTAAATAGTCAAAGTACAGATAATAAGTTTTCACACTATTTTTCAGCCAGTCCATCTCTCACATGGGCAGATTCTCGATTACTCAAAGCCGTTGAAAAAGCCCCGCCTGAGCAACTAAAACACAAAAAATTATGGGTGATGGAGGGTGACATCATTCAGTCGACAACTAGACCAATCAGCCCAAATGCAGATCGGGATATGATTCAAAATAACCGTCAATTGGTTTTAGATTTGGCCAGTAAAGGCGTAGATGGCAAATTAATGCTTTATCCACATCTTAGTCATGGTCAAGTATTTCAGGCCTCATTAATGGATGTTTTGCAGAATCGATTATTTTAAAGCTGAAAGTGCAATATTGATGATTTTCCATAGTAGACTAAGGACAGCATTCATCAATTAAAAAAGCAGTATGTCAGACACTCAAATTCCGCTTCCAGAACGTTTACGTCCACGTGATTTGTCTGAAATTATTGGGCAAGATCATTTACTCGGTGTTGCAGCACCACTCCGTCAAATGATTGATCAAGGGCATTTACCCTCGATTATTTTTTGGGGGCCGCCTGGTGTTGGGAAAACCACCATCGCATTGTTATTGGCTCAAGCAGTCGATCGTACATTTATTAGCTTATCTGCCTTAAATACAGGGGTAAAAGAGCTCCGTGAGGTGATTGCTGACAGTGGTGATTTATTAACACCGGTGGTGTTTATTGATGAAATTCATCGTTTTAATAAGTCGCAACAAGATGCCTTATTGAATGCGGTTGAAAAAGGCAAAATTACCCTGATCGGTGCGACCACTGAAAACCCTTCATTTGAAGTCAACAGTGCTTTGCTGTCTCGTTGTCAGGTATATACCTTAAATGGATTAAGTAATGAGGCGATTCAAGAACTCATTTTACGCGCGATTCAACAAGATAAATTTTTAAAAGACCGCCATATCCAGATTGAAGAATTTGATGCATTGGTTCAATTTGCTGCGGGTGATGCACGTAAGGCACTTAATTTAATCGATTTAATTGCCAGTACCTTTGAGTCCGATATTGAAAATATTGTGACCAATGCGATCGTGGTCAAAGTTGCGCAACAGAACATTGCACGCTATGACAAGTCAGGTGAGCAGCATTATGATCTTGTGTCTGCGTTTATTAAATCTATACGAGGTAGTGATCCTGATGCAACGTTGTATTGGATGGCACGTATGCTTAAAGGTGGTGAAGATCCGGTTTTTATCGCTCGTCGTATGTTGATCGCTGCTTCAGAAGATATTGGTAACTCAAATCCAAATGCCTTGCTTTTAGCGGGCGAATGTTTCCGCTCGGTTCAAGCGATAGGCATGCCTGAGTGTCGAATTATTTTAGGCCAATGCGCAGTTTATCTGGCAACCAGCGCAAAGAGTAACAGCACTTATTTGGCGATCAATAAAGCCTTAGAACTTGCAGAAAAAACGTCCAACCTACCTGTGCCACTCCATTTACGTAATGCACCGACCAAGCTTATGAAACAACAAGGCTATGGTGTGGATTATCTTTATCCTCATAACTACCCTGAAAATTTTGTGCTACAGGAATATTTACCACCTGAATTGAAAGGCACAAAATTATATGAGTCTGCTCGTAATAAGCGTGAAGTTGAAGGTGAGCGTTTACAGCAACGTCGTTGGCAACAAGAACAGCAGCAACAGTAGTTGTGAAGTTTATTTGCTTAGGCATCTTTTAAATAGATGTTCTATTTTATATAAAGGTTTAAAATATCGGCAAAATTTAAATTAGGCTGACATCATTTTAGAAATATGCTTGAGCAAAGTGCTTCTAAATTGTTTAGAAATTTTATGAAATTATCCGTTTTATCTTTTGCTGTTTTAATTTCTTTGCCGATGTTGAGCCATGCTGAACTAGCAAGTAAAATTTCGACCCAAAATCAGCCTAAATTTGCCGCGCAGCCGCTTAAAACACTTTATCAACAAAGTTTTGTTCAGCAAAAAACAATTCCTCAAGGTTGGCGTATTCCTGGCAACAATGCCGGCAACGTCTATGTTGAAAATGGAATACTTCATATTGATGGTCGAGCAAATTCAGTCAGTCCGACCTCAATTTTATTACCACAAAATCTTGAAAAACAACAAAACTATCGCATTGATCTCGAATTTACTTTAGACCAAGCTGTCAATAACTCGCGTTGGGGCAGTGTGATTTATGATGTCACAGAAACTCAGGGGGTGATTCCAAGCAGTTATTATCAATTTACCCTCAGAACAGACACCACTGCAAAAAATGGTACGGAGTTTGGTCGGCATAAAAGTAACGGGCAATGGGAGGTCTCTGAAACGAAAGCATTTTCGGAGAACATCAAAGCAAATCAATGGTATAAAGCCAGCATTGTGGTGTCTGGACAACGGGTACAGCATTATTTAAATCATCAGTTGATGCAAGATGTAGAACTTGACCAAGGATCTGCCAAAGGCGGTATCGGGCTTTCAGCAACAGGCCTTGTCTTAAAAGTTAAAAATATTCAAGTCTCTGAACAAACCAGTGCATTGCCAGACTTAGCCAATAAAGTCACCCAAGTGCAAGAAATTCAAACTAATGTCGCTTTGGCCCCGACGCTGATTCAAAAAGTTAAAACTACCAGCAGTCCATTAAATTCAACCAATCAGTTATATTATCAATTAGATGCCAATTTAAACTTGCTCGATCAGACAGGGCAGGTAGTTGAAACATTACAACAATATTTATCCAATCCACAGCGCAATACCATCCCTGTTTTAGAAATCAAAGATCCCAAAAGCATTGAAGCCTTAAAATTACTCTCTAAATCTCACGATATGAGCGATATTACTGTATTGTCCAAAAGTGATGATTTACTCAAGTCTGCGCATCAAATTGTACCTACGCTTCGAACAGCATTAGATTTAAGTCGCGAAAATTTAAAGGAGAGTCATGTAGGTCTTTCTGAAATTATGCGTCGTACTAATCAGGCTTATGCACGCATCGTGGTTCTTCCGCATCGCCTTGCCAACAAATCGAGTGTCAGCTTTATTCAACGTCATTTAATGACAGTGTGGGTTGATACACCAGCACATGATCCACAGGATGTCGCCAGTATTTTGACTTCAGGTGTGAATGGGATTATTACAACGCAAAGTACGCTATTTGCCAGTGTTTTAAAGCAGTTTCCAAAAAATACACTATTGCGTAAACCCTTTATTATTGGGCATCGTGGTGTACCCAGTTTAGAAGATGAAAATACCTTAGAAAGTGCAAAACATGCAGTTGCTTTGGGAGCAGATATTGTTGAAAACGATATTTATTTAACCAAAGACCAGCATCTTGTGGTGATGCATGATGCAACAGTGGATCGCACTACGCGTTCAACAGGTAAAATTGAAGAAATGAGCCTTGCGCAGGTTCAGCAATTAAAATCTAAAAACAAAGCTTATCCAATACCGACCCTTGCAGAATATTTCACTACATTTAAGCACAATCCAAACTTTGTATTGATGATCGAAATGAAAAGTGCCAATCCAGCATTGGTTGCAAAAATGCAGGATGAAATTAAAAAGTACCAAGTTGAAAATCAAGTCGTCACGACCTCATTTAATGCAGATCAAGTTGCGCGTGCACAGTCACAATTGTCTGAGATACCACGAGGGTTATTGGTTGGAAGCATGCCCAATAGCCGCAATACTTTAATTGCCGCCAAACAAATCAATGCCGATGTTCAGAAATATAATTCAACGTATAACCCAGCTTATCGTGCTGATTTGATCAATCTTTTAGAAACGACCAAGCACCGTGGAATCAGTTTTTGGCCTTGGGCATTGAATGATGAAACATTTAAAAAACTATATATTGCAGGGACCTACGGGATAACCACCAATTCTGCGCAACTTTATGCGAAATACATCGTTGATATTCAAGCACCCAAGAATGTCAAAGTAAAAGCTGAACAGCCAGTATTACTCAATGCGCAATTGGTTCAGCAAGATGGGGCGAAACTCAATCAGCAACTCAGTAATTTTGTCGTTTTATCAGGTTCTGCAAAACATGAGATTAAAAATGGTCAGTTGAGTTTCTCTGAAAAGGGCACTGCATATGTTTTGGCTGGTTATAAATATCAGATTGATGCACAAAACTTCTATCAAATCTTTTCAGCCCCTATAAAGGTCATCATTCAATAGCTTATTTTATGGCATCTGTTTGAAATGGGAGTTTTACATCTTTGGGGAAATTCGGAAAAAGTGTAAACAGCATCTGAGGAGTATTCTTTAGTCCTGCACCGTCCAGATAGGTCCATTGACGTGATTGTAGTGAACGAATGGCGACCATAAATGAGGGCGATGCTGCTTGAATTTGACCCGCAACTTTCATGGTGATGGTTTTGGGTACAAAGCAAATTTCTTCATGATCTACGATATAGCTATAAAGTGGTGGCTTTGATTGTACATTGACAATTTCTACCTGTGATTTGGCAAGCAGATTTTGAGCGTATTTGAGCAACTGCTGATAAGCTTCTGCACCACCAACATAATTGATTAGAGATGGATGGGTTTTTTGTTGCATAAATGAATAATCATTTTTCTTTAAATCTTGTCCTAATTGATCTAAGTCAGGCGCAATAATTTTAGGATAATCTTGCTGACAGCTTAACTCTTCCGCCTGTGCAGGATTTAAAATGATCAAGAATAAAATGACAGCATAAATTGTTTTTATCATGTTGGATTAAATCTGAATATCGTTTGTTTTGAGTATATAAGTTTCTTAAAAAAAGTTCATCAGCAATTCAAGCTTACCGATACTCGCTGATCCAACAGGAGATTTTATAACTTGCCTCTTCTCATCTCTGAAAAGTTAGGTAGCGTCTACGCAAATTGATTTAATTAAAATTATGAATGAAGAAAATTATATTCTAGTGTATGTGTTTCTGAACAGGTTGGGGATATACCCAATAACGATAAGCATAAAAACCGAGTCATTCAACTCGGTTTGAAGCCCTTGGTTAACTTTAACCTCTACCACTTATAATTAATTTTGCCGTAATAGAACGCACCATTAAAGCCAAACGGTGAGAACTGGCTGTATTGCAAACTTCCGCCTGTAGGTTTGTTGATGTCATAAACATCTTTATCAGGATAAACATTGGTAATGTTGTCTCCCCCAACAGTAAATTTCCAATTGTTTAATTGGTATGTTAGTGCTAAATCCAACAGCCATTTTGCAGAAAATTTCTGATCACTGGCAGCACCTGAGTTACTGTAAGTTTCGAAGCTTCCATAACGTGTGATATTGGTATTGATACCAAAATTTCCAATTTTATAATCATTGGCTAAACTGAATTTATGTTCAGGTGTGCTTCCTGCCAATAGACCATATTGTTCACGACGGTCTAAACGGGTGAGGTTGACACCCAAGGCATTTAAAATCTCAGGGTTTTTATCGACATCGGTGACTTTATTGCGATTAAAATTATATGCTAAAGATGTGGTTAACTCGCCATAAGGCAGGTTTTGCCATTGGTAATTGGCAACTAAATCTACACCACGAGTGCGGGTATTACTGGCATTATTAAAGAAACGCACCGTGCTGAAATTGGTATCGGTAATCCCTTTAGACACCAAATAAGCGCGAACAGCGGGGCTGCTGGCATTGATATTTGAAGATAAGCTAATGCGGTCATCAATATCAATTTGGTAGGCATCCAAAGTTACATATAGGTTTTTAGTTGGGGTAAGTACCAAGCCAAGGCTATAATTCTTTGATTTTTCAGCTTTTAAGTCTTCTGCGCCGAGCAATTGTGCAACTTGTGAAGAACTTGGAAATGTTCCAGCCTCAACAAACTGTCCATTGACCAATTGCGAAGAGGTTTGAGTGAAATATTGTTGTGCTAGACTCGGTGCTCGAAAGCCTGTAGAAACTGAGCCACGTACCGCAACTTGAGGTAAAAGCTTATAACGTAATGAAAGAGATGCATTATTGGTGTCCCCAAAGTCATCATATTTCTCATAACGATAGGCTGTAGATGCTGAAAGTTTTTGAGTAATATCTGTTTCTAAATCGAGATATCCTGCATAACTGTCACGTGTCCATTTCCCAGCATCTGCTTGGCGAAAGCCTGATAAACCTGAAGAGCCGCTTTTATAATAAGAGGCAGGATTGCCTGCTTTGATTTGATATTGTTGATTTAAATATTGAGCACCAAACGCGACATTTAATGGACTTGCAAAAGCAGGGATCTCAAATTCTTTTGACAAATCAATATTATAAACAGCTTGGGTATTCTTTAACTGTCCATTATGGAATGAATTTGGTGTTGAACCTGTATCTTTGTATAGATCGACATTGATGGTTTTTGTATTTACATCATATTGGTTTAAGCCATAATTGGCTGAAACATCATAGCGCCAGTCTGCGACTTCCCCACGTAAGCCTGCAACAGCACTAAAGTCATCTAATTGACCGCGAATCAGTGGTAAATAACCATTTGGAAATAATGCAGGCACATTGTTCGAGGCATTACTCAAACGATAGAATCCAGCAGTTTCTGCATTACGATGGCTATAGGTTGAAAAGCCATATAATTCAACAGTATCACTGAGGTCAAAACCAGCATTAACAGAAGCTTTTACCTCATCTGATTTTGGATCACCAAAACGAAAAGTTCTTTGTCCGTATGTAGTGGCGTTTGGATCACGAAGGTCTAAACCTGCGCGATTGGTTGCTTCATTGTCCTGCCATTCACCAGAAAAAATGGCATAACCATAATTGCCCAGTTGAGTACCGCCTGAGACATAGGATTGTTTTTGTTCACCATCACCTTTGTTATAAATACCGTAGCGAATACCTGCATCACCTGTTTTAGGATCAGATTTTAAGATAATGTTGACGACACCAGCAATTGCATCTGAACCATAGCGAGCAGACGCACCTTCTCTAAGTACTTCTATACGGCTGATGGCAGAAATTGGAATGGCATTTAAATCGGTCGGTGCCGAACCGCGTCCAATGGTGCCCCCAAGGTTAATAAATGCCCCTGTATGGCGACGTTTGCCATTCACTAAAACCAAAACTTGATCAGGAGAAAGCCCTTTTAGTTGTACTGGGCGAACGAGTTCTGTTCCATCGACAACGGTTGGACGAGGAAAGTTAATCGAGGGGATAATTTTAGCCAGCGCCGTACCTAACTCACTTGAACCTGTACGTTCTGTCAATTCCGCTGCACTAATCACATCAATCGGTTGTAAGGAATCTGTTTTAGAACGTTTTAGCGAACGTGTACCTGTGACAACAATGGTATCAAGTGTTTTAACTTCTTGGGTGGCTGGAATCTGTTCCGCAGCGTATGCATGTGGATACAGAAATGTAAAAACTAAGCTGGCGGTCAGGCTTAATGAATATCGTTTTGATAATGTACGCATAACTCTATTTTGTAGCTCTTTTTGTAACGGTTTGTTGTGATCATAGTGAGCTTGAGATTATTTAGAAAACAACTTTTAAAAATATAAATAGAATAAAATCTGCAAAGTGTATGGTTATTTAAAGTGTTCTCAGTTTAGAAATCTAGATTTTATCATGCGATGTTTTATGGAAATTTTGATACACAATCTTTTGAAATTATTGATAAAGCGTATGATTTTGAATGGCTCAGTGATGAGGTGATGATATTGAATCAAGTTGATGAAATATAGTGATGATCAACAATTTACATCAGCTAAAGGCTAGGTTTGATCAATGCTATACAGATATATAACTGTGATGACAGAGCCCAGTTTGATCAGTTTATATTTGCTTTAATGCAAAAGGGCTACCTTAAATTGATAGCCCTTTTCACTTTATCCAATCAACTTAGCGTGGAGGAAAGCCCGCTTCTGATAAAGCATCAACCACTTGTTGCTGTGTTGCTGTTGTTTCAACTTTAACACTGTGACTTGGTGGATCGGCAATCACCTTGGCATTTTCATCTACAGATTGAATTGCTTTGGTTACACCACGTGCACAACCACCACAGGTCATATTTTCAATATAAAATTCCATATCTCACCCTGCTCTAAGAAGACTTAAACTTAAGATAAACCTTACCATAATTGTAAGGTCAAGTTTTAATATTTAAAGTTTCATCGCAACGCTTTTTCAGAAATAATTTACAGTATTTTTAAGTCGTCGATTGCTCAATTTTTTACTGATGGGAAATGCCAACATAGGCGAATGGTTTATATACAGAATTTATGCTTTGATAGTAAACTCTGCATTGAAATTGTGAATGATAAGAACATGATGATGAATAAAGACAATTTATATTCAGTGATTTACCAAGATATCCAAGATGCTTTCGCTGAGATTCAGCAGCTTACACAAGATCAGCATTTATGTGCTATTGGTTTGGGAATGGTTGAGGATTTCTGCGGTTTCTTTTATGTAGGATGCACATTAGAACAATTAAAAACCTTTGAAGACGTCTATGAAGCATGGTGGATTTCAGAATGGAGTTGTTCAAGTACTGCCAATAATCGTGTTCACGATGCAATCACGGCTTTGTATCAGGACTTGGGAGAGGATTATACAGATGAGCAATATAGCGAATTGCAAGCGCACTATCAAAAGACCATTATTCAAGCATTACAAGATTTAAGATTACAAGGAAAATTAAAAAACCAACAGGGTGAAGAAATTATTGTCATTATTCAATATGCAGACTCATCCGATGAAGATTTTGAGGACATCAGTTTCCCACAAATTAACCCTGAGTTTTTAGTGCCTTTATTTGAAAACCGCTTTCAGAAAAAAGCTGGTGAAAATTTATATGATTACCTATTAGAAAAATCAGCATCTTAAAATAAGAAACCGAGCTAAAAAGCTCGGTTTTTGAAGAATCAGTATCTAAAATTAGATATCTGAAAGATCTACACCAATGCGTGTAGCCACTTCTTCATAAGCTTCAACAACACCACCTAAACCTTGACGGAAACGGTCTTTGTCGAGTTTTTTCTTGGTGTCTTTATCCCATAGACGGCAACCGTCTGGAGAGAATTCGTCACCCAATACGATACGGTCATGGAACACGCCAAATTCAAGTTTAAAATCAACAAGAAGCATGTTGCCTTGAGCGAATAAGTCTTTCAGCACAACATTGACTTTTTGAGTCAATTCTTTCATTTGCGCCAATTGTTCAGCATTTGCCCAACCCAATGCAATTGCTTGAGACTCATTCACCATAGGATCGCCTAAAGCGTCATCTTTGAAGAACAATTCAAATGTTGGTGGAACAAGCTCTAAACCTTCTTCGACACCCAAACGGCGGCATAATGAACCTGCAGCATAATTACGCATTACACATTCAACAGGGATCATTTGCAATTTTTTCACTAAAACTTCAGTTGGAGAAAGAAGTTTTTCGAAGTGTGTTTCAATACCAGCTGCAGCCAGTTTTTCCATGATAAAGGCATTAAAACGGTTGTTCACCTTACCTTTACGGTCTAGTTGCTCTATTTTTTCGCCATTAAATGCAGAAGCATCGTCACGGAAAACTAGAATTAGATGATCCGCGCTATCTGTTTCATAAACAGATTTCGCTTTACCAGTATAGAGCAAGGTTTGTTTTAACATGGGGGAACCTTTTGCAAAAAAAAATTGCCTAGAACGACTAGGCTGGCCAGTTTTGGTAAATCTGGGTTAATAGTTCTGCAGCTTTTTCTTTGTCTGCAAAGCTATTATCGGCGTTAAACACAGCAAGTGTGTTACTTGAACCTACAGAATTAAGCTTCAATACATAAGTTGAATTATCGATTTTTACAGTTGCCTCATTGGCATTTTTGCTTTGGCCGATAACCTTATAATTTAAGCTACTGAGGGTCGCAAGTGCGTACTGCCAAATTGTAGCAGAATTTCCATCAATTTTGATCAGTGGATTGCCATTTCCATCAGTTAAAATTTGAGGACGACCAACACTTTCAGTTGATCCAGAAACTTCATCAGCAGGTGCACTGATTTGAGCAACATCTGGACGAGGAACTTCGTAACGGTTGCCTCGTTTATTTTCAAATTTTGGTGCATGCTGAAGTGCAAGAGGGTCAACAATAGGAGCTGGATACATTGGCGTTGCAGGTCTAACTGTTGAACCTTCAGGGTAGCTAAGTGGCTCTACAGTGGTCGTGTTTTTATAATCTAAAGAACCATTGCTGATTCCAAGGGAACTACAACCCGCCAAGCTTAAAGCTGAAATGGCAAGAGTTAAACCTAAACGTAATTGCATAATACTAAGCTCTTATTAAATGAGACCCACTGCTTTGAGTTCTTCACGCAGTGGTGCACGGTATTGTTCTGCTAGGGGAGTTAATGGTAAGCGAATGCCAGTACCAATTAATTCCATTTCATGAAGTGCCCATTTCACTGGAATTGGGTTCGATTCGCAAAATAGAATATTGTTTAATTTTGCAACTTGGTCATCCTTGCTTTTCGCTGTTGCAGCATCACCTGCAATTGCAGCGGCACAAAGTTCGCTCATGATTTTTGGTGCAATATTTGCTGTCACTGAAATATTGCCGTGGGCGCCTAACTGAATCAATTCACTCGCAGTCGCATCATCACCTGAATACACCACCATGTTTTTGCCTTTTAAGCCATCAATCAGCTCTTTACCACGGGGAACATCGCCAGTCGCATCTTTAATTCCTACGATTTGAGGAATATCTGCTAAACGAATCGCAGTGTCGTTGTGCAGATCTACACCAGTACGACCAGGCACGTTGTAAAGAATGATAGGTAAGTCAACAGCTTCAGCAACTGCCTTATAGTGTTGGAATAAACCTTCTTGCGTTGGTTTGTTATAATAAGGGGTAACTAAAAGTGCGGCATCTGCGCCGAGTTGTTTGGCTTCTTTGGTGAGTTCAATCGCTTCGTGTGTCGAGTTTGCACCAGTACCGGCAATAATTGGAATACGTTTATTGGCAACACGGATAATTTCTTTAATTACTTCTGTGTGTTCTGCCATGCTAAGAGTAGATGCTTCGCCAGTTGTACCGACAGCAACGATACTATTAGTGCCTTGTTCTATGTGCCACTCAACGAGCTTCTCGAGACCCTTCCAATCTACGCTGCCATCTTCAAACATAGGGGTGACGATTGCGACAATTGAGCCTTGAATGGTCTGTGCTTGCTGAGTCATTTTAAAAAAATATCCTATTTTTCCATCCACATGCGTTTGAGTAAACAAGGATTGGGATGGTTGCAGTATTTTGATTTGAGCGTGAAACAATCATCTTAAAGATTGCCTAATGCTTATGCAAATTATGACTGATTCAGCGTGTCAGAACAATATGCTTTAGTCAAAGCTTAGAAATTCTTTAACAAAAGCAACAAATCACTCACATTTCCAAGCAATTTTTTTTAATTTTCAGTTTTTTATCAAATTTGAAAGCGTGCAGTTTTAATCCCAATGCAGGGTAAAACCTATTTGTATTTGAAAACAATTTTCTATTGGGTAGCGGAGTCTCGCCGTTTAGAATCTAGCGAACCGTTCTAGATGATTTCTTGGTTGATTTTGATAAGACGCTCGCAAATGTACGCTGTTATATTGTATGTTGAGTCATCGAGTGTTTAAATTTTTACGATTAAAATAATAGTCATTTGGCCAATATAAGGGTAGGGAAATGTTGCAATCTGAGCGTAGCGCCTTGATCGTTGTTGATGTACAAAATGGTTTTACTTCTGGTGGAAATTTAGAAGTTGCCCATGCTGAGCAAATCATTCCTACCATCAATCAATTGGCACTACATTTTGACAATATTGTACTGACCCAAGATTGGCATCCTGAAAACCATATTTCATTTGTTGAGAATCATCCCAACCGTAAAGCTTATGATCTGATTCAGTTAGATTACGGCCCGCAAGTATTGTGGCCATCACACTGCGTACAAGGGAGTAAAGATGCTGAATTTCATCCTGATCTAAACATACCAACTGCTCAACTGATCATTCGTAAAGGTTTTCGTTCCCAAATTGACAGTTATTCAGCCTTTATGGAAGCCGATCATAAAACCACTACAGGCTTGGCGGGCTATCTTAAAGAACGCGGTATAGATACGGTGTATATCGTGGGGATTGCAACAGATTTCTGCGTCGCATGGACGGCCATGGATGCTGCCAAGTTAGGCTTTAAAGCCTTTGTGATTTCGGACGCGACCAAAGCGATTGATTTACACGGTTCTTTACAACACGCATGGCAGGAAATGCTGGCTGTCGGTGTAAAACGCATGATCTCAAAAGATATTTTCAACGCAGTATAAGCACCAAGACTTGCATCATTTGAGAAATATTACTGCTTTAAAACATCTTGCTTTAAGATAAGCCGAAATCCTCAATCTGCTTGGGTAGGGACAATGTCAGCAATTTTACGTTTTAGTCAGTTTGTACAAAAAACTTTTGCCCTGTGGGTCGTGGTCTTTGCCTTTATTGCCTTATGTTTTCCAGCAGCATTTGTCTGGATGAAAGCATATATTCCATGGGTTTTAGGGATTATCATGCTGGGGATGGGCATGACCATGACCGTGGACGAATTTAAGAATGTCTTGTCAAATCCCAAAGCAGTTGTGATCGGTGTTGTTGCACATTTTGTGGTGATGCCTAGTGTGGCATTCTTTCTCTGTAAAGTTTTTAATTTACCACCCGAAATTGCGGTAGGGGTAATCCTTGTCGGCTGTTGCCCTGGAGGGACAGCATCCAATGTCATCACCTATATGGCCAAAGGAAATACTGCTTTATCCGTCACATGTACATCTGTTTCAACGTTTTTAGCGCCTATTTTGACACCTGCAATATTCTATGTGTTAGCCAGCCAGTGGATTCCGATTGATGCGGGTTCAATGTTTATCGATATCCTTAAAGTGGTGATTTTTCCAATTATTTTGGGCGTGATTTTAAGAAGCCTATTTAAACAAAAGACTGAGCAATATATTCAAGTGATGCCTTTGATTTCTGTGGTTGCCATTGTGGTGATCGTGGCAGCAATTATTGCAGCCAGTAAGGCTTCAATTTTGCAATCGGGCTTGCTGATTTTGGGTGTGGTGATTTTACATAATGGTTTAGGCTTTTTATTAGGTTATTGGGCAAGTCGTCTATTCAACTTGTCTTATCCTGACTCCAAAGCTGTTGCGATTGAAGTGGGAATGCAAAATTCTGGTTTAGGTGTGACCTTAGCGGCAATACATTTTGCTGCATCTCCAATAACCGCAGTACCAAGTGCTATTTTTAGTTTATGGCATAATATTTCTGGGCCTGTTTTAGCCACGTATTGGGCAGCGAAAGCAGATAAAATGGCTGAAAATAAATAATAGGGTCTGTTGCCATTTCATAAATGGCTTGCGTTGTAGGTTAAAATTGAGCAGGCAAGGCATGAAACGAAGAGAATAGCGAGACTATTT
>NZ_JBWKXD010000017.1:0-64260 GCF_059422625.1 Acinetobacter sp. GW821-FHT01C12
AGAAGTTTTATTTAACATCACCGCCGATGGATGTGCATTCTACAGCATTCACAATCCAACACAACCCCTTTTTTTAAACTTTTTTATCGGATGTGCGTTTTTTCCTCAAAATCAGTGTTTTTTTATGCTTTTTATCTATTTTTTAAGCATTTTTCATTATTTTTTTCATATTAAAGTTATTTTTATGCTTTGTTTTCCACTCTCGAATCACAAAATCTAAGCATTATTCAACTGAATTAGGATTCAAAAAGAAAAACCGCATCAATTTGATGCGGTAAATCCTATACTTTGTGCACTTTTATATTTTGCAGTCATTTCATCTGTTAAATGCTGCAGAATAGAATCCACATTTTCAAAAGAATGAAAACAGGACTGTCGTACAATCACCGCAAAGTCTCCAGCACTTAAACGATCTAAAGATTGCAGTTTTACTTTTATATCAGCTTCATGAACATCAAGTTTGAGTTGTGTACAGACATTTTCCAATAAAGCCAAACGCTGTGCATAATTTAAAAAATCAAAATGCATTTTAAAATCGAAACGGCGTAACGCAGCTTGATCAAGTTCATCAAAGCGATTGGTTGTCGCCACCACGATGCCATTAAAGCTTTCCATTTGAACCAAAAACTCATTTACCTGTGAAACTTCCCAAGAGCGGGTTGCTTGGCGGCGATCTTGTAATAAACCATCTACTTCATCCAACAATAAAATTGCCTGTAAGTCTTCGGCTTCATGAAACGCTTTAGCAAGGTTCTGTTCTGTTTCACCAACCCAAGCAGAAATTAAGTCTGAACCACGCTTAATCAGTAAAGGTCGATTGATGGTTTCAGATAACCATCGTGCAAATGCAGTTTTACCTGTTCCAGATGCTCCGTATAAACATAAACGGCCAAAACCATGTTGCTGGATACCTGATGCGATCTCTGCAAGATTCGCCTTACAATTGATATAGTTCAGATCATAGAACTTGGGCAACGCATTACTATCTTGCAATTTAATGCCTTGATGACCCTGTGCTTTTAAGGTATTGGACACCAATTTGGTCATGCTTTCCTGTACCACTAAATGCGCATTGTGCATTTGAGCCGCTTTGGCAACACGATAACTACGGCGTAAAATTGCTGGAGATAATTGCTCAACATTGGCCAAGGCTTCCTGATACAAAGGATTAAGTTCTTGACCACAATGTTGTTCGATAAAGCTTCTGCGTTGCTTTTTAGGTGGCACTTTAATTTCAAGCACCATATCAAAACGGCGTATAAACGCAGGATCGAGCTGATCAGAATTAGACACCCAAATCGTTGGTGTACGATTTTGCTCTAAAATACGATTGACCCAAGCCTTACGACTTTGCGCAGTGCTTTTCATCCCCACGCCATTTTCGGTGTCATTAAACACATCCTCAACTTCATCAAACATCAATAAAGCAGATTGACTGTCGAAAATGCACTGTGCTGCACGATACGCACATAAACGCCCTGTGGCTGAAATTGCATCACCATCTTCATCTTCACAGGAGATTTCAAAAAGTTGCACCGCCATTTCATCTGCAAGGGTCTTACACAGTTGTGTCTTTCCTGTGCCTGAACTGCCATAAAGGAAGATATTTACCCCCTGTTGCTTACTCATTTTGACTTGCTTTAAGTAAGCTAGGAGTAAAGTCAATTCAGTGTGTAAATGAGGATAATCCTGTAAGGTTAATTCAGCAGGCTGACTTTTATTAATGGTTCCAACAAACAGATCCATCACATCATTGGTTTTCACCAATAACTTATCGGCCAATTGATTTGACACCAGATTCAATTTCCCACGTAAATAATTACGATAGTGTTGTTGAACACTGGTTAAGCCACTGCGATGTAAACGCCCTTGTACAGACAAAGCCTGCCGAATTGCTTCATAAGGCAAATCTAAAACCACAGCCAAAGCACGTATGGTTTTAGACGCAGTCAATTCACCGATGGTATCCGCAATATCATCTAAAAGTTGTTCACTGTTTAACATCACAATAAAGCCTAAAATCGTGCTTTCAACAGCATTTAAATCCAGTAATTGCTGTATTAACTTTAGGTTATATTGCAATTCAGCATTGAACTGAAAATTATCTAATAAATTTTGCTGTTGGCTATTTTTATGCAAATGGTTGAGTTCCAGATAAGCAGCTTGCTCATCGAACTTATCTGCAAGTAATGCTTCAGAAAAACCTAACTTTTTTGCAATCCATTGATGACTAAAGCAATGATCAGAAATAAATTCTTTTGCACCACCTAACTCGACCAAAAATCGAAAAGCCCAAAGTTTTACAATCGGAGAAATTTCAGCAAAATCCGCTACGTCAACCTGATGCATATTTTGTGCAAAAGGTTGATTAATATATTCGTTCATATATTCACTTTTTTCTTTTCATGACTAAGGCTGAACTTTTTTCAATTTGCATTTTCTGCAAGCAAAGTCATCCCTCAGAACATGTATATTCTTTAAAATAAGGTTTATTTTCGTTTAATTTAAACGATTAAAAATGTATAGGGTCTATTTAAAGCCCAAAATGAGAAATACGTTAAACAACATGATTTTTCTCCCGAATATTGAATTTAACAGCTGATTCAAATCACATTTTAAGCACCCTGCTTAAAACGATGGGTTCAATCAAGATATTATGGTTATCCTGCAACCAGTCAGTGGTTGTAAACAATCTTGTCAAAAGGCAACGTTACAAGATCAAATTGAGGCAAATGAAAAGAAAATTGGGTTTGTCATTGTGATTATTTAAGCCATCGTGGCTAAATTTTGGCTCATTTTAAAGTTAAGCATAGATTTTTGCAATTATTTATTCATCACCAATATAGGATTTTGTCAGTTTTCATCAACGACCCAACGAAAAAATCCCGCCGAAGCGGGATTTTGATTGTCTGTTTCAGTTTATTTTGCTTTATCGATAAATAGCTGGGTACTGTATTCAGCCGTTGCTAATTTATTAATTTTCTTTTGACCTGTCTGACCAGCCAAACCTTGGGCATATTTGAGGAAAGCCTCAGCATAGTCTAAGCCAACATTCACACGGCGCTCACCAGTAATGGTTTTCAAGGTGGTGTAGTAGTCACCACCATTGGCAAGAAAATCAATCGTGATCGCTTTGTAAGTCTTATTGAGATCAAGATTTTCATATTGCCCAGATGCATTACGTACTTGTATTTGGTTAAGACGCTGGCCTTTGTCTTTGGTAAAGTCAACATTCCAACGCATACCACCGGTATATGGGTAACTACCCGTATTATTCTGGGTAATCACACCATCTATTGCATCCTCTAAGGTGGCTTTAACTTCAGCACCCGTCAGATCTAAACGCAACAATGTATTCTTGAACGGTAAGACATTGTAAATTTTACCAACTGTCACATCCCCTAAAGCAACATCTTCACGGACACCACCACCATTTTGGAATGAGATATCAGCGCCAAAGAAGGTCTTTCCTTGTTGTAAAAACGCTTCAGCAATGATTTGTTGAATATCTCCACCATGTTGATCGACATGGGTATTCTTATTACAGATATCGCCAAGTGTTGAACGATTTATATCACGTTGTGTACCAGGGACTCGACGTGAACAGAGATTATCTGTGGCTTGACCTACGATTTCCTGAGCAAATTTTTTCTTTTGTTCCTGATACGGTTTTAAAACATCCAAGGTCTTTTGTAGTGGCGTTACAACAGTAAATGGAACTTGATCGGTTTTAAATTGCGTCAGTATTGCTTGTTTTTCAGTTTCGGTGACTGCTTTTGCGTCTTTGGCGGTACGGGTAAAGTTATTGCCAATAAGTACATGTGGTGTCCCACTACAGCTTTCGACATTCCCGTTTTTGTCAAACTTCACATTTAAATCACCCACGATATAACTGTACTGCCAAGCTTGTGCAACGCAGACCAATTGACCATCTTTGTTTCTCAGCTGTGTTGGATAAGCACCTTCTGGTGTCATGCCATATTTTTTAAGACTGTCAGGGCCCAATAATGTATGTGAATCACCCCCAATAATCACATCAACATCGGTAAGTGATTTTGCCAACTGTTGGTCTAAGTCATATCCCACATGGGTTTGAAGAATAATATTTTTAATGCCTTGCGCTTTATATTGATTTATTTCTTTTTGCGCTGTTTCAATTTCATCTGCAAACAATGTATCAGCATTCGGTTGCGAAGAGTTTTTGGTTTTCTTGGCAACCGTTAAACCAATGATTGCAAATTTCACCCCATCTTTTTCAAACACTTGTGACTTCAAAATGCGATTGGTTTTATACAACGGCGAAGATGCCCCAAAACTGACATTGGCCGTTAAAATTTGGGTTTTGTCTTTACAAGAACTTTGATCTAAGAAACCAATAAATTTCTTTAATCCATCATCTTTAGAATCAAACTCATGGTTACCCGGCGTAAATGTATCAAAACAAACGGTGTTCATTGCATCTGCGTCTGCTTTCCCATCCGTTAAGTTATAGTACAAATCGCCAGTGATCGCGTCACCTGCATGTATTTTTAAAGCATTTTTCTTTTCTACTGCAAGTTGGTTAATTAAGCTGGCAACACGTGCAAATCCACCGCTTGCAACACTAAACTCTTCATCCCCTGTCCCCACATTGCTTTTAAATTTAATGCTTTCTTCATCTAAATGTGAATGATGGTCATTAATATGCAAGATATTCAGTTCTAAAGCTTTTGCCTCAACTGGTTTTTCAGTATTTGAATGATCATTATCATCATTACAAGCAACCAACAGCGTAGACAGCACACTTAGCAAAATGATTTGCTTTTTATTATTAATCAACATGATATTTCCAACAAGCAATAAATATTTGTTGCCTAGTATGTTGATCATTTGTTTAATTTTGATGAATAATTAAACATTATTGCTCAGCAATAAAGTTTCAAAAAGTTGTATTCAAATTCAGTTGTTTCAAAAATAAAAAACCAATCAAATTTGATTGGTTTTTATAACAAGTTAAACCTTAATCTGCTTGATAAAAAGGTTTATCACCCATCAAAGTGGCTCGATTCATAACACGGTGCTGAGGACGGTAATCATCAACAGCATAGTGGAAGGTACAACGATTATCCCAAAATGCCACATCATTGGCCTGCCACGACCAACGCACTACAAACTCTGGTTTCTGAATATGTTCAAACAACATTTTCAAGACAGCATCGCTTTCTTTGGCTTCGAGTTCATTAATTCGTGTGGTAAAACCCTCACTCACAAATAAAGCTTTACGACCTGTGACAGGATGAGTGCGAATCACAGGGTGGCTAATCGGAGGATGTTTTTTCTTAGCCTGTTCTAGCTTTTCTAATTCGGCAGGATCACC
This sequence comes from Acinetobacter sp. GW821-FHT01C12, assembly GCF_059422625.1. Classification (NCBI taxonomy): domain Bacteria; kingdom Pseudomonadati; phylum Pseudomonadota; class Gammaproteobacteria; order Moraxellales; family Moraxellaceae; genus Acinetobacter; species Acinetobacter sp. GW821-FHT01C12. Next base: position 5,357 of record NZ_JBWKXD010000017.1, read on the forward strand.
ACCAAAGCGATCTACTGGAAATGAACGTGCAATATCATGTGTTGCAGTTAAACCAGACAACATCGCTTGCATCGGTTTGGATAATGCTTCAAACGCCGCTGTTCCACTTGACCAAAGTGTATCTCCACCCCATGCAGGGACTTTTTTTGCACTTAAAATTGCGCCCATTGCTGGTGCTTCAAGAAAAGTCACATCGGTATGCCACAGTGCATTATCCCGTAAATCATTTAATTCCGTATCTAAAACCATGATTTCGGGTTGTTCTGGAATATTGGGGTAAATTGGGTGGATGTGTAACTGACCAAATTGACGTGCCAAAGCCGCATGTTGCTGCGCAGTCATCGGCTGATTTCTAAAAAAGATCACCTGATGTTTCAATAAAGCTGCTTCAATCAAAGCCTTTTGTTCAGGTGTTAAAGGCTGATTGAAACTCACACCTTCAATCAGCGCACCAATCGTTGGATTTAATGGGGTAACTTTAAAAATATTTGAAACAACAGCGTTCATTTCTTCCTCGATCATCTCACGATATATTAAAATGCATCATTAAAACGTTAAAACTAAATATAGCGTCACGCTATCGAACAGTGTAGCGAAAATAACTTACTGAGATTGCTTATCCCAAGGGACCAATTTTCTTTGCAAACGACGTAAACCAATTTCCAGAATAAAGGCAATCACAGCGATAATTAAAATCCCGACAATCACCACATCTGTAGCCAAAAGCTGTGAAGATGATTGCACCATAAAGCCCAAACCTTCAGAAGCACCAACCAACTCTGCTGCCACCAAAGTCGACCATCCCACCCCAAGACCAATACGGATACCAGTTAAAATGCTCGGTAAAGAGCTTGGTAAAACCACATGTTTAATAATTTGCATTGGGCTTGCACCCAAAGACTGTGCAGCACGAATTTTGGCTTGGTCGACTGAGCGGACACCAGTTGCTGTTGCGATAACAATCGGTGCAAAAATTGCCAGATAAATCAGTAGCACCTTGGACAATTCACCAATACCACACCAAATTACAATCAAGGGTAAATACGCCAGTGGTGGAATCGGACGATAAAACTCAATGATGGGATCTAAAATACCCCGCACAATTTTATTGCGACCAATCGCAATCCCCACTGGAATCGCAGTGATAACCGCAGCAATCAACGCCGTGCCGATACGACCCAAACTTGCGCCAATATGACTCCACAAGCTAATACTCATATAGCCATTGCTGAACAAATCATTGAAACGCTGCAACACGGCGGTTGGTGATGGTAAGAATAAAGCATCAATCCAGCCTAAAGTAGTGACCAGCCACCAAATTGCAATCAAAGTAATGATCGTGATACTACTGATCAAAGTAATATTGACTTCACGTGGAACCTTCACCGCCACAGTCTGAGATTCAACTGTACGAGGGATCAATTTAGGGTCTAATTGTGCTGTCATTACTCCACCTTTTCCAGTTGAGCTTGGTCGCTCTGAGCAACATGGTATTGATCCTGATTATTTTGAATGAATACACAACTCAACACATGCTCTCGCATTTCAATAAACTTGGGATCTGATTTAATACTTCGTGCTGGCTCGCCATTGGCATAGCGTTTAGCAAAATCCAACTCCAGCTTTTCCACAATTCGCCCAGGATTTGGTGCAAGAATAATCAGATCTGTTGCCAGAAAAACAGCTTCTTCAATGTCATGGGTAATTAAGAAAGTAGGTTTGGACGTGCTCTTCCAAACATCTAATAATAAGCACTGCATTTGTTCACGAATAAACGCATCTAAAGCACCAAAAGGCTCATCCATCAATAATATTTTAGGGTCAGAAGCCAAAGCACGCGCTAAACCAACCCGTTGACGTTGCCCGCCTGAAAGTTCCCAGATATGGCGTTGGCCAAAGCCTTCTAAATTCACCAATTTAAGCAATGCTTGTGCACGGTTTTGACGTGTTTTTTTATCAACCCCTGCAAGCTCTAAACCAAAAGCAATATTGTCTTCTACATTTTGCCAAGGCAATAAAACATCATCTTGGAACACTACACCACGGTCTCGGCTAGGTGCAATGATTGCTTCACCATCCAGTTTTAAAGTGCCTGCTTGTGGCTGAGTAAATCCAGCAATCAGATTTAATAAGGTTGTTTTACCACTGCCTGAAGCACCTAATGCAACCATCAGTTGCTCAGAGCCCAGCTGAAATGACACATCTTTCAGTACCGGTTGTTCAGCACCCGGATACTGTGCTTGTACATGTTTTACAGTCAATACAGCCATGATGAATACTTCCGATCTCTATTTCGATTTTTGAATAAAATGCGTGTTAATAAACTGTTGATAATTTGGAGAAACCTTTCTCACCAGACCTTGTGCTTTTAAAAAGTTCACTGAGTTGACAATATTTTGTGTGGTCCGCCCACCAAGGTATTGAGTGCTTAATTGCGCCTGACGATCTGGATAGGCGGCACCAGCAAGAAGCGCTGGCACATCTTGAGCATCTACGCCGGTAATTTTGGCAATTTTTTGCACTTCAGCTGAGTTGGCCGTCCAACGACTTTTATTCTGGTTATAAGATTGGTAATAGTTCAGTGTCACGGTAGAAAACTTTGTTAAGACCTCAGGATGCTTCTGCGCAAAATCTTTACGTGCCACCCAAACTTCAAATGTAGGTGAACCCCACTGCCCAACCTGCCCTGCATCCGTCATAACCTTGCCAGTTTTCTTAATATTGGCAAGTGCGGGTGACCAGACAAAAGCTGCATCTATATCCCCTCTGCGCCATGCTGCATTAATTTCAGCTGGTTTTAGGTTCAACAACCGTATTTGATTGGTTTTAATATTCCAATGCTGCAAAGCCCCCAATAAACTGTAATGGGAAGTCGAAGCAAATGGGGTTGCCACTTTTTTCCCAATCAAGTCCTGAGGACTATTAATTCCTGAGCCATTTCTCACCACCAAGGCTTCCGCACTTTTCAGATCAGTAGAAATTAAAAACACCTCTATGGGTAAATTATTGGCAACAGCTGCCCCTAACGGACTTGAACCAATCAGTGCAATATCTACAGAACCAGAAGCCAATGCAGTTAAAACCTCTGCACCACTATTAAATAAGCGCCAATCCAGTTTTTCCCCAATCACTTTGTCATACACACCATCAGCCTGTGCAACTTTGGCAGGTTCTATGTTGGTTTGATAACCAATGACGATAGGGCGAGCATTTGCCAAACCACTATAGCTATATAAGCTTATAGCTGAGCAAAGCAAAATCAGTTGCTGAAATTTCATGATCAATGTATGGACTAGAATAAATAAAAAGAGATGGGAATCAGGTTCATGGTACGGTTTTTTTGTATATTATTAAAAATACGTTTTTTAGATTTACTTATACGTTTTATTGATTAACAAAACTTGAAATCTATTTTATTTTTCTAGATCGATCAAAATTAATAAGATTTTAATGGAGCCACTAAACCCACAGCAATAAACAAAACAACATCACAATAATATTTTATTAAGATAAATAAATCACATTAACTAAGTTATTCAATGGTTTATTCATCGGAAATAGAGTAAAAACTCTATTTTTATTCAAATAAAATTACTATATTTAGTATAAATAAAACGCGTTTTAAGTATAAGGATATAACATGAAAAAGGAATTTCTTGCCCTTACTACAATCGTATTATTAGGAATATCAAGCACCTCTCAAGCTAAACAAGAAATCTGTGTTTTTGATTTATTAGGGAAAGCTGGTGAATCCTATAAAATGATGGAAGAGTGGGCACTCGCTGCAAAAACATGGAATACCGATGTCCAGCTGATTGCTTACCAAAATGAAGAGCTTGCTGATAAAGATTTTAAAAATGGTAAATGTGATGCTGCCTATATCACCACAATGCGTGCACGCCAATACAATAAATTCGCAGGATCGATTGATGCGTTGGGTGGTGTTCCCACCAATGCCATTGCGCTCAAAGCGATTACCTTTGTCTTGGATAAGCGTAATGTAAAACGCTTAAAAACCACGATAGACAATGAAGAAATAGAAATTGGTGGGATCGGTCAAATCGGCCCTGCCTATATCTTTGTAAATGATCGAGCCATCAATACCATTGAAAAAGGTAAAGGCAAGAAATTCGCAGTATTGGCGTATGACAAAGCGCAAATTGCAATGGTTGAACGTGTCGGGGCAATTCCTGTTCCGTCCGATATTTCCAATTTTATTAAGAAGTTTAATACCGGTGAAGTACCGATGGTGGGTGCACCAGCCTATGCCTTTAAACCCTTAGAAATGGAAAAAGGGCTTGGCTCTAAAGGTGCATTAATCAATTTCCCAGTGCTCAATGTCACTGCTGATCTGGTGTTTAGATCTCAGAAATTCCCAGCTACTTTTGGCAATGACTCTAGAACCTGGTTTATTAAGCAGCTTCCGCGTCAATTCAGTATGGTCAAACGTTTAGAAGAAGGCATCCCAGCCAAATATCGTTTGAATTTAAGTAAAGCAGATACTGAAAAATATCAAAAACTGTTAAGAGATGGGCGTATGGATTTAACCCGTCAAGGTATTTACGATCCAACCATGATGTCAGTGCTTAAACGAGCGCGTTGTACTGTAGATCGAACCAACTTTGAATGTTCATTGGCAGGTGAATAAGGTCTCATCAAAAGTTATTGATAAAAAATCAGGCAATGGAGGCATCCATAAATTGCCTGATTTTTTATTTTAAAATTTACTGAGCTGAAGGTTGTTCAACTAAACTTGGGTCATTGGTTGCTTGAGCAGGTTGTGATTGCTGAATCGTCGCATCGCCCTCAACAGCAGTACCTTGTTGAGTCGGATCTACCGTCGAAGTTTGTGCTGATTGCTGTTGATCTGCAGAACCCATTGGTGCTGATTGGGTTGTTTCAGGTGCTTGGGTTGTTTCACTTGATGTACATGCCGTACTCATGACCGCAACACCAGCCAATAGCATAAAAATAAGACCTGATTTTTTCATCATAAATTCCTTTATCACTCTATCAAAAAACGGCAACACAGGACTGCGTTGTCGTGCTGACTATGATTGCTATTTTTTCTGCAAACTTCGTTGAAGCTTGGTTAGACTTTTAAGGTGTTGCCGTATAAGTTATGCAAAGTTTATTAAATCAATGATTTATATTGACCGATTTTATTTTTGATTATACTTGTTTCATTTCGCTGGGTTTTTTGATGGGATTCAATGTGGTTAGGCAAAAGTCAGCCTGATAAAAGATATACTTTTACCATAAAAGTTTCGCATTACTTACATTGTTAATGACTTTTTACAAGACAAAAAAAAGCTTACCCAAGAAGATTGGATAAGCGATGAAAACGTTGTTCAAACTAAAAAAAGAAACTACAGCCATAGAATCTATGAAGCATGATAATTAAATTATTGCTTTTTCGCAAAGCCTTATTTTCAATAAGTTTAATCGGTTTTACATGTGAGTTAAGCATTTTAATCTGTTCATTCAATTTTAATTTTTGAATTTACTCATCATTTTTGGGCAATAACCGCATCAATTCGCCATAAATTTAAATTTTTAATCTAAAAAAATAATCATTGATTTGATGATTATTCCAACAAAAATATCTTTATATTTTTGGATTTCTCTCTTAGATCAGCTTTTTTCACTGAATTTCATTAAATAATGTCTAAAACTGCTTGAATTTTAGCGGCTCGCCCACATTTCTTATTCATTAATGAATTAAACGATCATGGCAGTTCAAAAATGAACACAGTGCAAAACTGCTGCCGATAAGGACTGTACATGTTTAAGAACCCATTTAAACGGAGTAAATCAATGGCAACTGAGCAGAATCAAGAAGCCCAAGATATTCAAAACGAGCAAGCCAAACAGCAAACTCAGGCTGAAAATGAACAGGTTGAAGTTACCGTTGAAGCTTTACAGGCTCAAATCAGTCATCTTGAAGAGAGCTTAAAACTCGAAAAAGCACGTACTGCAAATGCAGTTTATGAAGCACAAAAAAGTGTAGAACGTATTCAACGTGATGCTGAAAAGCATAAAGACATCGTGTTAGAAAAGTTTGCGAAAGAATTATTAAATTCTGTCGACAACCTTGAGCGTGCGATTCTCGCAGGTGGTGATGAAGAAACACCTGTACTCGAAGGCGTAAAACTCACCTTGAAATCACTTCTCACCACTTTAGAAAAATTTGGTGTTGTTGAAGCAGATACAACCAATGGTTTTAACGCGGACTTACATCAAGCTGTCGGGATCGACCCAAATGCACAAGCCAACCAAATTGGCACAGTTTTGCAAAAAGGCTACACCTTAAATGGTCGACTACTTCGCCCTGCAATGGTGATGGTTGGTCAATAAGCGTAATAAATAGGAGCTTTTTAAAAATATTTTCATGAATTTTCACAAATCATGACTTGAAAATTTTTGAATGGCTCTCATATCGGATAACAAGAAAATCCCTTTTAACTCCCCTTTGCAAAAAGAGGAAACCAGGGATTCAAAAGAATTTAGAGGAATTTGATTTATGGCTAAAATTATTGGTATTGACTTAGGTACGACGAATTCATGTGTTGCTGTACTTGAAGGCGATAAAGTTAAAGTAATTGAAAATGCTGAAGGTACACGTACAACACCTTCTATCGTTGCATATAAAGATGGCGAAATTCTTGTGGGTCAATCTGCTAAACGTCAAGCAGTGACTAACCCTAAGAATACATTATTCGCAATCAAGCGTTTAATTGGTCGTAAGTATCAAGACCAAGCAGTACAAAAAGATATCGGTATTGCACCATTCAAAATCATCAAAGCTGATAATGGTGATGCTTGGGTTGAAGTAAACGACAAAAAACTTGCACCGCAACAGATCTCTGCAGAAATTTTGAAAAAAATGAAAAAAACTGCGGAAGATTATTTAGGTGAAACAGTAACAGAAGCTGTTATTACAGTTCCTGCTTACTTCAATGATGCGCAACGTCAAGCAACAAAAGATGCTGGTCGTATTGCTGGTCTAGAAGTTAAACGTATCATTAACGAACCAACTGCTGCTGCACTTGCGTTCGGTATGGACAAAAAAGAAGGCGACCGTAAAGTTGCTGTATATGACTTAGGTGGTGGTACATTTGACGTATCAATCATTGAAATCGCTGACTTAGATGGCGACCAACAAATCGAAGTATTGTCAACCAATGGTGATACATTCCTTGGTGGTGAAGACTTTGATAATGCATTGATCGACTATTTGGTTGAAGAGTTCAAGAAAGAGCAAAACTTCAACTTGAAACAAGATCCACTTGCATTACAACGTTTAAAAGAAGCAGCTGAAAAAGCTAAAATTGAGCTTTCTTCATCTAATTCGACTGAAATTAACTTGCCATACATCACTGCGGATGCAACTGGTCCTAAACACTTAGTGATGAATGTAACACGTGCCAAACTAGAAGGTTTAGTTGCTGATTTAGTTGCGCGTACAATTGAGCCTTGCCGTATCGCACTTAAAGATGCAGGTCTTTCGACTTCTGACATCTCTGACGTGATCTTGGTTGGTGGTCAATCACGTATGCCAATGGTTCAACAGAAAGTACAAGAGTTCTTCGGTAAAGAACCTCGTAAAGATGTGAACCCGGATGAAGCTGTTGCGATTGGTGCGGCAATTCAAGGTGCGGTATTGTCTGGTGACAAAACTGACGTACTTTTACTTGACGTAACACCATTAACACTTGGTATCGAAACCATGGGTGGCGTATTAACTGCAATTATTGAGAAAAACACCACGATTCCTGCGAAGAAATCTCAAGTGTTCTCTACAGCAGCAGATAACCAACCAGCGGTAGATATTTCAGTTTACCAAGGTGAACGTAAAATGGCTCAACAAAACAAATTGTTGGGTAACTTCCAATTAGGCGACATTCCACCTGCGCCACGTGGTGTGCCACAAATTGAAGTATCGTTCGACATCAATGCTGATGGTATCTTAAAAGTATCAGCAAAAGACAAGAGCACTGGTAAAGAACAATCGATCCAGATCAAAGCAAACTCTGGTTTGTCTGATGCTGAAATCGAAGCAATGATCAAAGATGCTGAAGCAAATGCTGAAGAAGATCGTAAGTTTGAAGAGCTTGCAAAAGCACGTAACGAAGCTGATGCTTTAGTTGCTTCTGCAAACAAAGCTGTGAAAGATCTTGGCGAACAAGTCACTGCTGATGAAAAAACTGCAATTGAAGCTGCAGTTTCTGAGTTAGAAGTGACTGCAAAAGAAAATGATGTTGATGCGATTAAAGCAAAAACTGAAGCTTTACAAAACATCATTATGCCGATCACTCAACGTGCTTATGAAGCAGCTCAAGGTCAAGGCGGCGCTGAAGGCTTCGATCCTAACCAATTCGGTGGTGATGCAGGTCAACAACAGCAAAAAGCTGATGATGGCGTTGTAGATGCTGAATTCACTGAAGTTAAAGATGACAAAAAATAATTTGTCACTTTAATCTTAGAAAACCGCTCAAGAGATTGAGCGGTTTTTTTATATGATCTATTTTTATCCGTAAAGCTATGGAGTCACTTTTGTTTATCTCTGATATCTCTAAAAAAACTGGACTCTCTATCCATACCCTTCGTTATTATGAACAAATAGGCTTACTGAAAAATATCCATCGAAATCAATCCGGACGACGTGTATATACCAAACTTGATCTGGAATGGCTTGAATGGGTAAAACGCTTAAAATCAACAGGCATGCCTTTAGAAAAAATGCAAGATTTTGCCCAATTTCGACTACAAGGAGAGCAAACCTTAAAACAAAGACAAGATCTTCTTATTGCGCATTCCGTTCAATTAAAACAAGAAATTCAAAGACTCAAGCAAGAACAAAGTATTGTTGACTATAAAATTGAAATATATGCACAAAAAATGCTTGAGCTAGAGTGAACTCGAGCAGTTAATATTTTTGACTCACGATTTGAATTAGGAGTAGACAATGTTAAGTTCAGGTTTTTACATCACCGCAGAATTAAAAATTAAAGATAAAAACAAAATCTTAGAAACCCGTGAAGCCTTACAAGCATTATGTAAGCTCACTCTTCAACAAGAACCGGGATGTAGCTTATTTCAACTGCATCAATGCCAACAACAGCCAACCCGTTTACTACTTTGGGAGCGCTTCGACTCGGAACAGGCTTATCATGCCCATTTTAAACAGTCCTATACACAGCACTATCTTTCCAAAGATTTAACCGAAGTGGTGCAACATTTCGTCAGTGATATTGTGCTATAAAAAATCTCGAAAAATCACTCCAGTCATCGAGTGGTTTTTCTTATTGATCAATTGCCAATCTTCACTAAATCTTTTATCTTAATTATCACAATAATAATGAGTCAAATGATGAAAAACTCTCCTGCTGTATCCAATACAGTGTATTACAGCTTGATCATAGCGCAATTTATATTGCCTATCATTGCAGCAGTCATCGATATATACAGTACTGAACCTGAGTTAGAACTTTTGGATAAAACACTCTACCAAGACCCGCAAGCTTGGGAATTGGGAGTGATGTCGATTGTAGGCTTAATCATCCTCATCATCACATTTGGTTTATGTTTAAAAAAAGAATGGGCAAGAAAAGCTTATCTCTATACATTTTTCCCAATATTTCTGATTTATTTTATGCCCTTTATGCACTGGATTTACATGACCAGTTATGCAGCGATATTTAACGATCTGGCCTTTGTTTGTTCTGGAATTTTATTGATGATTTTAGTGACTCCATCACTATATCGACCTATTTTTGAACACGATTAATCATGTATAAAACGCTTGCCATCAGCATTGGCTTATATCTCTTTTTAGAGATTCTATGTCATGGTTTTGCATTTTTTGCAGGGAAAATAGTGAGTAAAGCGGATAAACAAAAGCTCAATCATCCTTTGCACCTTGAATTTACACGGCAAACTTTTTATCGCACCATGTTACTGGTCAGCATTGTATTGATGAGCCATTTTTATACTGAAATTGCCTATTTTGAGCAGAATGCTTGGATTCGTTTGACATTGAGTATCAGCATTATTTTACTCATTCTATTTATACTCTGGTGGCTAAATGCTTTTATTCTGCGCCAAGTAGTTTTAAAGCAACAACAACAATCTGTCACTCCGGTATTTAAACAGAAAATTAGCTATATCATGCTGCATCCTTTACAATTCAAAGCTTTATATATCAGCCCTGACTATTTAAAAAGATCTGTTTGGATGAATCGATTACTCAGCGTTTTTGCTTTTATTCTCTTATTTATTGATATCCAAGTCCTGTTTAACGCTTAAATAAACTGATTATGTGAATGAACCTTCCATCGCGATGCCCAAACTCAGCGCGATGATGGTAAATAATCCTTTCATCAACAAAAGTAATCCTGCTAATATGCAAATGATCATGATGATTCTTTGCTTTTTGCTCAGGCTTTCACGTATCTGTAAATTGTATAGACTGTCAGCTTGTTTTTGAATGGATAAATGATCGGTGATCGCCTGAGAAATTTTATCTTCGATAGGATTTAATGACGAACCGTCGAGTACCTCTAAACAATAGTGTCCAACATCCAACTCACAATAAAACATTAGCATTGAAGCACGAGAAAAACCATTTTTACTTGCTCTTGCAATACTTGGTGATAGCTTCACAATCTGCTGAAGATCTGTATTGGTGATTTGAGGATGAATCAATAGCATAGGTGAAAGTTTAAATAATGGACCCTCTTGCCAAATTGCATAGCCGCCCTTTTTGCTGATTTTAAAATTTTTAATTTTTTGATTTAAGGCTAAGTCCAGCACTAAACGTGATCGAAATATAAGAAATAGGCTGTAGAAAGCCCTTATCAAACAAGCGATACCAAGGATTAGAGAAATCCAGCCTAAAATCAGCGTTCCATTCATATTACTGCTTTCCACCTATAAGCTGACTGCTAAAAACATCATCAATTGAAATCAATATTTGTATTGATCACGCAAGCTTTACTTGCTTAAGCATTTGCGATTCTTATATTTTCAGATAAATTATCCACTACAACAATTATTTTTAAATCAATCATGCGTTTTTGGATTCTACTCTGTGTAATTGCCTTTACTGCTTATTTTGCGATACAGCGCATGATGTATCCGCAATTGAATCATAATTCTGCCATTGATCGTATCACGCATCCTTTAGATACCCGTTTACGTTATCGTATTGGCGAGGTAGATCCACGTTTTCATGTCAGTAAACAGCAAGTACAAAATTTGGCACAACAAGCCACCGATATTTGGCATCAAGGGACCATGAAAAGTCTCTTTGTTTATGATGATCATGCCAAACTAACGATTAACTTAATTTATGACGAACGCCAAGCGGAATCTATCGCCAGAAGCCAAGAGTTGCGTATTTTGCAAAATACCCAACAATATACACAAGGTGAAAAGCAAAAAATTCAGCAACTTCACGCTGAATTAGATCGCACCAATGATGAGCTTGATCTGCAAAAAACCAATTATCAACATAAAGTTGACCAGTATAATCAGCTGATCAATACCCTTAATCAATCCCATCAAAATTTAGATGCCACAGCAAGATTGCAGTTAGATCAGCAGAAAAATCAACTGATCATCGAGCAGAATCAACTCAAACAACAGTTAGATATTTATAATCAAAAAGTCTATGAATTAAACCGTCAAGTTGGACAGCTCAACGCTGTCAATCAACAATACAATCAATCTGTGGATCACTTTAATAGCCGTTTCCAACCACGCCAATTTGATAAAGGCGTATTCGATGGTAAAACCATTAATATCTATGAATTTGCTTCGGATGCAGACTTGCGTGTCACGATTGCACATGAACTTGGGCATGCTTTGGGCTTAGCACACAATAATGATCCTAAAGCACTCATGTACCCAATGATGAAAGAACAAGATTTGAAAAATTTTAGATTAACCACAGCGGATTTAGCCATGCTAAACTCAAGACAACGATAAGCAAAATTTAGCGATGATTATCAATTTTAAATCCATAATTTATTTATGTATTTAAATCAGTTTTATGCGAAATCATGTTATTGTGAATCCCTGAAGCAATAAATTGAGGAGATGACTGTGAGCTATTATCATATTATTTTAGAAGTAAATGATCATATCAGCACGATTGAGCAAACTCGTGATATTGAAATCTTTGATATTACTGAACTTCAACCTTATCTCCATTCAATTCTGCTGCCTTATTTCAACGAACAAATCATTGAGCTAGAAGACGACAATGTCGAGTTTAAAGATGTTTTACACCTTGAAATTAAACAGACCTTATTGCCGATTCAGCATTTAATTGAAGAAGAACAAAAACAGTTACCTAGCGATACCGATGTAACCATTACAGCCTATGAAATCTTTAATGATCGTGATCATACGCAGGATGTTACCGCCGTCATTTTAGATGTCCTAGAAGCGGTCAAAATTGATCCTTTCGCAATTGAATAATCCACATAAAAAAGGTCTGCTTATGCAGACCTTTTAACATTTGGTGAGGGAAAGCTTTGTCACTAATTTCAGAGTAGAAGGAAGCAACGAAATAGCCCTCAGCAACACTATAAATAATTGGCTAAAATATTGTCAATATCTACAGGACGAATTCCTTCATCTACACTAAAAATATGTTCTGCTCGAACTCGTTCAGTGACACGTTGCCCTCTAGCTCGAATATGTAAATCAAATAGATCATAGAGGTTCGGGAAAGTTTTTTCTGTCATGGCATACTGCATCAGTGACATACTGGATAAATGACCAAAAACGGTGTTATCGATACTTGGCGTAGCTGTCATCGCCAAATCTGTCCAAATCACTTCACGCTTTTCTAGGTCAATGATCAGTGGAATGGTAAAACTGCTTTTTGAAGTCACATCGAATTTATGCTGAACCGTGGTTGGTTCATAAATCTGACCTTGTTGTGCGTCCTCTCGCATCATAAAACCAGCAAAACAAATAGGTAAATCACAATAATTTTGCTGAGTATAACTATTGATACTCATCATCACATAGCGAATTCCCAGAGATAATGCCTTTGAAATATCAATGTCAATAAATTCAGACGCACCTTTTGGTGCTGAAGTAATATCACCGCTATGCACTGCAAAACTTTCTTTTAAATTATAAAAAGCAATTGTTGCTTTAACTGTATGTTCTGCATCAAAGACCAATGCGGATAAGTCTATATCCACCCTTTCTGAGTCAGAATCTTTCCAATAAATAAAAAATCGGACAGTATTGCCAATATCCAAAGCTAAACGGCTCCCTGCTGCAATGGTTTTCAATGCTTTACTTGCTGCTCGTTGCGCAAAAGGTACACTATAATTTTTCAACTGATCATCCAGATAGCAAGCACCTAATGGTGAGAGTTTACTGAAACGCTGAATAATACTTTGCTCACACAGGGTTGTTATTTGTGTCGTAATGACTGCAGACAAAGGCGCTAAATTATTTTTGATTGCAAATACTTTGGCAGACTGACCTTTTGGGAAAAAGGTTCGATATTTTAAAGTTCGATTTTGCAGAAAATAGTGCTTGATCTGAAACAGTAAAGCGATCGGTACTGCATCTATAACTGTTTTAAATGCATCAAGCAATTGTTGCTGTTGCACAGGAAATTGCTTTAAACAGTGCTGTAACCTACGCGCAAACTCTCCTGGTCTTTGTTTTAAAAGTTTCACCACATCTTCAAATTGATGGTTTTGTAATGCAATTTCTATCTTTTGGCTGAACCGTTTAGGCTTTTTATTTTCAAGAATATGCTGAAATGCTATACAGGTTTTAGGAAAATGCTTTTGATAACTAAACGGATGTATCCGCTCAATCACACGTTTCCACGGTTCTGGATAACGAAATAAATCTTCCTGAATATTTAGGCAGTTTTCCAACAATGTTAGTAATATTCGACGTTGAGACTTTTTCAAAGAAATCAATTTACAAGGTTCTGCCAAACTGACATCACCATCTGACAATGCAACATAAATCCGTAAGACATCAGTTGCCGTCTGTACATGAAGTTGTAACTGTTGCACAGTCCATAATTGCAAACTCAAATATTGAGCGCTGACGATCGCCTGTACTTCTTTATGCTGAAATTTTTCAGGCAAATATTGCAACCCTTTAGATCCAAAATCTCTTATTAAGTAGATAAGATCTGCATGATCCTGCTGATTTAACGATTTTTTTGTATTTAACAGGTTTGAAAATAATGTGGTTAATTCAGTGCCATCCGCAAGATCCAATACATTGAGAATCCTTTTGTTTAATGCTTTTCTAGGCTCAATTTGATATTCAGGTAAGAGACGTATTCCCAAAAAATCACCAAGATAATAGGCAAATGCATTTTGATATAATTCTGACTCCGACATTTCATATACTTGTTGCGGAAAATTTGGATACATGGGTTTATATTTCACATGTGCCCCATACATCTTTTTAATACAACCCAAAGTATTTTTATAAAATTCATCGAATTGCGTATCAGACAATTTTAATATTTCAGTGCAGAGCTGTTCAGAGCAACTAAAACCAATTCTTTCAAAGTTTGCCAATAAATTGATTAATTTATGAATGGATTGACTCGACTGTCCCTGTGAAAGCTTGATTTTGTTAAATCTTCTGATTAAAAGTTCATTATTCATTGTTATGACTTTCTAAAATTTATAAATTACATCATAAAAGAAAAACCTGATTATTCATCAGGTTTTTCGCAAAAATCATGCAAAACTGTTTGATTAACGCATCATATTCTTTGCAGCTTCATTTCTAAAAGCTTTTAAAATCTGTTGCCCTGCTCGACCTGTTGGACTCAATCCTAACTTCACTTGCTCTTGCTGAATAGCCTGACGCGTTTTATCGCCAATCAAGCCATCTGCATCGCCAATCGCATAGCCTTTTTTCAATAAGTAATTTTGAATTTCTCGGCGCTCTGTACGAGATGTTCCTGCATCGTCAGTTGGCCATGCGGTTTGAAAACCGCCCTTGCCTTGTAAACGATCAGACAAATGCGCAATTGCCAGTGCATAACTTTCCGCAGCATTGTACGAATAAATTGCATCAAAGTTTTTAAACACCAAGAATGCTGGACCATTTGCACCCGCAGGCATCATTAGACCAGCCTGAGCGCCTTCCGATAAATTGCCTTGAATGATTGGAGTACCATCAACACGAGTAAAACCACGATTTACCCAAGTGCTCAACGATTTTTTATTACGACGACTTTCGCCACCTACAGAGGCACCAGCTGGGATTTTTACTTCAAAGCCCCACGGCATTCCGGTTTGCCAGCCACGTTTTTTCAAAAAATTTGCTGTTGATGCCAAAGCATCCGAAGTACTTGAAACCAAGTCGCGTCGACCATCACCATCAAAATCTACGGCCAACTCTTCATACGTTGAAGGCATAAATTGAGTATGACCAAATGCCCCTGCCCATGAACCTTTTAACTGTTCTTCGCGTAAATCACCTCGTTGTAAAATACGCATTGTGGCAAAAAATTCACCTCGGAAATAACCTTGTCGACGCCCTTCACAACTTAAAGTTCCCAACGCTTGTAATAAAGGATATTTTCCTGAAATGTCACCAAAATTACTTTCCACGCCCCAAACAGCAACAACCGTTTCTGCTGGAACGCCGTAAGCTGCTGAGACACGGTTTAAAACTTCACGATGCTGAGCCAGCATTTGACGGCCTTTCTCTACCCGCTCGTCATCGACCAAACCTGAAAGATAATCCCAAATCGGTGTTGAGAACTCAGGTTGATAATCCAGTTTGCTAATGACCGAATAATCAGGCGTTAGATTTTGCGTATAACGATCAAAGGTTGTCCCACTAACACCTGAACTGATTGCTTGCGAACGTAAATTTGCAATACAGCTTTGAAAATTAGAATTGGGTGTATAGCTTGTATTCGGTGTTGTTGTAATTGGTGAGCTAGACACAGCCTGACCGTTAATGATTAATTCAGCATTGGCATGCGATGCTGCCAACAAAACAGATCCACAAATCAAAGTTAAATGACGCATAATATCCACAAAATGGTTTTAAATTTAAATTATGTGAATACCATAGCAGTCTGTGAATAAAATGACAGATGTAAAAACGTAAATTTTGAATTCATTTTTCGATTTTAAATTCATAACCCACAGTTCACTGTTTTGAATTTAAATATAGTTATCCACACCCCAGCAAACTTATCATTTTTTAAATTCAAAACTTTCACACAAATTTAAATTCAAAAAACATCATTATTTTAGCAACCTTAGCTTTAAATTTAAAATTCCACTCAATCCCATAAAAACTCGCTTAAGTGTTTATTTTTACCCACAATTTGGATTTTAGATTGGTGAATAAAAACTTATCCACAGTCGTTATTTTCACTTCGAGCAAGCAAAAGTTTAAATTTAAAGTTTTAAATTCAAAAAACACCTTCAAGTTAATTTAAATTCAAAGTGGATAACTTTTTGGGTTTTGCTGTTAATACTTTTAAATTCAAATGTTCTAAACCCTTTAAATTTGAACTTTGAATTTAAAAATAGATGCTTGCTTTTCTGTTTATTGAAGCTGTTTTTATCATCATTCTTATTTTTATAGCCCCAGAAAATGATCCATTTTTGGATCATTGCTTAGCGATAAAATAGGGGGAGCGTCATGATACAGAACAGCAGAATAGAAAAAAGCGGGCAAGAGTTTGACCGCTTTTTTTACATACAAAATCAAGCTTAAATGTTCATATCTTCGCTTAATGACAATGGATTCGGTAAAATCTTCGCCAATTGACGACATAAAGTCGTTAATTCAGCAGCATCATTTGGCATCAGGGTGATATGACCAATTTTACGACCTTCACGTTCTGTTTTATTGTAAAGGTGTAAATGTGCACCTTTTAACGCTAAAACATCTTCGGATTTCGGGTGTTGCCCAATGATATTTACCATCACTGTTGGTCGAACCACTTCGGTTGAACCGAGTGGTAAACCTGTCACTGCGCGAATGTGATTTTCAAATTGCGAACATACTGCGCCTTCAATTGACCAATGCCCAGAGTTATGCACACGTGGAGCCATCTCATTGGCATATAAGCCTTTTTCAGTCACAAACAATTCAAGTGTTAACACACCGACATAGTTCAAATGGTTTAACAAACGGGTGATGTATTCCTGCGCAACGGGCTGTAAATCAGCACTGTTTGGAGCAGGAACTATTGAATGCGAGAGAATACCATTATGATGATGATTTTCAGCCAAAGGCCAAGTTTTTACATCACCATCAATACCACGCACCGCAATAATTGAAACTTCACGAGAAAAAATCACAAAACTTTCAGCGATTAATGATCCTGCTGGCCCCAACTCAGCCCATGCCTGATCAATTTGATCGACTGAACGCAGTACAAATTGACCTTTACCATCATAACCACCTGTCGCAGTTTTAAGTACGATTGGTAAGCCTAATTCACTCACTGCAAGCTTAAGCGTCTCCAATGAATCGACTGCTTTGTACGGCGCAACAGGAATTTCCAGCTCATCAAATAAAGCTTTTTCAGAAAGACGATGTTGTGCGATTGCTAAAGCTTGGCGTGGCGGATACAGATCTTTTTGCTTGGTTAATACATCAACATCAATCAATGGCGTATTTTCAAATTCCAAACTAAAAACATCTGCACTGGCAATAAAATCTTGTAACCCATTTTCAGCTTTAGTGCTAAAAACTTGTCCCAATATTGCAGATGGACAATCCGCATCAGCTTCAAAAAATGTGCATTGGATATTTAATGGGAGCGCAGCTTGCGCCATCATACGGCCGAGTTGACCACCACCAAAGATACCGATGGTTTTATTCATAACCTGTGTCCCGTTTTTAAGCTTGACCCGGAATATTTTTACTTGCCACTTTATCGGTTTGAGCGGCACGGAAATCTGCAACATTTTTTGCAATTTCAGGGCGAGTTAAACCTAAAATTTGAGCAGCCATGATTGCGGCATTGGTTGCACCCGCAGGGCCAATTGCCAATGTGCCAACTGCAATACCTGCAGGCATTTGTACAATAGACAACAAAGAATCAACGCCATTTAAAATTGAAGATTTCACAGGAACACCCAATACAGGCAAATCTGTTTTTGCTGCGCACATTCCTGGTAAATGTGCTGCACCACCAGCACCAGCAATAATCACCTGAATACCACGTTCACGTGCTGTTTCAGCATATTCAAATAAGCGGTCTGGCGTACGATGCGCAGAAACAACTTCGGCTTCAAAAGGAACACCAAGCTGTTTCAGCATATTGGCAGTGTTTTCGAGAGTTGCCCAGTCTGATTGAGAACCCATAATAATTCCAACGAGAGGAGCGTCTTGTACAGCGGCCGCATTCATTGCATATATTCCATAAACGAATGTAAGGAAGTTTAAATACTGGTGATCAGTGTTTAAATGAATATCAAGAAGCTCGCTATTATAGACTGATTTTTCATCTCACGAAAATTTAACAGACGTAGGAAGTCAATTTTTTTTAAAGCAGCAGCCTAAAAGCCGTTTGATTTGAGAATAATTATGATCTCGAACTCTTAAGCAGCAGGAAAATTGCTAAAGAATGGGACATGAGATGAATATGCTGTCTGAGTGAAATCCGTTTTAATTCACATCATCACAGCTCATCTACTGGCTTCTAAACACAAAAAACACGCAGCCCATCAAACATAAACCCGCCCATAAATAATCTAATTTAAATGGTTGTTTAAACAAGAAAATCATAAACGGAACAAACACCAACAGTGTGACCACTTCTTGGGTGATTTTCATTTGCCCCAACGACCAACCATGTTGCGCCAATAGACGTGTTGCGGGAATCATAAAGCTGTATTCAAGTAAGGCAATGATCCAACCAAACAAGATCGCTTGCCACAGAGGTGCATCATGTAAGAATTTTAAATGCCCATACCAAGCCAAGGTCATAAAACAGTTGGAGATAATTAGTAATAAAAGGGGGAGGGACATGCTATACAACCTAAATTTTGGTGATATTTTAACAAATGCGGTGTAAAATTATTCGTATCCTGACTATTACAATCCAAAACGACTATTTTTAAAAAACCATATGAAAAATTTATTAAATACCATATTCAATTTATTAAAAAAGTTTTTTTCAAAATCAAATTCTGAAAATCCAAGTTCTATTGCTGAATTACCAGAAATTAACCTCGCATTTGCAGATTTAGCCAATATGTTAACGATGGAGAAACAAAATCCTATCCCAAATATTGAATTCTTTGATCATTTAAATATGGATTATTCAATAGAAAGTATTAAACATATTGATGAATATTTACTTTCAATTGGTAATTATAATCTTGAATTAGATAATAAAATTATCCCTGTTGTGGTTAGAACAGCTGCTTATGTTGGAGAATCTATTCGTAAAAATGATCATATGAAAAAATGGTATTGGATTGATTTTGAAACGGCGAAACAAAAAGAACCCCATTTTTTTAATGATATTGAAAACTCACTTGAATTCGCAGCTATTTTAACAGATGGAAATAGCCAAGCTTTTCCTTTGAATAAAGTTATTAAATTTTTGCAAAATGGCAAAGAAGATAGCCTATATTTCTTTGCCATGACAATGTTGAGTTTTGATGAGCCTAATGCTAACGATCATGTTTAATTCTAATTGATTTTATCCTTACAAGAAAAACTATCTTTTCGCCTTAACCCTTGCTATCGTTGCTTTCAAATCAAATGAAACGGCTACACCACAACAACAAAGTGATGTGTCTATAAAAGCACTGGAGTTAACACGAATGCATCTGCATATTTTGGGTATTTGCGGCACCTTTATGGGTTCATTGGCGCTATTGGCGCGTGATTTAGGACATAAGGTCACCGGTTCAGATGCGAACGTTTATCCACCGATGTCGACCCAACTCGAAAATGCTGGCATTACCTTAATGCAAGGCTATGACCGTAGTCATTTACAACCACATCCAGATCTTGTCATTGTAGGCAATGCAATGAAGCGTGGTATAGATGCGGTGGAATATATGCTCAATGAAGGTTTAGCATATATTTCAGGTCCACAATTCCTTGCTGACCATGTTTTACAAGGCAAACATGTGCTTGGTGTTGCCGGTACCCATGGTAAAACTACCACAACAACAATGCTGGCTTGGGTACTGGATCAAGCAGGTTTAAATCCTGGCTTTTTAATTGGTGGTGTACCTTTAGGCTTTAGTGAAAGCGCACGTTTAGGTGGTGGAAAATATTTCTGCGTAGAAGCAGATGAATATGACTCTGCTTTTTTTGATAAACGCTCTAAGTTCGTACATTACCATCCAAAAACTGCGATTTTAAATAATCTTGAATTTGACCATGCCGATATTTTTGATGATCTAGCAGCAATTCAAAAACAATTCCATCATTTGGTCCGCACCATTCCAAGTGAAGGTCGTATCATTGCCCCGATCACTGAAACCAATATCGATGAAGTGTTGCAAATGGGTTGTTGGACACCTGTTGTAAGGACTTCACTTGACGCCAATAACAGTGCTGAAGTTTATGCTGAACAGCTTTCTACAGATGGTTCACATTTTAAAGTGCTTCAACACGGCGTAGTAAAAGGTGAAGTGAAGTGGAATATGACAGGACAACACAGTGTTGCCAATGCTTTGGCAACCATTGTAGCAGCTGAACATGTCGGCGTTTCAATTGAAACAGCATGTGAAGCCTTATCGAATTTTGGTGGGGTGAAACGCCGAATGGAATTACTTGATACGGTGAATGGTATTGAGATATATGATGACTTTGCCCATCACCCAACTGCGATTGATACAACGCTTGAAGGTGCACGTAAACGTTTAGGCGAACGTAAGCTTTGGGCGATTATTGAACCACGTTCAAACACCATGCGTATGGGCAGTCATAAAGATGGCTTGGCACATTCTGCACGTCTTGCAGATGAAGTGATGTGGTATCAACCTGAAGGTCTGGACTGGGATTTACAGCCTGTCATTGACGCTGCAACCAATAAAGCCGTTGTGGCTCGTACACTGGATGACATTATCAGTACCGTTGTTACACAAGCAGGTGAGGGCGATGCTGTGGTGATTATGTCCAATGGTGGTTTTGGTGGATTACATCAAAAATTGATTGCAGCATTAAAAGCAAAATAAGTCGAAATAAAGTGTAGAAAACCCACAAAATTTTGTGGGTTTTTTTATTGATTTACGGAGGGGGTACTTTCAATAAGTTTAAAATCCTTAAGCTTGACCCAACCTTCAACCAGATCATCTTCTATATTTTGATTTGGATCATTAAATATCACATAAACCCAGTGTTGTTTTTTTCTGTCTTTATAGATTGAATAAGCCGTGACATTATCATTTTGAAGCACAAAAGTATCATTCATCTTACAGATGTTTTTGGGCGCTGAATAAAAATAAATACGATGTTTAGATTTGCCTAACAACTCCCAACGTGGCTGTATTTCTTGCTCTTTTTTATAGGTTTGTAAATTTAATTCAAAACAACTCATTGCTAAACTGAACGATGAACTGCTCAATAACAATACAGTGATTATCATTTTTTTAAACATGTTTTAATCTTCTAACCGAATCTGAATCTGAACGGCCCAATGAGTATTGGGCACACAATAAAGCTAAGCTTTCACATCAACAAAACTTTTATCACGTCTAAACATGACTTCGACATAGGAACAAGTGGGTACAATTTTAAGCTGCTTTTCACGTGCAAACTCAACCAAAGTATCCAACAACTGGCGCGCAATTCCTTGACCACGCAAGGAGTCATCTACCCAAGTATGGTTCGCAATGATCTGATGTGCACCATGCCATAAATAACTGATCTCAGCAATTCGCTTACCTTGCTCATTATCAAAGTAAAATTCACCTTTTTGTTGATTATCTACATGTTGGAATTGCATATATTCTTTCTCATGGATGTTCTATAACACAATCCCACTGTAGCAAAGCAAACTTAAGATTTCAAAACATCATGAATCGATTGATCTTTATCAAATACTGATTTTGAAAAAGGGCAGAGTGGAATAATTTTCACATTCTTTGAGCGAGCCATCTCTACAACTTGATCTAATAATTTTCGACCTACACTTTGACCACGCAATTCATCTTCTACAAGTGTATGGTCAATAATCAACATATTTTCACCTGCCCATGTGTATGCCATTTCAGCCAAATGGTGACCTTCTTCACCAATATAAAATTCACCTTTTTTACCATCATCTTTATGTCTGATTTCTAACATTTTATTTACTCTTATATACGTTTAAATTTATAGGCCTATTCAAAATGCCATAACTATATTTGAATTATTGTTAAATTTTGTCTGACAGTTTTATTTTTGATACAACAAACTTAGCTTAACTTTATTCACAATTCAGCCTAAAATTTAGCACTAACCTCTTTTAATATTGACCATGTCTGCCTTATCTCCCCAAACTCCAGCACCACAATCTGCCCCCAGTGAATCCCAGCAATGGATCAGTGTGATTAGCCTTGCTTTCGCAGCATTTATTTTCAATACCACAGAATTCGTTCCTGTGGCTTTGCTGAGCGACATTGGAAAAAGCTTTGCGATGCCTGCAACTGATGTTGGCATCATGATTACTCTATATGCATGGGTTGTTGCACCCATTTCATTGCCGATCATGTTATTGACCAAAAATATTGAACGGCGCTTTTTACTGATCATCTTATTTATGGTTTTTGTGGCCAGTCATGCATTATCTTATTGTGCATGGAGTTTCGATGTACTCTTGATCAGTCGAATTGGTATCGCATTTTCTCATGCTTTATTTTGGTCAATCACTGCATCACTGGCAGTACGAGTCGCACCCAAAGGTAAGGAGTTTCAAGCTTTGGGGCTATTGGCCACAGGTACGGCATTGGCGATGGTTTTAGGTATTCCATTTGGACGAATGATTGGTGAATCTTATGGTTGGCGTAATACTTTTGCTTTGATTGCAATTGGTGCGGCTATAGTTTGCGTCATCTTAGCCAAAACATTACCACGCTTACCAAGCGTCAATTCAGGTTCTCTGAGTAGTTTAAAGGTATTTTTAAAACGCCCAAGCCTGATGATTGTTTTTGCTCTGACCATTATTGTGATTACCGCACAATTTACCGCATACAGTTATATCGAACCTTTTGCTTTGAATGTTGCGCATTTTAGCTCGACACAGACTACAACCTTATTATTAATCTATGGCGCAGCGGGTTTCTTTGGCTCTTATTTATTCGGTAAATTTGCCAAAAAATATCCCAAACTTCCGATACCGTTAAGTAGTGCGATATTGGCTGTTTCGATGTTATTGTTGACTTCACTGAGTACTGATTTTACCAGTTTTAGTCTACTGAGTTTATTTTGGGGCATGGCGATTATTTGCTTTAGCTTAGCTCAACAAGCCAAAACCTTAGCTTTAGCTTCTGATGCCACTGATGTCGCAATGGCGATTTATTCAGGACTTTACAATGTGGGTATTGGTGGCGGCGCTTTGCTTGGTGGCATAGTGACTACCAATTATGGGCTCAACCATATTGGCATCGTTGGCGGTATAATCGCTGTTCTTGGGACCCTGTTAGCTTTAATGCTTGTACAACGTAAAGATTTTATTCAAAAAAATAGGGTCTGTTGACAATTCGTCTACGTTTGCGACTACGTGTGTTTTTTAGGCGATACTAGGCGCGAAATACGAAATTTAGTCATTCTAAATAATGAGAAACATCGTTTCGCAAGGTAACACGTAGCGGCAAAAAACACACTAGTCCCCCGCTGCGCCTTGCGCTGCAAACAAAGCAATGCTTTGTTCTTGCTCAGGGTTGTCGTTAAAATTATCTCAGCCTTCGTTATGAAACTCGAAAATAGACTCACTATTCTCTTCGTTTAATGCCTTGCCTGCTTAATTTTAACCTACAACGCAAGCCATTTATGAAATGCCAACAGACCCTAAATATCTTTTTACAAGTTTTAAAGTGACATGCTGAGTTAAAAACTTTAATTTGATAAAAGTTAACTTGGCTTTAAGGTCAAAAAAGACATCGTGCGAACAGTCAAGGTGTATGCAGGTATTAAGGAGCAATTCGATGGCATTGACCACCTCACCCAATGGAAAACCGAATACTTCAGAAAAGCCTCGAGTCTTGACCCAATCTGAGATCACAGCACTACGACAAGACATGAAGCAGTCAATTGCGTGGGCACAAGCTGAACTGCGCCGTCGACACAAGTATCCTAATTAACCCAGTGCGGACGTAAAGTCCGATATAGGCAATAACTGCAATGCAACCAATCATTTTATTTAAATTATTAACCACCACACTGCATCGGCAGTGTGGACGTATACATTTAAAATAAAATGTAGAAACCAACCCTGCCAATGAGCGGGGTTATTTTTTGCTCCGTGATTTGGTCAATATTTACGGAGAAACTCATGTCTGAGTATCACAATAAACAAGCCTTACTGGTTATTGATCTACAAAATGGTCTATTTCATGCGCAACATCCTCCATTTCAAGCTGAGCAATTGTTGAAAAACGTTAATCAGCTCATTGAATATGCGCGTGTTAAACACATTCCGATTTTTGCGATACGTCATGTTGGTTTAGCAGACACAGGACTCGCCCCAAATAGTCCAATGACTCAACTGATCGCTGAATTAAATATTGATCCTAATACAGATTACATCTTAGAAAAAACACGGCCAAATTGTTTTTTCCAAACAGATTTAGCACAACAATTAGAGTCTTTAAATGTTGAAGAAGTGATCATCTGTGGTTTAAAAACTGAATTTTGTATCGATAGCACAAGTCGTGCGGCAAAAGACTTAAATTATAAAGTGACATTAATTTCAGATGCGCACAGCACAGTAGATTCAAAGGTTCTCAATGCTGACCGTATTATTCAGCATCATAATTCAACGCTCAATCAAGCTTTTGTTGTGCTAAAAACCAGCGCTGAATTTTGTACATAAAATAAACTACATAAAAATACATTCAAAATTTGCACATTTTTAGTAAATATGCGATTCTCACTAGGTATTAAGAAATGAAAGATTTCTTACACAGTATATTGAACAAGGGGAGTAGCCTCCTTTAATCAGAATATCGTCATTACGCTTTGAAAAAAGCCGGTATCTGAGCATTTGAGATTGATGTACATAACTCAAATGTAGGCAAGACCTTGATCATGTTGACACAGATGTTTAATCATCTGGCAACAGGTCAAGGTTTTTTTATGCCTGATTGCCAGATTTGGAGAGTTTTATGGAAACTATTGGCAATCCATGGCTGTATCTAGCGTTCTTCGCTATTGTTATTGTCATGCTACTGATCGACTTTTTAGGCTTTAAACAAAAAGAAGGGCAAGAAGTCAAAATTAAAACTGCTGCCTACTGGAGCATTGCATGGGTCAGTGTTGCAGCATTATTTGGTGGTGGTTTATGGCTGTATTTACAACAAACCGCGGGTGTTTCTATTGCCAATAGCAAAGTCATGGAATACTTTGCAGGTTATCTACTTGAAAAATCGTTAGCGATCGACAATGTCTTTGTCTGGTTAATGATCTTTGCTGCATTTGCGATTCCACAAGGCTTACAACGTAAAATTCTGCTCTATGGTGTATTAGGTGCAATTATTTTACGTACCATCTTTATTTTTATTGGCGCCTGGTTCGTTCAAGAATTCTCTTGGGTGCTTTATCTCTTTGGTGCTTTCTTGGTTTATACAGGCTATAAATTCCTTAAAGGGCAGGATGAAGAAGAAACCAATATCGAAGATATGGCTATTCTAAAGTGGTTACGTAAACACATGCGAATCACCCCAAAATTAGAAGGTGCTCAATTCTTTGTTCGTCAAAATGGTGTGTTGTGGGCAACCCCGTTATTTCTTGTCTTAATTTTAGTTGAAGCTTCCGATGTGATCTTCGCGGTCGATTCTATTCCAGCGATTTTTGCGGTGACCAGTGATCCATTTATTGTATTAACTGCGAATTTAATGGCGATCTTAGGTCTACGTGCAATGTTCTTCTTATTGTCGGGTGCCGCTTCTAAAATGCATTACTTGCCTTATGGCTTAGGCATCATCTTAGTCTTCATTGGCTTTAAAATGTTAATGCTGGATGTCTTCCATATGCCGATTTGGATTTCGTTAGGTTTCATTGTGATTGTCTTGGCAATTACCGCTTGGCTCTCTATTCGCCATAGCAAAAAACATCATGAAACAACCTTATAAACACTAGATTAAGCCTTCCAATTGGAAGGCTTTTTTATGATCAACAATAATACTCAACGATTTAAATTGTATGGTCAGTATTGAAGTGAAATCTTTATCCATCAGCATAGTCATCTGTTGTAATAGCCATCTGTTGTCTTGGAGTATGATCTTCACTATGGTTTGATTGATTTAAATCCTGATCCTCTAATCATCCACAACAAGCAGCTTTTCCCATCTGGTCAAAAACTGTTTAGCCTGAATCCGTGCTAAAAAAACTGGATAACTGACCAAACGTTTATTCCATCTCAATTTTAATTCAAACAAATCATTTAGCCCAAACGGCGCAATAATTTCGATATCATCATTTTCAAGTAAACGTACTGCAATTGCGGTTGCCGTTTCAACCCATACGGATAAAGCATCGAATAAAGATTGGTATTGAGAGATAGAACATCCATCATCTGTTTTATACCACAAATGCACATAGGCTTGATTGACCACATCCCATTCATTATTGGGAAATTTTTGCTTTAACAATTCAGTCAAATGTTGCTATTTAAGGCCTTGTTGATCATTTAAATCATAGAAAATTACATCGATTTCAATCTGATCAAATCCATAACTCTGATGATGTAAAATAGACCATACCAAGTTGCGAATTACACCTGCGCTCAAATATGCATGTGTATGAATATCTCGCAAATACTGTAATCGGAGCATCAATTCAGGACATGAATAGATAAGCTGTTTTAACTGTCGGGTATGATCCATTGTTGTCTTATTTCACCATTTTCCAAGACTGTAGTGATTGTTGCTATCAAGATAAACTTACAATATAGAATATGCCTTTAGCCGCTAATTTTAGTTATATTTCGATAAAAACGTCACTGTGCTAAAACAATAAAAAATAACGTTATTCAATTTTTTAGAATGCTTTCGCGCAAAACTGCATACAGCACCTGATACAAATTTCAGGTACAATCAATCGAAAAAAGGATAAATTGCAGGTTCTACATGTCTTGTATTGTACAGAAAACAGCGGTTCGTGGGCGTTTTCTTGATATTAAAAATACCGTTTCTCAAGCAGCTCAAATATTAGATCAAGTTCGTTATATCGAAGATGGTTTACTGATCACAGAGCAAGGCAAAATCAAATGGTTTGGCCCTTGGGAAGATGCACAGTCTCACCTGACAGATGATATTCAAATTGATCACTACCCAGAACAACTGATTGTGCCTGGTTTTATTGACACCCATATTCATTTTCCGCAAACAGAAATGGTGGGTGCATATGGTGAACAACTTTTAGAATGGTTAAATACCTATACTTTTCCAACTGAAATTCAGTTTGCAGATAAAACCTATGCCGACAAAATCGCACAGTTTTTTGTCCAAGAATTACTTAAAAATGGCACCACGACAGCACTGGTTTTTTGTACGGTACATCCCCAATCAGTCGATGCCTTATTTGAAGCGGCAGAACAGCATCAGATGCGTTTAATCGCAGGTAAAGTCATGATGGACCGTCATGCACCTGAAGCACTCACAGATACTGCTGAAAGTGCATATATTGACTCTAAAGCACTGATTGAAAAATGGCATGGTAATGGTCGTAACCTATATGCCATTACTCCGCGTTTTGCTCCAACCTCTACACCTGAGCAATTGGCAAAAGCAGGGCAGTTAAAAGCAGAGTATCCAACAGTATATGTGCATACCCATCTCAGTGAAAATAAAAATGAAATTGCATGGGTCAAAGACTTATTCCCAGAGCAGAAAGGTTATCTGGATGTCTATCACCACTATGGTTTAACAGGAGAACGTTCTGTTTTCGCACATTGTGTTCATTTAGAAGAGCATGAGTGGGATTGCATGCATGCAACTGATTCAGCGATTGCATTTTGCCCGACATCAAACTTATTTTTGGGAAGTGGTTTATTCCCATTAAAAAAATCCTGGGAAAAACAGGTCAAAGTCGGCTTAGGAACAGATATTGGTGCAGGAACAGCCTTTTGCCAATTACAAACCCTCAATGAAGCCTACAAAGTGCAACAACTCCAAGGTGATAAACTTTCGGCGATGGAATCACTTTATCATGCAACGCTTGGTGGAGCGAAAGCGTTACATTTGGATGCGCAATTGGGCAATTTCAATATCGGTAAAGAAGCCGATTTTGTTGTGCTAGATTTAAAAGCAACGGCGCTACAACAACTGCGTCAGGAACGTGCTAAAAACATAGACGATGCATTATTTGCCTTATTTACCATGGGGGATGATCGCAATATTCAAGCCACCTATATTTATGGACAAAAAGCCTATGAGCAAAACCAAACAAAAACCGCGTAAATCAAAGAAAAAACTGATTTTGATTGGTACAGTTTTTGTGATCTGTGCATTCGTTTTAAAACGTGATGCACATTGATCATTTCGGCTTAAATTAGGGCATTTACATTTTCAAATGTCAAAAAAGATGCATCTTGATCTGATATGTTTTAAAATTATGTCATCTTTTAGGGTGTTGCTAGTCAACACCTTTTTTAATTTTAGAATTTGATGTTTAGTTTTTTAGGTATTTCCCATGACTATTGAAATGAAAGTGATGATTTCTGCTGAAGAAATTCATGCAAAAGTTCAGGAACTTGGTAAAAAAATTGATGCGCATTATGCCAATAGCGATAAAGAACTTGTCTTAATTGGTTTATTGCGTGGTTCAGTGATTTTTATGGCTGATTTATGTCGTGCAATCAGCAAGACTCACGAACTCGATTTTATGACCGTTTCAAGCTATGGTGGCAGTACAACATCTTCTCGTGATGTCAGAATCCTCAAAGATTTAGACGGCGAAATTCGCGGTAAGGATATCTTAGTCGTGGAAGATATTATTGACTCTGGCAATACCTTAAGCAAAGTATTGGAAATTTTAAGTACACGTCATCCCAACTCGATCGAGCTGTGTACTTTAGTCAGCAAACCGTCTCGCCGTGAAATCGACTTAGATGTGAAATTTCTGGGCTTTGAAGTTGAAGATAAATTCATTGTGGGCTATGGCTTAGACTACGATCAAAAATACCGTCATATTCCATTTATCGGGGAAATTGGTCTTTAATTGAGACCTCACCGCATCATTTTAACTAAAATGAGTTAAGCGACTTCGGTCGCTTTTTTTATTTTTTAGCTTTCATAGTGAACAAAAATGCAACAACTTGTAGCAAATAAGCGCTTTTACTTCATTTGAGAATATTTGATTATTAAACTAATTCGATGCAGTAACTCACGACAAAATAAAGAAAAAGGAGAAAGATTATGATGTCACTGATTAGTGCAATTGTGATTGGTTTTATTGCAGGTTTGATTGCACGTGCAATTCACCCTGGTGATGACAAAGCTGGCTTCATTGTAACAACAGCACTTGGTATTGTAGGTTCATTGGTTGCAACCTATGGTGGTCAATTACTCGGCCTATATCCAAAAGGTGCATCAGCTGGATTTATTGCCTCAGTCATTGGTGCAATAGTGGTACTTTTTATCTATAACATGATTGCCAAACGTACTTAAATTTTCTCCTCAATATAAAAAGCACCCTCGATGGGTGCTTTTTTACGCTGTCAGCATTCTAAGCGCTGTTTATAATCCAAAATTTTTCCATATTTTCTCAATTTCTTCGGCAGGGTAGGCACCCATCACCTTATAACCATTTGAGAAAATAATTGCAGGTGTTCCATGCAAACCTAATTTTTTACCCAATTCCAAATTACGCTCGATTGGCGTTGCACAATTTGCTGGTGCAGTTGGTTTGATCCCATTTTGAATCAAATTTTTCCATGCATATTCTTTATTTGCAGAACACCATACTTGCTTAGATGGCAAAATCGATTGTGCTTTGATGGAATAGATAAATGTATAAATTGTCACATCATTGAGCTTGGCTAAATTCCCTTCAAGCGTCTTGCAATATGGGCAATTTGGGTCAGAAAAGATTGCAAGCTGACGCTTTCCATTCCCCCTGACTGTTTTTACTGCATCATTCAAAGGTAATGCTTTAAAATCTATCGTATTTTCTTTAACTGCTAAATCTTTGGTTAAATTATGCTGATCTTTCAAACGAATCATTGAACCAATAAATAAATGCTGAGCATCCTCATTGACATAAACAATTTGATTATCCAAGGTCCCACTATATAAACCCTGCATTTCTGTTGTTTGCAGATTATTAATTTTTACATTGGGATACTGCTGTGCTAATTTTGCTTTCACAGTCTCAACACTGGAAAAACCAACTGTACAAAAAGCCAGACTTAAGCTCAATGCGATAAATTGCTTTAACATAAATCGATAAAATCAAAATAAATATTGAGATGCATTAAAGCATAATTCCTCAGCTGACTTGTTTAAAAACTGTGATTGATCCTTATCTCTGTTTGCAATGGTTCTCTACCAATCACAGTACCTTGAACTGTTAAAAAAGTTGTACTTTATTCTTACTCAGGTTTCACGTGAAACCCAACTAAACATCGCGGTTTTGTTGATTTCAACAGAAATATGCACCAATTGTTGATGAATAGATAAAGCATGGCGTACCTGATCAGCATTTAAATTTTTATCATTGGATTCAAGCGCCAAAATCACTGAAAATTTGCCTTTAGCCACTTTCCACACATGAATATCGGTTATTTTTGCTTCAACATTTAGACGCTCAATCACTTGACGTACTTCATCGACTACAGGATGATCCATTTCCGCATCTAATAATGTTTGGGCCGTTTCTTTGATTAAACCATATGACCAACGTCCGACTAAAATTGCCCCAACAATACCCAATACAGCATCTAAAAAATCCCAACCCAAATACTTTGCAGCAAAAAGAGCAATAATCGCCAAGACAGAGGTCAGTGCATCTGCAACCACATGTAAAAACGCAGCTTTTTGATTTAAATCATGTCCATGATGGTCATTATGCGTATGTGAATGATGGTGATGGTGATGGTGATGGTGATGGTGATGGTGATGGTGATGGTGATGGTCAGCATGATCGTGTAATAACCATGCACAAACCAAATTGACCAGTAAACCTAAAATAGCAATCAAAATCGCTTCATTATAATGAATCTGTACAGGATGGAATAAACGCACTAGCGACTGGAAGGCCATAAATAAGGCCACCACCATCAATAGAATTGCACTGCTATAGCCAGCAAGAATTTCAATTTTCCATGTGCCAAAACTAAAACGAGAATCCTGCGCATAATAACGAGCAGCTCGATAAGCAGCATAAGCCAAACCTAATGCCAGCATATGCGAACTCATATGCCAACCATCTGCGAGTAAGGCCATGGAATTAAAAATCCAGCCTCCCGCAATCTCAAAAATCATCATCAATCCAGTCAAAATGGTCGCCCATAAGATTTTCTTTTGTGCTAAAGGATTACCTTGATCAAATTGATGGCTATGCTTTCGCTGAATGGTTTTGAATTGCATGAGACATGATCCTATATACTCTCCCTGAGTATATAATTTCAATTTAAAATATACTATAAGGGAGTATATAAAATAGCGGATTAATTTATGAGTCATTTACATCAAGATAAAAAAGTCCTCAATCGTGTGAAACGACTAAAAGGACAAATTCATGCGATTGAAGAAGCTTTGAATGATCAAAGCAGCTCATGTATCAGCGTTTTACAGCAAGTTGCGGCAATTAAAGGTGCCGTGAATGGCTTAATGAATGAATTGATTGAGCAGCATTTAACTGAGCATGTGATTAAAGACACTCAAGCCGTAGATGAAGCTGAATTACAAGAATTTTTAAAGCTGCTAAAACGCTATTCATAACTCAATTCACAGTCATCTATGCTTGAATGTTCAAGTTTCCATTGACCCTTTACTGATTAAGTTTTAATCTTTCCATACTCAATTCCTTCCATGCCGAACTTTGTATTGAACAGGTTTGGCATTTTTATCTGCAAAACATTTGCATTTGAAGTCCTATATTTATGAATCAACAATCATGGCGTTCATTTTTAATGATCAGCCTAGCCTTATGTATTGGTACGATTGGTACGGCGCTTGCTAGCCCCTTATATCCAATTTATCAACAACTTTGGCAATTACTCCCAAGCCAGATCACCTATATTTTCGTGGCCTATATGTTTGGTTGCTTAACCACATTATTATTTTTAGGACGTAGCAGTAATAGTTTTGGTTTTATTCGTACCTTACAAATCGGGCTATTGTTTGCTGTGGTTGGCTTAACACTGTCGGTGTTTGCATCAACCACCTATTTGCTTGGATTTGGCCGCTTTATCATTGGTATTGCCTCTGGGTTGATCAGCACCTCCGCAATGTTAGGTTTGATTTATACCATTCCTGACTCACATAAGCAGAATGCAGCACAGTTAAGTTCAATTATTACCGTGATTGGCTTTGGACTGGGCCCGTTTATTGGTGGTGCAATCGCACAATTTTCTGATCGCCCACTTGTCACACCTTATTTACCCGTAATTGTTGCAGCAATCATCAGTTTGCTGAGTTTATTTACGATTAAAACCATGAGGTTTGAAAGGCAGCCATTTTCTATTGCACCCCACTTACAACTGCCAGAAGCTCAATTTAAAAAACTGTTTTATATCGCCAGTTTTACCGCATTCTGTGCTTTTGGCTCATTTAGTTTATTTGCTTCATTAGCACCTTCCTTTATTCGAGATGTGATTCCTTGGCATGGACCATTGGTCAGTGGTGCAACCATTGCCAGTATCTTAATGGTTTCTGCGATCGTCCAATTTATAGCAAAGTCTTTTGATATGCATAAAGCATTGAATACTGGCTTAGTCTTATTGATTTCCAGCTATATTATTTTATCGATCTGTATGACCATGCATTGGAGTTTCTTATTCTTTTTGAGTGTGGTTTTGGTCGGAATGGGGCATGGTTTAACGTTACTGAGTGCTTTTGCATTGATTCACCACATGACCAATGTTGAAAATCGGGCAGCTGTGGTTTCCACTTATTTGTTTATTGCCTATTTTGGTACCATTGTGCCGATCATTAGCGCAGGCTTTTTATCTGATCATTTCGGTTTAATG
The DNA here is from genome assembly GCF_059422625.1 of Acinetobacter sp. GW821-FHT01C12. Taxonomy (NCBI): domain Bacteria; kingdom Pseudomonadati; phylum Pseudomonadota; class Gammaproteobacteria; order Moraxellales; family Moraxellaceae; genus Acinetobacter; species Acinetobacter sp. GW821-FHT01C12. The sequence goes on from NZ_JBWKXD010000017.1 coordinate 38,706, forward strand.
GTTGGTGTTTTAGGCTTTTGTGCAGGAATTGGTATCTTATGTATTTATTTATTGATCAGTCATTTAAAAATTAAAGTTGGATCAAACATCTAGGCGCTGTGCGCCTAGATGTTGGTTAAAAGCAATTATTGAATAATCTCAATTTTAACCACTTCTATATCAGTGGGTTTATAGCGGTGAGTATCGACTTCCCCCACAACTTTAACTTTGGTACCCGGTTTTAACTTTTTTAAATCGATAAGATCGTCATCCACTTCGATCCCGATAGTTCCTGTGCTGTCTTTTAGCTCATAATGTTCATATTTTATTTGACGAACAATTGTCCCCGTCAAGGTGACAGCTGTTTCATCATTGGCACGTATTGCTTGTCCAATGGTGATCTTGTTTTTGGCAGCTTCTTGAATAATCACATGATCATCTTTACCCGCCCAAACATTTGACGTCATCACTAAAACAGCAATCGCAAGCAATAAAGGAGTTTTTTTCATGAAAAGAAGCCTTTGTTGAATATGTAATTGATCTTACAGTAAACAATTCTAAGATTGATGTAAATTCAGCTTACAAAAGCACAACTTTTCATCAAAAAAAGCGGACTTATGTCCGCTTTTAAGCTGTTAGAGTAAAGGATTACTTTCCAATACAGAACGAGCCAAAAATTACCCCTAACAGATCATCTGCACTAAAATCGCCTGTGATCTCAGCTAAGGCATTCTGTGCTAAACGTAACGATTCAGCGACCAGTTCACCCGCATGATAGACCTCAAGTTGCTCATGTGCTTCTGCAAGATAGTGCTGAGTGCGCTTCATTGCGTCTAAATGGCGTGTCCGTGCAATAAAGGTATCTTCTTCAGGATGGAAGCCAGCATGCGCTGTAATCGCATCTATAAGCGCTTGTACGCCCATTTCCTGTTTGGCCGACACGCTAATATGGCGAAAACCTTGAAAATCACTTAATTCAGGTGATTGCGCAGTTAAATCACATTTGTTACCAATCAACATCAAGCGTTTAGTTTCTAAATGATCTTCAAAATAGCGCTGAGCAAGTGCTAAAGGATTTTCACCTTGGCTCAGGTCATAAACCAAAAGTAATAAATCCGCTTGCTCAATTTCTTTGATTGCTCGGCGGATGCCTTCTTTTTCGACCACATCACCTGTCTCACGTAAGCCCGCAGTATCGGTCAGTGTGATGGGTAAGCCATTTAAAGTAATTTTCTCATGCAGTACATCACGCGTCGTTCCTGCAATATCCGTAACAATGGCACGGTCATTTCCCGCCAAGGCATTCAATAACGAAGATTTACCCGCATTTGGCTTACCTGCGATCACCACTTGCAGACCTTCACGTAATAATTGCCCCTGACGCGCAGAGTGTTGTACAGCAGAGACTGAAGCCTGCACATCTTCAAGCAGATGAAGAATTTTTCCATCTGCCAAAAAGTCGATTTCCTCTTCAGGAAAATCAATAGCCGCTTCAACATGCAAACGTAAATGAATCAGTTTTTCCAATACAGTATTCACTTTATTGGAAAATGCACCTTGCAATGAACGTACTGCTGAACGCGCAGCGGCTTGTGAGGTGGCATCAATTAAATCTGCAATCGCTTCAGCTTGAACCAAGTCCATTTTGCCATTTTCAAAGGCTCGCATGGAAAACTCGCCTGCTTTGGCGGCAATAGCACCCAGCTCAAACAATCGTGCAAGAAGTGCATTTTGAATTACAGGGCCACCATGTCCCTGCAATTCCACCACATCTTCCCCCGTAAACGAGTTTGGATTTGGAAAGCAAATTGCTAGCCCCTCATCCATCACTTCACCTTTTTCATCAAAAAACTGACGAAAACCAGCAAAGCGCGCTTGGGGAAGCGCTTTATGAGTTAAAGCTTGTGCAATCGCATAAGCCTTAGGACCAGATAGACGAATCACACCTACACCACCACGTCCAGGTGGAGTCGCAATTGCTGCAATTGTGGTTTGGCTTACAGGGTTGCTCATCTAAATTACTCAAACTTTGACAATAAAAAAATCCGCCTAAGATTACCATCTTAAGCGGATTTTTTCAGCTATTGCTTAATCTATGAAGATTAAACCACTTCGCTTGCGACTTTGGCTTTAGCAACATTTTTGTTGATAAACCATTGTTGCAGAATCGTGATCGAGTTGTTCACAATCCAGTATAAAACCAAGCCAGAAGGGAAGAACAGCATAAATACTGTAAACATGATCGGCATGATTTTGAAGACTTTAGCTTGCATTGGATCAGTAGGTTGTGGGTTCAACATTTGTTGAACAAACATCGTTACACCCATGATCAACGGCAAAATAAACCAAGGATCCATCGCAGATAAATCTTGAATCCAAAGCATCCATGGTGCATGACGAAGCTCTACAGATTCCATCAATACCCAATACAATGCTAAGAAGATTGGCATTTGCAACAGCAATGGTAAACAACCTGCAAGTGGATTGACTTGCTCACGTTTGTAAAGCGCCATCATTTCTTGTGAGAAACGCATGCGGTCTTCACCAAACTCTTCTTTCATGCGTTGCATTTCAGGGGCAATCACACGCATTTTCGCCATAGAACGATAGCTCTTAGACGACAATGGCCAAAGAATAAGCTTAACCAATACAGTCAATAAGATAATTGACCAGCCCCAGTTACCTACAAGATTATGGAAGAACTGTAAGCCAGCAAATAATAATTTTGCAATTGGCCATAACCAACCATAGTCTACAGTTTGGTTTAAACCAACAGCCAAGTCTTTTAATTCAGATTGAATTTTTGGACCAGAGTAGAACGTTGCATCAATGCTCATTGCTTTTCCAGCTGGAACATTGATGGTTGGAGAAGTAAATCCGATGATATTCATACCATCTGCAGATTTACGAGATTCCAATTTTGCTGTGTATTCTTGACCGCCAAAATGACCAGGCATCCAAGCACTTACAAAATAATGCTGAACAATCGCAACCCATCCGCCTTTTGCTTCAGTGTTGAGTTTTTCATCGGTAAAATTTGCAAATTTTAGCTTGTTATAATGCTCATCAGGTGTACCCCAAGCGCCACCCAAATATGTTCCAAGTGTAAAAATCCCTTGAGAGGTTTTTCCTGGATCATCTGAGTTATCACGCTTAATTTGACCAAACATTTGTCCTTGCCAATTTTGCGCACTACGGTTGACAACCTGATAGCTCACATCGATTGGATATTGACCTTGTTTAAAGGTAAATGTTTTGATGATTTCAACGCCATCTGCTGTTTTAAATACCATTGGTACAGCTAAAACTTGCGATGTCTTGCCATCTTTGTCTTTGGCTGCTTTGGCATCTGCAATAGTATAAGCAGTTTTTTCAAACGCATAGTTTGGACGATCTGGCTTACTGTCCGGACCATTCAATCCAATTAACCCAGATTGCGCAACATAGGTACGTTTTGCATCACTTTCAAGCATAACAAAAGGCTGATCACTGTCTTTGCTCTTGTCATGATTCAGTAATTCAATACGAACAATATCACCACCTTTAGGACTAATCCAAAGATGATAAAGGTCAGTTTGTACTGAAATCAATTGTTGATTTGCTGTGGCTGGTGCAGCTGTATTCTGTTGTGCAGCAGCTATATTTGCTTGTGGAACATCGCTAGTGGCCGCAGTTGCTTGACCTTTTGGCAGATCGGCAGACACATCATGCGCTACAACAGCCTGCGGTGTCGCAGCCTTCGATGTATTGTCATGACCGTAGTCTTTTTGCCAAGCCAAAATGAGCAAATATGCGGTGACTAACATGGCCCCAAGGATTGCAAACCTGGCCCATTGTTGCATATCTATTACCCCAAGTGGTTAGAGTGATTTTGGTTCAATAAACGTTCACGCAAGGGTACAGGAACATGAAGCGTTTGAGAATCTATTTGCTGAAATGAAATAAAACGAATTGTTTTTTTTGGCACAGGATCATAACCATACCCACCCCAAGGATGACAACGACACACGCGTTTGGTCGCTAACCAGCTACCTTTTAATGCGCCGTGCGTATGGATCGCTTCTAACGAATATTGAGAACAAGTCGGAATATAACGACAACGAGGTCCAATGAGAGGACTAATCGCAATTTGATAGAAACGAATCAACCAATGCAATAAACGAATCATTGGTATCCTCTATTTTTGAGGGGAAGATTGAGCTATTTTATGGTGCTTTTTAACAATGCGCTGCAATTTCAACCAAGCAAATTGTAATTGCTGAAAAAGCTCAGCATTTGGAACTGCTTCTATACCAACTTTAGGCATCACCACAATATCCAATAAATCTATATTTTGCTGGTTTAAGCGAAAACTTTCACGCGTTAAACGTTTTATTCGATTTCTTTCATGCGCACGGCGCACTTTCTTCTTTGCAACAACAATACCCAAACGGCTTTTAGGCTGTTCGGTGACTTTTGCTAAGAATATAAAATGGGGTTGATGCACTTTAAAAAGCGCACCATCAAATACATCTTTGTAATCAGCAGCGCAGTGGATTCTCACCTCTGGACTGAAACTATAAAGAGACATAACACCCAAGTCGTCTATCAACTGTCTAAAAAATTAAACAGTTAAACTATGACGGCCTTTTGCACGACGGCGAGCTAATACTTGACGACCAGCCTTAGTAGCCATACGAGCACGGAAACCATGAACACGCTTGCGCTTTAATTCAGATGGTTGGAATGTACGTTTCATATCGAAACTCCAAAATTGATCTTTTCTAAAGGTTCGCGATTGTATTGTGCATTCTTTATTCTGTCAATAAATATACACATTTCTTTTATATAGGCGCTTTATTTTTACCCAGACAACAACTTTATATAGATTAAATTGAATAAATTATTAAAAATATATATTCACAGTATAACTTATTCTTTTATAATGCAAATAAGAGTTACACACAGATATATCCTCAAAGTTATCCATAGGCTGATTCACAATTTAAATTTAAAAATCGTGTTGTTTTGAATTTAAATTCATAACTTAAGCTTTATCCACAGAAATCCTGATCCTTATAAATAAATTCAAATTTAAAATTTATATTTATTATTATTAGGGAGCATTTTTTCTGTGGAAAACCGCTTTTTTAAGATAAATAATAATAACTTACCTTGTGAGTATCCATGTTTCTATTAATTTGATGGATTGTGGATAACTTTCTGTGATAATTTATCCACAGCTTGTGGAAAACCTTATCCACAACTGCTTTGAATTTGAATTTATTTACAGAAGGTTGCTTTTTTGAGCGAATTAGATTGAATTAACCATGACAGATGTGGATAACTTGGTTAGAATGGCGACCCCTTCACCTACAGGGTAGGGGTAAATAGTCTTTTTTGAATTTAAAATTGAATGAAGGGGTTTCACATGCTTTGGACGGACTGCTTAACTCGCTTGCGACAAGAGCTCTCTGATAATGTCTTTGCCATGTGGATTCGTCCTTTGGTTGCAGAAGAAGTCGAAGATACTTTAAAACTGTATGCACCCAATCCATATTGGACTCGCTACATTCAAGAACATCATTTAGAACTGATTTCTATTTTGGCAGAACAATTATCTGAAGGTCGTATTCGCAAAGTCGAAATTTTAGTCGACTCGCGTCCTGGTGCAATTCTTTCTGCTGCTGAACAGCCTGCTACCACAACGGCAGCGCTTGAAAGTTCTCCGATGCCTACACAGCATATCAAAGCCAAAAAAGACAAAGAATATGAAGTTGTTTCTGCAAAAAATGTGAAGAAACGACAACTTAACCCATTATTTAACTTTGCTTTATTTGTTGAAGGTCGTTCAAACCAAATGGCGGCTGAAACTTGCCGTAAAGTTTTAACACAACTCGGTGAATCTCAACATAATCCACTCTTTTTATACGGCCCTACAGGCTTAGGTAAAACGCATTTAATGCAAGCGGTTGGGAATGCATTATTACAGGCAAAGCCAAATGCGCGTGTGATGTATATGACTGCGGAAAGCTTTGTCCAAGACTTTGTCAGCTCTTTGCAAAAAGGCAAGGTTGAAGAATTTAAAAAGAATTGCCGTTCTTTAGATTTATTGTTGGTTGATGATATTCATTTGTTGGCAGGTAAAGAAGCCAGTCTTGTTGAATTTTTCTATACATTCAATGCTTTATTGGATGAATCTAAACAAATTATTTTGACCTCTGACCGTTATCCAAAAGAATTAACTGAATTGGATCCGCGTTTAGTCTCGCGTTTTTCATGGGGACTATCGGTTGGGGTTGAACCACCAGATATTGAAACACGTATCGAAATTTTGCTGAAAAAAGCCGAAAGCAGTGGCATCGATCTGCCTCGAAATTGCGCTTTATTTATTGCACAACAGGTTGTTGCCAATGTGCGAGAGCTTGAAGGCGCTTTAAACAAAGTTGTGGCAATCTCACGCTTTAAGGGGTCTGCAATTGATCTAGAAGTGGTGCGTGAATCATTGAAAGATGTTTTGGCGATTCGTGCCCGTACCATCAGTACTGAAAACATTCAACGCGTAGTGAGTGAATACTTCCGTATTCCATTGAAAGAATTGGTGGGACCAAAACGCACACGTATTTACGCACGACCACGTCAGTTGGCGATGGGGCTTGCGCGTGAGCTTACTGGAGACAGTTTCCCTGAAATTGGGATGGCATTCGGTGGTCGTGACCACAGTACGGTCATGCATGCCTGTGAAAAAGTGCAAAGTTTACGCGATGAAGATCCAATTTTTAATGAGGATTATAAAAACCTCATGCGCCTGTTACAAAGTTAAAATTTGTACAAATTATGCGCTTGCAATGCGGCATAAACTGCCGCATAGTACGTCATTAAAAAAAATTTATTACCCACATTTTTGTCATATTTAGTTAGAGGAATTCCACCGTGCGTTTGAAAATCGCGAAAGAGAGCTTACTTAATGTTTTGTCCCATGTGGTTGGAGCAGTTGAACGTCGCCATACTTTAAACATTCTTTCAAACGTGAAAATTCAAGCTACAAATCAAGCCCTTACGATTACAGGATCGGATTTGGAAGTGGAGCTTGTGGCAAGTACAACTCTAGCTGAAGGTGCATGTTTACAAGCAGGGGAAACCACAGTTCCTGCACGTAAGTTGGTCGATATTTGTAAATCTTTACCAGCAGCAGCTTTGATTGATTTGCAGATCACTGAAGATCAACGCTGTATTTTAAAATCTGGAAACAGCCGCTTTGTTTTAGGAACCTTGCCTGCTGAAGATTATCCATTGTTAACCAATGAAAATAGCCAAGGCACTCAAGTTCAAGTCACTGAGCGTGAATTAAAACGTTTATTTGAAAAAACTTCATTTGCCATGGCTGTGCAAGATGTACGTTTTTACCTGACAGGTACATTATTAGAAATTGATGAAAATCAATTACGCGCAGTCACTACCGATGGGCACCGTTTAGCATTGTGTGAAACATTGGCGTCTTCAACCGCTGCACAATTGGTTCAAGCCATTGTTCCACGTAAAGCAGTCGGTGAGTTACAACGTCTTTTAAGTATCGAAGATGAGCAACTGACCTTGTTAATTGGTCGTGAATTGTTAAATGTTACCATTCAAACCTCTAGCCGCGACAAAGAACAAGGCGATATTACGGTACGTTTCACAACAAAATTAATTGATGGGAAATTCCCTGATTATCGTCGTGTGATTCCACGTGGCGGTGACAAAGTTGTAAATATTCCACATGATGTATTTAAGCAATCCTTACAACGTGTTGCGATTTTAAGTAATGAAAAATTACGTGGTGTATTCTTAAACTTTAATGCTGATTCTTTGCAATTACGTGCCAATAACCCTGAGCAAGATGAAGCGATTGAAGATTTAGCTATTCAATATGCCAATGCGCCGATGGAAATGTCGTTTAATGCGCAATATATTTTAGATGTATTAAGCGTTTTAGATGGTGATGATGTCGCAATGACCATGTCTGAAGCGAATCAGTCGGTATTGGTACAAGATCCAACCCAATCTAATCAAACTTATGTTGTGATGCCGATGCGTGTTTAATTGATTTATTTTTAAATCATAGCCATGCATATTACGCGTTTAAATATACAACGTGTTCGAAACCTCAAGACGGTTGCTCTGCATGAGTTGCAACCGTTTAATGTTTTTTATGGACAAAATGGTTCAGGCAAAACTTCGATTTTAGAGGCCATTCATTTATTGGCAACAGGTCGATCTTTTCGAACACATATCCCTAAAAATTACATTCAAAATAATCAATCAGACGCCATTGTTTTTGCCCAATCTTTGACTGAAAAGATTGGTATGCAAAAGCTGCAAAGTGGTGAGCAGTTAATTAAAGTCAATGGTGATACTGTTGCAACCCAAGGGCAGCTTGCCAAAATCTTACCTTTGCAACTGATTGACCCATTAAGTACCGATATTATTGATCATGGGGCAAAACCACGTCGCCAATTGTTGGATTGGCTCATGTTTCACGTGGAACCAGATTTCTATCATGCGTGGCAATATTATTCACGCGCTTTAAAGCAAAGAAATAGCTTACTTAAAACCAAACGTAATCTAACTTTGCTCGATTTAGAGCCGTGGAACAAAATGCTCAGTGATTATGGTGAAATGTTGCATTCTCAACGGGTCGAGATTGTTGAGCAATGGAAGCTATATTTACAAGAAGATTTGGCGCAGTTGCTACCCGATTTAAAGATTGAAATGGAATATAGTGCAGGGTTCCATGTGGAACATGGTTTGGCCAATGACCTGATTCAATATCACCAAAAAGATGTTGATCGACGTTATACCGAGTATGGACCGCATCGTGCAGATATCCGATTAAAAACCCCATTAGGCGAAGCGGATGTGGTACTGTCTAGAGGGCAGAAAAAGTTATTGATAATGGCTTTAAAACTATCACAAATTGCCATGTTACATGCCTGTAATAAAGAAACTGTGGTATTATTAGATGATGTGACAGCAGAATTAGATTTAAGCGCACAACAACGTTTAATTGAGCGATTGAGCCAACTTGGTAGTCAAGTTTTTATTACCACACTAGACCATGAATCAGTAAAAAAACATTTACATGATTTGTCTATTTCCTACCAGTTATTCAATGTTGACCAAGGTCAGGTAAGTGTTGTTGCAACATGATTTTAGATTTTAGCCAATTTTGGAAAGACCTATTTTTCACTAGGGAGAAACCATGAGTTCAGAAGATCAAATAGCTTCTCAAACAGAACCAACCATTGAAAAGGCTTATGATTCCTCTAGTATCAAAGTATTACGTGGTCTAGATGCAGTTCGTAAACGCCCAGGTATGTATATTGGTGATACTGATGATGGTTCAGGCTTACACCATATGGTATTTGAGGTCGTCGATAACGCGATTGATGAAGCTTTAGCTGGTCATTGTGATGAAATTTTAGTGACTATTCATGAAGATGAGTCAGTCAGCGTTGCAGATAATGGGCGTGGTATTCCAACCGATATTCACCCGGAAGAAGGTGTCTCTGCTGCAGAAGTAATTCTTACTATTCTGCACGCAGGTGGTAAGTTTGATGATAATAGCTATAAAGTTTCAGGCGGTTTGCACGGCGTAGGTGTATCTGTAGTTAATGCACTTTCAAGCAAACTTGAACTTACGATTCATCGTGCTGGTCATATTCATCAACAAGAATATAAACATGGTGATCCGGTTTATCCGTTAAAAATTGTGGGTGATGTCGAAACCACAGGGACCATTGTTCGTTTCTGGCCAAGTACTGAAACGTTTAGCCAAACGATTTTTAATGTCGATATTTTGGCACGTCGCTTACGTGAACTTTCATTCTTGAATGCGGGTGTTCGTATTGTCCTACGTGATGAACGTGTTGCCTTAGAACATGTATTCGATTACGAAGGTGGTTTATCTGAGTTTGTAAAATATATTAACCAAGGTAAAACCCATCTCAATGAAATCTTCCATTTCACCACTCAAGCTGAAAATGGCATAGGTGTTGAAGTTGCTTTGCAATGGAATGATACCTATCAAGAGAATGTTCGTTGCTTTACCAACAATATTCCACAAAAAGATGGTGGAACGCATTTAGCTGGTTTCCGTGCAGCGTTGACACGTGGCTTAAACAGCTACATGGAAAATGAAAACTTACTCAAAAAAGAGAAAGTTGCAGTTACTGGTGATGATGCGCGTGAAGGCTTAACAGCAATTGTTTCAGTTAAAGTACCTGATCCTAAATTCTCATCTCAAACCAAAGAAAAATTGGTGTCGAGTGAAGTTAAACCTGCTGTCGAGCAGGCAATGAACAAAGCCTTTTCTGAGTATTTATTAGAAAATCCTCAGGCTGCAAAGTCTATTGCAGGCAAGATTATTGATGCTGCACGTGCGCGTGATGCTGCGCGTAAAGCACGTGAAATGACACGTCGTAAGAGTGCGCTTGATATTGCTGGTCTTCCAGGTAAATTGGCAGACTGTCAGGAAAAAGATCCAGCACTTTCAGAATTATACTTGGTCGAGGGTGACTCTGCGGGCGGTTCTGCAAAACAAGGCCGTAACCGTAAAATGCAAGCCATTCTTCCGCTCAAAGGTAAAATCCTGAATGTGGAGCGTGCACGTTTCGATAAGATGATTTCATCACAGGAAGTGGGTACGCTAATTACTGCATTAGGATGTGGTATTGGCCGTGAAGAATATAACCCAGACAAGTTGCGTTATCATAAAATCATTATCATGACCGATGCTGACGTGGATGGTTCACACATTCGTACCCTGCTTTTGACTTTCTTCTTCCGTCAAATGCCAGAACTTGTGGAACGTGGTTATATTTATATTGCGCAACCACCACTGTATAAACTGAAAAAAGGTAAGCAAGAGCAGTACATTAAAGACAATGATGCTTTAGAGACTTATTTGATTTCAAATGCGATTGATGAACTTGAATTACGTGTCAATGCTGAAGCGCCTGCAATTCGTGGCGTAGCATTAGAGAAAGTAATTGCTGATTATCAAACCTCTCAAAAGAGTTTGCAGCGTTTAACTGTACGTTATCCTGCGACTTTGCTGGATGGTTTATTGAGTCTTGAGCATTTTAAACTTGATCAAAATCATGACCAAGATTATGTACAACAATGGGGTGAGAAACTTCGTGCTGCGATTGAAACAACGCAACCAAGTTTACGTCCAGTGTTGGGCTTGGAACCCTTTGATAAAGAAACTGCTGACGGGCTTAAAACGACGATCTATTTCCCGCGTATAACGATTTATGTGCACAATTTACCGCATAGCTATTTATTAGATGCGGGTTTATTGGCATCGGGCGAATATAAGCGTTTATTGCAGAACTCGAAGAGCTGGTTCACCTTGTTAGAAGAAGGTGCTTATCTGCAAAAAGGCGAACGTAAAATCAACGTTTCGACTTTCCATCAAGTTTGGCAACACATTCTGACAGATTCACGTCGTGGCATGATGATCCAACGCTATAAAGGTTTGGGTGAGATGAATGCTGAACAGCTTTGGGAAACTACAATGGATCCTGAAAACCGTAATATGCTGCAAGTGACCATTGATGATGCGATTGAAGCCGATCGTATGTTTGCATGTTTAATGGGCGATGATGTAGAACCGCGTCGTGCGTTCATTGAAGAAAATGCATTAAATGCAGATATTGATGCTTAATTAAACTCATTTTAATCAAAAAAAGGGAATAAACCGAGGTTTATTCCCTTTTTTATATCCGCTATTTTAATTTTGATAGTGCGACTGCTTCTATTTAAAAATTTAAAGCAAAAAAACCAGCTTATCAAAGCTGGTTTTTTTGTAGACTTTAGCTTATTTCAGCTAAAGTATTATTCACCACCTAGCGTACATTCAAAGTTGGCTTTATCTACTGAACAACGTGCTTTTTTCAACACAGACATCATACCTGCATCATAAATACCTTGTTTAGTCAGTTCTAAACGGCCATCACGCATTAATTTTTGATATTTCAGCTTATCTTCAGCGGTTAAATTCATTTTGTATTTTGCTGGAATAGTCGCTTCTAAGCGATTAATCATAGCAAAGCTTTTTGGCAAGTTTTTCACAAAATAATCACGAGATTTTTGACCAAAACCTGCAGGGAACTTTTCAGGACGGATGACAAAGTCAGCAGTTACTTGTAATACAGGGAAGTTAAACATTGCCCCATTTGCGCCTAAACCTTTTTGAATTTCAAGCGGTTTGTAGGCATAAGCTGGTGCACCGACCATATCAACTTGACCATTGTTGAATTTTGCAACAAAGTTGGTGATATCTGAAGGAACTGCTTGTGCACCAACACGTTGTACTAGAATTTTTTGAGCGCTGTCATAGCTTAACACAGCAAACTTTTTCCCAGCGGCTTTTTCAATCGAGTTGATATTTTTATCACGTACAAAAATAAATGCTGAACCAAGTGGTGCAATACCAGCAACTTCGTATTTTTTACCACCCAAGGTTGTGGTCATTTTTGCAGCATTACGCGCATCTAAGGCAAAAGTAATGGCTTTTTGTGCAATCGCATTACTTGGCACACCACCAATAGAGTCGATTGAACCCACAAATTTATTGTATTGACGCGCACGCATTGCAGTCATAAATACGCCATCGCATTTGCCTGCTTTAAAGTCGTTATCTGCAACAGCCTCATCTTGTTTTGGAATGAGATTGATATCAGCGCCCCAGCTTTTTGCTGATAATGCCCATTCTTGTGCCATTTGAAATGATTCACCTGACTTACCTAATAAGTCAAATACGCAGACATCTGTCGCAGCTTGAGATGCTGAACTAAATCCAACGATTGAAGTTGCAGCAATAGCGAATGCAATTTTTTTCATATTTTCGTCCTTATCTATTTATCCATCTTTAGGAACTTTTCCATAAGCGCAATATTAATCAGCTTTGTTTGAAAAAAATAGAGCATTTACTCCATTTATTATTTTTTTTTTGACAATTATTGTGAATTAGCGACTTAACTCTCATTTCATCGACAATCTTTTTATAAGTAAATCAGTTTTTTAAGTCTGAGTTATGCTTTTTCATTACAAATTGTTCGAAATTCATGATCTATGTAATTTTAAATAATTTTGCTGAAATCAAAAAAAATTAGATGAATGTTCATTATAAAAAGCGACGAACGGTTAAATTTTGCACTTGAATTTTGTTCTATTATTAACCAAAATAATGTTGATAAGTATGTGGGTAACTTTGCAATTAAGCCTAAATTCGATCAACACTGACTGATTTAATCACGTATAAAACTTCAAAATTATTAAAAAATGCTCTCAAAGAATGAGTCAGAAGAACTGTTTTAAAATTTTAACTTATCCACAAGCAATTGATAAAAAATATTTTTAAGTTCAAATGAATTGTCTTTTTTAAAGCCTTTTTTGCTATTATTTAGGTGTGCTAATATGTTCCACGGTGGAAATTGTCTATTATAAATAAAAGTTATGATTTTATTTTGTCGATTCAAAGATGCTTTTAGGCTTGGACGCGGCTGTTGGATGTGGTTTGGAGGTTGAATAAAATAAGCTTATGATTTTTATTGGATTATTGTGATAAAAAGCCTTCTTTTTGATCTGGGGAAATCTAAAGTAATGAGAAACAACACCTGAGTGTGTTTGCATAGCGTGGCTATGTATTGAATTACTGATGATTTATGAGAAGAGGTATAGAGCTTTAAATTTTGTTAAGGTGATGAAGTTGCGGTTAAAATTTTAAACAAAATTATTTTTATAATTTAACTTATTGAATTTTAATTATATTTTATTAAAAAGCTAGAAGAGGCATTTGCCTATTTCTAGCTAATTTGAGGGGCTTACTGTCTTTAAAAGCACTTTTTAATTAAAAGCGCCTTTTAATCGAAAGAGCTTTCTAATGTTTCTAGTTCCATCATCAGTTCAAGCATTTTTTCTTCAGTTTGTTCTAATTTTACTTTTAACTCTGTCTGTTCATTCATGAGTTTGAGTAAATCATCTTTACGGTTTGCCTCATAAAGGGTTGAGTCTGCAAGTAATGCTTCAATTTCTGCAAGTCTAGGTTGAATTTTTCCAATTTGGCTTTCAATTTTCTCGATATTTTTACGAATAGGACGGCTCAGTTCACGCTGACGAGCAGCTTCTTTACGTTGTGCTTCTTTATCGAGTTTTGAAATACTTGGCTTTTCAACCACCTGAGATTGAACAGGTGCACTAGGCTGTTGTCCATTCTTGATCATATCGATACGTGCTTGACGTAACCACGTTGCATAATCTTGTAAATCCCCGTCAAATTCCTTGCTTTGACCTGCATGAACCAAAATAAGTTCATCACAGACTGAAGCGATCAGCTGACGTTCATGGGAAACTAAAACCACAGCACCTTCAAAATCCTGTAAAGCCATCGTAAGTGCATGGCGCATATCTAAATCTAAATGGTTAGTCGGTTCGTCGAGAATTAAAACATTTGGACGCAGCCAGACGATTAAAGCCAAAGCCAAACGCGCACGTTCACCGCCAGAGAAGCTTTCGCTTGGGGTGTCCATACGTTCACCACTAAAACCAAAACTTCCTAAAAAGGAGCGTAATGCTGCTTCACTGATCTTTGGGTCAGCAATGCGAGAAAGTTGTAACATCGGGCTGGCATTGCCATCTAAAGCATCCATTTGGTGCTGGGCAAAATAACCAATGTTGAGTAACTCAGAATCTTTACGTAAACCTTGAATCAGCGGTAAATCACCGACTAAAGATTTAATTAGGGTCGATTTACCTGCACCATTCATTCCCAGTAAACCGATACGACTGCTTGGTGTAATCTGTAAATTTACATTGGTGACAATTAATTTATCGCCATAGCCAATATCTGCATGTTCGAGTGTGAGCAGCGGTGAACTCATTTTGCTTGGTTCACGGAAACTAAAGGTAAATGGATTATCGACATGTGCAGGGGCAAGTTCTTGCATACGTTCAAGTTGTTTAATACGGCTTTGCGCTTGTCGTGCTTTAGTCGCTTTGGCTTTAAAACGGTCAATAAATTTTTGTAAGTGTGCTTTAGCTTCTTGTTGCTTTTCAAACGCTTGTTGTTGTTGTGCTAATCGCTCAGCACGTGTGGTTTCAAAAGTAGAGTAGTTGCCGGTATATAAAGTCAGTACTTGATTTTCGATATGTAAAATATGATCTGTGATTGCATCTAAGAAATCGCGGTCATGTGAAATTAAAATGAGCGTGCCTTCATATGCCTTGAGCCAATCTTCTAACCATAAAATTGCATCTAAGTCTAAATGGTTGGTCGGTTCATCGAGTAATAGTAAGTCTGAGCGACTCATCAGGGTCCGAGCAAGATTTAAACGCATCCGCCACCCACCAGAGAAACTTGAAACCAAGAGTTCTGATTGATGCTCAAAAAAACCTAAACCAGCCATCAGTTGAGATGCTTTAGATGCAGCTGTATAGCCATGGATTTCTTCAAAACGGCTATATAAATGCGCTAACTCATCATTACTCAAATCTTCAGAATGATTTAGTTTGTCTTGGATGAGCCAATATTCTTCATCACCAGATAACACAAAATCAATAGCTTTCATATCTAAAGCTTTGATTTCCTGAGCCATATGGGCAACGGTCCATATATTTGGACGGGTTAAGCTACCGCTGTCTGACTCCATTCCACCCAAAAGTGCTGAGAACAATGTGGATTTACCCGCACCATTTACACCTGTTAAACCAATTTTCCAACCAGGATGAAGTTGCATAGACGCTTTTTGGAATAAAATGCGTCCACCACGGCGAATTGAAAGTTGGTCTAACTGAATCATAGGAAACTGACTATTGAATATCGGATGCGGTATAGTAAAGGATAAATGGTAGAGTTCAAAAAATGTATTTGATAAAAGAAGTGACAAAATGTCTTTTCTTGAGTGAAAAGCACAATAAATTGGGTAAATAAGATCAATTCAAAAAAACAAGCAATGCTTTATTGTGAGTGCTTCAATAAAAAATGCGTATATCTCCAAAACCAGCAGCAATCATTAGAATATTTTAATTTTAAAACCACTCAATAAAAAACCGCTCAATGAAATCAGCTCAGCCGCTTATTTTTATCAGAATTTTGTCCTAAATTTTTTATCTCATCTAAAAGTTGGTTAAAAAACTAACACAAAATATCCAGTTTATGTAGAATTAATCACGGTATCACCTAAAAATGTGTAGTTAAAGTAAAAGACTCGGATTGCTTTTACATCTACAAGGATAAATCTATTTATAAAAATATGGACGTTAGATGATGAATAAAATAGGATATTTACCGATTGTTTTTTCAGTTTTTTTTTCACCTCTGCTACAGGCAAAACAAAATGTGTGTGTGTTTGATTTACTGGGTAAAGCAGGTGAATCTTATAAACTCATGGAAGAATGGGCTTTAGCTGCCAAAGCATGGGGCGCTGATATTAATTTAACCGTGTATCAGTCAGAAGAAGCTGTGGATAAAAATTTTAAAACCAATAAATGTGATGCCGCGGCAATGACCACGATGCGTTCACGTGAATACAATAAATTTGGTGGATCTATTGATGCTTTGGGAGGAATTCCCAACAATGAAATTGCCAGAAGAGCGATCAACTATGCCTTGGATAAACGCAATGCAAAAAGATTGGTTTCTGAAAAAAATGGGGTCAAATATGAATTGGCAATGATTACCCCGATTGGTATTGCTTATATCTTTGTTAAAGATCGCGCAATGAATACTTTAGAAAAGGGCAAAGGTAAAAAGTTTGCCTATCTGCATTATGATCTTGCACAAAAGGTTGCTGTTGAACGTGTAGGTGCAATCGGGGTTCCTTCTGATATTTTTAATTTTGTGAAAAAATTTAATGATGGTGAGGTGGATGCGATTGCTTCACCAGCCTATGCCTATAAACCATTGGAAATTTATAAAGGTTTAGGTAGCAATGGTGCAATGTTTACTTATCCCGTAGTGAATGTGACTGCCGATTTAATTATTAAACCTGAGCAGTTTCCAGAAGGTTTTGGTATTAAGTCACGTGAGTGGGCTGTGAAGCAGTTACCAAGTTCATTTAAGAAAATAGAAAAAATGGAAGCTGAAATTCCAGCAAAATATAAATTAAATGTATCTAAGGATGATGCACTCCGTTATCAGAAATTATTGCGAGAAGGGCGGATTGAGTTAACAAAAAGAGGGGTGTACGATCCTGTGATGATGTCGGTACTGAAAAAAGCACGCTGTACGGTAGATCGCACCAACTTTGAATGTTCACTTGCAGGTGAATAAACTTATTCAATAAAAAAGCCATCAATGTTGATGGCTTTTCTGGTTTTATTGGCTTAGACGGGATTAATCGGTAAAGGTCACTTTTGCAATGGCTTTTTTACTTGCCTGAATAACCAAAGTAACATTTTCTTTCACAGTGAAGTTTGCATCCACAACTTCCCAATCTACTTTTACGGCTCCACGTGAAACAGCATCTTTAGATTGTGCTGAATTCTTGGTTAAGCCTGCGGCACGTAAAATAGACACAATTGAGATTTCTCCATTGTATTCACCACGAGAAATAGTCACTTCAGGCGTACCTTCAGGTAGCTCGCCTTCTGTGATTAAGTTACCCGCACCTTTATGTGCATGTTCAGCAGCTTCAGCGCCATGGAAGCGTTCAACCAACTCAAGTGCAAGAATTTTCTTAATGTCTTGCGGATTACGACCTTCAGCCATTTCTTTGAGAAGAATGTCAATTTCGTCCATAGATTTAAAGCTGAGTAATTCAAAATAGCGCTCAATCAAGCTGTCAGGCATAGACAATACTTTTTGGTACATTGCGCCAGGGGCATCAAATACACCAATATAGTTGCCTAAAGACTTCGACATTTTATTAACGCCATCCAATCCTTCTAGGATCGGTACGGTAATACATACTTGAGCTTCTTGATCATAACGACCTTGAAGAGTACGCCCCATGAGTAAGTTAAAGGTCTGGTCTGTACCACCAAGCTCAACATCGGCTTCAAGCGCGATAGAGTCGTAACCTTGAACCAAAGGATATAAAAACTCATGAATAGCAATCGGTTGATGGCTATTATAGCGTTTAGTAAAGTCATCACGTTCTAGCATACGCGCAACAGTTTGCTGCGAAGCCAATTGAATCAAATCAGCAGCGGTTTTTGTTGCAAACCACTCAGAGTTAAAACGAACTTTGGTTTTATTTGGATCAAGAATTTTAAACACTTGTTCTTGATATGTTTTGGCATTTTCTAAAACTTGTTCACGCGATAGCGGTGGACGAGTCGCACTCTTACCTGTTGGGTCACCAATCATGGCGGTATAATCACCAATCAAGAATGTGACATCATGACCAAGATCTTGAAACGCTTTTAATTTGTTAATTAAAACAGTATGACCCAAATGTAAATCTGGGGCAGTTGGATCAAATCCTGCTTTAATTTTTAAAGGACGATTTTCTTTTAGTTTCTTCAGAAGATCTTCTTCAGAAATAATTTCGTGAGTGCCTCGGCGAATGAGGGCAAGTTGTTCTTCAGCCGGCAGGAAATTTGACATTACAAAAACCCAAATACTTCAGTTAGACTATTTGTGCGATATACTAACATTTTTTCAGCATAATGCAGGCGAAGAATATCTCATGACAACAATCTATATTGGCGTAATGACTGGAACCAGCATGGATGGCGTCGATTTTGTTGCTGCTTCATTTGATCCTTTACATATCCATGCCACGCTTACAGTCGCTTTTGATCCTCATTTACGTGATGAATTGATGGCATTGACCTTACCTGATGATAATGAAATCGATCGAATGGGTAAGGCGGATGTCGCTCTTGCAACCATGATTGGCAATGGTATTAACCAACTTATACAAGAAAATAATTTAGATAAAAGCCAAATTAAAGCGATTGGTTGTCATGGACAAACTATTCGGCATCGCCCAGAACATGGGTTTACTTTACAAATTGGTGATCCAAATATTATTACGGAAATTACTCAAATTCCTGTGATTTCAGATTTTCGTCGTCGTGATATGGCGGCAGGTGGGCAGGGTGCTCCTCTAGTTCCAGCGTTTCATCAAGCTTTATTCCAACATTCAACCATTCATCGAGTGATTCTCAATTTAGGGGGGATTGCCAATGTCAGCATGCTGCCTGCTGGTGATGAGCAGAATGTTTATGGTTTTGATACAGGCCCTGCCAATATTCTTATGGATGCGTGGTGTCATCGTTATACTGGGCAACCTTATGACGAAAATGGCAATTGGGCAGCTTATGGTCAACCGATACGTTCATTGTTAGATCGCCTTCAAGCAAATGAATACTTCTCTAAAGAACCTCCAAAAAGTACAGGGCGTGAAGACTTTAACTTGGAATGGTTAGATGAGCAGATTTTAGATTGGCGTAATGATTTAGAATATGATGAATTAGAAGATACCCCTGAAAATATTCAGGCAACGTTGATGAAACTCACGACACGTGCCATCAAGAAAGCCATTTATCGTTCGCCTCTAGATACGGGTGAGGTCTATGTTTGCGGTGGAGGTGCTTATAACTCACATCTACTTGAACAACTCCGTTGGCGTCTACGTAAGCACAATTGGTCTGTACAATCGACTTCTGCATTGGGCTTAGCACCGACATGGGTAGAGGCAACCGCATTTGCGTGGCTCGCCATGCGTTTTGACCAACAGTTAAGTGGCAACCTACCTGCTGTTACGGGGGCAAAAGGCTATCGTATCTTAGGCACGATTACGGCAGTTTAAAAATAAAATGATTGCTAAGGTGAGTGATACACCTTAGTAATCAATATTTACACAAGAACAAGTGCGGTATAGCAGTGTGAGATATTTTGTAGAACAATGATCGACCTGTTTAGCGCTGAGATTGTCCTTTACTGCTGTTAAAAAATAGCGCATAAGCTTCCACTATCAATAAAAATTAAAACTGAGATCACAATGAACTTAGCGATACAGAAACAGCGCATAGAATCATTTCAAAGAGAGGGTTTTAGCTTTGATGTGATAGATTCGGGTCCTTTGGATGGGCAGCCTTTTGTCTTGTTACATGGTTTTCCTGAAACCAATAAAAGCTGGCAAGAAACTGCAGAGATCCTGAATCAAAACGGTTATCGTACTTTTGCTGTCAATCAACGTGGTTATAGTTTAGGTGCACAACCGCAAAACCGCCGTGATTATAGAAGTTCTGCTTTGGTTGAAGATGTAAATGCTTTAATCGATATGATTCAACAACAGGTTTATTTAGTTGGGCATGATTGGGGGGCAGTGGTTGCTTGGGATGTTGCTCAACGCTATCCTGAAAAAATAAAACATTTGATTACGATTTCTGTACCGCATAAAGCGGCATTTATGCGTTCGATGTTCAGCAGTAATCAATTGTTAAAATCTTACTATATTGGTTTATTCCAGTTACCTAAAATTCCAGAATTATTATTTGAGAAATTACCGAAGTTGGGTCTAGGTTTATTAAAAGATTCAGGAATGACCGCAAAACAACTCGAAGATTTCCAACAAGACATCGTGGTGGAAAAGCGTCTAAGTTCTGCATTAAATTGGTATCGGGGACTTCCATTTAGTTCAAATAAAAATTTAACCCAACCAGTTTGTGTGCCGACATTATTTATTTGGGGCAAACATGACTCGGCGATCGGTTCTAAAAGCGTTGCCTTAAATCATCATTATGTAAAAGCAGCTTATAAAGAAATTGTGATGGATGCGACGCATTGGATTCCAGTGCAGAATGCAAAACAATTGAGCCAACATATTTTAGAAACGATTTAAGCTTGATGTCTCAACCATAAAAATGCCCTCATAAGAAGAGGGCATGATTTGATTCAAAATATGCTTTGAATTAAATGGAGAATGATGAACCACAACCACAAGTTGTTGTTGCATTCGGGTTTTCTACAATAAAACGTGAGCCTTCTAAGCCTTCAATATAGTCAACTTTAGAACCGACGAGATATTGATAACTCAACGAGTCAACCAACATTTTTACATCACCATTTATAAATTCAGCATCATCTTCATTCATACTTTCGGCAAAGTTAAATCCATAAGAAAATCCTGAACAGCCGCCACCCGTTACATAGACACGTAACATCAGATCTTGATTACCTTCGCTATCACGAAGTTGGCGAACTTTATTTGCAGCATTGTCAGTCAGCTCAAGTGCTTGGGCGGTCATGATATTGTTCCTCAGATTTCAAATGGCTTAAATGAAAAGACCATATATTCAGTATAACATACTCAATATATGGTCAGTGAGTGAACTTTAAAGTAAATTCAGACTAAATTTATCGGATTTAATCTAGAATTATTTGTAGTTCTCATCTTGTAGCGCACATTCAAAGTTTTTCGGATCGTTTTTACAACGGAATTGCCAAAGGATTTTCATCATTTGTTTGTTATAAACGCCTTGTTTGGTCAAGCTGATACGCGATTCACGCATGAGTTTTTGATAACCAGGCTTATCACCATCTGGAACTTGCATCCAGTATTTCGCCGGAATATCTGCTTTCATTTTTCCAATGATAGTGTTTGCACGAGGCAATTGCGTTTTAATCCAATCACGAGATTTTTGACCATAGCCAGCAGGGAATTTATCTGGACGAATGATGATATTACCTGTGACTTGTAGCAGTGGGTAATTCACAATAGCGCCTTTGGTTCCTAAACCCTTATGCAGCTCTAAAGGTTTAAATACCGCTGCAGGTGCACCAATAATATCAACCTGACCATTATTGAATTTACTGCCAAAATTTGTAACATCCGCGGCAACTGCTTGAGCACCAATTTGTTGAACCATAATTTTTTGTGCTTGGTCATAGTCGAGTACCGCAATTTTTTTACCTGCTGCTTTTGCTACGGTATTGATATTGCGGTCATTGACCATCAGGAAAGCATCACCTACTGGAATAACACCAACAACTTCATATTTTCCGCTGGTCATGTATTTTGCAAAGTTTGGATTTGCTAAGCCTTGCATGACTTTTACCGCGAGATTGAGATCTGGAATCGCACCAATTGCATCTAAAGAACCGGTGAAACTATTAAATTGGCGGCCACGCATACCTGTGATACTGACAGCATCACATTTACCCGCTTTAAAATCTTCTGCAATAACAGATTCATTTGAATTCACTTTTAATTCCAGATCCGCACCCCAGTTTTTCGCTGCAAGTTGATAATCTTTCATTAAGGTAAACACATCACCATTTTTGCCTACTAAATCAAATACACACATGACTTGTTTTGCTTGAGTGGCAGATGTTGCAAGCAAAAGACCCGCAGCAGCAATGAGAGCATTAGACCATTTCATTATTTTTTTCCTTTCCATGATCAATATTATTCATGTTCAATTGAATCGAAGAGCTTCGACCAATAGAACTTTGTGACATCAAAAATGTATCTAGTTTAGAAAATCGTTTATTGCTAAACCCAACATGATCTATTCTGAACAATCGATTTTCCAAATCAATTGTTCGAGTTCAATGATGAATTGATGTTATTGAAATCATTACTTGAAATGAGTCGGTTCGCAATGACCCAAATGACAAAATTTCCTCAGCAAAGAAGAAATGTCAGAAGCTATTAATTACTGAGGAAAATCATTACTTTTGCTTTTATAAATGAATAAATTGTTTGCTAAAAAGACAAAAGAATCTGGGTTAGCCCCAGATTCTTGAAGATTAATCTTGGTTTTGATCTCTGTTTTTACGCTCATCACGTCTTTTATCACGTTGCTGTTGTTGATTTTGACGATCACGCTGTTGCCACTGTTTTTGATCAGGTCTATTGTCCCAGCGATGGTCACGATTTGATTTATTGTTCCAATCTTTTCTATGTTGTTCCCATTGCTGCTTTTTCATTTGATCACGTTTGGCTTGTTCATATTGCCAGCGTTGTTTATCCCAGTTCTTTTGGCGCCGTTCTTGTTCAATGCGCATTTGTTGTAAACGATAAGCTCGCTCGCGTTCCCAACGTTGGCGATCATTGTTTCGGTCATATCTTGGATCATAGCGTTGTCCATAGCCATAATCTCGATATACGGGTTGCCCATAGCCGCGAGAGTCATAACCATCTTCAGGAAATGCAACACAACCAACAGCAATAATAGATGTTATGAATGAAACAATTAATGCTTTTATAGCCATAAGTTGTCTCCATTTAACAAGCAAAATAGCAAAAAAAAATTCAGATATAGCAAAATAGTCAATGACAAGTCATTTAACTCAGATTAGCGTATTTAAAAATTATATTTGTATATCGATGATGAGACTTGTATAAGATTATAGTCAGTCGATGCCTGATCATGTAGACAATATGAAGAATTTGAACATTTAAGGAAGAAGCGTAATGGTTGCTTTTCAACGTAGTATTCATGATTTAGTCGAAAAAGGGCAGGGTTCGGCAGGTAGGGCTTTAGATCGTTTGCCTACATTCGCTCAAGAGTCATTAACCAAGTTATTGGGTTACCCGTACCAGTTTCCTCAATTGGATAGTTTCACCAAATGTTTGATGGCAGCTCAACTTAAACAGGGCAAAGTGGGTTTTATTGGCGCAGATGTAGAGCGCTCTAGAAAGCAATTTGAATCACAAATGCAATCTATTATAAACAAACCGACCCATATCCAATTTGTTGAAGATATTCGTCTTCCGTTACAAAGTGGCAGCGTCTATGCACGCCATTACCATCCTGCACCAAATAAAAAATTGCCAATGATTGTATTTTATCATGGCGGTGGTTTTGTGGTGGGTAGTGTAGACACCCATGATGAAGTGTGTCGCTTAATTGCTGCTCATGCAAAAGTTCAGGTTTTAAGTATTGAATATCCACTCGCACCTGAAGTTGGCCCACGTGACCTAATTCAGTCTTGTGAAGATGCTTTGGCTTGGGTGTATCAAAATCGCCGTCAATTTAAAATTCTCAAAAACCGGATTGCGGTTGCAGGAGATAGTGCGGGCGGAAATATTAGCGCTGTTGTTGCACAACGCACAGTCAATACAGTGTTTGCGCCTCAAGCCCAGTTCTTGATTTATCCTGCCGTTGATTTTAAGAGTCGACATCCATCTTTCTTTGCTTATAAAGATGGCTTGGTGTTGACAGGCTCAGATATTGATTATGTGACCGACTATTATGCGACACGTTTTAATATGGCATTGGATGATCCAATCATTTCACCGACCAATGGCCAGCTAAAGAAACTTGCCCCTGCATTTGTAGTAACGGCTGGACATGATCTTTTGCACGATGAAGGTAAAATTTATGCTTATAAGTTACGTCAAAATGGGGTAAAGGTTCATTATCAGGATTATGAAGATCAAACCCACGGATTTATTAACTTAACCCCTGTTTCACGTAAAGCTAAAAAATACGTTATAGAGATGAGTAAAGAGTTCCGTAAATTCTGGGATAAGCAATAACACAATATCATCTTGTACAAATCACTTTTGTTTCACGTGGAACAAAAGTGATTGATTAAAAAATAATCAAATAAGAATAATTGTTCTATAAAGGCTAAGCACACGGATTTATCCATACAGTTCTTTTGTTGATAAAGCATCATCAACATATTCAACAACCAGTAAGGCTTATGACAGCTATATAGATATAGTCGTGAATACTGTTGAGTATTGGTAAACGTGTTTAAATGTCATTTTTCAACAGAATAAAAGCAGACTACTATGAGAGGCTTATTAATTTAAAATGTTTAAGGAAAAGAGAATGATCAAAAAAATAGGCATCGGTCTTGCTTTAGTGGTTTTGGTGAATCAAGCGTTCGCCAATACAGATATGCAAATTAAAACCAATTTAGGCAACATCAATATAGAGCTTTATGATGATCAAGCACCGATATCAGTAAAAAATTTTAAGAGCTATGTAAATAGTCAATTTTACAACGGCACCATTTTCCATCGTGTTATCCCTGGTTTTATGATTCAAGGCGGTGGTTTTGATAGCAACATGAAAGAGAAGGCTACTCAACCAGCGATCCAGAATGAATCTAGCAATGGCTTAAAGAACGTTCGTGGGACTTTGGCTATGGCACGGACTAATGCGCCAAACTCTGCAACCAGTCAATTCTTTATTAATGTTGCAAATAACGACTTTTTAAATAAGTCTGCTGGAAACCCTGGGTACGCCGTATTTGGTAAGGTGACACAAGGACTGGATATCGTCGATAAAATCGTACAGACACCAACACAAACAGTGGGTATGCACCAAGATGTACCTAAACAAGCTGTAAAAATCATCAGTATTCAAACAATAAAAACAAATGTGAAAAAATAGTTAAAAAATAAAGCAGAAATATTTTGTTCATATTTCTGCTTTAATATTAAAAGCTTACGCGACAAAAAGCCTAAAAATGAACCAAAACAGTGCATAAAAATACAACACTCAATAAAACAATCAGTTAAAAGCACTTGCGTGTGTAAGAAATTGCCCTATAATGAGCTCATCCCGACGCGATACAGCAAACGAACTTAGCTTAGAGGGTTAAGTTGTTAAATGTTTATTGCGTCTTATTTATCAC
>NZ_JBWKXD010000018.1:0-10263 GCF_059422625.1 Acinetobacter sp. GW821-FHT01C12
ACATTGGTAATCTTTTTACCACCCGCATTGATCCCAGTCGTTTTATCAACCACCACAGTACCAACAGTCACTTTATCTGTGGTTACACCGGCGTTGTTAATCACGGTATTACCTGTGGTAACGCTGGTTAAGTTCAAGTCTTTGCTTAAAGCAAACGCAACATTGTTACCTGTCTTGGTTGCGGTAAGGTTAGTATCTCCTGGCGTTGCTACACCAATATCAACCGTGTCACCCGCTTTAATCGCACCACTGTTCTTACCGTTGGTTTGTAAGTTAAAACCACCTTTTAAGGTGCTGATATCAGTACCTTGGTTGGTAACAGTTGTCGTCAAATTACTTACGTTTTGATTGGTAGTAGTTAATTGACCAAAGTTAACGGCATCACCTGCTGCAGCACCTGCAGCAACATTTGTAATTTTTTGACTGTTTAAATTTGCCCCACCATTTAAATTACTAACTCCTGTAACACTTAAAGTCCCACCTGTTGCTAAATTTCCAGCAGTTACAGTGCCTGTAAATACAGGTGCTTCTGCCATCTGGATGCTAACGGTACTTCCACTCACAGATGTTTTTAAATTATTACCAGTATACGAACCTGCTGTAGAACCTGTTCCTGTGATATTCAGAGTCGAACCAAGTTTATTTGCTGAAGTTCCTGTATTACCTGCAAAAGTAATGGCTTTTGTTATTTCACTATTTAAGTTAGTTAAAGCAGCAGGTACTGTATTAACTGCAGCATAACTTGTTCCATCTGTCTTAGTAATAGTATAGCTTGGAGGTGCAACTACACCTGTTGTTGCATCAACCGTTGTACCTAGTGCTGTAGCAAGTGGTTTTATTTGTGAAACATTGACCGCATCATTATTTTTATAACCATTAGCAATATTCGCTACTCTCATAAAGCGATCATCTGTCCATGCACCACTCGCGACACCACCTACATATTTTGCATCGCCATTCGCATGACCGAAAGAAACGGTATTGTCTTCAACAACAGAGGCTTGTGCACCTAGGGCAAATGAGTTTTTCCCAATTGCAACAGCATCATTACCAATTGCAACTGCCCCTTTACCATCTAATACATTTTCACCTGAGTTTGCATATGCCCCACTACCAATAGCAATAGAACCACGACTAGCTGCTTTTGCATTATTACCAATAGCTGTTGCATATGGTTGGCTTGCACAAGGGGCTTGATCCCCTCCACCAATTGCAATAGCACCAGTTTGCCCTGTTGTTGTACTTGTACTGCTACAAGCAGCATTAATATTACCACCACCAGCACTATAACCTCCCGCGAATGCATCTGGCGAAAAGCTGATAGCCCCAACAATAGCAACAACTGCCCCGACAGAGCCTGTGATCTTAGAAGACTTGGTTTTCCCTTTTGCCAATTCAGAAACTGCAACCCATGCCGACAAAGTCGCATTCCAAATCACTTTGTAGATCTTATTCATATTACTTTTCCTTTAGGAGGTGCATTACAGCCGCTGATTTCGCCTCAATAATGCATATAAAATGTACAATTTTTTTTATTTAACAATTTACATACATTTAAAGCAATAGAAAAATTGAGATATATTTCACTTATTTTATTTTTTTAAACACATGGTCTAAACTTTTAAATAAAAAGCAAATTAACCATACATTTTTTAATTTTTATATCTATAAATCAGCAATTTATACACCAATCAAAAAACATTAAGATTTATTAAATACATATTGTTCTTAAATTGAGCATGTGACAAAATTTGTCACATTTATCAAAATAATGTGAGACTTAGTTTGCATTTGACATATTGTTAAATTTCGATTAACTGCCTATGGTTATTCAGTTAACAATTTTTTACTGCGAAATAGGTCACAATAATTCTAGTTTAAATCTCTAAATCATCTATTTGTTTAGATTAAGTTAAAAATAAGACCTATTTCTATCAATTTAAAGTGAAAAATTTTATATAAAAAAGTGATATTTATTTTAAAAATGAATGTTGGTTAATTTAGATTTACGCGAATTTTAAGGGTGTTGTAAAAAAGACATCTGCTGACTGTTTTCAAATCAGATAAGTGATCAAAACAAAATATACAATTGATCGTATTTTATTTTTTACATAGAAAATCCCGTATTTTCATTTGAAAACGCCACCGCATAATCAGGTTTGCTATAATTCAATTTAAAATTTAATCTGAGCATAACCTTTGAAGATCATTTTTGCAGGTACACCCGAATTTGCAGCTTCTGCTTTAGCAGCACTCATTGAAACTGATCACGAAATTGTGGCTGTGTATACTCAACCCGACCGTAAATCAGGTCGTGGACAAAAATTGACAGCTTCAGCCGTGAAACAACTTGCGCTCGCAAACAACTTACCCGTCTATCAACCACTCCATTTTAAAGCATCGACAGACGAAGGCTTAGCGGCTCAACAAGAATTGGCAGCTTTGAATGCAGATGTAATGGTGGTTGCAGCTTATGGTTTAATTTTGCCTCAAGCCGTATTAGATACACCGCGCTATGGTTGTTTAAATATTCATGGTTCTTTGCTACCACGTTGGCGTGGTGCCGCTCCGATTCAGCGAGCCATTGCAACAGGTGACACTGAAACCGGAGTTACGATCATGAAAATGGCGGCTGGACTAGATACAGGCGATATGATCTTTAAAACAGTGTGCCCAATCACAGCACAAGAAACCTCAGCGACTTTATATGAAAAACTTGCGATCCAAGGCGCTGAAGCAATTTGTGCGGTATTAGAATCAGAACAAAAATTACAACAATATTTAGATGCACGTGAAGTGCAAGATGAACAATTTACGGTATATGCACATAAACTCACAAAAACTGAAGCGCAAATTGATTGGACTAAATCAGCAGTTGAACTTGATCGCAATATTCGGGCATTCAATCCTTGGCCAGTCGCATTTACACCAATAGATGAAAGCAATAATTTACGTGTATGGAATTCTCAAATTTCAGACCTTACAGCCAATGGCGAAGCACCCGGGACCATTATCGAAATGAACAAACAAGGTGTACATGTGCTGTGTGGAGATGGTGTGATTTGTCTGACTAGCCTACAATGGCCAGGTGGTAAAGCCATTAACCCTGTACAAATTATACAAAGCCATAAACTTTCAGTAGGAAATATATTCGCATGAGCCAAATTCAATCATCTGCAAAAAATTTGAATTTGCGCGCACAAGTGGTTAAAACACTTTTAGCTGTTCAAAATGGACAGTCTTTGGCTTCCGTTTTAAACCAACATATCAATATTGTTTCTGAACGTGATCGTGGTTTATACCATGAGCTTACTTTGGGCTGTTTACGTCAGTGGTATTCTTTAAAAGCAATTACCTTACCCTTGCTCACAAAACCGTTAGACAATGAGGCACTAGAAAGTTGCTTATATTTGGGTTTATACCAGATTTTATGCACCCGTATTCCTGCACATGCGGCGATTTCAGAAACTGTCAATGCAGCGAAGCAATTAGGTTTTGAACCGATGAGTGGTTTGGTCAATGCCATCCTTCGTCGTGTTTCACGTGAAACAACTGAGTTTCAAACGGCTTTGAATAATACCCATGGTTTACCAAGCTGGCTGTTCAAACGACTTAAAAAAGATTGGGCTGATCGACTCCCTGAAATCTGTCAAAATTTAAAACAAGTTGCTCCACTAACGCTGCGTGTCAATGAGCGTCAAATTAGTCGTGATGAATATCTTGATATTTTAGATGAAGAACAGATTGATGCTCGTCCTTGTACACTTTCAAATGTTGGTATAGTTCTGGAACAAACGGGGAATATTACTCATTTACCTGGCTTTGAAGAAGGCGGATTTTCTGTTCAAGATGAACATGCTCAATTGTGTGCAACATTGTTACCCAACTTAGATGACAAAGTCATTATCGATGCTTGTGCAGCACCGGGTGGTAAAGCAGCTCATATCTTAGAACGTTTCAATCCTAAAAAATTAATCGCACTTGATCATGATGCTAAACGATTATTGCGTGTTTCAGAAAACTTGGAACGCCTTGAATTAAATGTTGACGCAACAGTTGAAATCATCACAGCAGATGCTACAACCTGGGTGCCTAAAGAGTTGGTCGATTGCATCGTATTGGATGCACCTTGTTCTGCTATTGGTGTTCTACGTCGTCATCCTGATATTCGCTTATTGCGTCAATCTACAGATATTCAGCAAGTGGTCGATCTGCAAAAGCAAATTTTAAAGCATATGTGGCAGCAGCTTAAAGTTGGTGGAACACTACTTTATATTACCTGCTCAATTCTAAAAGTTGAAAATGAACAGCAGATGGTCGAGTTTTTTGCTGAACATGCAGATGCTGAAGAAATCAAGATTGACGCAAACTGGGGAATAGAACAAATTCACGGTCGTCAATTGTTGCCTGAAGCGCATCATGGTGATGGTTTCTATTATTGCCGAATTCAAAAAACAGCTTAAAAAACGCATTAAAAAGCAGGCAAAATAGCCTGCTTTTTTTGACTCAAGTTTAAAGGGTATGGTGATCTTTAACTTCTTCCAGAACTTCATCCAGTTCTTCAGGGTTTTTCATCAAATGTAGGATCGATAAAATCAACCCACCCCATAAAAACACCATTGAAATAATCATCATCACGATTGCAGAAGTATTCATTTTGACGCTCCTATCGATCTTTCATTTTGCTAAGGACTAAAGCAATAACAGCACAGAAAATCACACTGCCCCAACCAAAGAACATCAACATACTTGAACTATAGGTATCGTATCCATTTTTAATCAAGCTAAAAACGGTCATAGTTAAAGTGACCAGCAAAATTAAAGAAGTGATTACGGTTAAAGTGAAATCCCAACCTTTACCAAGCTGCACAGTTGAAATACGATTCACATGATCACGTAACTCCATCAATGCCGAACGCTTAAACCACGCTATCGAAATAATTGACAATAATGCACCGCCAATAATCCCAATGTTATTGATAAAGTGATCGACGATATCTACCAGTTTAATCGAATTCACGCTAGAGAATAAGAAAATTGAAACCAGCGCACTACCACCACCAATGATGCTTACGGCTTTTTTACGTCCCCATTTTAACTTGTCTTGCATCGCTGCAATCGGCACTTCAAGGATACTCACCATTGAAGAAATACCCGCAACAAATAAAGAAGAGAAGAACAGTAAACCGAATAAATCCGCACCAGTCCCTAAACTAGAAATGATTTTCGGGAAAGCAATGAATGCCAAACCAATACCACCACTGACCACTTGATCTACAGGCTTGCCTGCTGAAAATGCCATAAAGCCCAGTGCCGCGAAGATACCAATCCCCGCAAGGATTTCAGTAGACGCATTGGCAAAACCAACAATGAGGCCCGAGCCTGTTAAATTGGTTTTTGGTTTAAGATACGAGGCATAAGTCACCATGATCCCAAAGCCAACAGAGAGTGAAAAGAACGTATGACCAAATGCTGCAAGCCATACTTTATAATCCCACATCGCTGCCCAGTTTGGTGTAAAGAAAGCATTTAAACCTTGAACTGCACCGGGTAAACGCAACGCTTGAATAACAAGAATCGTGAACAGAATAAACAGTAAAGGCATGAAAATTTTATTGGATAATTCAACCCCTTTTTTCACACCACCAAATAAGATGATCAACGTTAATGCCCAGATTCCTACAATTGGCCAAAATAAATGACCAACAAATTGAAAATCAAAACTTGTTGATTTTGAAGTTTGTAAATAGGTATTGAAGAAGAAGTTTTCAGGATCACTTCCCCACAATTGACCTACAGAAAAATAAACATAACTGCCAGCCCATGTCAGTACGCTGGCATAGTACAAACCAATAATGATACAGACACAGACTTGCCACCAACCTAAAGTTTCGCCCCCTTTAAATAAAGCACGATAGGCTTTAGGAGGGGAAGTATTACTTTTATGCCCTGTCGCATAGTCTAAAAATAACAGTGGCAAACCTGCCGTGATAAGTGCAATTAAATATGGAATTAAAAAAGCGCCGCCACCGTTTTCATAAGCAATGTAAGGAAAGCGCCAAATATTACCTAAACCGACAGCCGATCCAACAGCTGCGATAATAAAACCTGATCGTGATGTCCAGTTTTCACGAGATTCTGTCATAAAACACCTAATTCTGTAGATGTCCTCAAATGCTGCTTTTTTTCATTGTGATCTGCGAGCAAAAGAAGTACCAATTTTAAATTTTGTTGTTTGAATAAAACAGCACCTTTTGGGTGCTTTGTTATTATTCCAAACCAGTAACTTTGCAAACTTCTCGGTTAAAGTGCATCAA
Source organism: Acinetobacter sp. GW821-FHT01C12 (assembly GCF_059422625.1). Taxonomy (NCBI): domain Bacteria; kingdom Pseudomonadati; phylum Pseudomonadota; class Gammaproteobacteria; order Moraxellales; family Moraxellaceae; genus Acinetobacter; species Acinetobacter sp. GW821-FHT01C12. The sequence goes on from NZ_JBWKXD010000018.1 coordinate 6,318, forward strand.
CAAGATTACTGTTTAATGTTGTAACAATACTCGTTTTGCAGCGCTTTTTCTGTAATTTGTGTCCATTTTCTCAGGTTTTTTTTTCTTTTCATCACACATGGTTAATTTTTAGCTATTTTGCTTGGAATTGCCTATTTCTAATTGACCGTCTTGGGTAGTCGATAATGCCCAATGATTTTATATTCATGCAAAATATCATTTTCACGTGTTCCAGAACCAATGTTATGAATAACCAAAGGTGTTTTTGACAACATTGTGGTTTTATTTGAAATGATACCAATGTGGGTTAAACCTTTACCTAAATCCCATGCCACGATATCACCTGCTTGATACTTTTGATCATTTACTTGATAACCTTGACGCTGAAAATAGGTCATGATATTTGGAACCCGTCGATGATCAATATTTCGATCGGTTGCTTTTAAACCCCATTTTTGTGGATATTTTTTAAAATTGGCTTTCATATCTTCATGAATACGTTGTTGCAGATCTATACCTTGATGGCGTAAGGCGCGAATAACCACGTCTGTACATACACCTTTGATCAATGGAACATCACCCATTGGATAAGACAACTGAGTATAAGCAGGATCATAATAAAGTGTTTTCAAAATCTGAGAACGTGCATCATTTACCAGTTTTTCAGATTGAAATGCCCAAATTTGCACACTCAGTAAGCAAAGTAAAATCATTAAAAATAATGAATTGAAAAATTTTATTATCATTTTTTAACTCTATATATAAAATTCAAAGAAATAAGGAGCCGTAGCCCCTTTGAATATTAACTTATTGTTTGATCACAAGTAAGCGCTCTTCCTGCATATCACCAATTGCAGACTGAATTCCCTCACGACCTAAACCCGAATCTTTCACACCACCATATGGCATATTATCAACTCTGAAGGTGGGTATATCATTGATAATTACCCCGCCCACATGTAGATGATCCCATGCATAAAGCATCTTATTGAGATTTTGAGTATATACACCAGCTTGTAAACCAAAGCGACCTCGGTTAATCAGTTCGATACCTTTCTCAAATGTTTTATATTTTTCTAAAATTGCCACAGGGCCAAATGCTTCATTTTGATAAATTTCAAGAGATTCATCGACATTTTCAAGCAAAGTTGGCTCGAATAAAACCCCTTTTAAAGTGCCACCAATTAAGATTTTCGCACCCTTTTTCTCCGCTTTATCTACCCATTTTTTTAAACGAATCGCTTCTGCCTCCTTGATCATTGGGCCCACTATCGTGGTTTCTACATGTGGATCTGCAGCAGATACTTTTTTCAATTTTGCTAAGATTTTTTTTCTAAATTCTATATAAATATCAGCATGGACTAAAATTCGTTGCACACTAATACACACCTGCCCCGCATGCCCATATGCACCACCAATCACTCGATCAATCAATGCATCACTTATTTCTGTATCAGGTTCAATTAAAACAGCTGCATTCCCCCCCAATTCGAGGGTTACTTTTTTACGACCAGCACGTGCTTTCATATCCCAACCTACTTGATCAGAACCGGTAAAACTGAGCAGCTTAAAGCGATCATCCGTCACTAGCACATCAGCATGCTCTCGTGGACAAGGCAAAATTGAAAATGCGCCTTTTGGTAAATCTGTTTCAGCCAAAATTTCTGCGATTTTTAATGCGGAAATTGGCGTCAAACTTGCCGGCTTTAATACAAATGGACAGCCCGCTGCTATTGCTGGTGCAATTTTATGTGCTGTTAAATTCAAAGGAAAATTAAACGGACTGATCAGAGACACTGCGCCAATCGGCACATGTTGTACCATCCCCCGATATGCAGAAGCCGCAGCGGTAACAGCCAAAGGCATTAAATGACCATCATTGATTGTGGAGACTGCATCTGCCGCTAGTTGGAAAGTATTAATCAGCCTTTCAACCTCAGCTGCTGCAGCAAGTTTAGGCTTTCCACCTTCGATAATTAAAATTTGGGTTAATTCTTCACGGAGCTCTTTAAAGCGCTGAACACAATGTAACAGTATTTTTTGCTTCTGAAATGGTTTTAAAGCAGCCATTTCTTTCTCTGCTTTCACAGCTGCACTGATGGCTTTTTCTAAAATTTTTGCATCCGCTAAAGCCACTTTTGCATAAATTTTCCCCGAAAATTTATCATGAACTTCAAGCCATTGCCCTGATTTAATCGCTTTATTGGCGACATAAAGTGGGAATTCAATCACTGCTTGATCAATAGAATCACTCATCCTACACCCTCGATTTAATCTTTTTAATAATGCAAAATTTGATAAACCCCTATATCATGCCTTCAGTTGGTACAGTATTGAAATGTATTTAAGTAACAAAAATATAGGATGAAAAATCATTTCATCAAGAAGGACATATGAAATCTATTCAATTACCCTTATTTATCGCAGCCCTAGGTCTAAGTTCATTTGCTCAAGCTGATTTTATTGGTTTAAAAGGTGATATTAGTTATTGGAGTATTGGTGGAGATTCTCAAATCAACCACAAAACATCCAGTCTATCCAACAAAACGGGGACAGATAATTTATTATTAGATCCTTATACTGGGCTAAACGCAAAACATGATTTAGATACCAAAGGCACGATTCAAGCCTCTGTTGCTTTTGAGCACCCGATTCCAATCATTCCCAATGTAAAATTAAAATATACCAAGTTAGATACTGAAACTGAGTCTAATAATGAGTTTGCTAAAACTAAAATTGATTTAGACCATACAGATCTTATTCTTTACTATGAAATCTTAGACAACATTGTAAAAGCTGATGTCGGTGTAGGGGCAACTAAACTCAACGGTACTGTAAAGCAATTTTCACAAAATGTTGATATTGATGAATATGCACCGATCCTTTATGCAGAAGCTGGCGCAAAACTACCATTTACAGGTTTAAGCGCAAAAGCTGAGGCGACTTATACCAATGTCAATGATGTAAAAATCACGGATGCTCAGGCTGAAATTCAATATGATTTTGTTAAATCTATTGTTTTAGATCTTGGTGCCAAAGTGGGTTACCGTGTTTTAAATATCGAACTCAGTGATTTAGATAACCGTGATATGAAGTTTAATTTTAAAGGGCCTTATATTGGTTTAAATGCCCATTTTTAATAGAGAATACCCGTTTATGATCATGTAAGCTTTTTCTTACATGGTCTGCCGAATTATGCGTGTAGGCAGAACAGCTAAATTTTAATACTATAAACACATCAGGAAACAGGAAGTTTCCATTAAAAACAAGAATAAGATAGGACGATAACGCAGGATAGCGAAAGGTACGACAGGAGTTATACCTCAGAACCAATACAAAAAACCTCAGGCATGGATGTCTGAGGTTTTTTATTTTGAATACACTAAAAACAATTAAAGTAAAAAACTTACCACTTCATAAAAGCCATTCCTTCAATAGCATCAATTTGAATCAGTTCAGTTTGTTTTTGAACCAGTTTAACCGCTTCATGCAAACTTATTGTTTTTGTATAAGAGCCTTTTTGATCAGGAACAGGAATATCTGCATCTAATGAATAATCATCATTAACGATAAACTGTAAAGTACGATCATTTTTATCAACGATCCCTAAAAAGTTTTCTGGCCTGATTAACACAGATTGCATTAGTTCTATGATTTCATCGATAGATGCATACTGATTTTGAGTGGGTAAAACCTCTTCACCATCATAATCTGTAAAGAAAAATTGGAAAATCAACATATTATTAACTGTTTTTATCGTAATGCTTTAATTTTTAGCATAAAGAAACGGCTGGTTCAATAGCTCGACTCTTTCTATATCCCTTACTTCAATAATGATCATGATGAGAGATACAGAAAATCAGTTCAGTTGCATCAATGCACAAGCTTAATCAGTCATCAATTAGCTTAATATAACGAGATCTGTTTCATTTCGCTATAAACACCGTGCATAAAAAAACACCCCGCT
>NZ_JBWKXD010000019.1:0-10200 GCF_059422625.1 Acinetobacter sp. GW821-FHT01C12
GCTATTGAAGCTTTGGGTAACGCTGGTGGAGAAAAGGCAGTTGATCGTCTTCTAACACTTTCAAGAAGTACTATTCCAAATCAAAGAATAGCAGCTATTAAAGCTTTGGGTAACGCTGGTGGAGAAAAGGCAGTTGATCGTCTTCTAACACTTTCAAGAAGTACTATTCCAAATCAAAGAATAGCGGCTATTGAAGCTTTGAGTAAAGCTAAAAACTTCAAATAGGTAAGATGTAATTATTAGAATTCCTAAAATTAACATAATACGCCTTATGCGAAATGCTTGAAATTTTCCTATAAGCATCAATATCTTAGTCAAAGCCGTTCTAGAGTTCAGCGCACTAGAACGGCTTTTTAGTGATTATTCACGTTCCACGCCTATTCTTTGATCATTGTTTCACGTTTTGTGTAGCCCTATTTAATGATCATCACTCACGTTTTCAAGGCTAAGTGACATCTTATCCATATAAATAATTATTTAAACGACATCTTCAGCATCATTTATTCATGTTCCTGGTGCAATATATTTCTTATGGAACTCCAGAAGCTATAGGCTATCCATCACTTTCAAGCCACATATAAACCCCAAGTATGTGGCTTTTTTTTGCCTAATCATATGGTTTGAAAAAACGACTCCAAAATCCCCTTTTCTCCGGTTCAGATTCAACATGTTCTGGTACTGATACACGCTTATTTTCTTTTACCTCTGGTTTTTCCTTAGGCATGGAGATGACTTCTGATTTTTCTTCTGTTATTGATTCAGATTGAGTCTGTTCTGGGTCGATAGACGTAGGGGTATGGGATTTGGGGGCTTCCAATAAGCGTTGCATAGCTTCAATTTGTTCTTGATAGAAAGACTCTCGTTCTAATGATTGATTCTCTCTAAGTAATGCTTGATTCAATTGTCTTTCAAGTATGTCAACTTGTTGTTTTAGTAAGTCAACTTCAGTCAAATTTTGACTGTTAACTGATTGACTTTTGTTGACATTGTTTACCTTGTTTTGTGGTTCGCCAAATACTCTTAAAGCTTCTGAAAAATCAATTAAACCATCAGATCCTTTTGATAAATTTCCTTTATTTATATGGGCATATATAGCCTGTCTTGAATACCCATACAGCTTAGCCAATTCTGAAACTGATAATTTTTTCATAGTGTAAACTGGTGATTAAGTTGAGTTAATACTTTACGTTTAAGTTGACAGTGTCAATTTAAAAACTTATTTAAATCCTAATTCCTTAAGATATGGAGAATATTCCTTAATTTTTTTAGGATCTGTTAGATCCTCGGATATTCTAATTATAAAGCTGTCATAGCTTTCTCCAGCCTTACTATATTTCGATGAAAATTTAGGTTCATAAGCTAATTTACTTGAGAATAAAAAAATCTGTTTATCAGATAATTGATCAATTAGTTCTAGCTGTTCGCTACTTTTTTTAGGATTACTTTTAACTGATTTTTTTGACTTAAATGAAAAACTATAGCCTGAAATAGATCGTCCAGCTTTATGTTGTTCAGATTTAACATTGATATCTGTAAAGGTATTGATTTGAGATATAGCTATATCTAGAACCCTTCTCTTAAAATTATCTGAGCGAGTATATTCATCATCAGCAATACCAAGCTGCTGTCTAAATTCTGCGATCTCAAATATAGGAGTTTGGCCAGTGCTACGCCAAGCAACTAAAAGTTCGTAAAGTCTAGTGGCATACCGACTAGTCAATTGACTTACTTGCTTTAATTCATAGCTGGTAAATCGTTCTTCGAGTCTTGTAATTAATGGAACTACAGCTGGTGAAAAGATAAGACTTACAGATGCTTCATTATCAATATAGCTAATTTCGCTTACCCAGCGAGTATGAGTAGTTTTTACATTGCCTTTATCTGTTAGAGATTGATATGTAAACCTCCTATCAAATAAGACTTTACTTGCCTCTTTCAAAACAGCATAGGCAGTATGTTTCTCTACACTAAAATTCTCAATATAACTTGATGCATGGATTACCAAAGCATCATTAGCGTTGATCCCTTTGCCTGTCTGTCTTGCTTCAATGATTGCTAAGAGGACTAGCCTTTGCTCAACTAAATCAAGGTTATAACTTGCATTAATTAAAGCATTATCTTTGACAACTAAGTCTTTCATTGTTCTTATTACTACATTAACAAATGTTGTAGTAATACTACATCAAATATCCAAGTAGTCAAATAGTCGATAAACGTAGTGATATGGGTCGATAAACGTAGTGATATGGGTCGATAAACGTAGTGATATGGGTCGATAAACGTAGTCATATGAGCCTTGAAATACTTATGTATCAAGGCTTTCAGCAAGTCTAAAAGTATTTAAAAACCTTAAAAATAACTAAAAGCCTAGCAAAAGAAAAATTGCCCTATGTTTTCGCTCCGCTCAAACTCTATTGAATCTCGCTTTCGCTCGATTCGAGGGGCAATTTTTTGCTAATACCTTCTAGAATTAAAAAAAAGCAAAGGCAACAGCCAAAGCAACTCGGAATTCGCTTCGCTCATAAAACTTTTTTACTCGCTATGCTCGATCTAGACTCAAATTTCTACAACTTTTCCATGCTTATTTAGGCTTCACAGCCTAAAAAGCGGTTTTTCAGGGAGTCTAGGCAAAATTTTCCAAGGATCGCTCGTAGACACTCGCTTTGTTCTTATCTGTAAAATCAAATGATCTCCAAAGCACTCTAATTTGCGTTTAGAGCGCTTTATTTTTTTATTGATGGGGAACTATAGGTTTAGGATGGAAAAAGGCATATACGGCTTCAAAAGCGTATTTAAACCCTATTATTTGAGTCAATCTAAACTTTATTGAAAGGATTCCTTGGATCTTCTTTGGCTTGCTTAATCAATTTCTCCATTTCATATAGCGATTTAGCCGATAAAATATCTGTTTTTCTATTTTGATCCGGGCTAAATGCATTGTTCTTTTCTGCTCCGGATTGTGCTTGCTTAAATAAATTGAGCATTCGATCTAAATCTTGGTTTGAATTTGATCGCTCTAAACCGCTTTGTTCCAATAAGTTTAAATATAGTGATCCGATAAAATATTTAATGTGATCTTGCTGTTTTCTTAAAGATTTACTAAGGGGGTCCTGGTTATATTTCTCAGGGTTTAAAACTCGTTCGACCTTCGCTGTAATATTCTTTTCAGAAGTCTGATTTCTTTTAATTTTTAAAACTTCATTTAATGCATCATGCATTGCAAAGTAAGCATCAATATCTGTTTTTTTACTTAATTCTAGGATATTCAATTCTAATTTTTTTAATTTCTTTGGCTCGGTTTTTTGGATCAGTTGTAATTGAACTATACGTTTACTATAAGTATTCCGCTCATAACGACATCGTTGAATAAGTTTTAAATCTTCTTCATTCAGTTGTTTAATTGATTCTCGTTCAGAAATCATTGCTAAAAAAGCATCTTGCATTCGTCTTTTAAACGGCAGCGCTCGAATATGTTTATCCAAATCGATGATTTCTTGTTGGGTTAGGGCAAATGTTTTTCTACCGGCCAAAGCGGATTTCCTGATTTTGGGTATCTAAATTGATGTTAGCGGATTTCTGATGGTGTTGAAACAATATTTTATGTTATACATAAAATATTGTTTATCTCGTTTCCGTGTCTTTTTTTAACAATGATTGCTAAAGCAATCATTGTTAAAAAAAGACACTTCTACTCGCTCCTTCGGAGGCTACATAACCCACTGATTTAATTATTAAATTATGAGTTTTTCTTCGGGATTTAACGAAATTTTTCTTAATGGTGAAAAAGTAAGCAATGTCTGCCGTTACAAGAAATGGGAAAGGGGTGCAACAAGAAAAACAGCGATTTTTAGAGGAGTGCAACAAACTTTTTTGATGAAATATCGGTGTTTGCAACAAGAAAAGACTGCTCTCTGCAACAAGAATTAGCCCCTTGTTACAAGAAAATTTACTGTTTTGTTACACGTAATTTGTTTGAGGTGAACTAATGTTTTATTTAAAGCTAAAGCATAATATTAAAAAAGAGCAGAGTTCTCTGAATGCATTCCATTATTTAACTCGGACTGCTCATTTTGAAAATCAAAAGGATAATGAAAAATTAGAGTTTATGCGGTATGGAAATATGCCCAAATGGGCAGAAAATAAACCAAAACTTTTTTGGAAAAGTGCTGATCAATTTGAAATTGCCCGGGGAAGAACAAGCTCTACTTTAACCATTGCGTTACCCAAAGAGTTAATACCAGAACAACGAGCAGAATTGGTTCAGAAGTTAATAGATCAGTTTGCCGGACAATATCAATTTCCTTATACCGCAGTCATTCACAATCATCCCAGTGAAATTACCGGAGAGGATCAACCACATTTACATTTGATGTATTCAGAAAGAACAATTTCAGACAATATTGAACGACCACCAGAGCAGTTTTTTAAACAGTATCGTCCAAAAAATCCAACTCAAGGTGGTGCGCAAAAGTTAACTGCAGATGCATTAGGTTTTGGGCGAAATCAAGTCAAAGTATTCCGTGAAAAAACTCAAGAATTAATGAATTTGTTTTTAGAAAAATATGCACCAACTAAAAAAGTAATGGTTTATGGTGTAGAAATTGAAGTGAAAAATCAGGTCAGTTGCCTATCTAATGACGATTTCAATCAAAAATTCGGGACCAAATTACAGGATGTACCACAAATCCCTCGATGGAAACTTTATAGCGCTGATCCAATTATTCAGCTTGATGTTGAAGCTCAAAAAAACACAATTAAAAAAATTAGAAATCAGAACAATGCTGAACTTTATGGCAAGGAATATGATTTAGAAATATCTAGACGCCATGTGCTTACTCAGAAAAAAGATCCTGGCTTTAGCTTAGATTGATTTTTATAAGTGGAAAATTTGTGTTTTTTTAACATGGAATCTTGAAAAAACTTATCCATATTGTGAGTGATTTTTAGCCACAACATGGAAAATTTGTGTTTTTTAAACATGGAAAGCCTAGGATTTTTATCCATACATGGAAAATTTGTGTTTTTTAAACATGGAAAGCCTAGGATTTTTATCCATACATGGAAAATTTGTGTTTTAAATCATGAAAAACCTAGATTTATTGCCTATAAATATAAAATCTAGGTTTTTCGCATAAGCTGTATTATGTTAATTGTAGAAAATATCAGAGTGATATCATAAAAATTTATATTTTCTAAGAGATTAACCTAAGAAAACTATTTAAAAACAAAATTTAGTGACTTAGTGATGTCGTATATACATATTTTTTTGGTATTATCTATTTAATATCTAATTAAATTTTTATTTTTATGAAAATTATGCGCAAAGCTCCAGCTGTTTACACAACAAATGTTGGAGTTCAAAAACTTGATAAAGATAAAATTATTGTAGATTTCTTTACAATCATGGGCATTGATACTGACAATGGAGATTCTGTTGAAGAAGTCATATCGTCAATGATTCTTGATGAAGATAATGGAAGATATTTACTTGCTCAACTTCAAGATCATTTTGATGAAAAAAATACTGAAAAAGAACAGCTATGAGTATTACTTATTTAAAATCTTCATATGTGAATAAAGATAAGTTAGATCAACTTTTTGAGAAATTTAAAAAGTCAGATGAAAACGTAGAATATAAAACACTATATAAAAAAGATGAATATTTCTACTCTGCTCATAGGAAAAGTAAAATTTTTTATAAAAAAACTTATATCACCTTACATGAAGTGAGTGTATATCATAATTCTAGAATGGATTATGAGTGTTGGAATGAGTTTTTAGAAAACTACTACAAGCATGTAGAATATAGTTCTTTTTATCACTTTTACTGCCAATTAAAATATGTCTTAGATCAGCAGTTTTCTAATTTAGATCAATTCCCCCAAATTATTGAAATTCTGAATGCTCTCAATGACACTTATGTAAATTATATTAAATCTGATGATCTATACACGATACATACATCACCATCGATGAATTCTATAATTGAGTTTTTAAGATATATTCCTTCTTTATATTCATTTTATAATGCGAATGAACTTAAAATTAGTATTAATAATAAAAATGGTTTCGTTACTTGCGAAATTAATCAAATTAGGACAACAAAGAGATATTTAAACTTGACTTTTACAGATAAACAATGTGTAGATTTTTCATATATCAATCGAATCAAAGGATTAGTCAGGTTTTCTGGTGTTGCTGATATGAATATCAGTTTCAAAAACTCTAAAGAATTTGATAAACTTATTGCATTACTTGCTTACTAAAAAATGTCATGAATAGTACTACTATAGTTCCTACTAATATTATTATAAATTCAGACATTACTATGCCTTTCGATGACAATTTCAATATTTGGAGAAATGTTGGAGCAAGCAGAGTTGAAAATGGAGAAGTATCAGAGGCATCATTAGATATTAGACCAAGTGACCATAATCATGTTTCTTTTAGATATGGAGAAAATGGATCTATAGAGCAACAGCTTTTAATTGTTATGGAACGAATATTTCCTTTCTTTCAATTTGGCCCATCTTCTTACTTTACTTATCTAAATAAGGAAGCAACTTATGATGAAGTGAATCGTACAGAAGACTTAATTCGAATTGAACAAGTTGGTGCCCCTGATCACTATGGTCTTTACTTTAACCATCAAGAAGGCTCTAGAGAGCGTAAGTTAGCTAAAGCAACATTAATATATCTAATGACTGAAAATTTAACAGCACCAGTTTCACAGAACGAAGTATCATCAGCTAAACATAAATCCTTAAAGACAGCTTTCGAAGCCAAGTCAAATTAGCCTATTTAACATAAAATTTCTTATAAGAACTCCAAACACCATGAAATTTCCCGTCTATTTAACATAATGGGCGTTATGCGAAATCAAAAGTATAAATACATTATTTTTCAATAACCTAATCATTTTACATAATTCAAAAATACCGCAAAAATCCGCTTTGGAAACAAAGCGGATCTTTTTTGACCAAGTTTGATATCTTTTGCCAATAAATTTGGTTGTTTGTTGATCAAAATTTCAATTTCCCCTGATTTCTCAACGGTCATATTTCTGAAACTATCCGCATTTTCTGCGGACAACTCTTGGGATAAATTCAGCTTCATGTACGCCTAGGCGTACATGAATTTAGGGACTTTGCCCATATACGGATCTCATTCAGTTTCTTATCATGGACACATAGAGAGCAGGATGCTCCAGATAAGAATAACAAGATAAGATACAAGGAATGTAAAGGTATGACAGGAGTCAAACCAAAGCATCAAATATGTAAAAAAGCCCAACAGGATGTTGGGCTTTTTTATTTATTAAATGGGCTTTCAAAAGCATATTAATTAAAAATTTATGGGACCTAAAAATGTTAAAGAAAAATACCAATCTTTGGTTTTACCACTTCTAGACCTAACTAAACCAACAAAAATCATATCTGAAGTTTCGATATTTCTGTATATAAAATCACTACCTCGATGGATGTCACATTGATTATCATTCCTTGTATCAATATGCTCATCTTTCGTAATCAGCTCCCATTTAATTGAATTATCTAATCGTTTTTTTAAGTCTTCACCATATGTTTTTAATGGATAACAACCATAATTTTTCCCACCCCACTGATCTCTATAATGTTTTCTCGCTAATATTTCCATGAATAATTATCTCTTTAAATTTTTTAAGGAATTCTCCTATTCTACAAAAAAAATCTATAAATTAATGATAATAAAAGTAAATATTAAAAAATAAGCAGATGAAAATCATCTTTAATAATATATTTTTTCGAGTCTAGATTCAGTTTTTCTTAAAGTTCGCATAAGAAATTTTATGTTAAGTCTAAGCCATCTGTGAATGGCTACCCAAAGATAAATGAGCAACTTTGATAAGTAGTAAAAGTTCAGAAATATACCCACGATTTTGTTATTATTTATCAAAATAAATTAGCTATTTAGATTTATCATAGGGGGTTTCTTGGGCTTTTCTATAGCAGAGGATGGTTTAGTTAGTATAAATCATCAGGTAAATCAGTATGCGGTAACCGCTGCAAACATTGGTAAAAGTCCTTGTGTAGTAGAAACGAAGTGTAGTCAACCTATGATTATACATTCAATTTATTATCGGCCTAAGAACTCTAAACGCTCACGTTTAAAAGGAGATAATTGCCCTTTTATATATGCTTGGAAAAAGAAAGTTCCTGATCTGTATATAACTAGACATTCACTTACAGGAATGAGAGAAGATTTTTATACGTTATTAGATCAAATGGTAAATCAAATATTGGAACTTCATAAAGTGGATTATATAGTCCCAATGCCGTCTAAGCACTGCCTATCAAGCAGCTTAGCAAGGAGAATTAGCAGGTTAATACCGGATGCTATATTGTTTGACAACCTTTTTGTAAAAAAATCCAATGATGAAATGATAGAACAAATTCAATGCTCAGATTTAGAGAGTTTGGATAAGTCTAGATTAATATATGTAATAAATAGAGCTACTGAATCTGGAACAAGTTTTTCTATTTCAGATGTTCCAACATATCTTCGAGAGTATTTAGATCCTGTGGAAATTACACAAAACTCATTACCTGAAGGAACATATTTACTAGTTGATGATCTTTTTGCTACAGGTTCGACTGTTATCAATGCTAAAGAAAAAATTATTAAAAATAATAGAAATAACATTGTGTTAGGGGCTGTTTTGTTTAGTCCACATCTTAATAAAATTAATAAAAAAACCTGATGTTAATTCGATTTTATAAAAAAACATGTTAACTATAAAAATAATTCATTAGTCATTGTACCTATTAAAGCTTATTTTAATAAGAGACCGGGAATTAGTCTCCTCTGTCTTAAAACAACAAAGAGATCTGTGTGAGCTAGGTAGAGGCCAGCGATAAGAGCTAAAATTCTATCTTAATTTGGCAGCAGCAAATACGATTCTCTTATCGAGAAAAGAGAAAGATTCAGAAAAGAGAGCGAAAGCTCTCTTTTTTTTATTTTAAGAAGAAAAATTTAATATAAATCTTTCAATATCTTGAATCATTCTAATTACATCTTCTTTGGTAAATTGATCATAATCACCATGAGCTGCATTATTTCTAATATCAGCTAAAGCAGTTATTTGCTTTTGTTGAAGTTTATTGTAGACGCCAGCTTTTGCAAGTTCATCATTCAAATGAGTTAATTTTTTTCTATCTAGCTCAATTCCATGATTTAAACATAATTCTTTAATTGCAGTTTCTAAGACCACTCCTGCAATTACAGCAGAAGAATTTTTGTACCCACTTTCCAAAAGTGATTTTGCTTGTTCTAATTCGCTATCAAAAACTTCGGCTTGTACGATTTGTTTAAAAGAAATTAAAAAACCATTTTTTAAATCATCATAAGCAGCTAGCACTACAGGAATTGAATTTCTTAACCTTGATGGAAAAGAAAGACCATTATCTTTTTCACGCAAGAATGCTTGATAATGAACTGAATCTTCACCACACGAAATCTTTAACAAATTTTCAGTTTTAACTTTCCATGACAAATAGTATTCATTAGTAACTTCATCAAAATACTCTCTAGTTGTTGTCCTGCTCATTCTTGTTGTTGTTGAGGACTGTTTCTTAGTGGCTATTTGCTTGGCTTCATTAATCAACTGTTCAAAACGATCAAGTACTTTGGAACTCATGGTAGGACCTGTAAATTATTTAGCTTAAGATTTTATAAAGTGAATATAGTACACCTTATATGAAATGCTCTACCCTTAATCGACTTAATGCTAATTTAAAAAAAATATTGAAAATCAATATTGTTACCTCATAAATATAATGAATCTAATATCTAGGTGATTTCAAACATGTCAAATTCAAATGACACTATGGTGAGTCAGCTTCTAACACTTTCAAGAAGCACTATTCCAAATCAAAGAATAGCGGCTATTGAGGCTTTGGGTAACGTTGGTGGAGAAAAGGCAGTTGATCGTCTTCTAACACTTTCAAGAAGCACTATTCCAAATCAAAGAATAGCGGCTATTGAAGCTTTGGGTAACGCTGGTGGAGAAAAGGCAGTTGATCGTCTTCTAACACTTTCAAGAAGTACTATTCCAAATCAAAGAATAGCGGCTATTGAAGCTTTGGGTAACGCTGGTGGAGAAAAGGCAGTTGATCGTCTTCTAACACTTTCAAGAAGTACTATTCCAAATCAAAGAATAGC
>NZ_JBWKXD010000020.1:0-7714 GCF_059422625.1 Acinetobacter sp. GW821-FHT01C12
ATAGCTCAGCTGGATAGAGCACTTGGCTACGAACTAAGGGGTCGGGAGTTCGAATCTCTCTGAGCGCACCAACTTGAAGAATTAACCGCATACATTGCGGTTTTTTTGTGCCTGAAATTTAGATCGATGATTTTAGGCCGGTGATTTTAGTTGGTTGAATATATTAATTCTCTTGGCTATTTTTCGAAAAATAAAATAGCTAAATGCAATAAGCCCAATAATAATGCCAGTGATCTCTAAATAGGAAAAAGTTCTAATTTTAAAAAGAAAAAAGATGCTGATTAAACTTAGACTAAGCCACAATAAACAGAAAAATAGCATTTCATTAAAGAAGAATACTTGAAAGAGCCATTTGCGTAATGCCTTATTTTTAATTCGCGTCAGAAATAAAAACCGATGTTTAAAGCCAAATGAACTGTTTGGCGAGATTTCAGCTTTGGACAGCAGCATTCGATAAAAATGGATCTCATCAAAAGACGCATTGAGTTTATTTTTAACAGGCTGCTGTGTCTTTTCATGATTATTTAACCATCTATCCACCTCAAAACAGGGCAGTAAAGACTCTCCAAAACCATCGATATCTAAATATCGATTTTGGGGTGTTTTAAGTTCAAAAGATTTTGGCAGCCAATATTTGGATGGTGATGGACTTTTGGGATCTCGATGTTTTTCTTCGATGAAATGGATCATATCCACCATTTCATTGTTAGCTTCTAGGCTAAATGGATCAATCATCATTGCCATAATATCGGTAATATTAAGCTCGACTGAAAATGTTGGAGTACGTTGTAAATATTGTAAAAATGATTGCGCTAAAATGGCTACTTTTTCATCATTATAGAGTGCTGACCATATATTGAGTCTGGATTTAAACGTTTCACAGCTTTTTAAGATCGTTGCCCGAAAGACGTAATAGCTTAAGCCATCTTCATCTTGAAGAGTGGTAATGTCTTCAACTTTAAATAAGGCCAACCAAAATAATGGAATAGAGTATTTAACTTCTTGATAGGTTTCATTTTCATCCATTTCACCCATAGTTCTATCGAGATCGGATGAAATCCAAAGCGTTGAGTAATGTCCCATTGTTTCCTTTTATCATCTGAATTTTTATAGGAATATTTATGAAATAATAGTACAGGATTGATTGATGTGGAATTTAAATAAAATGAATTTTATTATTTTTTGCACGTCTATTCTTGTCGCAGAGTAAGGATTGCAACATCTATTCTAGAGCTAAAAACTTTAAAATAATAAAATAACCGAAGCTTTAGAAAGAAGAACATGAAGAAATATACAGATGGATATTATATTTACCAGCATGTTGATTTTATTTGTCATTTCAACCTGCAACAGTGTGATGGCTGTAATCGCACGCTGACAGGTTTTGTCTACGAACTGCAAATCCAAAGTTTAGAAAATGAATCTGTCATCTTCTGTGCTGAATGTATGGAATTGTTAGACGTGGTGAATGCCGAATAATTGCTTCGGGTCGATGATTGTTCAATTTTAACTTCGCTTATTTTTTCATCGCAAAAAGT
Organism: Acinetobacter sp. GW821-FHT01C12; assembly: GCF_059422625.1. Lineage (NCBI taxonomy): Bacteria > Pseudomonadati > Pseudomonadota > Gammaproteobacteria > Moraxellales > Moraxellaceae > Acinetobacter > Acinetobacter sp. GW821-FHT01C12. The sequence continues at coordinate 1,539 of NZ_JBWKXD010000020.1, forward strand.
AAGCATTATCCAGCATTATTTTTATAGAAAAGCTTATCTGATAATCATATTTATTTAGAAAAAATTCTCACTGTAAGATAGTTCCAAATCATTTTTTCTGCTTTAGAGCGTAACAATAAAATAATTATTTTGGACGATTTCTTTGAATTGGCAATATATCTACAGTGTGATGCCACAGTTTGCTTCGGCAATGGTGACCACACTCAAAATCTCAGTCATCAGTATTATTCTCGCAATATTGGTTGGTTTAATTTGCAGTATTCTCATTACCTATCGGGTACGGGTCTTTGACAAAATTGCCAAAATTTACATTGAATTATCACGCAATACGCCCTTATTGATTCAGTTATTTTTTCTCTATTACGGTTTACCAAAACTGGGGATTAAAATTGATGGATTTAGCTGTGGGGTCATTGGTCTAACTTTTCTAGGTGGAAGCTATATGGCTGAAGCCTTTCGTGCGGGTTTACAAGCTGTGGCCAAAGGGCAAATTGATTCGGGTGAAAGTATTGGACTGAATCCACTGCAAGTTTTTCAATATGTGATCTTCCCTCAAGCTCTAGCAATTTCAATTCCTGCAATTGGTGCAAATTGTTTATTTCTGATTAAAGAAAGTTCTGTGGTGAGTGCCATCGCAGTGGTGGAACTATTGTTTGTCACCAAAGACTTAATTGGTATGGATTATAAAACCACAGAAGCATTGTTTCTCTTGATCATGTCTTATCTGATTATTTTATTGCCTGTGTCTATTCTCACCAGTTATCTGGAATACCGCAGTCGGAAGGTGAGCCATGGAATTTGATTATTTGTTTCAACCTAGCCACCTTGCACGATTACTGGAAGGGCTGTGGGTTACTGCAAAAATTGCCTTTATATCAGTATTTTTTTCAGCAATTTTTGGTACGATTTTCGGTGTCATTATGACGTCGAAAAATTTACTGATTAAAAGTTTGTGTCGACTGTATTTAGAAGCGATTCGGATTATTCCAATTCTGGTTTTATTGTTTGTTTTCTATTTTGGCTTTGCAACATGGTTTAACTGGCAGCTCTCAGCGGTACTGGTATGTATTGTGGTTTTTGTATTGTGGGGGACTGCTGAAATGGGCGATTTAGTCCGTGCTGCCATCACATCGATAGATCAACATCAACGCGATTCTGCACATGCACTTGGCCTGAGTCCTATCCAAACTTTGGGCTATGTGATTTTCCCGCAGAGTTTAAAAAGAGTCACACCGGGCGCAATCAATTTATTCACGCGTATGATTAAAACCAGCTCCTTGGCAGTGCTGATTGGTGTGGTCGAAGTGATTAAAGTTGGACAGCAAATTATTGAAAATTCGCTGTTAATTGTTCCGAATGCATCTCTTTGGATTTATGGTTTGATCTTTATTTTATATTTCATCATTTGCTATCCCTTATCCCGTTTAGCGACGCATTTAGAAAAAGTTTGGGAGTAATCATGACTTTGTTATCTATACAACATTTACAGAAATCATTTGCAGAAAGTCATATTTTACAAGGCATAGATTTGGACGTAAAACAGGGTGAAGTCGTGGTGATCCTTGGTCCATCGGGATGTGGGAAAAGCACATTGTTACGTTGTATCAATGGCTTGGAAAAAATTCAGGGTGGCACAATCAATTTAGCTGGCTCAGGTGTATTGGGCAAAGATTTAGCGTGGGTGGATGTACGTCAAAAAATTGGCATGGTGTTTCAAAACTATGAACTTTTTGGGCATATGAATGTGATTGATAACATTTTATTAGGCCCTTTAAAAGTTCAAAAACGAACAAGAGCTGAAGCTGAGAAAGTCGCAGACGAATTATTGAAACGTGTCGGTTTATACGATCGTAAGCGAGATTATCCGCGACAGTTATCGGGTGGGCAAAAGCAACGTATCGCAATTGTGCGTTCATTGGTGATGCAGCCTCAAGTGATTCTGCTAGATGAAATCACCGCTGCTTTAGACCCTGAAATGGTCCGTGAAGTATTAGATGTGGTTTTAAAACTTGCACATGAAGGAATGACCATGTTGATCGTGACTCATGAAATGTCTTTTGCCAGAAAAGTCGCAGACCGAATTATTTTTATGGATAAAGGCAAAATTATTGAGCAAGCCACACCTGAACAATTTTTTGAGCATCCACAGACTGAACGGGCAAAAGCCTTTTTAAATATGTTGAATTACTAACAGTAATTTAGACATCAATATTCACCCTAATAGCAACATATAATGATCTATAAAAATGAGGATGTATGGCTTTATCTTATTTAACTCAACCATCGAATTTTTTTAATATTTCCAACGTTGTTCGAACATTGAGTGTGGCCTTATGTATGGGAATATTGAGCGCATGTAGTCAGTCAACTGAACCAAATGCATCAGCGGAGAAAAATGCCCAGAATGATCAATCTTTAGATCAGATTAAAAAGCAGGGCGTGTTTCGTGTGGCTGTTTTTGCAGATAATCCACCATTTGGTTATGTGGACAGTGCAGGTAAACCACAAGGTTTTGATATCGCTTTAGCAAAAAGAGTGACCAAAGATTTGCTTGGGGATGAAAATAAAGTTGAATTTGTGGTGACTGAGGCTGCTAACCGAGTGGAGTTTTTAAAATCGGGTAAAGCAGATGCGGTATTTGCCAGCTTTTCAGTCACTCCTGAACGTAAACAAGTGGTTGATTTTGCTCAACCGTATTTAAAGGCTGCTTTAGGCATCGTATCGCCTAAAGCCAATACGATTACAGATATTCAGCAGCTTGAAGGCAAAACCTTGATCGTCAATAAAGGCTCGACATCAGATATTTATTTCACTAAGAATTACCCAAAAATTAATTTATTAAAGTTTGAACAAAATACTGATGCCTTTAATGCATTGAAAGATGGTCGTGGTGATGCAATTTCTCAAGACAGTACTTATGCCTTGGCATGGGCAGCTGAGAATCCAACATTTACGGCGGGAATTCAACAAATTGGTAATCAAGACTTTATTGCACCTGCAGTGAAAAAGGGCAATAGCCAACTTCTAAATTGGCTCAATACTGAAATTTCAAGCTTACAAAAAACAGGTGAAATTCAGAAGATTTATGATCAGACCTTAAAGCCTGTTTACGGTGGAACTGTGGATGCTCAAGTCTTTTTGGATGTGACACCGAAATAAAAATTGCATCAAAGCGTTTAAATACGAAAAGAAATCATTGTTTAAATATGAAAATAGATCAGAGGAAAATTAAATGAATATATCAATAAAACAGCTGACTCATCTACTTGCGGCCTCAGTGCTTAGCTTAGGGTTAGCGGCGTGTAATAAAAACGCGTCAACAACTGAAAAAGCTGCTGAACCTGAAAAAACCAGCTCAAGTATTGAGCAAATTAAGAAAAATGGTGTGGTTCGTATCGGGGTGTTTAGTGATAAACCGCCTTTTGGTTACTTGGATGCACAAGGTAAAAACCAGGGGTTTGATGTGGAAATTGCCAAGCATGTTGCCAAAGACCTATTGGGAGATGAAAACAAAGTTCAATTTGTTTTAACGGAAGCTGCCAATCGTGTGGAGTACCTTAAAGCCAATAAGGTGGATATTATTTTTGCTAATTTCACCGTGACACCTGAACGCAAGGAAGTTGTTGATTTTGCCAAGCCTTATTTAAAGGTTTCTTTGGGCGTTGTATCACCTAAAGCTAAGCCGATTACAGATATTGCACAGCTTAAAGACCAGACTTTATTGGTCAATAAAGGCACGACAGCAGACTCATTCTTTAGCAAATCACATCCTGAAATTAAATTACAAAAGTACGAGCAGAATACAGAGACCTTTGATGCGCTGAAAGATGGACGTGGTGTGGCTTTGGCACATGACAATTTATTGGTACTGGCTTGGGCAAAAGAGAACCCAAATTATACCGTGGGTATTACCAGCTTAGGTCAGCATGATTTAATTGCACCTGCAGTCAAAAAAGGCGATAAAGAATTATTGGATTGGTTGAATCAAGACTTAGAAAAATTATCTAAAGCAGGGGTTATCCAGCAAGCCTATGAAAAGACGTTAAAACCTGTCTACGGTGATAGCATTAATCCAAAAGATTTATTGGTTGAGTAAAACCCTTAAAACTTAAGTTTGCTCTTTAAAAAATATCATCGACTTTAACTGGGAAAACATAATTTGCATTTAATTGATCTTTTTCACAAAGGTCTCTTGTGCAAGTAGATGTTTTCCTTTTTTTGTCATAGGTTGCATAAGTGCCAATTCATCACCTGTATTTTTCTCGAGTAAAATAGAATGTGGTTGATCCTCAGCAAATAAAAATTGCTCACCCCATTGACGTAATGCCACGATGATCGGGAACAGTGCATAACCTTGTTCAGTGAGCACATATTCCAAATAGGCTGAGCCATTAGAAGCAGGTTGGTTCTTTAGAATTTGAGCATCAATAAGTTTAGCCAAACGATCAGATAAAATATTTTTGGCGACATTTAAATTTTTTTGAAAATCACTAAATCGTTTTACTCCATCAAAAGCTTCGCGAATGATCAATAAAGCCCAACGATCTCCAATCAGTTGCACTGACCGTGCAACTGGGCAAGCTTCATATCTGTCTTGATTCATCAGCTGTTCCATCTTTCATCTTAAAAATAGACTATAAATCTAGTTGCAATTTAAAACAAGATTGCGTAATTTAATCTGGTTGCAAATTAAAACCAGATTGGTGCAAAATGAACAAAACAAATTATCATCAGCGCAATAAAACAAGAGAGCAACAGCAAACCCATCTTTCTCCAGCCTTGGTGATGCTGTTGGCGTGTGCTGCTGGATTGAGTGTTGCAAATGTTTATTATGCACAGCCATTGCTGGATTTGATTGCCCAAGATTTTAAATTAGATTATTCGTGGGTGGGGTTAGTTGTTTCATTGACTCAAGTGGGATCAATCATTGCATTAATTTTTATTGTGCCTTTAGGCGATTTATTACCACGCAAATCTTTGATGTTGTTTCAGTCCATCATTTTATGCCTCGCTTTAATCTCGTTGGTTTTTTCAGATCATATTTTCACGTTGTTATTGAGTATGCTGATTGTGGGCATGTTGGGCACAGCGATGACCCAAGGCTTAATAGTTTATGCATCGGTTTTGGCAACTGCTGATGAACGCGGCAAAATCGTGGGTACAGTCCAAGCAGGTGTGTTGATTGGTATACTTTTATCTCGGGTACTGTCTGGTAGTTTAGCCGATTGGTTTGGATGGCAAGGGGTATATATATTCTCAGTATTATGTATGAGTATGATCAGTGTGTTTTTATGGAAATACTTAGCTGTTATCCGCATCGAAAAAGATCCTACTCAGCAATTCACTTATTCCCAGATAATCTTTTCATTGTTTGAACAATTGTTTAAAAATAGAGTGTTACAGATTAGAGGCGTACTTGCTTTCATCATTTTCGTCAATTTAAATCTGTTTTGGAATGCTCTGGTATTTCCTTTATCTGTTCAGCCTTTTGAATATTCACATAGCTTGATTGGTTTTTTAGGCATCATTGGTGCTATTGGTGCGGTTATGGCAATCCGTGTTGGTGGGTTGGCTGATCGAGGCTATGCGCAGCGTGTTACACAATATGCGTTTCTATTACTGATCGGAGCTTGGCTCATTTTAACCAGCTTATATTTTTCAATTTGGATTTTTATTTTAGCGATTATTTTATTGGATGTGGCTATTCAATCAGTTCATGTGATTAATCAAAGTCTGATCTTCCAAGCGGATATTCGATTACATGGGCGATTGGTCGGTGCTTATATGTTGTTTTATGCATTGGGCAGTGCTGTGGGATCATTACTGGCAACAACACTCTATGGTCATTGGGGATGGTATGCCGTGTGTACGGCTGGAATATTATTGAGTGTAGTTGGCTATTTATTTTGGTTGCTTACTGAAAAATATTTAATTCAATTTCAAATGAAACAGCATGCAAGCAGTGAATAAATGCATAAATCCTAGGTTTTTTGTCGATTTAAAGATAAATAGCCCAAATACTAAACACTTGGTGTTTAACTATTGAAATAATCCTTAACAAAAAAATGAAAAGGCGTATAATGCGTCCCATCAAGACGTCGCGCTCATAGCTCAGCTGGATAGAGCACTTGGCTACGAACTAAGGGGTCGGGAGTTCGAATCTCTCTGAGCGCACC
>NZ_JBWKXD010000021.1:0-2206 GCF_059422625.1 Acinetobacter sp. GW821-FHT01C12
ATCATTAAGAGAATATGAAGAACAACTTGTGTGGATTTTTACTGATTGATTGATCGAAATATTATCATTGATTGATTGGTTTAAATTACTCGAAGTTTATTTGAGAGAATTTGTCAGTACATTGATGAGCCAGAATTGTGACCTTAAGTCACTAATGATTTTTAACTGAAGAGTTTGATCATGGCTCAGATTGAACGCTGGCGGCAGGCTTAACACATGCAAGTCGAGCGGGGGAGGTTGCTTCGGTAACTGACCTAGCGGCGGACGGGTGAGTAATACTTAGGAATCTGCCTATTAATGGGGGACAACATCTCGAAAGGGATGCTAATACCGCATACGCCCTACGGGGGAAAGCAGGGGATCACTTGTGACCTTGCGTTAATAGATGAGCCTAAGTCGGATTAGCTAGTTGGTGGGGTAAAGGCCTACCAAGGCGACGATCTGTAGCGGGTCTGAGAGGATGATCCGCCACACTGGGACTGAGACACGGCCCAGACTCCTACGGGAGGCAGCAGTGGGGAATATTGGACAATGGGGGGAACCCTGATCCAGCCATGCCGCGTGTGTGAAGAAGGCCTTATGGTTGTAAAGCACTTTAAGCGAGGAGGAGGCTCTCTTGGTTAATACCCAAGATGAGTGGACGTTACTCGCAGAATAAGCACCGGCTAACTCTGTGCCAGCAGCCGCGGTAATACAGAGGGTGCGAGCGTTAATCGGATTTACTGGGCGTAAAGCGTGCGTAGGCGGCTTTTTAAGTCGGATGTGAAATCCCCGAGCTTAACTTGGGAATTGCATTCGATACTGGGAAGCTAGAGTATGGGAGAGGATGGTAGAATTCCAGGTGTAGCGGTGAAATGCGTAGAGATCTGGAGGAATACCGATGGCGAAGGCAGCCATCTGGCCTAATACTGACGCTGAGGTACGAAAGCATGGGGAGCAAACAGGATTAGATACCCTGGTAGTCCATGCCGTAAACGATGTCTACTAGCCGTTGGGGCCTTTGAGGCTTTAGTGGCGCAGCTAACGCGATAAGTAGACCGCCTGGGGAGTACGGTCGCAAGACTAAAACTCAAATGAATTGACGGGGGCCCGCACAAGCGGTGGAGCATGTGGTTTAATTCGATGCAACGCGAAGAACCTTACCTGGTCTTGACATAGTAAGAACTTTCCAGAGATGGATTGGTGCCTTCGGGAACTTACATACAGGTGCTGCATGGCTGTCGTCAGCTCGTGTCGTGAGATGTTGGGTTAAGTCCCGCAACGAGCGCAACCCTTTTCCTTATTTGCCAGCACTTCGGGTGGGAACTTTAAGGATACTGCCAGTGACAAACTGGAGGAAGGCGGGGACGACGTCAAGTCATCATGGCCCTTACGACCAGGGCTACACACGTGCTACAATGGTCGGTACAAAGGGTTGCTACCTAGCGATAGGATGCTAATCTCAAAAAGCCGATCGTAGTCCGGATTGGAGTCTGCAACTCGACTCCATGAAGTCGGAATCGCTAGTAATCGCGGATCAGAATGCCGCGGTGAATACGTTCCCGGGCCTTGTACACACCGCCCGTCACACCATGGGAGTTTGTTGCACCAGAAGTAGGTAGTCTAACCGTAAGGAGGACGCTTACCACGGTGTGGCCGATGACTGGGGTGAAGTCGTAACAAGGTAGCCGTAGGGGAACCTGCGGCTGGATCACCTCCTTAACGAAAGATTGACGATTGGTAAGAATCCACAACAAGTTGTTCTTCATTGATGTATCTGAGGGTCTGTAGCTCAGTTGGTTAGAGCACACGCTTGATAAGCGTGGGGTCACAAGTTCAAGTCTTGTCAGACCCACCAAGTCTACTGAACACAGAAGAGCAGATATATTAAGATCTTAAGCTGGGGACTTAGCTTAGTTGGTAGAGCGCCTGCTTTGCACGCAGGAGGTCAACGGTTCGACTCCGTTAGTCTCCACCACTAATTAAAGACTAAGTGATTACAGAACTTAGTAAGCCGATAGCTTATTAAGTTCTGTGATTTATCACAGTTAACTACTCGCTGACGAGGCGGTAGTGAATCATTAACAGAATATATTTGAGTTGAAATAATTGTTTAAACTCGTTTTAGTTGATGTTAGCAAGTAATTGTTAATGTTGAATGAAATGAGCACTAGCGATAAAACTGAATCAAGCGTTTTGGTATATGAATTAAATTGAAGCTGTATAG
>NZ_JBWKXD010000021.1:2303-5542 GCF_059422625.1 Acinetobacter sp. GW821-FHT01C12
GAGTCCACATTGTTGATCCTCCTTGTAGGGATTAACGACTGTTTGGGGTTGTATAGTCAAGTAATTAAGTGCATGTGGTGGATGCCTTGGCAGTCAGAGGCGATGAAAGACGTAATAGCCTGCGATAAGCTTCGGGGAGGCGGCAAATATCCTGTGATCCGGAGATTTCTGAATGGGGAAACCCACTTACCATAAGGTAGGTATCGCATGATGAATACATAGTCATGCGAGGCGAACGAGGGGAAGTGAAACATCTCAGTACCCTTAGGAAAAGAAATCAATTGAGATTCCCTCAGTAGCGGCGAGCGAACGGGGATCAGCCCATTAAGTTATATGTGTTTTAGCGGAAAGCTCTGGGAAGTGCTACCGTAGAGGGTGATAGTCCCGTACACGAAAGGGCACATATAATGATGACGAGTAGGGCGAGGCACGTGAAACCTTGTCTGAATATGGGGGGACCATCCTCCAAGGCTAAATACTCCTGACTGACCGATAGTGAACCAGTACCGTGAGGGAAAGGCGAAAAGAACCCCTGTGAGGGGAGTGAAATAGATCCTGAAACCGCATGCATACAAGCAGTGGGAGCCAACTTGTTTGGTGACTGCGTACCTTTTGTATAATGGGTCAGCGACTTATATTCAGTAGCAAGGTTAACCGTATAGGGGAGCCGTAGAGAAATCGAGTCTTAATAGGGCGTTTAGTTGCTGGGTATAGACCCGAAACCGGGTGATCTATCCATGAGCAGGTTGAAGGTTGGGTAACACTAACTGGAGGACCGAACCCACTGTCGTTGAAAAGCCAGGGGATGACTTGTGGATAGGGGTGAAAGGCTAATCAAACTCGGTGATAGCTGGTTCTCCCCGAAAGCTATTTAGGTAGCGCCTCGGACGAATACCATAGGGGGTAGAGCACTGTTTCGGCTAGGGGGTCATCCCGACTTACCAAACCGATGCAAACTCCGAATACCTATGAGTACTATCCGGGAGACAGACTGCGGGTGCTAACGTCCGTAGTCAAGAGGAAAACAATCCAGACCGCCAGCTAAGGCCCCCAAATTATAGTTAAGTGGGAAACGATGTGGGAAGGCATAGACAGCTAGGAGGTTGGCTTAGAAGCAGCCACCCTTTAAAGAAAGCGTAATAGCTCACTAGTCGAGTCGGCCTGCGCGGAAGATGTAACGGGGCTAAAACTATATGCCGAAGCTGCGGATGTGCACTATGTGCACGTGGTAGGGGAGCGTTCTGTAAGCCGATGAAGGTGTATTGAGAAGTATGCTGGAGGTATCAGAAGTGCGAATGCTGACGTGAGTAACGACAAAACGGGTGAAAAACCCGTTCGCTGAAAGACCAAGGGTTCCAGTCCAACGTTAATCGGGGCTGGGTGAGTCGACCCCTAAGGCGAGGCCGAGAGGCGTAGTCGATGGGAAATTGGTTAATATTCCAATACTTCTGTGTAATGCGATGAGAGGACGGAGAAAGTTAAGTCAGCCTGGCGTTGGTTGTCCAGGTGAAAGGCAGTAGGCATGCATCTTAGGCAAATCCGGGGTGCTCTATGCTGAGAGCTGATAGCAAGCTAGTTTACTAGCGAAGTGGCTGATACTATGCTTCCAGGAAAAGTCTCTAAGCTTCAGTTACACAGGAATCGTACCCTAAACCGACACAGGTGGTCAGGTCGAGTAGACCAAAGCGCTTGAGAGAACTCTGCTGAAGGAACTAGGCAAAATGGTACCGTAACTTCGGGAGAAGGTACGCTGCTGACGGTGATAGGACTTGCTCCTTGAGCTATTGGCAGCCACAGAAACCAGGCCCCTGCAACTGTTTATTAAAAACATAGCACTCTGCAAACACGAAAGTGGACGTATAGGGTGTGATGCCTGCCCGGTGCTGGAAGGTTAATTGATGGGGTTAGCGTAAGCGAAGCTCTTGATCGAAGCCCCAGTAAACGGCGGCCGTAACTATAACGGTCCTAAGGTAGCGAAATTCCTTGTCGGGTAAGTTCCGACCTGCACGAATGGCATAATGATGGGGGCGCTGTCTCCAGCAGAGGCTCAGTGAAATCGAAATCGCCGTGAAGATGCGGTGTACCCGCGGCTAGACGGAAAGACCCCGTGAACCTTTACTGCAGCTTGACATTGAACTTTGATCTTACTTGTGTAGGATAGGTGGGAGGCTTTGAAGTAGTGACGCCAGTTGCTATGGAGCCATCCTTGAAATACCACCCTGGTAATATTGAGGTTCTAACTCTGTCCCGTTATCCGGGACGAGGACCATGTCTGGTGGGTAGTTTGACTGGGGCGGTCTCCTCCTAAAGAGTAACGGAGGAGTACGAAGGTGCGCTCAGCGTGGTCGGAAATCACGCGTAGAGTATAAAGGCAAAAGCGCGCTTAACTGCGAGACCCACAAGTCGAGCAGGTACGAAAGTAGGTCTTAGTGATCCGGTGGTTCTGTATGGAAGGGCCATCGCTCAACGGATAAAAGGTACTCTGGGGATAACAGGCTGATACCGCCCAAGAGTTCATATCGACGGCGGTGTTTGGCACCTCGATGTCGGCTCATCTCATCCTGGGGCTGAAGCAGGTCCCAAGGGTATGGCTGTTCGCCATTTAAAGAGGTACGCGAGCTGGGTTTAGAACGTCGTGAGACAGTTCGGTCCCTATCTACCGTGGGCGTTGGAAATTTGAGAGGATCTGCTCCTAGTACGAGAGGACCAGAGTGGACGAACCTCTGGTGTACCGGTTGTGACGCCAGTCGCATCGCCGGGTAGCTATGTTCGGAAGGGATAACCGCTGAAAGCATCTAAGCGGGAAGCCTACCTCAAGATAAGATTTCCCTAGGACTTTATGTCCTCTAAAGAGCCGTTGAAGACTACGACGTTGATAGGTTGGATGTGGAAGTGCGGTGACGCATGAAGCTGACCAATACTAATTGCTCGTGAGGCTTGACTATACAACACCCAAGCAGTTGTATACGAAGCATCATTTGATTCATAAAAGATCAAACATACTTGATTTAGTTGTAAAGCTAGTTAAACTATTCAACTCAAATGTTCTGTTAAACTCATTTGGTACGAAGTAAGGCATTTAAATAAGACCCGAACAAGTCCATAACAGTTTGCTGGCGACAATAGCAAGAGTGAACCACCTGATCCCTTCCCGAACTCAGAAGTGAAACCTCTTAGCGCTGATGGTAGTGTGGGGTTACCCATGTGAGAGTAAGTCATCGCCAGCTTTTAAATCTAAA
>NZ_JBWKXD010000022.1:0-5467 GCF_059422625.1 Acinetobacter sp. GW821-FHT01C12
AATTGATGAAAGGTAATAAGTCAGAGTTCTTTGTAGTTATTAAAGGAAATATGGTACAAATATTACAGACATGAAAAAGCCCATATTTCCTCGCTCGCCAAAGTTTAGAAATATAGGCTTGAATCTTTAGATCGCATTTACATACAACCTGAAACCAATAATACAGGTTCAAGTGTAAATTGCAAATAAGAGAATTATATAAAAATGCAATTGAGCCTTGCTCTTGATAGCTTTCAAGAGACACTACCTAAAAAGCCTTATTGTACAAATGATCTCTCACAAGGGTTATTGATACGACCAAAAGAAACCGCAGTAAAGTTCAAGTACTTACAGCCTAATCACCCTTTCTATCAAAATTATTTAATCTTAGACCTAGACTATGAATCCTCATTGATTGAAATTCTTTATTCAATGACAGGTATACCAATGCCTAACCTTTTGATAGAGAACAAGGACAATGGCAGATCACACATATTCTTTACTCTCAAAACACCAATTTACAAAACAGATGCAAGTAGACTAAAGCCAATCATCTATGCTAATGCTGTTTTAAAGAGATTACAGCGTTTGTTTAATGCTGATGTAGGATACAGTGGTTTAATAGCAAAAAACCCGATACACGAGCAATGGAGAGCATATACGCTACGTGATAAGCCATACTCATTGAATGAGCTTGCTAGTAAGTTAGAAATTGATTGGAAAGAAGCAAATAAACCAATTAAGCAAGATGAAGCTATAGGACTAGGTCGGAATTGTTATGTATTCCATACAGCACGTTTTTGGGCATACACGGCGGTAAGAGAGTTCAGAGGGAAAACATATAACCAATGGCTACAGACTGTCATAGATCACTGTCAAAAGCTCAATGAGGGCATTACAGAGCCTATGCAATATGGAGAGATCAAAGGGATTGCAAAATCTATAGCTCGCTACTGTTGGAAGCGTGATGGCTACGCTTACCAAGAATTTATTGATAGACAACGCCGTAAAGGGGCTATAGGTGGTAAGAAATCTAAGCGATTACCTCTTGATGGTTCAGAAGCTAGCACGAAGCCTTGGGAAGCATTAGGGATTAGTAGAGCAACTTATTATCGTCATCGAAAGAATGAGACTGGATAAGCCTAAATCAGATAATAGCTCTTTTGCTTTGAGATGTTAACGATTGTAATTATGGCTTGTTTTGTTGTTGTTTATTCTTCTGTACTCTTTACTTCTTAATAATTATTTATATCAACAGGTTACGTTCTAAATGGATGTGCCAATAATAAGTATTTAATAACATATAAAAATTACTTCTTTTAGGTCTTTTATAGCTTTAAGTTATTTAATAACAATACTTTATTATCCTTTAAATGCCTTGTTTACCTCAAAATGTTAAGCATGTTGGTATGTTTTGATTCAATATTTTTCAAAATTAAAAATATGAATGATTGATAACCAATAGGGATACAGATATTTCTGTTTGCATGTCGGTCTTTTATAAGGGGGATGGATTTCACCGTTAAGTAGTGACAGTCACAATACCTATAAAAATAAAATTTATGAGAATATTCATCTTGATCTTTACCGCACTAATACGGATAATGATTTGTAAATTACCCCTCTTCATATTTTAATGAAATAACTTCTTAAAACTCTTTTAGATAAAGGCTTTTAGATTATTTTTATTCTAATTAAATAGTAGCTATATTAGGGGAAAATAAGTGTAAGTATAGGATGTATAATCTTAAGTAATTATCTTAAAGAATCAGTCATAATTTTAGAGGAGGGATGATGGAGAATAGTGAGGATAAAACAGTAAGACATATAGTTAATTATCTAACCAACTATGATTGGTTGTATCAATATTCAATATTTGTAGATGTAAATGATTTAGATGTTGAGGAAGCTAAAGATGTTGCTAAGAATTGGCTTCTTAAATTTGATGATAAGAAATTTAGAGATTACCTGAGAAAAAAGAAAGGGAATGAAGATGTAGCAATCATGTATGTGATTAGAAAACATTTACATAAAAATCATTCATCTAAAAAGTCATTTCAGCAGTTTTACATCACCATATATTCTAGTAATGAAATACATGGTCTGGATGATGCCCAATATTATTCTGATTTCCCTTTGAATATTTTGAGTAGGAAAGTGACAGATAAAAAGATTAAATCTACATGTTCAGCATTAAAAAATCAGAAATTACATGACCTAAGTTTTCTAGGTGGAAAAAAGAGATACACAATAATAAACAAAGCAAAGCTAAGACCAATTGAAGCCCTTTAAAGGTGCTTTTTTATTGTCTGTACGCGAATAAAATTAAATCTATAAGGTAGTTGTAGTGTTTCATTCATGTAGAAAACATCATTAAGTAATGAAAAGAATATTGTGCGACACAATTGGTCGCAAAATATGGGCATAACGTTTGGTTATTAAATCAGGGCAAGTTATTATCAAGAAATAAAAGCAACCACTCTCACTCGTCCTCGTCGAAAATTTCGAGTGGAGTAGTTAAATATCAACAATGGCATTACTGACATTATTGCTTTTTGATTCACCTTAAAGGTTACTCTATCGCATTAGTGATAGCAATAAATGTGTATTTACACAAATTGCTAAACGGCAAATTGTGACGCAGTATTTATTGCTGACTTACACGTTGCCTCAGTGATGCCCTCTATTTAAGAGGGGCATAAAAGTGAACTATTTTCACTTGTTCGTGCAACTTGTCAGCTTTGTTGCTGATATGTTGCAGATCGTCAATGTATTCATAAGCTAATAAAAATAGAACCGCTTGCAGGTGTAGGCGGTTTTTTTACGCCTTGTGATTAAGAAAGAACAATTCAAACAGAATAGAGCTGCACGTATAAGAAGAGATGATTTGATTAAGCTCATTAGGGAAGCCAACTACGGTAATAGAGTTACCCTTATAGCTGTATGCAAATGAATGTGTAGGATTACCCACTCAATTTAATTTCATGCACGTACACATTTCTAAAAGGCTCGCTAGACAGTGAGCTTTTTAGAAAAAAAATGCATGACTATTTTCTAATTTATAAGCGTTTTATAGTGAAAGCTACTTTAGATTGTCTAATTACTACTGCTAAACCTTGAACTTCTTTTCCTGCTATTGGGTCATTGAACCAATGCAAAAGTGGGTAGTCTTTAAGCATCATTGGATAGTTTTTTTCAGTACCTTTTTTTAATGATCTAACATCATTCACAAAATCTTCAAATGTATTCATGTTTATTCCTTTTATATAGATATCAATAAATTGTAGTATATATATTAACTCTATTAGTCTGAAATATGTAGTTATGCCAGCTCTTATCTTATTTATTTTAATAATTATATGGGCAATCTTTTTTAAGGACTAACCATTCAATTAAGTATGCCCTAATGAATACATTCGATGAATACATAAATTTGCTTAATTTTGTATTCTTTTGGGTTGATTTTAATTTATGAATACAATATGATTTAAATATCTTAGATTTAAAAGAATACAGTTTATGGCAAAGGTAGCATACAAACGAGTGAGTACAGCAGATCAGAATACAGCTCGACAATTAGATGGGATGACATTCGATAAAGTATTTGAAGATAAGGTAAGCGGTAAGGATACAAACAGACCTGAACTATTGGCTATGTTGGATTATGTCCGTGATGGTGATGAGTTACATGTGCATAGCTTAGATAGACTTGGAAGAAATACAGCAGACCTGATCCAGCTAATGGATACCTTAAAAGCTAAAGGTGTGACGGTTATTTTTGATAAGAATAAGATGACATTTTCCCCTGATGAAAGTAATCCAATGAACAACCTTATGTTCACGATGTTGTCAGCATTCAGTCAGTTTGAGCGTGACCTGATGCTTGAACGTCAGCGAGAAGGTATTGCAATTGCTAAAGCAGAGGGTAAGTACAAGGGCAAGCCTAAGAAAATTAATGATGATGAAATTAGAGATAAGATTGCACAGGGTAACAGTTATCGTCAAACAGCCAATGAATTAGGAATCTCACTAAGTACAGTGCAAAGAGCTATGAAAAGTTAGTTATAGAATATAATTTATAACATTCTGTTAAATTAGAAAAAATCGTAAATTTATTAGTGAATTACTTTAGAGGGTAGTAAGTGAAAACTTGGCAGACAATAGCATTATGTTTCTCAATTTTAATTTCAGTTTTAGGTGCTTCATTTTATTTAAAGCATGAACCAAAAACGTTATTAGAATCAAATTATGGACCTGTAGATTTAGGAAAAGTTTTCTCTGAAAAGGTTATGGTGGATATTACGTTATTAGGTCTTAATGGTAGTGGAACAGGTTATGAAAAAATTGTTGATAGTGCTAGTTTTTATGAGAAATCTAAACCTGTAAATCTTGCACTTATAGATATTGTTGATAAATGGAATATCATTGAAGATGGTAAAAAATTGACTTATGAAAAAGTAGCTCCTATTGATGACAATATCAAATTGAGAATAAAAACGTATATTACGTATTCAAGTTCTAACTTTATGAATATGCCTTATATTTTTACTATTAAAGAAGAAACCTATCCGTTATCTAAGGATTTGTTATTAAAAGCAAGTATTGAAAAAGTGATGAATCAGAATTTTGAAGATACTAAGACTGAAATCGCTAGAAATCTATTTATTACAAACAAGGTAGATTACGGTCTAAATTCTACACCTATAGAAAATGTTGAAGCTAAGGCTGATATGCCAGCAAGTACTGCAAAGTAACTAATACCATATAAAATAGTGATTTAGATTTAACTTAGAGCTTTAAAGATTAAAGATAGGTTAATCTAAATCGCTTTATACTCATTTAATTTATTCTCTAAAGAATGCTTTGATACTTCTTTCAAAACGGTTGATTAAGGAAGAATTATCTTTTATCTGAATACTCGTTTCAGGTTGTACATTTTCTTGTAAGTCTTGTTTTGTACGGTTCTGTTCATTTATGTTGTCAGGCTCATTGTCAGGCTGATTATTTAAAGGTGTATATCCCAAAGCTAAAGTTAAGTTATCAATCTTGTCTTTTAATGCTTCAATCTCTTTATACATACGATCTTCACGAGTTTTTGCATCTTGTTTGTCTTGTCTAAGTTCTTCAATTAATTGCTTGTACAATTCGATTGTAGTGCTGTCAGTTTCTGTACTGTCAGCCTTGCTTGTAGGCTTACTGTCAGGCGTACCGTACACCCTTTGCATTTCGCTTAAATCTATTACCTTCCTATTCTTGTCATCAATCTCATAGCTAATGCTCCCATTCTTCATGCGGTCGTAAATGGAAGTTCTTGCGATACCATATTTTTTAGATAACTCGGCTACGGTGAATTTAGGCATGGAGAATCAACAGAGAGTAGTGATTGATTGTAAGAAATAATAGCTGATTTAAATTGATGAAAGGTAATAAGTCAGAGTTCTTTGTAGTTATTAAAGGAAATATGGTACAAATATTACAGACATGAAAA
>NZ_JBWKXD010000023.1:0-851 GCF_059422625.1 Acinetobacter sp. GW821-FHT01C12
TTACCTGTCTTGGTTGCTGTAAGGTTAGTATCCGCTGGCGTTGCTACACCAATATCAACCGTGTCACCCGCTTTAATCGCACCACTATTCTTACCGTTGGTTTGTAAATTAAAGCCACCTTTTAAGGTGCTGATATCAGATGTATTAGTTGCGATATTTGACGTATTGGTCGTGATTTGATTACCTTGATTCGTAACAGTTGTCGTCAAATTACTTACATTTTGATTCGTTGTAAATAATTGACCACCATTCACAGCATCTGTTGATGCTGCTGTACTGATATCACCTGCCGCTACATTGGTAATCTTTTTACCACCCGCATTGATCCCAGTCGTTTTATCAACCACCACAGTACCAACAGTCACTTTATCCGCGGTTACACCAGCGTTGTTAATCACTGTATTACCTGTAGTAACGCTGGTTAAATTCAAGTCTTTGCTTAAAGCAAATGCGACATTGTTACCTGTCTTGGTTGCTGTAAGGTTAGTATCCGCTGGCGTTGCTACACCAATATCAACCGTGTCACCCGCTTTAATCGCACCACTATTCTTACCGTTGGTTTGTAAATTAAAGCCACCTTTTAAGGTGCTGATATCAGATGTATTGGTTGCGATATTTGACGTATTGGTCGTGATTTGATTACCTTGATTGGTAACAGTGGTATTTAACGTACTAATGTCTGATGTGTTTTTCGCAACGTTCTGATTCGTTGTAAATAATTGACCACCATTCACAGCATCTGTTGATGCTGCTGAACTGATATCACCTGCTGCTACATTGGTAATCTTTTTACCACCCGCATTGATCCCAGTCGTTTTATCAACCACCACAGTACCAACAGTCACTTTATC
>NZ_JBWKXD010000024.1:0-354 GCF_059422625.1 Acinetobacter sp. GW821-FHT01C12
GCGATATCTAATGAACCATCCACAAAGCTTAGCTCGTAGTTCTTGTCTAGACCTGTTGCGGTGTTAACATATTTGCCTGCATCTTTAGCAGTCACCGTTGCACTGACACCTGAGAGTACTGATTCAGTTTCACCATTGACCAAACCTGTCGCAGTAAAGCCCCCAACTGTTTGATCTTTACCGTTATAGGTGGTTGATACACTATTGGCAGTTACTGTAGCTTTGGCTTTGGCGATATCTAAAGCCCCATCAACAAAGCTTAAATCATAATTCTTATCTAGACCTGTTGCGGTGTTAACATATTTGCCTGCATCTTTAGCAGTCACCGTTGCACTGACACCTGAGAGTACTGAC
>NZ_JBWKXD010000024.1:446-765 GCF_059422625.1 Acinetobacter sp. GW821-FHT01C12
GTACTGATTCAGTTTCACCATTGACCAAACCTGTCGCAGTAAAGCCCCCAACTGTTTGATCTTTACCGTTATAGGTGGTTGATACACTATTGGCAGTTACTGTAGCTTTGGCTTTAGCAATATCCAATGAGCCATCAACAAAACTTAACTCATAGTTTTTGTCTAGACCTGTTGCACTATTGGTGTATTGACCTGCATCTTTAGCAGTCACCGTTGCACTGACACCTGACAATACCGATTCGGTTTCGCCATTGACCAAACCAGTTGCAGTAAAGCCAGCAGCTGTTTGACCTTTACCGTTATAGGTGGTTGATACACT
>NZ_JBWKXD010000025.1:0-600 GCF_059422625.1 Acinetobacter sp. GW821-FHT01C12
TTATGCAGTTACTTTAGCAACTACACCAGCACCAACTGTACGACCACCTTCACGGATCGCAAAACGTAGACCTGGGTCCATTGCGATTGGGTGAATTAGTTCTACTGACATTTCAACGTTGTCACCTGGCATAACCATTTCAACGCCGTCTTGTAATTGGATTGCGCCAGTTACGTCAGTTGTACGGAAGTAGAACTGTGGACGGTAACCGTTAAGGAACGGAGTATGACGACCACCTTCTTCTTTAGAAAGTACATATACTTCTGCGTCGAATTTAGTGTGCGGCTTGATTGTACCTGGTTTAGCAAGTACTTGACCACGTTGTACGTCTTCACGCTTAGTACCACGTAAAAGAACACCACAGTTCTCGCCCGCACGACCTTCGTCAAGAAGTTTACGGAACATTTCTACGCCAGTTACAGTTGTTTTAACTGTATCTTTGATACCAACGATTTCAACTTCTTCGCCGACTTTAACGATACCAGATTCTACACGACCTGTTACCACTGTACCACGACCAGAAATAGAGAATACATCTTCGATTGGCATCAAGAATGCTTTATCGATAGCACGTTCTGGTTCTGGAATATAAGAATCAAG